>NZ_LKIR01000124.1:20310-20612 GCF_001462205.1 Haloparvum sedimenti
GGGCGGTGTTTCTGTGACTGCTGCAGATCCTGCTGCGCTGGACGGCAACACCCAGAAAGCCCCAGCCGGCTCTCTGTACGCGGTTTTTGTGTCTGTTGCAGATTCTGCTGCGTGGAACAACACCATCCAGAAAGCCCCAGCCGGCTCGACCGCGCCGCGCCTCGCTGCGCTCCTCGCTCTCAGCACCGCCCGCTGCGGTGCTTATCTGGCAAGACGGTCCGGGCGTTCCGTTGCGTCTCTCGGCACAGCCCGACGGACGGGTCCGGGCTGCGACTTGCTGACTCTCGCTCGGCAGGCTCGCG
>NZ_LKIR01000124.1:20622-21144 GCF_001462205.1 Haloparvum sedimenti
GACTCCATGGAGGCGATCGACTCCGACCGCATCGCGGCCGTCGTCGACTACCTCCGCGAGTACGCCGACTACCTCGTCGCCGCGCTCCTGCCCGAGGACGCGGCCGCGATCACCGGCGACCACACCACGATCGAGTCGATCTGATCGAGACGGCGTTCGTCGGGCTTTTTCTGAATCGCTGATGCTCTATACCGATACTTAGTGGAGCGGTGTGTTTTTGTCTGTTTTCTACCACTTGTGGGTGTTTTTGTGACTGCTGTCGATCCTGCTGCTGGGGACAGCAACACCCAGAAAGCCCCAGTCGGCTCGACCGGCCGCGCCTCGCTGCGCGCTTGCGCCTCTCAGCAACGCCCGGCGCAAGTGCTTACGTCGTCGGGGCCGGATCGAGCCGACTGCCCCTTTCAGTCCCACCCACCGCACTGCAACCGCACCGCGGGCCTCGTACCTCCCCAGCCTCGGCGGCGGCGCGGCCGCGGAACCGCACAGCAGGCGGCCGCGCCGCCGCCTCCCTCGCGCGGTCGC
>NZ_LKIR01000124.1:21154-28022 GCF_001462205.1 Haloparvum sedimenti
CTTTCAGCCCCACCCACCACACCGCAACCGCCCCGCGACCGCACCGCGGGCCTCGTACCTCCCCAGCCTCGGCGGCGGCGCGGCCGCGGAACCGCACAGCAGGCGGCCGCGCCGCCGCCTCCCTCGCGCGGTCGCGGCGACACAGGGTCGCCGCGGCGCGCGCCGACAGCACGGCACTGCGACCGCAACCGCACCGCAACCGCACCGCTCCGCGACCGCACAGCACCGCACCACCGCGAGTTTCAGAAAAGCGAGACTTCTGAATCGGTCTGCATCACTCAGTATCGGTGTCACTCGGGAACATACAGGTCGCGTCGGGCTGACCAGCCGATCCAGTGCGGAGGGATTTATTACGCTCCGTGCTGCCGTCCGCGCATGGCGCGTACTGCGATCCAGCTCTACACCCTTCGCGACATCGACGAACCGCTCCCCGCACTGCTCGACCGCGTCGGAGACACGTCCTTCGAGGGCGTGGAGTTCGCCCACCGCGTCGGCGAGGCCGACCGGGGAACGGTCGCCGACGCGCTGACCCGCAACGACCTCGCGCCGGCGGCGGCACACGTCGGGCTTGCGGCGCTGGAGGAGTCGTACAACGAGACGACCGCGCGGTACCGGACGCTCGGCGTTGAGACGCTGGTCGTCCCGTGGCTCGACCCCGAGCACTTCGAGAGCGAGGCCGGAGTTGCCGACGCCGCCGAGCGGCTGAACGCCGTCGCGGCCGACCTCGCCGCCGACGGCTTCGCGCTCGGTTACCACAATCACGACCAGGAGTTTACCGATCTCGACGGCCGACCCGCGCTGGAGGAACTCCTCGCGCGCACCGACGACCGCGTGGGGCTGGAACTCGACCTCGGCTGGGCCGCGGTCGGCGGCGTCGACCCCGCCGCGTACCTCGAGCGACACGCCGACCGGATCACGCACGTCCACGTTTCGGACGCCGACGCCGCGTCGGGCACGCCGGTCGAACTCGGCGAGGGCGCCCTCGACCTCGACGCGTGCGCCGCTGCCGCCCGCGAGGCCGGCGCCGACTGGTTCGTCTACGAGAACGACGATCCGAGCGACGCCGCAGCGTCGCTGACTCACGGGGCGACGACGCTCGACCGCCTCCGGTAGCGGGCGGACGCCCGGTTCGGTCTCGTTCGCGTCTCCGCTTCAGTTCAACCAGTTCGCGACGACCTCGGCGGTCCCCTCGCGCCACGCCGCGACGAACGCGTCGTCGTTCTCGGCGTTCCACGGTTCGACGGCGTCGCGGGCGTCCATGTCCGCGACCGTCCGCCGGACGCCCTCCTCGAAGCCGACCTCGTAGCTGAAGCCCAGGTCGCGTTTCGCCTTCGCGTTGTCGAAGACGGTGCTGAACCGGAAGTGGTCGCGGAGCATGTCCGTCCGCTCGGGGAACGCCTCGCGGAGCACGTCGGTCGGGACGTGAACGAGGTCCGGGTCCGGCGCGTCGAGCGCGCGGGCCACCGTGCGGTGGTACTCGTTCCACGTCATGCACTCCTCGCTGGTGACGTGGTAGGCCTCGCCGTGCGCGTCGGGGTTGCCGACCGCGCCGACGAACGCGCCGGCCACGTCGTCGCGGTGACACGGTCCCCAGACCGACGTGCCGTCTCCGTGGACGATGATCGGCTTCCCCTCGCGGATCCGGTCGACGTAGTAGCTCCCCGCCCCGAGCGTGTGCAGGACCGGACCGCCCTCGCCGTAGGTGCTCCAGGGCCGGACGATCGTGGTCGCGAAGGCGTCGCCGTGCGCATCGAGGAAGACGTCCTCCGCGGCCGCCTTGTTCGCCCCGTACGCGCTCACGGGCTCGCCCTCGCGGTCCGACTCGCGGACTGCCTCCACCTCGGTGACCGGCATGCGGTCGAGCGGACGGTGGTAGACGTCGACCGTCGAGCAGAACACGTACTGGTCGGCCACCCCGTCGAACGCCGCGACGGCCTCGCGTGCCGTCTCGGCGTCGAAACAGACCATGTCGATCACGCAGTCGGGGGACACCTCGCGCGCCGCCCGGTCGAGCACCGCGGGGTCGTTCCTGTCGCCGTGGCGGAACTCGACGCCGCTCGGGAGGTCCGCGCTCGTCTCGCCGCGAGTCAGACAGGTCACGTCGTGGCCGACCGCCGCGAGCCCGCGCGTGACGCCCGTGCTTATGAGTCCCGTGCCGCCGACGAGAAGTACGTCCATGCGCTCCGGTCGTGGTGGGGAGACGTAAAGGCGCCGCCGAGACCCGTCGTACGTGCCGGCTCCGCTCGATCCGTGACCGGACTGTTCGAGCGGTTCGAGAATTTCACGATTTCAAGACACTCCACCAACTCCAGAAATTCTGCGTTCGTCGCGTATTTACATCACGGCTCCCTCCCGGGTTCTCGCGACTCAAGCAGTCTGCAAACTCGGGACTTTCCACGGTGTCTCTCGATCGTGGGATCTTCACAATTTCCACAATTTGCATAAATTTGGAACGGTCTGGGCATCTCACCGTGTTTTCGATGCTCGAACGGGGTACACGATGTCCGTCGGGTGCGCCGTTTCCCGCTGTTCGTCGTGGTCCCGCGCCGGCGTTCACTACCGGTGATGAACTCGACGTGGCGCCCCGGCGGGGTTCACGACCGCCTTCGACGCGGCCGCTCTTGCGTTTATCTGTCGGAACGATTTGCGAACATTCTAAAATTTCATATTCCAGACCTTATTCAAAATTTTAAAATTCGCTTTCTTACCCTACTTATGCTCCTCTGGCTCCGATAACTCGGTTAGAATTTTCTCGTCTTCTCTGATTTTTGTCTGGTCGTGCTGCCGTAGGCATTCTAAAAATTCTACACTGTTTAGAAAGCCGGCAACGTGTGGGATCTGCTCACTTCGCGAACCGTTCGCGAGGTGTACGCTTCGTGAACCGTGAGACCGGTGGCGTAGCCGACCACGACCGCGGTTCGGTTCGTTCCGCTCGCCCGCCGGCGAGCGGTCGCCGTCGCAACCTCTTTGCCGGCGCGGACGGATGCCCGGATATGCAAACCGTCGTCCTCGCGGCCGGACAGGGAACGCGGATGCGTCCGCTCACGGACGCGCTCCCGAAGCCGATGCTCCCGGTCGCCGGCAAGCCCCTCGTCGCGCACACGGTCGAGACCGCCGTCGCGGCCGGCGCGAGCGAGATCGTGTTGGTGGTCGGCTACGAGGCGGCCGCGGTTCGCGACTACTTCGCGGCTCACGGCCCGGGCGTTCCGGTGACCTTCGCCGAACAGACCGAACAGCGCGGAACCGCGGACGCGGTTCGTGCGGCGGCGCCGCACCTCTCGGACGCCCCGTTCGCGGTACTCAACGGCGACGCGCTCTACGACGAGGCGTCGCTCGCCGCGCTGTACGACACGGGGCCGGCGGTCGGCTCGTTCCGTGTCGACGACCCCTCCGCGTACGGCGTACTGGAGGTGGACGACGAGGGGGCCGTCGCGGGCGTCGTCGAGAAGCCGGCCGACCCGCCCTCGAACCTGATCAACGCCGGCGCGTACGTCTTTCCGGCGGTCGCGCGGGACTGGCTCGACGTCCCCGAGAGCGAGCGCGGCGAGGCCGAGTTGACCGACGTGCTCCAGCGTTGCTGCGAGACGGCGACCGTCGACGCCGTCCCCTTCGAGCGCTGGCTCGACGTGGGCCGGCCGTGGGAGCTGTTGGCCGCAAACGAGTGGAAGCTTGCGGCGCTCGAGACGCGGATCGACGGGACGGTGAGCGACGACGCACACCTCTCGGGGACCGTCGTCGTCGAGGAGGGCGCGACCGTGAAGCCCGGCGTCGTGATCGAGGGACCCGCCTACGTCGACGCGGACGCGACCGTAGGTCCGAACGCGTACGTTCGCGGGGCGACCTACCTCGGCGAGGGCGCGAAGGTCGGCCACTCCGTGGAGGTGAAAAACAGCGTCCTGCTGGCCGGAGCCAGCCTCGGCCACCTCTCGTATCTCGGCGACAGCGTGCTCGGCCGCCGGACGAACTTCGGAGCGGGGACGAACGTCGCCAACCTCAGACACGACGGCGAGGACGTGCGCGTGACGGTGAAAGGCGAGCGCGTCTCCACCGGTCGCCGGAAGTTCGGCGTCGTCACCGGCGAGGCGGCGAAGACCGGGATCAACAGCGCGCTGAACGCCGGCGTCACCCTCTCCTCGGGGGCGACGACCGCTCCGGGCGAGACGGTGACGCGGGATCGATGACGCGGGATCGGTGACGCGGGACCGGCAGCACGCGGTCGGTGAGACGGTGACCGTGGGACGGCGCGATTCGTCGGCTCCGCGGATTCGCCTCAGTAGCCGAGCCGGAACAGCGTGTTCGCGCCGATGGCGACCGCCGTCACCGCGAACAGCGCCGCCATGACGCCGAACGACACCGACCAGCCGAACAGGTCCGCGAGCAGGCCGACCGTCGCGGAACCGGTCGACCCGAGCATCGTGTACACCGTTCGGACCAGGCCGAAGCCGGCGCCGCGTTCCGCCTCGGAGAGGTTGTCCATGAACCGCGGGTCGAGCGCGGAGAAGAAGCTCGACCCGACCCCGGCCAGGACCACGGCAACCGTGACCGCGGCGGTCGGAGGACCGGCGACGAGGAGGGCGACGCCGGCCGCCCCGGCGACCATCGACACGCCGAGCGCGAGGTCCCGCCCGAACGCGTCCGAGAGCTCCCCGAGCGCGATCTGTCCGACGGCGCGGACGACGAAGAAGCCGGAGAACACCGCCCCCGCGAAGGCGGGCGTCACGTCACGGAACTCCACGAGGAAGGTGGGCAGGAACGAGAGCAGCCCCTGCGCCACGAACGTCCCGCACGTGGCGATGAGCAGCGTGAACGCGATGGGCGGCCGCGAGACGACGCGCGCCAGCGGCCCGAGCTCCAGGCGATCGCGAACGGGCTGCTCCGGCCGCCGTGGCTCGGTCGGCCGAACCCGTCGGGCGAACAGAACGAAGACCGGCAGCCCGACGAGCGCGGCGAGCGCGACCGCCGGCCGCCAGCCGTATCGCGTCCCGACCCACGCGGCGGTGACGGGCGCGAGCAGCCCCGCGAGGGGCGCCCCGAGCGAGTGGATCCCGACCGCCCGACCCATGTCCTCGAACGTCCGGGAGAGCAGCGTCGTCGCGACGCTGTAGTGGAGGCCGGCGACGGCGCCGAGCGCGACCGCACAGAGCACGAAGATGGCGAACACCGGCACGACGGCCAGCAGGAGGCTCGTCGCGGCCGTTCCGCCGACGGCGACGAGGATCACCCGACGCTCCCCGAACCGGTCGGCGAGGATCCCGCTCGGAAACTGAGCGAGCCCGTAGGCCATCCACATGCCTGTCAGGGCGAGGCCGACGCTCGCGTTCGAAACCGCGAAGTCCGCGCGGATGAACGGGATGACCGGACTGATCGCGAGCCGCGCGAAGAAGGTCACGAAGAACGCCAGCATGCACGCCGCGAGCACGGTGTGTCGGTAGTGCCAGCCCATCCGATAAGCGACCGGTTCGCGGCCGCGGTAAATGAGCTTGTGGGTCCCCGAGATCCGTGCACGGGACGACGCAGTCGCCCGAATTCGGACGCGATTCGCGCGATTCGCTTTCGGTCGGGTCGGCCGCGTCTCGGGGGCGGTCCCGCTCGGTCCGGGAGCGGTGTCCCTCGTCTTGGGAAACGTTCACGCCCGTTCGGCTACTACTCCCGGGCATGGATACGGATCACCTGCTGGCGGTCGTGCCGCACTACGTGGCGCTGTTCCTGCTGTTGGCCGGCAGCCTCGCGGTTATCAACGCCCTCGCCGGCCCGATCGGGTTCTGGGCCGAACTCGCCGTCGTCGTCGTGATCGCCTTCCTCTATCGACCGCTCGTTCTCCGACTCGGCGTCGCGCCCGAGCCCTGGCGCTGAGAGGCGCTCACGCGCCCGCGCCGTCCTCAGTTCGGATCGTCCGACCTCCCCGCGGCCCGGTCCGGGTCGACCGCGACCGCCTCGATCTCCACGTCGGCGTCGACCGCGAGATCCGCCACCGCGACGGCGCTCCGAGCGGGCATCGGTGCGGCAAAGCGGCGACGGTACGCGTCGTTGAACGCGTCGAAGTCGGACAGATCGGTCAGGAACACGGTCACCTTCACCACGTCGTCGAGCGTCAGCCCCGCGGCCGCGAGCACCGTTTCGAGGTTGTCGAGCGTCCGCTCGGTCTGCGCGCCGACGTCGCCGTCAACGATGCCGCCGGCGGCCGTTCGCGGGACCTGTCCGGAGACGTATACGGTGTCACCGGCCCGGACCGCCTGTGAGATCGGGGAGTCGCTCCGGGGCGCGTCGTCGGTGTCGATCGCGGTACGCATGCGTGTCCCTTCGGCACGCGGAGGATAAAGGTGAGCGCCCGGCGCGTCGTGGTGCCGGCGCGGTGGCGTGCCGCGGTGGCGCTTAGCGGTCGGTCGCCGCGCGGTCCGTCACCGCGCCGCGCCCGGGAGCTTCGCCTGCACCGATTCGGGGAGGTACTTCCCCTGCCAGGCGACCAGCGCGATGACGAGCACGGCCGCGATCAGGCGGAGCACGCCCGCCGCGGGAACGAGCGGCGCGAACAGCAGCACCGCAGCGAGCGCGAGCAGCGCCGCCCGAACGGGCAGCGGGACGGACCCCTCGAGGTGATTGACCAGCGCCACGGCCATCGCCACGAACCCGACGAGCACGACCAGGAACGTGGTCGCCGTCGTCGGGAACTCCCAGAACAGGAGGCTGTCGTTGAGGACGAACACGTACGGGAGGACGAAAAGCGGCGCCGCGAGAACCAGCGAGCGCCGCGCGGTCTCCCAGAAGCTCCCGCCGCTGATCCGCGAGGTGACGAGACACGCGATGGCCACCGGCGGCGTGATCGCCGAGAGGATCGCGAAGTAGAACACGAAGAAGTGTGCCGCGAGCA
>NZ_LKIR01000124.1:28452-29522 GCF_001462205.1 Haloparvum sedimenti
CCGGGATCGAGGACGCGACGGCCCAGAACCCGGCGTACAGCGGGTCCCAGGTCAGGATGATCATCGTGTACAGCAGCACTCCGACCGGGACCCACAGCGAGATCCCCTCGATGACGAGGTTGCGAACCGTGAGGTTATCGAAGGAGATGGAGTCGGTCGACCGGCCGAACAGCTGCGCGACAGCCTCCTCGCGCTGGAGGCTCACCGACTCGAGCTCGAGCTGCGTCGGGTCGACCTCCTCGATCCCCTCCTTCATCGTCGTCAGGTGGACCCCGACCGCGACGGAGAAGTAGAACAGGAGGGCGGGCAGCGCCCCGACAACGATGATGTAGAGGTAGCTGTTCCCCGTGATCTGTGCCATGACGAACGCGGCCGCGCCCATGATCGGCGGCATGATCTGCCCGCCGCTCGAGGCGACCGACTCGAAGGCGCCGGCCGTGTCCTCGTCCAGTCCGTGCCGCTTCAGCAGGGGGATGGTGAACGCGCCGGTCGTCGCCGCGTTGGCGGCCGCGCTCCCGTTGATCGACCCCATGCCGAGGCTGGCGACGACGGTCATCTGTGCGAGTCCGGACCTGATGCGCCGGCCGACGATCGTCCCCAGCTGGAGGAAGTAGTCGAGCGCGCCGTACGCCTCCAGCATTCCGGCGAAGATCATGAAGATGATGATGTACGTCGCCGAGACCCCGGTGATGACGCCGTAGAGCCCGCTTCCGTATTCGATCGTCAGGCCCTGGATCAGCCGGTTGATGCTGACGCCGTTGTGGTTGAGGATGCCCGGGAAGTACGGGCCCCAGTAGGCGTACGCGAGACCGCCGATGCCGACCACTGAGAGGATGGGCCCGTAGACGCGCCGCGTCACGTCGAGAACGACGACCATCATCAGCAGGCCGGCGAGCATGTCGGTGGTGGTGTACACGCCGAGCTGCTCGTACACCATCCGCTCGTAGCCGAGGACGAGGTAGAGCGTCGCGCCGACGCCGACGAACCCTTCCAGCAGGCCAATGTAGTTGCCGATGCGCTGTTTGGTCGTCTGCGGGTCCACGTCGTAGGCGACGACCGCGGCCCCGAGG
>NZ_LKIR01000125.1 GCF_001462205.1 Haloparvum sedimenti
GCAGCCGGTCGTCCTCCTGAACCATCCAGTTCGCGGACTTCTTCATGAGCCTGCTTGTGCCGTGTCTCCGTTCTCCGTCTCCTCTTCCACGAGGTCCGACGCATCGATCTCGCCGTCCAAATAGCTCACGCCCTTCTCGGTGATGGAGTAGACGCCATTCCCGAGTTCCTGAACGAGCCCATGGTCTTTCATCCGGTTTAGGCGCTTCGAGACGCCGGATTTGCCGATTCGGATGTAATCGTGATTGGATAGGGGGGTAGGGGACATCGGACCTTCCTCTCGGATAATCTCCAGTATCCGATCATCCCAGATAGTCATCCAATCGGCGCTCTTCCTCATGGAAACGAGGTTTCCGCGAGGAAACTTGATTCCTCCTACGAATAACGCGAGGAAACAAAGGGTCCCACAAGAACCGTCGTTAACTTTAAGACACGTCGTTTCTTTTCGTGAACCACGGAACCCGAGCGACGAACCCTCGGCTAGTGAGAATCAGTAGGTCCCGGCCGCGACGCCCTAAACGTCCGGCCGGGGCGGGTTCTGTGGCCAATCACAGAACCATGGCATCAACGCCATTCCGGGGCGGGAGCCCCGGTGCGACGGTTGAGGAACCGAGCGGAGAAAACGGCTGCGACGTGTGCGCGAAGCGTCGGGCGGTCGGCTACGACGCGGCGCTGTCGGCGAGCGTCTGCCGCATCTGCGCGGGAGGTGCGCGATGAGTAGCGAGTCGGCCGCGTCGAGCGGGACGGACTACTCCATCCCACACGACGACCTCGCGAGGCTGACCGCGTTCCAGCGGGATATTCTGCGCGTCCTCCAGCACCGTGACCACCAGAAGGGCCTCTCGATCAAGCAGTCGCTGGAGTCCTACTACGCGGAGGAGGTGAACCACGGTCGGCTGTACCCGAACCTCGACCAGCTGGTCGACGCGGGGCTGATCGAGAAGTCGGAGCGCGACAAGCGAACGAACGACTACGCGCTGACCGGCCGCGGTCGGGGAGCGCTGGCCAACCGCGACGAGTGGAACGGAGCTGATGCCTGATGCGCGACCTGATCCGCCCCGCGGAGAAGCGGCTCGACGACCACGCGCATCACGCGGTCGAACAGTTCGACGCGGTGATCCTGCAGAACCGCGTGCATGAGGCGATCCCGGTCGATCCCCTGCTGCG
>NZ_LKIR01000126.1:0-16519 GCF_001462205.1 Haloparvum sedimenti
TGGCCCGAAGACACGCCTGTGGAGACTGCGCTCCCTACGGACACCACTACGGTGTCTGCAAAGCGCGTCGTTGAAACAGGAAGCCTCGGGGCTTGACCCCGAGGCGATTCACGCGATCCGAGAAGATAACTGAGGAGTTTTTACCGTGCCGTCCGACGACCACGTATGACGACAGATCCGGTGCGGGTGGGTGTGCTGTCGCTACACAACAGTAAGGAGACGAAAGCGATCCTCAACGCGGTCGAGGACCTTGGCCACGAGCCGGTGTGGCTCAGACAGGAGAACGCGGCGATCTCCGTCGAGGACGGCGAGGTGACCATCGAGCCCGAAGTGGACGTTGTCGCCAACCGGCTGCTGCTGTCGAACACCGAACAGCCCGCGGAGCTTCTGGGGCTGGCGTCCACGTTCGAGCGCATCAAGCCGATGCTCAACGAGCCGAACAACGTGCTCGGCGCGGTCCACAAGTTCGCGACTGCGGCGACGCTCGCGGACTGGAACATCCGCGTCCCGGACGCGCTGCTGGCGCTCTCGAACGACCGGCTCAACGAGGACCGCGAGCGGTTCGGCGACGTGGGCGTCTACAAGACCGCCATCGGCACCCACGGCGGCGGCACGTGGAAGGTGGACCTCACCGAACGCGTTAACCCGAAGGTCGGCAACCGGCAGGCGTTCCTCCAGAAGCTGATCGAGCGCGACTCGGAGAAGCACCGCGACCTCCGCGTCTACACCGTGGGGGACGAGATCGTCGGCTCGATGTACCGTTACGCGCCCGAGGGCGACTGGCGGACGAACGTCGCGCTCGGCGGCGCCGTCGAGGACGCGACCGACGACATGCCCGAGGAGGCCGCCGAGACCGCCCTCTACGCGGCCGAGGTGATGAACCTGGACTACGCCGGGGTCGACCTCGTCGAGGGGTACGACGGCTGGTACGTGCTCGAGGTGAACCCGACCGCGGGCTTCAAGGGACTGTTCGCGGCCACCGGCACGAGCCCCGCGCCGTACATCGCCAAGCACGCCATCGAGCGCGTCGACGGCGAGGTCGACGACGAGGATGTCGAACGGATCGCCGGACAGCTCGACGACTCACGCCCCTCCTCGGCGCCGGAGCCGAAGGCGACACCCGACGAGCTACCCATGATCGGCTACATCGAGGAGGTCGTCGTGACCGGGACCTCCGGCTCCACGCAGGCGCTGGCGAAGTCCGACACCGGCGCGACCCGGACCAGCATCGACACGAAGCTCGCGGCCGAGATCGGCGCCGGCCCGATCAAGAGCATGACGCGCGTGAAGTCCGGGAGCGTGAAGTCCGGGAAGGCGCGGCCGGTCGTCGACCTGGTCATCGGCATCGGCGGCAACCAGCACACCGTCACCGCCAGCGTCGAGGACCGGAGCCACATGGACTACCCGCTCCTCCTCGGCCGCGACATCCTCGAGAACTACCGCGTCGACGTGCGCCGACGCGCCGACGCGGACGCGCAGGAGGAGAAGGAAGTGAAGCGGTACATCGAGGAGTAGCCCTCGGCGCTCGACCGTTCACGGAGCACCGCGCGAACCCTTTTACCCGATACCGCGCCACCCGCCCCGTGACCTGACGACGCGCTCCGCGGCGAACTCGGCGGGCGTCCGGCGCACCGCCGCGGGATCTGACGGTCGCGGACTCCCGGGTCCGCGGGCGACCGAAGCGCCGGCTGTTCGCCACGCCCGAACCGCTGCCGGGGCCTCCGGTCAGTTCTCGTAGGCCGCCCAGATGTACCGTGTCCCGTAGCTCCGGTAGGGGTGCCACCCGTCGCCGATCTCGCGCATCTCCGACCGCGAGAGCTCCGCCCCGTCCGCGTACACCTGCTCGATCCCCTTCCGCAACGCCAGGTCGCCCAGCGGCAGCACGTCCTCGCGCCCGAGGACGAAGATCAGGAACATGTCCGCGGTCCACGCGCCCACGCCGCGGATCGCGGTCAACTCCTCGCGGACCTCGTCGTCCGAGAGCCCCGTCAACCGGTCGCGCGAGAGGCCGTCCTCGCCCTCGAACGCCGCGGCCGCCGATCGGAGATAGTCGACCTTCGTCCCGCTGAGCCCCGCCTCGCGGAGCGCGCCCTCGTCGGCCGCCAGCACCGCGGCCGGCGTCACCTCGTCGTCCAGCAGGCCGAACGCGCGCTCTCGGATCGCGGCCGCGGAGGCGGTCGAGAGCTGCTGGTTGATGATCGAGACGCAGAGCCGCCGGAACGCGTCCGCGGCCGGTTCGACCGATAGCGGGCCGTGTCTGTCCAGAAGCGGCGCCAGCGTCTCGTCGCTCCGCAGCGTCGCGGCCACGTCGGGGTCGAGCCCGTCCGCCGGGTCCGGATCGTCGGTCGTCACGCCCGGGAGTCGGGGAGCAACGCTCAAACGCTTTTCGCGGCTGCCCCGACCACGTGGAGAAACTCCTCCATCGTTGTTCGTTTCAAAAAGGGAAACGTTGAACCGCGGCGCCGCCGACCGCCCGCACATGGAGATCGAAGACGTCGAGCGGGTCACCGTCCTCGGCGCCGGAAACATGGGTCACGGTATCGCCGAGGTCGCCGCACTCGCTGGCTACGAGGTCGTGATGCGCGACATCAAAGAGGAGTTCGTGGAGAGCGGCTACGAACAGATCGAGTGGTCGCTCGACAAGCTCGCCGAGAAGGACCAGATCTCGTCGGCCGACGCGGAGGCCGCGCTCGACCGCGTCACGCCGCTCGTCGACGTGGAGGAGGCGGTCTCGGACGCCGACGTGGTGATCGAGGCCGTCCCCGAGAAGATGGAGATCAAGAAGGACGTGTACGCGGAGATCGAACAGCACGCGCCGGAGGAGGCGGTCTTCGCCACGAACACGTCCAGCCTCTCGATCACGGAGCTTTCGGAGGTCACCGACCGTCCCGCGCAGTTCTGCGGGATGCACTTCTTCAACCCGCCGGTCCGGATGCAGCTCGTCGAGGTCATCTCGGGCGCACACACCGACGACGCGACGCTGGACCTGATCGAGGACCTCGCCGAGGAGATGGGCAAGACGCCGGTCCGGGTCCGGAAGGACAGCCCCGGATTCATCGTCAACCGCATCCTCGTCCCACTGATGAACGAGGCGGCGTGGATCGTCGAGGCCGGCGACGCCACCATCGAACAGGTCGACTCCACGACCAAGTTCGAGATGGGCCTCCCGATGGGCTCGTTCGAGCTCGCGGACCAGGTCGGCATCGACGTCGGCTATCACGTCCTCGACTACATGCACTCGGAGTTGGGCGAGGCCTATCGCCCGTGCCCGTTGCTCGTCGAGAAGGTCGAGAAGGACGAGCTCGGCAAGAAGGCCGGCAAGGGGTTCTACGATTACGAGAACGGCGGCGTCGACATCCCGACGGACGCCGCGCGCGACGACGTGCGCGACCGCCTGCTCGCGGTCATGGCCAACGAGGTCGCGGGCCTGATCGCGAACGACGTGGCCGACGCCGAGGCGATCGACCGCGCGGTGATGCTCGGCGCCGGGTTCCCGGACGGGCCGGCGAAGCTGGCCGACAACGCGGGGATCGGCGGGCTCGTCGACACGCTCGACGAGCTTCACGAGGCGACCGGCGAGGAGCGCTACGAGGCCGTCGACTACCTCCGCGAGGCCGCGGCCGCGGGCGGCTTCTACGGCGCGGGCGACGCGGACGGGAACGGCCCCGAGGGGGCGGACTACGACACGCTCGAGGTGAGCGTCGAGGACCGCGTCGGACGGATCACGCTCGACCGGCCGCACCGGATGAACACGATAAGCGCCGAGCTGCTCGACGAGCTCGCGGACGCCATCGACGCGCTCGACGCGGACGACGACGTGCGGGCGATCCTGCTGACGGGCGCCGGCGACCGCGCGTTCTCCGCGGGCGCCGACGTACAGAGCATGGCGGCCGGCGGCGCCGACCCCATCTCCGCGGTCGAGCTCTCCCGGAAGGGCCAGGAGACGTTCGGCAAGCTGGAGGAGTCGGACAAGCCGGTCGTCGCGGGCATCGACGGCTACTGTCTCGGCGGCGGCATGGAGCTCGCGACCTGCGCGGACTTCCGGGTCGCCTCCGCGCGCTCCGAGCTCGGCCAGCCGGAGCACAACCTCGGCCTCCTGCCCGGCTGGGGCGGCACCCAGCGGCTCGCCCGCATCGTCGGCGAGGGGCGCGCCAAGGAGATCATCTTCACCGCCGACCGCTACGAGGCGGAGACGCTGGAGGAGTACGGCTTCCTCAACGAGGTCGTCGGGAACGAGGAGCTGGCGGACCGCGCGGTCGAACTCGCCGAGGACCTCGCCGCGGGCCCGCCGATCGCACAGAAGTACACCAAGCGCGCGATGCACGCCGGCCGGACCGACGCCGAGGCCGGCCTCCAGGTGGAGTCCCAGGCGTTCGGCCACCTGATGAACACGGACGACCTGATGGAGGGCGTCACGGCGTTCATGGGCGACGGCGAACCGGAGTTCGAGGGGAAGTAGTTCCGGTCCGCGGTTCGGCTTTTTTACTCAGGGCGGTGGAGACGTCGACGATGGCGAAACGGTATCGGAGCGGTTGGTGGCTCGAGCTGAAGTATCACCGGGAGGGGTGGACACAGGCCGAAATTGCGGACGAGTGCGGCGTGTCCGCTCGGACGGTCCGAAAGTGGATGGAGAGGCGGGGGATAGAGACGAGGGATCTCGTCGGTGAGGACCACCCGCTGTACGGGACGAGTCGCGACGACGACGTGAGACGACGAATCGCGGAGACAATGGCGGGGCGAGAGTTCTCCGAGGATGAACGGAAACGACTCGCGGAGGGCCAGCGCGGGCGGACGCTCACACGTTCGACGCGCGAGAAGATCGGCGAGGCGCTCTCGGGTCGTCAGCTTCCCGAGTCGACGCGGCAGAAAATGAGCGAGTCGCGGTCGGGTCGCTCGAACCCGATGTGGCGAGGCGGAGGGACCCTCAGATACGGACCCGGCTGGACGCGGGCACGTCGCGAGGCCCGGTCGCGGACGTCCGCTTGCGCCAACTGCGGGCACGATGGGGACGAATACCGACTCGAGGTCCACCACATCGTTCCGGTCCGGCTTTTCGACCGATCGGACACCCATCAACTCAGCGATGCACACGTACAGGGCAATCTCGTCGTGCTCTGCAAACGGTGTCACGCTCGGGCCGAACACGGCGACCTCTCCTTCGAACCCTCTCTCGAAACCGACATCCCTGAGGGGTACGACGAGTTGAATTGACTGGATTTATATATCCATGCTCCCTCCGTCGAGACGCGAGAGGGTAATCGCTCGCTTGGTGTAGCCCGGCCAATCATATCGGCCTTTCGAGCCGATGACAGGGGTTCAAATCCCCTAGCGAGCACTTCTGTCGCCGCTGACCGGCGAGTTGCGGCGCCGTCCGTGCCACCGTTCCTGTCCTGTCGTCACCGCTCCCGTCCTGCGGTCCCCCCGACCGCGGCAGAACGATATTTATGCACTGCCTCGCTACCGGCTGGTGTGTCACGCGCCCGGTTCCTCCCTTCCGTCTCCGACACGTCCGCGAGCTCCGCCACGCCCGCGAGAGCGCTGCTCGCGGCCGCGACCGCCATCGCGGCGGTCGCGACCGCGGGGAGCCTCTACTTCAGCGAGGTGCTGGGGCTGGTCCCCTGCGAGTTCTGCTGGTACCAGCGCATCCTGATGTACCCGCTCGTCGTCGTGCTCGGCGTGGCGGCCCTCGAGGGGCGGTCCGGGGTCTGGCGGACGGCGCTCCCGCTGTCGACGCTCGGCGTCGGAATCGCGGCGTACCACACCTACCTCCAGCTGTCCCCCGGCGTCTCCTGCGGCGTCGGCGGCGCGTGCTCGGCGATCCTCTGGGAAGGGTTCTTCGTGTTCACCATCCCTCGGCTCTCGCTGGTTGCGTTTCTGCTCATCAGCGCGGTGCTGGGGGCGGTATGGCGGCGGGACCGCGGCGAGGGGTGACTGCGGCGAACGACGGGCGTGGGGAGCGCCGCCTTCGGCCGCCGACGAGCGCGACGCTTTCAAGCCCCGCCGTCCAACGCGGGGTATGAGCTTCCCGGAGCCGCCCGGCGGCTGGCGCGTCTGGAACGAGGAGTCCGAGGGGCGCGTCATCCTCGCGTACCGGCCCGACGTGTTCACCGAGGACGCGTTCCCGGCCGCGTGTCTCCCGACCATTTATCTCACGAACGGCTCCAGAAAGCGACGCCCAGGCGCGGGCCAGTACGAGACGGACGAGTGGCACGTCGTCCTCTTCCTGGAACCCGAGATCGAGGCGCTCGCGGAGACGTACGACGACCGCGCGGACGCGGTCGCGGGCGCGCTCGATGCGGCGTCACGGTTCGACGAGGGCGACGTGGACTACCGCGACGCGTATCAGGTGCCGCGAGAGGAGTACTTCGAGCGGTTGGACGAGTTGACCGGTCGCGAGGAGTGAGCGTCCCGGCCGCCGGTCCGCTCCGCGGTCACTCCATGTACAGCGAGTAGAAGATCACCGCGAAGCCGACGGCGGTGAGCGCGCTGTCGATGGCGACGCCGACGCTCACCTCGACGCCGATTATCTGGTGGAGGATCCCTCCCACGAGCGCGCCGAAGGTGACGATGCCGAACCCCGTGCCGAGGGCCCGCAGCGAGGGGTCACCCGTCCGGCCGTACGCGCGGAGCGCGTAGTAGGTGATGCTCCCACCCAGAAGCAGGATGGCGGTCTTCGCGACGATCAACAGCAGTGACTCGTACATCATCTCAGGTTTCCTCCCGGACCTGTGACCAGAGGTGTGCCAGCCGCTCGTCGGCACCGCCCTCCGGCCGTTCGAACTCGACGACCAGGTCCCTGTCGTCGGTCAGCCCGACGGTGACGGACTCGAACGCGACCGCGTACCGCGTCGTGTGTTGGCCGTCCCGCCGTATCTCGGTCGATTCGTTCAGCAGCTCCGCGTCCGTCATCGCGTCCAGTTTCCGGTAGGTGGTCGACAGCGGGATGTCGCACTCCTCGGAGATCTGGCTCGCGGTCATCGGCTCCTCGAGCGCGGCGATGATGCGCTGTGCGGCGTCGTCGCTCAACACGTCCAGTACGTCGCTCGGCGGCGGCGGCTCCTCTCGACGCGACGGGTCCCGCACCATACCCAGACGTTCCAGTCAAGACGGTTAAATCATCTGCGATGCGTCCGCGCCGTCGGTGACTGCCGGGGCCGGTCACCGTCGGGGAGGTCGGTTCGGTCGAGATGTGTGACGAGCGTGAGAGAGCTCCCAGTAAAAGGCCGTCCCCGGTTCTCGCCGGCACGGAACCGGTTTTTGAGTATTCGCACGTCGAGGTGACGTGCGGGGATCTGAGTCGCTGCGGTCGAGCGGGTTTCCGAGCGAAACGCCTATTCTGTCGGCGTCCGACCGTCGGATATGGTCTCCCGGGAAAACCGCGTGATCGCCGTCTGTCTCGCGGTGGCCGTGCTCCTGCTGTTCGGGCTGAACGCCGTGACCGACCCGCCGTCGTGGGCGATCCTCGCCGTCCTCCTCGGGGTGGGCGTCGTCGTTCCGACGCTCGTCAACGAGTACCGCAGCCGCCACGGAGCGTGATCTTCCGCAGTCGGTCGTTCGTGCGGGTGCCGACCGCTCCGGCCGCCTGCAGTTCCGGTCGCCTACAGCTCCAGATCCGAAAGCCGCGCGCGGGCGTCGGCCAGCGCGCCCTCGTCGTTTTCCTGTAGGTACTCCCCGACCTCGTTGGCGGCACGGACCAGCACCTCCGCGTCTCGGGGCTCCACGTCGCCCTGTAGCGACTCGACGCGGTTGATCCGGTCGCGGAGCGACCCGAGCGCGTCCCGCGCCTCGGCGTCCGGATACTCGTCCAGATAGGTCCGGAGGTCGTCCCGGTAGGCGGCGACCGCGTTCGCGACCGCGAGCCCGCGCGCGGCGTGCATGTTCGGTGGCACGTCCTCCGGGTCGGGCCGCTCGCCGTCGTCGGCGTTCGACAGCAGTTCGAGCAGGTACGTCCGGTCGTCGTCGGTCGGGTCGCGGAGCCGGTCGTACACGTCCACGGCCTGCAGCAGTTCGCGGGCCGCGAGCACGCCCTCGTCGAGCGGCAGGAGGTCCCCGCCGCGGACGAACCCGCGCCGGCTGAGGTACTCCCGGAGGTCGCGTTTGAGGTCGCTGACCCCCTCCACGGGCAGCGTCCCGGCGGCGTCGCCGAAGCGCTCGCGGTGGGGGGCCAAGTCCAGCTCCGCTGGCGCATCGGTGTGGAGCGCCCGGTCGCCGACGCCGACGCTCCGGAGGCTCCCGCACTCGGGACAGGCGGTGTCACCCGTCTCGTAGTAGGACCACCGCGCGCCGCACTCCTTGCACTCGCGCTCGCCGCGGACTTTCATGCCCGTCAGTTCGCTCGCTGGGGGGTAAAGCCCTGCGTCCGCGGTCACGTCGCGAAGCCGTGAGCGGGGTCGGTTCGGAGGTGGTCTCTCGACACGGTCGCGGAGGCCAACCATTTGTACCCGCGGCGAGAACCTCGGGGGCATGACCGACCACGACCTCGCGCCGGAGGTGGAGGAGACCGCCGAGGCCATCGCCTCGATGGAGGTCCGCGGCGCGGCCACCATCGCGGGCGCGGCCGCCGACGCGCTGGCGGCACAGGCTCGCGCGACGGACGCCGAGGACGCCGACGAGTTCCGCGCGACGATGCGCGCCGCAGGACGCCGACTCCACGAGACGCGGCCGACCGCCGTGTCGCTGCCGAACACGCTGCGTTACGTGCTCCGTCGGATGGACGGCGCCGACGCCGCGACCGTCCGCGAGAACGTCCTCGCGGCGGCCGCGGAGTTCGACGACCGACTCGACGCCGCACAGGACGACCTCGGACAGATCGGCGCCAACCGCCTTCAGGACGGCGACACGATCATGACCCACTGCCACTCCACGGACGCGCTCTCGTGCGTGGAGGCGGCCCTCGACCAGGGCAAGGAGATCTCGGCCATCGTCAAGGAGACGCGGCCGCGTAACCAGGGCCACATCACCGCGGAGGCGCTCCGGGAGATGGGCGTCCCGGTCACCCTGATCGTCGACTCCGCCGCGCGCCGGTACCTCGACGAGGTCGACCACGTGCTCGTGGGCGCCGACTCGATCGGGGCCGACGGCTCCGTGATCAACAAGATCGGCACCTCCGGGCTGGCGGTCAACGCCCGCGAGCGCGGCGTCCCGATCATGACCGCCGCGCAGACGATCAAGCTCCACCCGGAGACGCTGGCGGGCCACACCGTCGAGATCGAGATGCGCGACGAGGCGGAGGTGATCGCCGAGGACGCCCGAGAGGCCATCGGCGAGGTAACCGTCGAGAACCCCGCCTTCGACGTGACGCCGCCGCGGTACATGGACGCCATCGTCACCGAGAGCGGCCAGTTCCCGCCCGAGAGCATCGTCACGCTGATGCGCGAGCTGTTCGGTGAAGGGGCGACGGAGCCGTGGGCCGAGACGTGAGCGACGCGGATGCGGGGCGCGGCGCGGTGGAGAGGGGCGACGCCGAGCGCGACCCCCCGTCCGTCCTCTGTGCCGGCCACATCAACTGGGACGTGACGATGCAGGTCGCCCGACTTCCCGAGCCCGACGGCGAGCAGCGCATCGACCACCTCCAGCAGGCCGGCGGGGGCAGCGCCGCCAACGTCGCGGTCGGACTGACCGGGCTCAACGCCGAGACGCTGCTGTTCGGGAGCGTGGGCGGCGACGACTCCGGCGCGCTCGCGCTCCAGGAGCTGGACCGCGCGGGCGTCGACCCCGGCAACGTGATGGTGGCGAACGACCGGGCCACCTCGGTGAAGTACCTCATCGTCGACGAGACGGGCGAGGTGATGGTGCTCGCCAACGAGGGGGCCAACGAGGCGTTCGGCGCGACCGATTTGGATCCCGGGAGCCTCGCCGAGAGCGACCACCTCCACCTCACGGGACAGAACGCCGCCTCCGCGAGCGACTTGGCCGCCCTCGCGCACGAACACGGGGTGCCGGTGAGCTTCGATCCCGGGAGACAGGTAGGGAACCGGGCCTACGCGGACGCCATCGCGGCGAGCGACCTGCTGTTCCTGAACGATCGCGAGGCGGCCGCCCTCAACCGGTCCGGGACGCTCGACCCCGAGATTCCCGAGTCGACCGCGCTCGTCGTCAAGCTCGGCGCGGGCGGCGCGGAGGTCCGGCTCCCGGGCGGCGAGCGCGTGCACGCACCCGCCTACGACGTGGACGTGGTGGACACGACCGGCGCGGGCGACGCGTTCGCCGCCGGCTTCCTCGGCGCCTGCTTCGAGTCCGCGCGGAACCACGAGCCGGAACGCGAGGTCGACGGCGGCGGGCGCGCCGCCGGGGGCGTCGGCGGACGCACCGCGGAGACCGCGTCGGAAACGGACGCCGACCGCCCACGCGGGATCCCCGGCACCGAGGCCCCTCACCTCCGCGACGCCGACCTGCCGTACGCGCTCGGGATCGCCAACGCCGCCGGTGCGCTCGCGGCGCGCGAACGCGGCGCCCGGACGACGCTCACCTGGGAACGCATCGACGCGTTTCTCGCCGAGCACGCCTGATCCGGGGAGACGTTCGACGCCGCGCTCGCCCGTCGAGCAGCGCCGGATTCCCGAGGCCCGGGACGGTCCGACAAGGGTTTGCCCGCCTTTCCCCAATTGCGGGCAATGGATCGCCGCATCCTGTTCGCGTCGCTCGTGATCGGTGCCGCCGTCGTGGCCGGCGTGGGAACCGCGGTCTTCGCGTTCGTGGGGGCCGACGGCGGCGCGACCGAACCGACCGTCCTCTGGGAGACCGAGCCGACCGACGATGCCGTCACGGCCCACGAGTCGGCCGTGGCGACGACCGACGGGGAGGTCCGGATCGCGATTCCGCTCGTCGCGGAGGGGGACGCCTGTACGCTCCGCGTCGTCGACGGTGCGGGCGAGTCCGCCTGGAACGCGTCCCTCCCCGCGGACGCCTGCGACGCGGACGGCGGGACCGGCGGAGCACCGAGCGGCGGCGTGACCGCTGGGACGGTCGGCGGCGAGCCGGCGTTCGTTCTGACGACCGCGGAGCCGGGGGTCCGGGCGCTCGCTGCGGCCGACGGCGCGCCGCTGTTCGAGGCCGGTCTAGACGCTCCGAGCTCGGCTCCGCCGGCGGTCGGCGACGTGACGGGCGACGGCGCGAACGAGGTCGCGGTCGGGACCACGGCCGGAACGCTCCGCGTGCTCGACGCCGACGGGGGGACGGCGTGGACGCGCGAGGTGGACGGTCCGGTCGGACTGCCGCCGCTCGTGGGGTCGTTCTCCGACGACGGCGGGGCGACGAGCGACGCGGACCCCGCGGTCGTCGTCTCCGCCGGCGGCGAGGACGGGTCGTACGTCCGCTTCGACGGCGCGGGCGAGCGCGTCTGGACCGCGCCGAGGAACGGAACGCCGACTGCGTGGACGGCCGCCGAGACGCGGCGCGGCGCGGTGCTCGCCGTCGGGACCGAGGAGGGATCGATCGCCACGATCGAGACGGTCGACGGGGGGACGCGGTTCGACGCGCGCCTGCAGGGCACGTCGATCGCTCCCGGGGGGACGGACGCCGGCCGGGTCGCGGTCGGCGGCACCGGCGCCGTCTGGGCGGTCGACTTGCTCGACGGCGAAGTCGTCTGGAAACAGCAGTTCGGCGGGGACGCCCCCGTCGCACCCCCCGCGACCGGCGACGTCACCGGCGACGACACGCCCGAGACGGTCGCCGTCACCGAGACGGGCTCCGTCGTCGCGATGAACCGGGACGGCGGGGTCCTCGCCCGCGGCGTCGTCGACGCGACGGTCGAGGTCCGTCCCCTCCTGGTGGACCTGAACGACGACGGGGACCGGGAGGTCGTCCTGCTGGCGAGCGACGGTCGGGCGATCGCGCTCGACGTCTGAGACGGTTCTACGCGCCCCCGACACAGCCGACAGAAATGCCTCGCCGCGACCGCCCGATCAGGGGAGCGTCACGTCGACGCCGGTCTGCTCGCTGGCGGCCTTGAGAGTGTTGTACAGGAGCATCGCGCGCGTCATTGGGCCGACGCCGCCGGGGACCGGCGTGATCTTGCCGGCGACCTCGCTCGCGGAGTCGTAGTCAACGTCGCCGACCAGCTCGTACCCCTTCTCCGTGTCGGCGTCGACGCGGTTGATGCCCACGTCGATCACCGTCGCGCCCTCTTTGAGCTGGTCCCCGTCGATGAACTCGGGGAGGCCGGCGGCCGCGACGACGATGTCGGCGGTCGCGAGCTTCGCGTCGAGGTCCTCGGTCCGGGAGTGACAGACCGTCACCGTCGCGTTCCCCTGCGGCGCCTTCTGGAGCAGGAGGTTCGCCATCGGCTTGCCGACGATGTCCGAGCGGCCGACCACGACCGCGTCCGCGCCCTCCGTCTCCACGTCGTACGCCTCGAGCAGCTTCTGGACGCCGTGGGGGGTGCAGGGCTTGAACCGCGCGTTCCCGGCGACGAGTCGGCCGACGTTCTCTGGATGGAAGCCGTCCACGTCCTTCTCGGGGCGGACCCGGCGCAGGACCTCCCGCTTGTCGACGTGGTCCGGGAGCGGGAGCTGGACGAGGATCCCGTGGACCGACTCGTCGGCGTTCAGCTCGTCGATGGTCGCGTACAGCTCCTCGGCGGGCGCCTCGGGGTCGACCTCGACGTGGATCCCCTCGATGCCGACCTCCTCGCAGTCGCGCTGCTTCATCGAGACGTACGTCTCGCTCGCCGGATCGTCGCTCATCAGCACGGTGGCGAGCCCCGGCTCGACGCCCGCGGCCGCGAGGTCGTCGACGCGGTCGGCGATCTCGGCGCGGATCTCGCCCGCGACGGCGTCGCCGTCGATGATCTCGGTCATACCCGACTGTGACGCGGCCGCGGGTAAAAGCGCACGGGATCGTGTCTATTCTCACCTCTCGAGGAGACAGAAATATGCACAGAAATGCATTTATCGGCGCCGGTCGGACCTCCCGGCCTGCTGACTGGAAGCGGTGAGGATCGGGGCTGTTTAGTCGACCGAGGGTGGACGGACGCCGTAGCAATGGCTGATTCCGCAACCGACGAGGATCCCGCGGCGGGCTTCGGCGGGTCGGACGCGGACGACGGGCCGGCGATGGAGTTCTACGGCGGGCGGGGCGCGAGCGCGTTCCCCATCGCCTTCTTCATCGTCTGGGCGGTCGTCCAGACGGCGCTTTTGCGCGTCTCCGACACCACCGGGCTCGTGGCCGGCATGTTGCTCGGCCTCATCGCCGGGATGTTCCTCGTGAAGGGCTCGTGGACCGGGTACGCGAACACCATCTTCGACGGCATGACCCAGCGCGTCGCCGCCACCGCCATCGTGGCGTGGATGTGGGCGGGGATGTTCACGGAGACGCTGCAGGCCGGCGGCTTCGTCGGCGGACTGGTCTGGATCGCCGACCTGCTCGGCGTCGGACCGACCGTCTTCCCCGCCGTGACGTTCGTGCTCGCGGCCGTCCTCGCGACGGGCATCGGCACGGGCTACGGCACCGCCGTCGCGTTCGTCGGCCTGTTCTTCCCGGCGGGCGTCCTGCTTGGCGCGAGCCCCGTACTGACGTTCGGCGCGATCCTCTCCGGGGCCATCTTCGGCGACAACCTCGCGCCGGTCTCGGACACGACTATCGTCTCCGCGGTGACCCAGGACGCCGACATCGGCGGCGTCGTCGCCTCGCGGTTCAAGTACGCGATCGTCGCCGCCGGGATCGCGCTCCCGGCGTACGTGGTCGCGAGTTCGCTCATGCCGGGCATCGAGGTCGCGGGCGACCCGCGGCAGGTGCTGCTGGAGGGCGCGCGCCCGCTCGCCTTGGTCCACCTGCTCTCGGTCGGGGTCGTCATCGCGACCGCGGTCGCCGGCCGGCACATCATCGAGGCCATCTCGTGGGGGATCATCGTCGCCGCGGCGCTGAACCTCCTGCTCGGCCTCTCCTCGGCCGCGGACATCCTGCTGTTCCGCGCGCCCGCCGACGCGCCCGCCGCGGACCTCCTCGGCGGACTGCCGATCGTCGAGGTCGTCTCCGACCCGAGCAACGTCGGCGTCGGCGGCTCCATCTACGCCGGCGCGGCCGGCTTCTTCGCGCTCTCGATCCTCGTCCTCCTGATCATCGCGGCCGCGCAGATCATGATCGAGGGCGGCGCGTTCGAGGCGATGCTGGACTGGTCGATCGAGCATCTCGCCACGTCGGTCCGGCGCGCCGAGCTGACGATGGTCGGCGTCGCGGCGCTGGTCAACGCGGCGATCACGATCAACACCGCCGCGGAGATCGCCATCGGGCCGTACATCGCCAAGATCGGCGAGCGGTTCAACATCAACGGCTACCGCCGCGCGAACATCCTCGACGCCCAGACCGCGGCGCTCGGCTACATCTTCCCGTGGTCCGGCGGCGTCCTCGCGGGCTACACCGCGATGACTGGGCTGCCCGACACGTTCGACTGGATCGATCAGGGGATGCTCGTCAACCCCGCCGAGGTGTGGCCGTTCGTCTTCCACGGCTGGGTGCTCGTGGCGGTGTTCGTCGTCGCCGCGCTCACCGGCTTCGGGCTGGAGTACGTTCCCGACCGCGAGAGCGAGGAGGTGGCCCGCGCATGAGCCTGTTCGAGAAGTACCTGAAGGGCTGGTCGTTCCGCACCAACACGCCCACGCTGGAGCCGGGCGCGACGGTGAACGTCTTCGTCACGGAGTACGACCCCGCGAGCGGGGAGGGGATCGCGTTCGTCGGCGACACCGAGTTGCGCGTCGAGAACTTCGACCCCGAGGCCCTCGACGGCCTCGTCGCGGTCCGCGTCGTGGAGTTCGACGCGGAGCGGTCCGTCGGCCGCGGCGAGTTCCGCGAGGTCGTCGGCGAGACGGCTTACGAGGTGTAGGGCGGCGTCGGACCCCGTATCGGCGCGCGGCCGCCGGGGTCCGGACGCGCCCCCACGGTCCCGCCACCGACAGCGTTTTTCGCGGCCGGCGTCTGGCTCCCTCCGTGACGCTTCGGGGCCCCATCGTGGACGTCGGCGACGTGCGCACCGTCTCGACCCAGTACGGCGACCGCGAGGTCTGCGAGCTCCGCGTGCGCCCCGACGAGGGCGCCGGCGACCCCGTGCGGGTGACGCTGTGGGGCAAGTGGACCCACACCGGCGAACACGCCGAGGTCGGGATGGAGCTGCTGGTGACCGACCCCGAGGAGGACGACTTCGGCGACGAGGCGGGGTACACCACCTCGGAGGAGTCGTGGGTCGTCCTCGAACCGGACTTCCTCGTGGACGTGACGGGCGTCCGCTCGTGGGTGCAGTGCCCCCGGATGTACTACCTGAACAAGCTCTCGGGGATCCCGCTGAACTACCCCGTGGTGAAGGGGACCGTCGTCCACGAGGTGTTCGGCGACCTGCTGCGCGGCGTCGACCTCGACGAGGCGGTCGCGGACCGCGTCGAGGAGGCCGGCCTCGAACTCGGGCTGCTCGGCTACGAGCCGACCGAGGTGGAAGACGAGGTGCGGCGGAACGCGGCCGCCGTGGAGGGGTGGCTCGAACAGGGGACGCTGACGGAGACGGACACGTGGCGCTCGGAGTACACCCTCATCTCGCCGACGTTCGGGTTGAAGGGCCGCGCGGACGCGCTCCGGCGCGGCGCGCCCGTGGAGCTGAAGACGGGCAAGAACACCAAGCGCGAACCGCGGTTCCACGACAAGATGCAGGCGGCCTGCTACGCGCTGATGTTGGCCGACCGCGGTGAGACGCCCGACACCGGGACGCTGCTGTACACGAAGAACACCGCGCTGGACCGCAACGAGGAGACCGGCGACCTCTCGCCGGCCAAGGAGTTCTCGGTCGGGACGGGCCTGCTGAAGTTCGTCGTCCGCACGCGAAACGAGCTCGCGGCGATGGAGTGGCGGACGCTCAACGACCCGGACCCCGAGGCCGGCATCCCGACCGGCTACGAGGCGGACGCCAAGTGTCAGTACTGCTTCGAGCAGGACACCTGCATGGTCGTCTCCGGGCGCCTGAATCAGGAGTCGAAGGCCGGCCAGATCGGCGAGCCCCTGCCCGAGGAGGAGCGCGCGTACCTCTCGCGGTTCTACCGCGCGCTGGAGGAGGAGCGCCGCGAGACCCACGCCGAGTACAGGAAGCTCTGGGAGCAGACCGCCGCCGAGCGCGCCGAGGACGACCGCGCGCTGATCGATCTCGACCCCCGCGGGCAGACCGAGATCGAGGGCGGGCGCTGGCGGCTCCGCGCGGCCAAACCCGGCGACGCGGTCTCGAAGCTCCGCGAGGGCGACGTGGCGCTCGCCTCCGACGGCGACCCCGTCGCGGGCCACGCGGAACTCGGCCGGATCACGAGCCTCGGCGAGGACGAGGTCGTCGTGGAGACCGACGAGCCGGTCGAACTCCGGCGACTCGACGTCTACCCCTCCGAAATCTCGGTCGACCGGTCGCTGACCGCGCTCCACGACGCGGTGCTGAAGGGGGACGAGCGCCGGAAGGACGTGCTGTTCGGGCGCCGCGACCCCGCGTTCTCCGAGGCGCCCGCGGACCGTGCCCCATTTATCGACAACAACGAGGCGCAGAACGAGGCCGTGGCGC
>NZ_LKIR01000126.1:16529-28556 GCF_001462205.1 Haloparvum sedimenti
GCTCGTCCACGGGCCGCCGGGGACCGGCAAGACCTACACCATCGCGCGAACCATCCGTGCGCTCGTCGAGCAGGGCGAGCGCGTCCTGCTGGCGGCGTTCACGAACCGCGCGGTCGACAACGCGCTCGAGGCGCTCCGCGATCAGGGGTTCGAGGCCGTCGTCAGGGTGGGGAGTAAGCAGGGCGTCCGCGGCGACATGCAGGACGTGCGGCTGGTGCGCCGCGGCGACCCCGGCGAGAAGGCCCGCGAGCTCGGCGACGCGCCGGTCGTCGCGGCCACGACCGCGGCCTGCGGCTCCCGCGTGATGCGCGAGCAGGCGTTCGACGTGGCGGTCGTCGACGAGGCCTCGCAGCTCACCGAGCCCGGCACGCTCGCGGCGGCGAACCTCGCGGAGCGGTTCGTGCTCGTGGGCGACCACAAGCAGCTCCCGCCCGTCGTCCGCGCGGAGAACGACCTGCAGCGCTCGCTGTTCCAGCGGCTCATCGAGGACCACCCCGAGGCGGGCGTCATGCTCGACCAGCAGTACCGGATGAGCCAGCGCATCCAGTCGTTCGCCTCCGCGGAGTTCTACGACGGCGCCCTCAGACCGGCCACGCCCGCGGTCGCCGGCCAGTCGCTCGCGGACCTCGGCGTCGACGCCGCCGACCTCCCGCCGGCGCTCCGCGGCGGGGTGAACTTCGTCGACCCCGACGGCGCCCGCGACGGGAACAGGAACGTCCGCGAGGCCGAGCGCGTCGCGGGCGTCGTCGACGCGTACGTCGACGCCGGCGTCGCCGTCGAGGACATCGGCGTCATCGCCCCGTTCCGCGCGCAGGTTGCGGAGATCGGTCGCCGGACGGACGCGACCGTCGACACCGTCGACCGCTTCCAGGGCTCCTCGAAGGAGGTGATCGTGATCTCGCTCGTCGCGACCGGCGACCTCGACGGGCCGATCTTCGAGGACCACCGGCGGATGAACGTCGCGCTCACGCGGGCGAAGAAGGCGCTCACGCTCGTCGGCGACGCGGAGGCGCTCGCCTCGGAGCCGTTCTACGAGCGGCTGCTCGACTGGGCGCGGCGGTAACGGACCGGGGCCGCTTCGGCCTCAGGGCAACTTTGCGAGTACGGAGTCCGGGCTCGCGAGAGAGAGTACGTAGAGAAGCGTCGCGATCCCGGACACCACGAGTCCGGACAGCCCGATCGTCCCGATCAGGTCGACCGCGGGGCCTTCGAAGATCGTGGCGACGCCGGCGAGGACGAACGAAAGTGCCATCCCGAGGAGGGCTTGTTTCGCTCGCCGACCGCGCCGACGTGCTTCTTGGTGGTTCATGCGTCTCCTCCGTTCGTCTCGTTTGCCATTTCCGGCGTGTCGTCTAAGGTCTGTTGGTGGTCGTCGGCCGACTCGGCAACCGCGACCGCGGCGTCGACGCCCGACACGGCTATCGCGAACAGGGCCCCCACGACGAACAGTACGGCGATCGAGAGCTCCGGGGCCGCGAGTGATTGCGATGCCTCCAGCCCGGCTGTCGCACCGGCGATCAGCAGAAATACCATCGCGACGACGAGCGGAGACAGCACCGTCCTCTGCGGCCCCAATAGCTCGATCCCCTCGGCGGTCACTGACCGGGCGGCGAGCTGAATGAGTACCAGTAGTAAGGTGAAGAGGATGCCGACAACTTCCAGTACGACGCGGGCGGTCTCAGCCACGGTGACGAAGGATCCATCGTCACTGAATAAAAGGGTACACCCGGCAGGTGGCGGGCCCGATAGAGCCAGAGCAGGGATTTGAACCCCGGAAGTCTCGATTACAAGTCGAGTGCATGAACCGCCCATGCTCCTCTGGCGCGTTCCCGGCTTGGCGGGCCTCCTTTGAGTCAGTATCGCTTCCGGGTCGGGCGGTCCCACGCCGACCCGCCGCGCGCCGTCCGCCGGTCAGCGGTCGCCATCCGCGGTGGCGTCCCGGCCGTTTTCTCCGCGTCCGCCCCCCTCACGGCCGCCGTTCTCGATCAATCGCTTTTCTACCTCCACGCGGTGCGGTTCGTAGCCGTGGCGCTCGTAGAAGCGGCGGGCGGCCGCGTTGTCGGCCATCACCTCCAGCGCGACGGCGTCGACGCCGGCGTCGGCGAGCGCCGCCTCCGCCGCCGCGAGCAGGTCGGCCCCGACGCCGCGGTCGCGGGCGTCGGGTTCGACGTAGAGGTTGTCGATGACGCCCCGCGTCACGTCCTGCTCGTAGGTCCCGGTCTCGACGGCGGCCGAGACGAACCCGCGGATCGGTCCCTCGCCGAGTTCGGAGGCGACCCGCCCGTCGCTCCCGTCGATGTCGTCCACGTCCGTGGCCCGCGCCACGAGTAACACGTCGACGACGGCCCGCCGCGCGACCGTCTCGCGGACGGCCTCGCGGTTCGCGGCGGCGAGCAGGTGCGAGCCGTGCGCCCGCTGGTCCGCCGCGAGGTCCACCCAGAGGTCGGCGACGGCGTCCACGTCGTCCGTCGCCGCGGGGACGATCTCCATGTTCGAGCGGTTCGTCGGGATCGCATTTGGACCTGACGCTCACCGGAGCGATCGCCCGCCGATCTCGCTCGCAGTCGCCGACGGGACCGCGACCGGCGGAGCGAAGGGTTATTTAGGTAGGCCCGTTCCTTTTCGTGTGACTATCACGCATGGGTGTCAATGAATCACTACAACGCGGGCGGGCGGCCGTCCGCGGGAAACCGTTCCTGTTCCTCGCGGGGGTCGCCGGGCTGGTGCTGCTGGCGGACCTCCTCGCTCGCCTCGCCGGCGTCGAGGTGCCGATCACGGCCGAGCGCTCGTTCGGCGGCTCGCTGTCGGCGCTCCGGTTCGGCGGGCTCGTCTGGAACGGGATCGTCGTCGGGCTCATCTTCGGGCTGGCCGGGATCGGGCTCTCGATGACGTACAGCATTCTCAACTTCGCGAACTTCTCGCACGGCGACCTGGTGACGACGGGAGCGTTCACCGGGTGGGGCGCCGCGCTCCTGATCGCGGGCTGGGGCGGGTCCAGCGCCGGTCACCTGCTGTCGGTCCGTGCCGGCAGCGGCGCGGGACCGAACGCGATCGGCGCCTCGGTCGTCCAGTCGCCGCTCGCGATCCTGGTGGGCGTGATCGTGGCGGCGGTCGCGACGGTGCTCGTCACGGTGGCCGCCGACCGGATCGTCTACAAGCCGATGCGCGACCGCGGGGGGATCCCGCTTCTGATCGCCAGCATCGGGGTCGCGCTGGCGCTTCGGTACTCGATCCAGTTCGTCTACGGGGCGCGCAACCGGGGTGTCACCGCGACGGAGGGCGTCGGGGTTCCCTTCTACGGCGTGAGCATCGACCTCCACGAAATCACCCTCGTGATCGTCGCGGTCGGGTTGATGCTGGGGACCCACTTCCTGCTCCAGCGGACCAAGCTCGGCAAGGCGATGCGCGCGATGGCCGACAACAAGGACCTCGCGCTGGTGACGGGGATCCCGACCGAGCGCGTCGTCACCGCGACGTGGGTGCTCGGCGGCGCGCTCGCGGGCGTCTCCGGCTACCTCTACGTGCTTGAGCGCGGCACCATCGAGTTCAACCTCGGCTGGTTCCTCCTGCTGTTCATCTTCGCCGCGGTGATCCTCGGCGGGATCGGGTCCATCTACGGCGCCATCGCGGGCGGACTCGTCATCGGGCTCGTCCACGAGGTCTCGCTGATCTGGATCTCCTCGGACTTCAACGCGGCCGCCGCGTTCGTCATCATGATCCTCGTGCTGCTGTACCGGCCTGAGGGGCTGTTCGGGGGGGTGACGACCGCATGAGCGCCGCGACCGACGCCGGGGGTGACCCGGCCGCGGACGGCGGCGACCCCGCCGAGGGAGAGGAGCCGGCGACGGTGACGGATGCCGTCGTGGGCGCCCTCCAGGAGTCCGACCTGCGGATCGTCGGCGCGACGATGCTCGCGATGTACCTCCTGTTCCTCGTGTTGACGGTCGCTTCCGAGGGGATCGGCCCGCGCACGGTGAACGCGCTCGTGTCCACGTGGGTCCGGCTCACGTTCCTGTTCGCGGCCTACTCCACGCTCGCGCTCGCGTTGAACCTCCACTGGGGATACACCGGGCTGTTCAACATCGGCGTGGCGGGCTTCATGGCGATGGGCGTCTACGGCATGGCGCTGTTGTCCACCTCGCCGGACGCGGTCTCCGGGATGGGGCTCGGGCTCCCGCTGCCGATCGGCGTCGTCGGCGGGATGACGCTCGCCGCGGTCGTCGGCCTGCTCGCCGCGCTGCCGGCGCTCCGCCTGCGCGCGGACTACCTCGCCATCGTGACGCTCGGGCTCTCGGAGATCATCCGGCTGACGCTCAACTCCGCGACGCTGTCGAGTTGGACCGTGTCCACCTTCGGCTTCGGTACCGGGGGCGGCAGCGGTCTCGACCTGCCGGACACGCCCACGGACGCGCTGTTCGCGGCCGGCGGACCGCTCGACATGACGTTCCCGCTGGTTCAGACCTCGGTCGTTCGGCGCGCGGCGTGGGTCGTGGTGATGGCCGTCTTCGTCCTCCTCGTCTACTGGTTGCTGCGCCGCGTCGGCAACTCGCCGTTCGGGCGCGTGCTGAAGGCGATCCGCGAGGACGAACTCGTCGCGCAGTCGCTCGGCAAGGACACCCGCTGGTTCAAGATCAAGGTGTTCATGCTGGGCTGTGCGCTGATGGGACTCGGCGGCATCCTCTGGCAGGGGTCTCAGGGGTTCGTCAGCCCGAACTCCTTCCGACCCATCGTCACCTTCTACGTGTTCGTCGCGGTGATCGTCGGCGGCTCCGGATCGAACACGGGCAGCATCGTCGGCTCGATCCTGTTCGTCGGCCTGCTGTTCGAGGGGCCGCGGACGATCGGCAGTATCCTCGGCAACGCACTGGAGCTCGGCGGGTCGCCGGGGACGTTCCCGGCCGCCGTCGCACCGCTCGGGTCGCTCGACCCGATGCCGCTTCTGGCGTACGCGGTCGGGAACATCTCGGCGTTCCGCTTCATCCTGCTCGGCGTGGTGCTGGTACTGCTGATGCAGCACCGACCCGAGGGGGTGCTCGGCCACCGGACGGAGACGGCCGCGGCCGTGGACCTGCACCGCTCGGGATCGGGAGGTGAGACCGATGAGTGAACCCGAGACGAACGTGCCCGAGGACGCGGACGTGGAGGCACCCGACGAGCCCGAGACGCAGGACTCGCCCGTCGAGCAACAGGCCGCCTCGGTGCCCGCGGAGATCCCGCTTCGCGTTCGCAACCTGCGCAAGACGTTCGGCGGGATCGTCGCGGTCGACGACGCCAGCTTCGAGGTGGAAGCCGGGACGATCACCGGCCTGATCGGGCCGAACGGCGCCGGCAAATCGACGACGTTCAACTGCATCGCGGGGGCACACACCCCCGACTCGGGCACCGTCCAGTTCCAGGGCGAGGAGATCACGGGGCTCCGGCCCGACGCGATCGCCAACCGCGGGCTCGTCCGGACGTTCCAGATCGCTCGCGAGCTCGCGGAGATGACCGTGCTGGAGAACCTGATGCTCGCGCCGAGGGGACAGGTCGGCGAGCAGCTCTGGAAGTCGGTGACGCCCGTCGCACGCGGCGACGTGATCGAACAGGAGGCGGAGATCCGCGACCGCGTCTGGGAGACGCTGGACTTCTTCGAGATCGACCACCTCGCCCATCAGGAGGCGGGGACGCTGTCGGGGGGGCAGCGGAAGCTGCTGGAAATGGCCCGCGCGATGATGACCGACCCCGACATGCTGCTGCTCGACGAACCGCTCGCCGGCGTCAACCCGACGCTGGAGGAGAAGCTGCTCGACCGCATCCACGAGCTGCGCGAGCAGGGGTACACGTTCCTGCTCGTGGAACACGACATGGACGTCATCATGGAGAACTGCGAACACGTCATCGTCATGCACCAGGGGTCCGTCCTCGCGGAGGGGCCGCCGGAGGAGATCCGGTCGAACGAGCGCGTCGTCGAGGCGTACCTCGGGGAGGACGAGCTATGAGCGCTGAGGACCCCGAGGACGCCCCGGCCGAGACCATCCCCGACGCGGAGGGTGACGAAGTCCCCAGCGGGGACGCGGCCGCCGAGGCGGGCACCGGATCGGACGCGGGCGGCGCCCCCGACCGCGACGTGGACGCCGAAAGCGATCCGCTCGCGAAGGTTCCGGACGACGTGCTGTTGCAGGTGCGGGACCTCGACGCCGGCTACGGCGACCTCCAGATCCTGACGGACGTGGACCTGGACGTGGGCGACGGCGAGTACGTCACCATCGTCGGGCCGAACGGGGCCGGCAAGTCGACCGTCATGAAGTCCGTCTTCGGGCTGACGACGTACATGGGCGGCACGATCACCTTCGACGGCACCGAGATCCACGAGCGCGCGCCCGAGGAGATTATCCACGAGGGGATCAGCTACGTCCCGCAAAACGAGAACGTCTTCGACGGCCTCACCGTGCGGGAGAACCTGGAGATGGGCGCGTACATCCTCGACGAGGTGCCCGAAGCGCAGATCGAGGAGATCTACGACCGCTTCCCGGTGCTCCGCGAGCGCTCCGACCAGAAGGCCGGCACGATGTCCGGCGGCCAGCGACAGATGGTCGCGATGGGGCGAGCGCTGATGCTCGACCCCGACCTCCTGTTGCTCGACGAGCCCTCCGCGGGATTGGCCCCCGACCTCGTCCAGGACATGTTCGACCGCATCGACCGCATCAACGACGACGGGACGGCGATCCTGATGGTCGAGCAGAACGCGAAGGCCGCGCTGCGGCGCTGTGACCGCGGATACGTCCTCGCCAACGGCGAGAACAGCTACACCGACACCGGCGACCGCCTGCTCGCGGACGAGGACGTGCGCCAGCAGTTCCTCGGCGGATAAGCCGTCCCCGGTTACGGTCCTTCTGTCACGCCGCGGTCCTTCTGTCACGCCGCGGTCCTTCTGTCACGCCGCGGTCCTTCTGTCACGCCGCGGTCCTTCTGTCACGCGCGTCATAACCCCAAGAGCCTGTCGACCGCGCAACGCCCTACTCGCGCCGCTCGCGACGTGAGCCGTCGAAAAAGTCGGACCGTGCCCGCGGCCTCAGTTCTCGAAGTCGATAGTGCGCTGGACCTCGAGGCCGCCGTCGAGGTACCGGGACACGTCGTAGCTGACCGCGCGCATGTCGCCGTTGTCGTCGAAGTCGACCGGCGAGGACGCACCGACGTAGTTGACCGACTCGCCGTCGGCGACCATTCCCACGGCGTCGGCCAGCTCCGACGGACCGACCTCGGTGCCGTCCGGGTTGGCGACGGTGCGAAGGTTGTCGCGGATGGCGGTGCCGTCGGGCTCGTCGGCGTCGGCGGCGACGCTGGCGAGGATGGTCACCGCGGCCGCGTCGTACGACTGCGCGTTGAACACCTCCGGGCTGTTGCCCCACTCCTCCTCGTAGAGGTCGGCGAAGAAGTCCGCGCCGGGGCCGGCCGCGCTCGGAGCGGTCCCCCACACGTCCTCCATGTCGTTGCCGACTTCCTCGGGCAGCGAGGAGTCGATCAGGCCATCCGGAACGATGATCGATCCGCCGTAGTCGTCCGCGTAGTTGCTGTAGTAGTCGCGGAACAGGGTGATCCCGGACTGCGGGAAGCCGACGACCATCAGCACGTCGGGGTTGTCGTTGAGCGCCGTGCCGAGCTGGGAGGCGTACGAGGACTGCTCGGGCTCGAAGGAGACGCGGTTCGGGACCTGTCCGTCGTGTTCGGACTCGAAGGCGTTGACGAACGACTCCTCCAGCGCCTGTCCGTAGTTGTCGTTGAGGTACAGCGTCGCGGCCGTACTCGCGTCGAACTCGTCGACGACGACCTGCGCCATCACCGGTCCCTGCAGCGCGTCGCTCGGGCAGGTCCGGAAGATGTAGTCGTCGTCCTCCAGGTCCGTCACCGCAGGCGCGGTTGACGACGGCGAGATGCCGACCGTCTCGTTCGGGATGAACACCTCTCGGGTCACCTGCAGGTTGACGTTCGACGCCGCCGGGCCGACGACCGCCGGATAGCCGGAGTCGACCAGCGACTGGGCGCTGGAGATCCCCGCCTGCGGGTTCGTCTCCGTGTCCTCCGTCTGCACGTCGAGCGAGTAGTCGATCTCGTCTTCGATCTGCCGGGCCGGAAGCCGACCGCCGTCCCGCATCGTCGTCCCGAGACTGCCGAGGTCGCCGGTTTCCGGCATCAACACGCCGTAGCGGATCGTCGGTCCGCCACCGCCGCCACCCGTACAGCCGGCGAGGCCCACCGCACCTGCGGTCGCTGCACCTTTCAAGAAGTCGCGCCGTTGGATACCACGTACCATGTGGCAAGGAATAACGTAAGGGGATATAAAACTGCCGCGCGACCGTCGCGCCGCCGCCGAGTTTCCGCCCCCACCTCGCCCCGTCCCGTCACACCTCCTGACAGTCCGGACACAGCATCTGCCCGTTCGACGGGGCGAGCTCGGCCGTTAGCGTACCGCAGACTTCACAGATGCTCTGGGTCGCCGCCGTCGTGGGGGCGTCCGCGCTCTCGGCGTCGACTGCCGCCGCCTCGGCGGCCCCCATGTCGATGGTTTCCACGTCGGCGGCACTTCCCCGCACGGCGTGCTCGCCTCCGGCGGACGGATGCGTTGTCCCGGCCGCGAGCACGTCGCGCTCCGTGAGGACCCCGACCGCCTCTCCATCGCGCGTGACAACCAGTCGGCTCGACCCCTCCGCGACGAGGCGTTCCTCGGCGGCCGCGATCCGACTGTCCGCGGGGACGGTCGGTGCCGGCGGCGCCATCACCTCGTCGACCGTCGTCTCCCCGGGGTCGGCACCGTCGAGGATCGCGCCGAGAGCGTCACGCGGGGAGAGACAGCCGACTGGCTCGCCGCCGCGGACGACGACCAGGCAGTCGGCCCCCTCCGCCAACATCAGCTCGGCCGCGTCGCCGAGCGTGTCGGACTCGCTGACGCCCAGGAACGCCCTGTGCATCACGTCGCGGACTGTGGTACCGTCTTGCATAGTCGGGGAGACGGACGGGAGGGTGTAAAACTTGCCTCCACTACAGTTATCAACGCGGCGAGCCAAGTTCCTCGGCCGCCGCCGAACGCGAAAGAGAGGCTTCAAGCCTCGGCCTCTCCGAGAGGCGTTCATGACCATCCCGTCGTTCGTGATCGGGATCGCCGGGGGGACGGGCGCGGGCAAGACGACGGTCGCCCGGCTCGTCACGGAGAACGTCGACGACTCCGTCACCCGGATCCCCATCGACAACTACTACGAGGACCTCTCGCACCTCGACTACGAGGAGCGCGCGGACGTCAACTACGACCACCCGTCGGCGTTCGAGTGGGAGCTCTTGCGGGAACAGTTGGAGACGCTCTTGGAGGGCCAGTCCGTGGAGATGCCCCAGTACGACTTCGAGGTCCACAACCGCAAGCCCGACCGCGTCACCGTCGAGCCGACCGACGTGATCGTGCTGGAGGGGATCCTCGCGCTGTACGACGAGGCGGTCAACGACATGCTCGACCTCCGGCTCTACGTCGAGACGGACGCGGACGTGCGGATCCTCCGCCGCATCCAGCGGGACGTGGTCGAGCGCGGCCGCGACCTGGAGGGCGTCATCGACCAGTACCTCTCGACGGTGAAGCCGATGCACGAGCAGTTCATCGAGCCGACGAAGAAGCACGCGGACCTGATCATCCCGGAGGGCGCCAACACCGTCGCTGTCAACCTCCTGGAGGAGAAGATTCGCTCCGAGGTGGAGGGCGAGGGCGTCCGCGACTGGGAACGCGGCACGCTCGAACAGCAGCTCGCCGAGGGCGTCTCGCTGGACCACGAGTAGGGCGTCCTGCTCGAGCGCGAGGATTCGGGTTTTCACGGAGTGGTGACGAGTACGGTCCGCTGGCGTGGGCGTCCTCCAGATCGAGATCCCCTTGTCGGCTCTCTGTACGGCGCGTTTTCTGTCTCTGCTGCAGATCCTGCTGATCGGGACGGTAACACCTCGAAAGCCCCAGTCGGCTCGAGCCGGCTGCCCCTTTCAGTCCCACCCACCGCACCGCCCCGCTCCGCCCCGCTCCGCGACGCACAGCAGCCTCGCACCTCCCCAGCCTCGGCCGCGGGCCGGCCGCGGAACGGCACCGCACAGCAGGCGGCCGGCCCGCGACCTCCACCGAAAATCGGAGATTTTCGAGCAGCCGGCGTGCAGTCGCGCGCCGGCGACCTCGCGCGCGTTCCTCGCGCGCGCCGACCGCGCCGCCACGATCGTTGACCGAACGGACGGCCGTAGCTGACTCCCACCGTGTCCGCGGCGTATTCTCACACCTCGTCGCGGTCGGTGTAGGTGTCCCGACGAGCGATCAGCCCGTCCTCGAACTCGTGGAAGTCCGCGAATCCGAACGACACCGTCTCGCCGTCCTGCACGCCGGAGAAGGTCCCGCGGACCGCCACGGTCGTGCCGTCGAGGCCGTCGCCGTCCGCGACGACGCGGTGGACCTCGTGGCGCCCGTCCTCCAGCGGCCGCCCCTCGAAGTAGAACTCGCGGAACGCCTCCATCCCCTCGATGGCGTCCTGTCCGGGGCGCTCGTAGACCACGTCCTCGGCGAACAGCGCGAACAGGTCCTCGTACGCCTCCGCGTCGACGTGGTCGTAGTACGCGCGCACCGCCGCCTCGGGGTCGTCGTGGCCGTGAGTCATGTCGACGAGTCGACGCGCCAGCGCGCTAACCGCTCGGATACCGGCGACTTTCGCTGGAGCATCGAGAGGGGTGAAGCGGGCCTCAGCGACCGCCATCCGACCGCCCTGCCGCGTGACCGAACCTTTTGAGGGTGCCCCGCGAACGGACGCGCATGACTGAGACGGACCCGGACATCGTCGTCCTGCGACAGAAGATCCACGGCCTCGACGCGTCGGACTACGCGGCGGCCCTCCGCGAGCGCCTGCCCGACCACGAGGTGGCGCTGGCCACCACGCCCGCCGAGGAGCGCGAACTGGTCCGAAACGCGCGCGTCGCGACCGGCTTCTCGATGGGGCCGGAGCTGCTCGACGCCGCGGAGAACCTGGAGCTGTTCGCGTGCGTCTACGCGGGCACGGGCCACCTCGACCTCGAGGCGTTCGACGAGCGCGGCGTCGCCGTGACCAACGCCTCGGGCGTCCACGGCCCGAACATCGCCGAGTACGTCCTCGGGTCGATGATCGCCCACGCCCGGGACTTCCCGCGAGCGTGGGACCAGAAGGCGGACCGGCAGTGGAACAGCTACCCGACGACGGAGGTGTACGGGTCGACGGTCGCGGTCGTGGGCCTCGGCGCCATCGGCGAGACGGTCGTCGATCGGCTGAAGCCGTTCGACGTTCACACCGTCGGCGTGCGCTACTCGCCGGAGAAGGGCGGCCCGACCGACGAGGTGTACGGCTTCGACCGGATCCACGAGGCGGTGACGGACGCCGAGTACGTCGTCCTCGCGTGTCCTCTCACCGACGCGACCGCGGGCCTGATCGACGACGAGGTGTTCCGGACGATGCGCGCGGACGCCGTCCTCGTCAACGTCGCGCGCGGGAAGGTGATCGACACCGACGCGCTCGTCTCGGCGCTCCGCTCGAACGCCATCGGGAGCGCCGCGCTCGACGTGACCGACCCCGAGCCGCTGCCGGAGGACCACCCCCTCTGGCGGCTCGACGACGTGACCATCACCCCGCACAACGCGGGCCATACGCCCGACTACTTCGAGCGGTGCGGCGACATCCTCGCGGCGAACATTCGTGAGCTCGACGCGACGGGCGGACCGGCGGACGCCGAGATCGAGAATCGGGTGAACTGAGGAGGTTTCGCGGTCGTTCGCGTCGATCCTGATCGACCTTCCGTTGACCGTTCTGTTGTCGATCCTCCTGATCGGGACAGTAACACCCAGAAAGCCCCAGCCGGCTCTCCCTACTACTGATCTAGTTCCCCTGCAGATCCTGCTGATCTGGACAGCAACACTCAGAAAGCCCCAGCCGGCTCGACCGCGCCGGGCCTCGCTGCGCTCCTCGCTCTCAGCACCGCCCGCTGCGGTGCTTGCGTCGTCCGGGCGGGATCGAG
>NZ_LKIR01000126.1:28566-34617 GCF_001462205.1 Haloparvum sedimenti
CCTGCCCCTTTCAGTCCCACCCCGCACCGCAACCGCGACCGCACAGCACCGCAGCCTCACGCCTCCCCAACCTCGGCCGCGGGCCGGCCGCGAAACCGCAGCGCGGGACAAACCGCGTCCCGCTGGCCTCCAGCGTGCAGTAGCGCGCTGGAGACACCGCAGGCGGCCGGCCCGCGGCCTCCCTCGCGCGGTCGCGGCGACACGCTTCGCGGTCGCCGCGGCGCGCGCCGACCGCACAGCACCGCGTCAGCATCGTAGCAGCACCGCAATCGAACCGCCACAGCACCACACTCGCCCGCGCGCCGTTCAGCCGTCCGGCGCGACGACCTCGTTCTCCAGCGTCCCGACGCCCTCGTAGGTGATCGAGACGGTCTCGCCCGGCTCCACGAGCCCGGGGTTCGCGGGGCTGCCGAACGCCACGCAGTCGCCCGGCTCGAAGGTGACGCGCTCGGAGAGGTGCGCCACCAGCTCGTAGGGACCGAACAGCATCAGCTCCGTGTTGGCCTCCTGCCGCTTCTCGCCGCCGACGTACGTCTCCATGTCGAGGTTTCGGGGGTCCAGATCGGTCTCTATCCACGGTCCGAGCGGGCCGGAGCCGTCGAACGCCTTCCGAGCCGAGCGACCGACCTGATCGAGCGCGTCGAGGTCGTTCATGATCGTGTAGCCGCGGACGACCTCCGGCACCTCGTCCGGGGTCAGCTCCCGGCAGCGTTCGTCGATCACCGCGACGAGCTCGCCGGCGTAGGTGAGCTCGTCGGTCCAGTCGGGGTAGCGTATCCGCTCGCCGTGGGCCGCGAGGCTCGTCGGCGGCTTGATGAACCAGTCCGGCTCCTCCGGGCGCTCGTACTCCATCTGGTCGAGCGTGGCGGCGTAGTTGCGGCCCACGCAGTAGCACGCCGAGGGACTCGCGGGCGGGAGCAGCCGGCCGTCGCGGCCGACCGCGTACTCGCCGTCCGCGGCGTGGACGACCCCGTCCTCGTAGCGTCCCTCGACCGGCCCGTCGGGCGTCAGCAGGCGCGCGCGTCGCATGCGGCCTTCTGCCACGCTCGCGAGCAAAAGGGCGTCGGTCGCGGACGGGGCGGTCGCGGACGGGGCGGTCGCGGACGAGTCGGTTCCGGGACCGTCACGGCGTGGGACGGCCGACCGCCAACCGCCGTGCCCGCGCATGTTGAACCGACCCATACGCTTATCGCCGGCCGACCATCACGAACGTTCATGGGAGTTGACGACGCCCGCGGGGCCGCGGGGTCGGACGCCGCCGAAGCCATCGACCCCGACGCCGTCTCCGCGGCCTCTCTTGGGCACGACCGCCCGGACGATCCGGAGTACGCTGCACTGGCCGCTGACCTCCGCGAGCGCGTGGCGGGCGAGGTGGCGTTCGACGAGTACGCGCAGGTGCTGTACGCCACCGACGGGAGCGTCTACGGGGCGCGGCCCGCGGGCGTCGTCTGCCCGCGCTCGGTCGCGGACGTGCGCGCGGCGGTCGCGGTCGCCGCCGAACACGACGCCCCCGTGCTGCCACGCGGCACCGGCTCCTCGCTCGCGGGCCAGGCGGTCGGGCCGGGATGTGTCGTCCTCGACCTGAGCCGCCACATGGACGAGATACTGGCGGTCCGGCCCGAGGACCGCCGCGCGGTCGTCCAGCCCGGCGTCGTGCAGGACCACCTCGACGACCGGCTGGCGGAACACGGGCTCAAGTTCGCGCCCGACCCCGCCTCCTCGGGCCGGGCGACCATCGGCGGCGGGATCGGGAACAACTCCACCGGCGCGCACTCGGTGCGGTACGGCATCACCGACGCCTACACCGAGGAGCTCCGGGTCGTCCTCGCGGACGGCTCGCTGATCCACACCCGCGACGTGGTCCTCGACTCGCCGGAGTACGAGGCGATCGTCGAGAAGGACGACCGCGAGGCAGCCATTTATGAGACCGTCCGCGGACTCGTGGCGGAGCACGAGGCGGAGATCGAGACGCGCTACCCCGAGTTGAAGCGCTCCGTCTCCGGCTACAACCTCCACAAAGTGATGCGGGAAAACGGTGACGGCGAGCGCGTCATCAACCTCTCGAAGCTGTTCGTCGGCGCGGAGGGGACCCTCGGCGTGGTCGTGGAGGCGGAGCTGTCACTGGTGACGAAGCCCGACGAGACCGCGCTCGCGCTCTACTGCTTCGACGACCTCGTGGACGCGATGCGGGCGGTCCCCGAGGCGCTCGAGTTCCCCGTAAGCGCGGTCGAGCTGATGGACGACGAGGTGTTCGCGCTCGCGGCCGGTTCCGAGGAGTTCGCGGCGTACGCCGAGCCGATCCCCGACCGCGCCGCGGCGGCGCTGATGGTCGAGTTCGACGACGAGTGCGTCGACGACTTCGCGGCCGCGGTCGCGGAGACCTCCGAGAGGTTTCTGACCGAGGGCGACGCCTTCGACGTGATCGAGGCGTACGACTTCGACGCGCAGGCGGACCTCTGGAAGCTCCGGAAGGCGGCCATCCCCCTGCTGATGAGCATGGAGGGCGACCCGAAGCCGTACCCATTCATCGAGGACGCCTCCGTCCCGCCCGCGGAGTTGGCCGAGTACGTGGGCAAGTTCGAGACGGTCCTCGACGACCACGGCACCTCCGCGGCGTACTTCGCGCACGCCGGTTCCGGGACGCTCCACATCCGCCCCATTCTGAACCTGAAGGAGGAGCAGGGGGTCGAAACGATGCACGACATCGCCGACGACGTGACGGACCTCGTGCTGGAGCACCACGGCGCCTTCTCCGGCGAGCACGGCGACGGCCTCGCGCGCACGGAGTTCAACCCCAAGATGTACGGCCCGGCGCTGTGGGGCGCGTTCCAGGACCTGAAGTCGGCGTTCGACCCGGACTGGCGCATGAATCCCGGGAAGGTCGTCTACGTGGACGGCGAGACGGCCGCCGCAGAGGGCTACCCCGAGACGGCCGCCGACACGGACATGCGCGAACACCTGCGCTACGGCCCCGCCTACAGCAGCGTCGAGCCGACGACGACGCTCGACTTCTCCGCGGAGGGCGGCCTCTCGCACCTCGTGGAACTGTGCAACGGCTGCGGCACCTGCCGGGAACGGGAGTCCGGCGGGACGATGTGCCCCACCTTCCGGGCCTCGCGCGAGGAGGTCCAGTCGACGCGGGGGCGCGCGAACATGCTCCGCGCGGCGATAAGCGGCGACCTCCCGGATGGCGAGATCCACTCCGACCGCTTTCAGGAGGAGGTGCTGGACCTCTGTGTCGGCTGTAAGGGCTGCAAGCGCGACTGCCCGACGGGCGTCGACCTCGCGAAGCTCAAGGCCGAGGTGAAACACGACCACCACGAGGAGGCGGGCGCGGGTCTGCGCGAGAAACTGTTCCGCGATATCGACCGGCTCTCCGCGCTCGGGAGCCGGCTCGCGCCCCTCTCGAACGCGGCCGCGAAGGTCCCCGGCGCGCGGGCGCTCATGGACCGCGTCGTCGACATCGCACCGAACAGGGAGCTGCCGCCGTTCCGCCGCGAGAGCCTGCACGACTGGTTCGCTGCGCGGGGCGGTCCCGCCGTCCCGGAGCAGGACGCGGCCGCGACCGTCCTGCTGTTCCCGGACACCTACACGACCTACAGCTACCCGGCCGCGGGGAAGGCCGCGGTGGCAGTGCTGGAGGCCGCGAACGTGCGCGTCGAGGTCCCGGGGGACCTGGCTCCCTCCGGGCGGGCGGCCTACTCCGGCGGCTTTCTGGATGCGGCCCGCGAGCGAGCGGTCGAGAACGTCGAGGCGCTCGCACCTCGGGTCCGCGAGGGCGCCGCGGTCGTCTTCGTGGAACCCTCGGACGCGGTCATGTTCCAAGACGAGTACCGCGACCTGCTGATCCCGGAAGCGGTCGGCGAGGCGACCGCGAGCGACGGAACGGTCGTCTCGGAAGCCGCCTTCGGCGTGCTGGAGTACATCGACGCCCATCGGCTCGACGAGGGCCTCGCCTTCGACGCGCCGGCGGAGACGCTCACGTATCACGGCCACTGCAACCAGAAGGCGCTCAAGAAGGACCACCACGCGGTCGGCGTCCTCCGACGGGCCGGCTACGAGGTCGACCCCCTCGACTCGGGCTGTTGCGGCATGGCCGGCTCGTTCGGCTACGAGAGCGAGCATTACGACCTCTCGCAGGCCATCGGCCGCCTGCTGTTCGACGAGGTCGCGCAGAGTCCCGGCGACATCGTCACGGCGCCCGGCGGCTCCTGTCGCACCCAACTGGGAGACCGCGAGGGGGCCGACCATCCTCCACATCCGATACAGAAGGTCGCCGCGGCACTGCCCTCCGAGAGCAGCCGCGGCGGTCCGTGACTGCCGAGTCGGGGAGCGAACCATTCCGAAGCGTATCGTGGTAATAATACACAAAAATCATGCTGCTGACGGACCAATTCCCGAGAACATGTCCAGATCGGGTCAGACGGAGCCGGCCGGCCCAGTCATCGAGGTCGAGTTCGCGCTCCGTGAGGGGAACTACCCGTTCCTCAGGGGGTCGGCCGTCGAGGAGTGCACGTTCGAACTCGCGAAGATGGTGCCGCGCCGTGACGGGGGGCACACGGAGTACTTCAGCGTCACCGGTGCGGACCCGGCGCGCATCGCCGCACTCGCCGAGGAGCACGAGACGGCCGAGGTGAGTCTCCTCACCGAGTACGACCGCGGGGGACTGTTCGAGTTCCGGGTGTTGGGGAACTGTCCCGCCCACCGGCTCGCGGAGCTCGGCGCCCTCCCGCAGGTGGTGGAAGCCACCGACGGGACCGGCCGCATCGTCGCCGACATCCCGGCCGGCTGTGACACCGGCGCGGTCATCGACGCGTTCCTCACGGCGGTCCCTGCGGCCGATCTGACCGCCAAGCGTGGGAAGGAGTCGGTGACGCCGCTTTTCACGCTCTCCGGCGTCCGACAAGTGCTCCGAACGCGCCTCACGGACAGGCAGTTCGAAGTCCTCGTGACCGCCCTCGAGGCGGGGTACTACGAGTGGCCGCGCGAGTGCAGCGGCGAGGACGTGGCCGAGGAGTTGAGGGTCTCCTCGGCGACGTTCGCCGAGCACATCCGCGCCGCGGAGCGAAAGCTGCTCACGTTACTTTTCGAGCGCTCGGAGCTCGGCGCTCCGGGACGCCGATAGCGGGCGTCGGCGGACCCTTGGATCCTCACCCGTCCTCGATCGGCGAGACGAGCGTCCGTCCGCTCGCCTCGACGGTCACCTCACAGCCGCCGTGGACGAACGTGATCGAGGTCGCCGCCCGGTCACGCTCCGACCGGTCGTCCGCACCGAGGACGGCCGCGAGCGCGTCCGGATCGACGGCGTCGTAGAGCGGTGGGAGGTCCTGCGGGTCGGCGCCGGTGGCCTCGATGAGCGCGTCGTGAACGCTACCGAGCGGTCCCTCGGATCGGTCCCACTGGCGGACGACCACGCCCGACTCGCCGTCCGTGCTCGCCGCGGTCTCGGTTGTGTGATGTTCGCTCATGGGCGTCTCAGTCGGGTAGACGTGTGGGATATTGCGGGAAGGCATATACGTCGCGTCCCTACGTACCAAGGCCGTCGGCGGACGTCGATCCGGGTTCGTCGGCGTCGACGTCGCGGCTCGCGAGCGCGTCGTCGATCGCCGCGACGGTCGCCGCGTCGTCGGTCCAGAACCCCTCGTACGCATCGCGTTCGCGCGCGAGGAGCCCGCAGGCTCGGCTGTCGTCGTCGCCGCCATCGAACGCGAGCGCCCAGTACGGTTCCAGCCCGCCGCCCGCGTCTACGTGGTACGTGACCCCGGGGATCTCCGGCGGGTGCCAGTCGGCGACGCCGTAGACGTGGACTTCGAGATTCGTCGCGGCGAGTTCGCGGTACGGGTCGACCTGCGGTCGGAACGCGGAAAGCGTCTGGAAACTCGCACGGAGCGTTCCGCTACCGGTCCGGTACGCCCGGTCTTCGATCTCGCGACTGACCGCGAGCAGTTGCCGTCGGTCCAGCGCTTCGAACGTCGTTCCCTCGAGCGCGTCGAAGACGGCGCGGTACCCCGCCGACACGCCGCCGCCGGGACGTGGCCGGACGATCGGGGG
>NZ_LKIR01000126.1:34963-42022 GCF_001462205.1 Haloparvum sedimenti
GCGGCGACGCTTTTCGAGACGAGGGTGTCGATCAGGTCCGGAAGCGGAACCGGTGCTACCTCCTCGTTCTCACGGTCGTAGTCCACCAGTCCGACCTCGTCGAGCATCGGCAGGTGAACGTGACGCAGGTCCACGCGGATCCGGTCGCGCTCCGCCGCGTTCGTCATCGGTCGCTTCTCCGTGGCGTCCCATCCGGCCAGAAGCGTCGCGAGCTCGTCGATCGGCCGGGACTCCTCGTCCGACAGAAGGACGAGCAGTCGCCGTCGACGGGCCGATGCAAGCGACGTGAAAAACCGGTCGTCGGTCAGGAGCGAGGCCTCATCGGCCGTCGCCTCCGGACCGTCGTCCGGTTCCTGTGGGCTGTCGCTCATCTCTCGTACTTGTTCGTTTCCTCACAAGATAACGCTTTGTGTGGACTTCTCTTCACGATCGGTTTGACTGCGACGGGGAGCACCCGTGCCGAGCGGCGCCGGCCGCCTCAGACCCAGCCCTCCTCGACGAGGAGTTCGCCGTTCAGCAGGGAGGCGCCGGCCGCGCCGCGGACCGTGTTGTGCGCGAGGCAGTTGTACTGGACGCCGTCCGCGGTCGTGGCGACCCCGCCGGCGGAGATGCCCATCCCGCCGGCGTAGGTGCGGTCGAGGCGGGGCTGCGGGCGGTCCGGCTCGGAGGGACCGAACACCTGAATGAGCTGGTCGGGGGAGCTGTGGAGGTCGTCGCGGCCCTCGAACGAGCGCATCGCTTCGCGGACGTCGCCCGCGCTCGGATCCGCGGAGAGCTCCGCGAACACGTTCTCGAGGTGGCCGTCCAGCGTCGGGATGCGGTTACAGGAGGCGGAGACTGCGGCGTCGTGGAGCGCGACCTCGGCGCCGTCGAACTCGCCGAGGAGCTTCCGGGACTCCGTCTCCATCTTGTCCTCTTCGCCGCCGATGTGCGGGATGGCGTTGTCGATGATCTCCATCGAGGTGACGCCGGAGTAGCCCGCGCCGGAGACCGCCTGCAGGGTGGCGACGTTGACCGTCTCGAGGCCGAACTCGTCGAGCGCGGCGAGCGTCGGGACCATCGTGATCGTCGAGCAGTTCGGGTTCTTGACGAGGGCCCCGTCCCAGCCGCGCTCGTCGCGCTGGACCTCGATCAGCTCGAGGTGGTCGGGGTTGATCTCGGGGATGGTGAGGGGAACGTCCGCGGCCATGCGGTCGTTCGAGGAGTTCGAGGAGACGACGTACCCCTCCTCGAGGAAGGCGGGTTCGACCTCCGCGGCGACGCCCGACGGGAGCGAGGAGAACAGGAGGTCCACGTCGTCGGGGACCGCGTCGGGGTCGGTCGCGCCGACCTCCATCTCCCCCACGTCCTCGGGGATGGGCGTGTCGACGCGCCACTTGGCCGCCTCGCGGTACGTCTTCCCGGCGCTCTCGTCGCTCGCGGTGACGGCCGCGAGGTCGAAGGTCGGGTGGTCGTCGAGCAGCTGGATGAAGCGCTGGCCCACGGCGCCGGTCGCACCGAGGATACCGACTCGTACAGACATTGCGTGGGGTTGGGTCGCAAGCATGTAAGTGCGTTCGGATAGCGACCGAATCCGCCGCGCATGGCGCCCTCTCGGCGACATCAGCGTTTCGCCGACGGACCGACGCCGAGCGAGCACATGTGCCGAGAACCCCTCACCGGAACGGTCGTTCGACTCCGAAAGCCGCGGGCCCGTGAGGCTACGCTTAAGCGTCTGGCCACGGAACCGAGCGGGCATGGCCGCAGAAACGTTCGGCGCGTTGTCGCTGGTTCCTCCGCTCCTGGCGATCGGGCTGGCGATCCTCACGCGCAAGGCCGTCCCGTCGCTGTTCGTCGGCGTCTGGGCCGGTGCCGTCATCTTCACCGGCGGGCTCGGCGTGGTACAGACCTTCGACTGGATCGTCGCGGCGATCATCGCGGACGACGGCTTCCAGGCGACGATCATCGTCTTCACCCTGCTGCTCGGGTCGGGCGTCGCCATGGTGTGGAACCTCGGCGGCTCCTACGCCGTCCGCGACTGGGCGATCGAGCACCTCGACACCCAGCGCAAGGCGGGCCTCGCGGCGTGGGTCCTGGGACTGATCATGTTCTTCGACGACTACGCCAACACCGCCATCGTCGGCTCCTCGATGAAAGACGTCTCCGACGAGCTGCGCGTCTCCCGCGAGAAGCTCTCGTACATCGTGGACTCGACGGCCGCGCCCGTCGCGACGCTGGGCATCTCCTCGTGGGTCGCGTTCCAGCTCGGGCTCATCTCGGACGCGTACGGCGAGCTCGGACTGGCGAGCGCCCCGAGCGCCTTCGAGGTGTTCGTGCGCTCGATCCCGTTCAACGCCTACTCGCTTCTGGCCATCGTCATGGTGCTCATCGTCGTCGCGTCGCGGCGCGACTTCGGGGAGATGCTCGACGCCGAGCACCGATCGTACACGACCGGCGCCGTCAACCGCGAGGACGCGGTGCCGATGCAGGACGTGAAAGACGACCTCGGCGAACCGCACGCCGAGAACCCGCGGCTGATCAACTTCTTCGCGCCGGTCGCGACCCTGATCGCGGTGACGCTCGGCGCCGCGCTGTGGACCGGCGGCCTCTCCGCGGGCGCGTTCGCGGCCGACCCCCTCGGCGCGCTCTGGGAGGCGATGACCGGCGCGGACTACGCGGGCGCGCTCGTGTACGGCTCCTTCGCGATGGTGCTGTCCGGCTTCGCGCTCGGGAAGGTCTACGACATCCTCGACTTCGGCGAGGCGACGGACGCCACCATCGACGGCTTCGGGATCATGCTCACCGCGGTGACGGTGCTGGTGCTGGCGTGGTCCATCGGCGAGGTCGTCTCAGCGCTCGGCACCGCCGAGTACGTCGAGGGCTTCATCGGCGAGGGCTTCCCGGCCGCGGTGCTCCCGGTCGTCGTCCTGCTGTTCGCCGCGTTCGTCGCCTTCTCGACGGGCACCTCGTGGGGCGCGATGGGGATCATCACCCCCGTCGCCATCCCGGTCGCGTGGTCGGTGACGGGCGACCACACGATGGTCGCGGCGGTGGTCGGCGCCGTCTTCTCGGGCGCCATCTTCGGCGACCACACCTCGCCCATCTCGGACACGACGGTCCTCTCCGCGACGTTCACGGGCGCGGACCTGATCGACCACGTCCGGACGCAGCTCTACTACGCCGTGACGGTCGTGGTCGTCGCCATCCTCGTGCTGCTCGCGTGGGGCGTCACCGGCGTCACGCCGCTCGTCTGGCTCCCGCTCGGCGCGCTCGCGCTCGTCGGCCTCGTCTACGGGCTCTCGGAGCTCGACGCCCGCCGAAAGGGTGTTTCTCCGATCGCGACCGACTCCTCACAGCGCGAGAAGTAAGCGGTTCCGTACGGCGGTTTTCGCTTCTACGCCGGTCGATCCGTGTTCGGAAGCTCGCGATCAGTGATTCTGGGAGCAGTGGGAGATGCTACCGTTTCTGTCTCGGATGTAGATATCGTCGCACTGGGCGGTAACCTCCGGAGGGTACCAACCGGCATTCCTCGCTACTGACCTGGTTCTGCTGCTTATGCTGCTTGGGACAGCAACACCCAGAAAGCCCCAGCCGGCTCGACCGGCCGCCGCACACTCTGCGCGCTCGCGCCTCTCCACACCGCCCGGCGCGAGTGCTTGAGGCGCCGGGGCCGGATCGAGCCGGCTGCCCCTTTCAGTCCCACCCACCGCCCCGCACTGCGACCGCACAGCACCGCAGCCTCATCCCTCCCCAGCCTCGACGGCGGCGCGGCCGCGAGACCGCACCGCAGTGCGGCCGCGCCGCCGTCTCCCTCGCGCGGTCGCGGCGACACGCTTCGCGGTCGCCGCGGCGCGCGCCAACCGCACCGCTCCGCCACAGCACCGAACGCCGACGGACGTTTTTCGCGGATGGGGCGGAACTCCCGCCGTGAGTGCAGCTCTGTCGCGCCGATCGCGGGGCATCGCCCCGCCGGCTGTCCAACGTCTGGCGCGCGCGACCTCGACGCGCGAGGGAAGCCCGGCCGCGGCCGGAGCAACGCGGAGGCCGCGGGCGGCTGAGGCTGGGGAGGTGTGAGGCCACGCTTGCCTCGACAGCCGAGGTAGAGACCCATCGAACAATCCGCGGCGACGACTGATTCGAAAGACCGCGCCCTGGCGGACTGAAAGGGCGAGGCCGGTCGCGCCCTCTCAGACGGGCCCTATCTGCGCGGGCGGTGCTGAGAGCGCAGATATCCCGCTGAGAGGGCTCGAGCGGTCGAGGGCTTTCTGGATGTTGGCAACAAGCGTAGCAAGGCGCTTGACCGATCAAATGCCGGCGTACAGCGAGCGGTCGAGGGCTTTCTAAGTGTTGCTGTCTCAAGCAGCAGGACGCTTGTTCACACAACGATCAACGTACAGCGATCGGTCACCGCATCCCTCGAACTGCCACCCTTTTTGTCCCGGCGCGTCGGAGCATCTCCCAATGAGCGACTACGATTACGAGGAGTTGGGCCTCGTCGCCGGGCTGGAGATCCACCAGCAGCTCGACACCGCGACGAAGCTCTTCTGTGACTCCCCGACCATGCAGCGCGAGCCGGAGGCGGCCGACCGCGAGCTGACCCGGTACCTCCACCCGACGAAGAGCGAGCTCGGGGAGCTCGACCAGGCGGCCGTCGAGGAGAGCCGCGTCGACCGCGAGTTCACCTACCTCGCGTACGACACCACCTGCCTCGTGGAGGAGGACGACGAGCCGCCCCGTCGCGTCGACGAGGAGGCGCTCTCGGTCGCGCTCCAGATCGCGGACCTGATGGATCTCACCGTGGTCGATCAGGCCCACGTCATGCGGAAGCTCGTCATCGACGGCTCCAACACCTCCGGCTTCCAGCGCACGATGCTGGTCGGCCAGCACGGCGAGATCTCGACGAGCGAGGGCCCCGTCTCCGTCGTCGACCTGATGTTGGAGGAGGAGTCCGCCCAGCGCGTCGAGGAGACCGACGAGGGCGTCGTCTACTCGCTCGACCGCCTCGGCGTCCCCCTCGTGGAGATCGGTACCGGCCCGGACATCCGGAGCCCCGCGCAGGCGAAGGAGGCCGCCGAGCGCATCGGGATGCTGCTCCGCTCGACCGGCTCGGTCAAGCGCGGGCTCGGCACCATCCGGCAGGACGTGAACGTCTCCATCGCGGAGGGCGCCCGCGTCGAGGTGAAGGGGGTCCAGGACCTGCAGGGCATCGAGGACATCGTCCGCGGCGAGGTCCGCCGGCAGGCCGAACTCGTGGAGATCCGCGACGAACTGCAGGCGCGCGACGCCGCGGTCGGCGACGTACAGGAGGTCACCGAGGTCTTCGCGGACACCGACTCCGGCGTGATCCGCGGCGCGCTCGATTCGGGGGGCAAGGTGACTGCGGTACCCCTCTCCGGCTTCGACGGGCTCGTCGGCCGCGAGATCCAGGAGGACCGCCGGCTCGGCACGGAGCTGTCGGACCACGCGAAGCGCCACGGCGCGGGCGGCATCTTCCACACCGACGAGCTGCCGGCCTACGGCGTGACGGCGGCCGAGGTGGCGGATCTCCGCGAGGCGGTCGGCGCCGGCGAGGGGGACGCGGTCGCCATCGTCGCCGCCGACCCCGAGACCGCGGACCTGGCCATCGAGGCGGCCGCGGACCGCGCCGAGTCGGCGGTCGTGGGCGTCCCGGAGGAGACCCGTGGCGCCAACGAGGACGGCACGACTCGCTACCTGCGCCCGCTGCCGGGCGCGGCGCGGATGTACCCCGAGACCGACGTGCCGCCGGTCGAGCCGGACTCGAGCGACGTGGAGACGCCGGAACTGCTCGACGAGAAGGCCGAGCGGTACGTCGCGGACTTCGGGCTCGACGAGGGCCTCGCCGAACAGGTCGCGTTCGGGCACCGGTTCCCGCTGTTCGAGGAGGCCGTCGAGGCGGGCGTCGACCCGACCTTCGCGGCCGCGACGCTGGAGTCCACCACGACGGAGCTCCGTCGGGACGGCGTCCCGGTAGAGAACCTGACCGACGAGCAGTTCCTCGGCCTGTTCGCGCTGGTCGAGGACGGCGACCTCGCCAAGGAGGGCGTCAACGAGGTGCTGACGGTGCTCGCGGAGAACCCCGGCATGTCGGCCGAGGCGGCCGTCGAGGAGGCGGGCCTCGCGGGCGTAAGCGAGGAGGCGGTCCGCGAGGCGGTCGTCGAGGTCGTCGAGCGCAACGCCGAACAGGTCGAGGCGGAGGGGATGGGTGCCTTCTCCGGCCTGATGGGCGAGGCGATGGGCGCGCTCCGCGGGAAGGCGGACGGCGAGGTCGTCTCCGCGGTGCTGCGCGAGGAGATCGGCAAGCGGTCGTGATCGGTCATAAGCGGTCGTAAGCGGTCGTGACGAAGGGAGAGGCGATCCGCCCGGCCGTGACAGAAGGTAAGTAGTCGGGGGGAGAATCCCGGTCCGTTCGCGTGAGCTCAGACACCGACCCGACGGCCGACGAGGAGCAGGCGGAGGCGGGCCCCGACCGCGACGCCTCCCGGAGGCGCGCCGACGCGACGCTCGCCGAGCGGTTCGCCGCCGAGACCGACCGGTTCGTCCACCTCGTCGAACTGGCCGCGGCCGCGGTGTTCGCGCTGCTCTTCGGGATCGGTGTGGTGGATCTCGCGATCCAGATCGCGCGTGCGGTCCCGACCGGCGAGATAACCGACCCCCTCGTCGTCATCGGGTTCGTGGAGACCGGGCTCCTGCTGCTGATCATCGTCGAGGTGTACGAGACGGTCGTCGCGTACGTCCAGGGTCGCCCTACGCGCACGGTGGTCCGGCTTGTCGTCTACACCGGCGTCATCGCGATGGTCCGGAAGGCCATCATCTTCCGGACGACCGAGTACGCGTCGGTGCTCGACGCGCTGCTGGCGGCGCTCGCGTACGCGGTCCTGATCCTCGGGCTTGTGAGCCTGCTGCTCGTCGAGCGGCGAACGGAGGAGAGCGACGACTCGCTCCTCGGCTAATCCGTCAGCGCCGCGGCGAGCGACTCGAGGTCGTAGGTCGCGGGCGCCCGCGGTTCGTCCTGGGCGGTCGCGATGACGAACGTCGAGTTGGTGCGCTCGACCTCCGGGA
>NZ_LKIR01000126.1:42032-58411 GCF_001462205.1 Haloparvum sedimenti
TCGCCGATCAGGCGCTCGACCGCGTCCGAGGAGGGGAGCCGCGCGAGCACGATGAAGTCCGTCTCGCCCATCGTGAAGAAGGTCTGCGTGACGCCCTCGACCGCCATCAGCTCCTCCGCGAACTCCTCGTAGGAGCCCTCGTAGTCGGCCAGCACCTCGACGATGACGGTGACGCCGAGCCCCAGCGCCTCGTGGTCGAGGTCGTAGAGGTCGTTCTCGATCACGCCGTCCTCGCGGAGGTTGTTCAGCCGGTAGTGGATCGTCGACACCGGAATGTCCGTCTCCTCGTGGAGCGCCTCCGGGCTTCCGGTTCCCAGGTCCGAGATCGCCTTCAGCAGTCGCACGTCGCGCTCGTCCATACACCCACATCGTTCCCGGTTCTGCATGTATCTGTCGCCCGACAGACTTGGACCCGAATTCAATCTCCTCGGATAAATCGGCGGAATATTCGGACTAAAAACATATGTCCGGTTGTTCATTCAGGTAATCCGGTGATCTTGGAGTCAGTCTTAAGAGTCTTGGAGAATTTCGAACGAACAACCAATGACGCGAGATATCTCCCTCTCGACTCCGGCCGTGGCGATCGCGGCGTTCGTGACGCTCGCGGTCCTGTGGGGCGGCTCGTTCGTCGCCATCGAGGCCGGGCTGCACTTCTTCCCGCCGCTGCTGTTCGCGGGGGTGCGCTATCTGCTGGCCGGGCTCGTCGTACTGGGCTACGCCGCGGTCGTCTCCGACCGATGGATCCCGCGGGACCGCACCGAATGGGGTGCGGTCGCGGTCGCCGGCACGCTGGTCATCGCCGCGTACCACGCGCTGCTGTACGTCGGCGAGCTGCACATCTCGGGCGCGGTCGCGGCGGTGCTGGTGAGTCTCTCGCCGGTGTTGACCGCCGCCTTCGCCGCCGCGCTGCTCCCGAGTCAGCGGCTCGGGCCGGTCGAGCTCGGCGGCTTCCTGCTCGGCGTCGTGGGGGTCGTCGTCGTCGCCGACCCCTCCCTCGGAACGCTGCTGTCGGGCGGCTCGACGGAGCTGTTCGGCGCCGGGCTGGTGCTGGCCGGGGCGGCGACGTTCGCGCTCGGTGCGGTCCTCCTACGGCCGCTCCGCAACGACTTCTCGATCGTCCCCATGCAGGGCTGGGCGATGGTCGTCGGCGCGGTCGTGCTGTTCGCGGGCGCCGGCGTCCGCGGCGAGTCACCGGCCGCGGTCGTTTGGAACGCCACCACCGTGGTGACGCTGGCGTACCTGACGATTCTGTCCGGCGTCATCGCCTTCCTGATCTACTTCGCGCTGCTCGACGAGGTCGGACCCGCACAGCTCCACCTCGTCGGCTACGCCGAGCCGATAACCGCGGCGCTCATCAGCTGGCTCGTGCTCGGGCACCTGATCGAGGGGCGCGCGATGGTCGGCTTCCTCGTCATCCTCGCCGGGTTCCTCGTGGTGGAGCGGCACGCAGTGCGGCGGGTCGTCGACGCCAGGACCCCGCGCGACGCGGACGCCTGATCCGTGTGGAACCACCGCGGACGCCTGATCCGTGTGGAACCACCGGAGATAAGCCGGGTCCCGACCTGCGTCCGACCATGCCACGCACCTTCTCGGAGTTCGCGGTCGGCGACACGTTCGAACACGGAACCCGAACGGTGGACGAACCCGAGGTCCGCGAGTTCGCGGAGCGGTACGACCCTCAATCGATCCACGTCGACCCGGAGGCGGCCGCGGCGTCGATGTACGGCGGCCTCATCGCCTCCGGCTGGCACACCGCGGCGATGACCATGCGGCTGCTCGTCGAGGACCTGCTCTCCGAGACCGCCGCGCTCGGCGCGAAGGGCGTCGACGAGCTTCGCTGGTACGCGCCGGTCCGGCCGGGTGACACCCTTCGGGCGCGCACCGAGATCGTCGAGACGGTTCCCGAGACGGCGGACCGCGGGCTGGTCCACGCCCGGACGACGACCGCGGTCGCCGACGCCGCCGACCCCGACGACGACCGCGTCGGCGAGGACGTCTTCTCGATGATCGGACTCGTGATGGTCGCGCGGGAGTGACGGCGATCGCCGCTCCGGAAACGTCCCGCGACCCCGAACCCTCGCCGCGGACCGCTCGGACACGCTTTTGAGGACGGGGACGAACGGGGGACCGTGAACCCTCTCGCCACGCTCGCGCGCCCCGAACACACCGGGGAAAATCGGTGCTGGCCGTGTACCGCCATCAACCTCGTCGCCGTCGTCCTCGCGGCGGCGCTCGTCTCCGGCCTGTTCCCGTTCGCCGGCCCCATCGTGCTGGCGGGCGGTCTCGGGCTCGTCTACCTCCGGGGCTACGTCGTGCCGTACACCCCGCGGTTCGGCCCGAAGGTCGCCGCGTACCTCCCGTGGGAGTTCGGCCACGCGACCGACGACGGGGTCGACTCGAACTCGCTGGCGGACGGCGCCGACGCCGAGGACCTCCTCGCCGCCCTGTTCGATGCGGGCGTGCTCGTCGAAGCGGCCGACGGCGACATCGCACTCGAGGAGACGTTCCGCACGGACTGGGCGGACCGGATGGCGGAGGTCCGGACGCTCTCGGACCCGGCGCTGGCGGACCGGGTGGACGACGCCGCGCCCGCTGGCGTGACCGCAAGCGCGCACGGCGACCGAATCCTGCTCGACGGCGACCGCGACAACTGGCTCTCGCGGGCGGTCGCGATCGCGGAGGTCGCGGCCATCGAGACGCTCGCCGAGCGCGACGTCCCCGAGTCGGTTCGCGTGCCTGCCGCGGAGCCGCTCCGAACTCTGCTCGAGACGTGTCCGGTCTGCGGCGGCGACGTGCGCGAGACGACGCTGCGAAACTGCTGTGGCGGTCCCGGTTCCACGCAGCGCAAGCCCGGCCGGCTGGTGCTCGCGTGTTCCGACTGCGACACCGTCGTCCACGAGTTCCGCGAGACCGCGGCCGAACGGACGGCCGAGGCCGACGCGGAGTGACGGGTGCCGACGCGGAGTGACGGGTGCCGACGCGGAGTGACGGGGGTGATTTTTAAGCATCGGCGAACCGACTCCCGAGCGATGGCTCCCTCTCGCCGGAACGGCCCGCCGGGGCGTGCGACGGATGCTGCCGAGTCCCACGAGCGGCGCGGGTGGCGCGGCTACGGGACGACCGAGCGGGGTGAGAAGGACCCCGTCGGACTCCTGCTCCACGACGCTACGGCTGCGTACGCGGACGTTGCCGTGTTCTCGCTTCCCGTGCTGATCTTCCTGATGGACCTCCCGCCCACGGGGACGTACAGCTACAAGTTCGCGGGGCTCGTGGCGCTGGTGACGATGGCCGGAACGGCGACACTCCTGCGGGGCGGCTGGGTCCCGGCACTCGCGTCCGAAACGCGCGGTTGGGTCACCTACGCCCCCGCCCTGCTCGCGCTGCGGGCCGGCTACTACAACGCCGTTCTCCTGGCCGCGACGGTCGGCACGGTCGGGGCCGCGTCCGCGGTCGGTGTTCCCCTCCTCGCCGGATTGTTGGCGCTTCTGACCGCCGCGGTCGCAACGCTACTGTTCCCGCGAGTTGCGGAGGAGACCGCGCGCAGAACGTAGCGGGCGGCACGCGCGGTTGCAGGTGCCGACACGACGCGCGTCGCCGTCCGAGGGTTTTTGACGGATGCCGGGACCAGCCTCGCCCGGGCGTTCGCGGTGTCGCGCCGGTCGACACCCACAGTCCGAATAGGCCGACTCGTCCCGCCGGGACTCCCGGAGCTCGGCATCCGAGTCGGTCGCGCCAGCAGCCGAGGACGGCGGTCGAGTCGTCAGCGACCGCTACAGTGCGGGCGGCTCGTCGCGCCCGATGACGATCTCCTGCCCCTCCACGTCCTCCAGCGCGGCGACGCGACCGCCGATCTCGACGCGCTCGCCCGCGTCGGTCTCGACGACCAGCGACGCGACCTCCTCGGAGTCCTCGAAGGCGACATCGACGACGGACCCCTGCACGGTCACGGGGTCACCCGACTCGATATCCCGCCCCTCGACCGTCGCGAAGAAATCGCCGTCGAGTTCGCGCACGTCCTTGACCGCGCGGCGGATCGACGCGTAGCGTCGGGGGAACGGTCGCTCCTTCCCGTCCGCGGCCAGCGTCTCCGCGGTCGTCCACAGCACCGTCCCGAAGAAGCCGGAGACGAGGAACCCCAGCGCCGAGCGGTTGAAGATGACGCCGTACCGCTCCTGGTCGTCGCGGATCGCGTCCTGGGTCGCGTACACCGAGTAGCTGCCGTCGCCGACCGCGAGCACCGGCGTCGTGATGCCGCGGCGGGCGCGCGCGATGGTCGCCACCGAGAGGTAGTCGTACTCGGCCGGGTTCGGCGCGCGCTTCGCGGGCGTCACGAGCAGCTCGACGCTGACGCCGGCGTCGACCTTGGCGGCGAGAAGGTCCTCGAACCGCCGGAGCAGGTCCGGCGTGAGCGAGACGGCCAGCTCGTACTCCGCGGACTCGATGACCTCCTCCAGGTACCGGAGGATCGTGGACCGTGATTTCACCAGCGACACGGCCTCCGTCTCCCGGGCCGGTGCCGTGTAGCGAGCCTCCAGCTCGTCGACGAGCTGTTCGAAGGAGGTCTGGATCTCGCCGAACGCGTCGTCCGGGTCGACCGCGACGATCTTCATCGGGCGCGACTCGCGGAGCTCCACGAGCCCGCGGTCCGAAAGGCTTCGGACGGTGTCGTACACCCGCGGCTGCGGGATGTCCGTGCGGTCGGCGATCTCGCTGGCGGTGAGTTCGCCGTGTTCCAGCACGGCGAGGTACGCGTCGATCTCGTACTCGCCGAGGTTGAAGCGGTCCCCGACGCGCTCGAGGGTTCCGCGCAGGTCGTCCGTCATGTCTCCCTCAACCCGCCGGGGACGTAAGTTATTTACTATGAGACGAGTTGCACCGGGTTCCGGAACGCGGTTCGTCGCCTCGGTCGGCTCTCGTGCGGTTCCCAGCCACCGACTACATGTACATCCGGTCGTTCGGCGTGTCCGACTCCTTGCGCTCGATCCGTTCCGCGAGCTCCGCGTAGTGCTGTTCGATCTCCGCCGCGAACTCCCGGAGGGGTCCGGAGTCCACGTCGAGGTCGTACACCATGTCGACCGTCTCCACGAGCCGGACCGCCGCCTCCACGTCCGGGGCCTGCGCGTGGACGGGCGTGACGTAGACGGCCGCGCCGAGCGGCGACTCGATCCCCCGCTCGATGAGCGCCGCGTTCGTCCCGTCGAGGAATCCCGACCCCATGGGCGGGACGTCGCTGTCGGCCAGCCGCCCGGTCCGATAATCCTCGGTCGCGACGTAGAAGGTGCGGTGGTCGTCCGGCGCGTGCGCCATCGGGACGCCGGCGAGGACCGCCACTTCCGCGACGCCCTCGGCCTCGGTCCAGTCGAGGACGGCGTCCGCGAACGCCTCCCCGAGTTGGACCGGGACGAACAGTTCGCCCACGAGCACCGTCACGTCGAGGTCGGGCCGCGAGAACAGCCGCGTCGGGTGTCGAGGCTCGCCGTTCGTGAACGGCGTGATCGTCGGGAGCCCCTCCGTTCGGACGTGTCCGGTCGGCTCGAGGTCGAGGTGGTCGACGAGATAATCGGCCGCGGTGAGCCCCGCGAGACCGTACGCGGAGAACCCTGCGAGAAGGACGTCGCTCGGATCGGCGTCGTGTGACACCTCAAACGTCGGCCGCCGTGACGGGATCTCGGCCATGGGTTTCATTCAGGCGGTTGGCTCTTAGCCGTTCCCCCGACACGCGCCGGAGGAAACGCTTTTTCGGGTGGGGAACGCGGGAGACGCATGGACGTGCTGGTACAGACCGAGGGCGCGGTCGGCGGCGGGCTCCCGGAGTGGGTCGGGGTCCCGGGATTCCGTCTGTTGATCGCGCTTCTCATCCTCGGACTCGGCGTCTGGGTCTCGAAGCTGGTGATCCGGCTCATCGGGCGTCCTGTCGCGCGGCGGTTCGAGCGACAGAGCGTCGCCCAGACGGTCCTCCGGGGCGTCCGCGCGGCGATCATCGTCGGCGCGGCCTCGGTCGGGTTCTCCGTGGCCGGCGTCCAACTCCCGAGTCTGGTCCTGTCCGCGGCCGTCTTCTCGGCCGTGGCCGGTGTTATCCTCGCGCCGCTCATCGGAAGCGTCATCAGCGGCTTCTTCGTCCTCTGGGACCAGCCGTTCGAGATCGGCGACCTGATCGAACTCGAGGACGGCACGATGGGGTTCGTCGAGGACATCACCATCCGCTACACGAAGATCCTCACGCTCGACAACACCTTCCTCGTCATCCCGAACGGCAACGTCCGCGAACGGGACGTGACCAACTACTCGGCTGAGGACGAGCGGACCCGCCGCTCGCTGGACGTGCTCGTCACCTACGAGTCCGACGTGACGGAGGCCAGACGGCTGATCGAGCGCGCCGCTCGCGGCTGCGAGGCCGTCGTCTCCGGCGGCCCCGATATCCGGATCGGCGCCGCCCGCTACGTCGCCAGTCCCGACTGCCGAGTGCACGAGTTCGGCGACAACGGCGTCCTGCTCCGACTCCGGTACTGGGTCAAAAAGCCCTACAAGCTGAACAAGGTCCAGTCGGCGGTCAACATCCGCATACGGGAGATAACCGCGGACGCCGATGTGGAGATGGCGTACCCGCACCGTCACCTCGTCTTCGACGACACCTCCGGCGTGGCGCGCGTCGACGCCGACGGGCGGACGGGCGCGGAGACCGACGAGGAGCGCGACCGAGCCGCGAAGCCGCCCGAAGACGAGGAGGAGGAACACGGCGACGACGGCGTGAGTCCGGTCGAGACGAGTGGGTCGTGACGAGTGCCGCGGGGGCGACGTCCGCCCCACGCGGCGCTACGGGAACGGGTGGTACGGCGCGTCGAGGCGGGGCTCGAACCCCATCGACTCGGGGACCTCGCGCGCCCGCTCTCCGAAGAAGGGCTCGCCGGTGAATAGCGGCTGTGCGGCCGGCACGAGCGCGCGAACGGCTTCGAACCCGAGCGCCGCCACGTCCCGCGTCGTCGTCCGCGCCGCGTAGGCGTCGAGGTCCGCATCGGCGAGTCTGTCGAGCACCGCGTCGAGTTCGGCGGCGCCGGCCGCGTTCGGGACGCCGAGGTCCTCGGCCGGCACCGCCGCGTCCGGGTCGAAGAACGCGCGCGTTTCCGCCGGGTAGTCGGCGTGGTCCCCGATCGCGGCGCCCTGCTCGGCGGCGGCGTCGGGGCCCATCGCGCGCAGTTCCATCCAGTTCTGAAGCGCCTCCGACAGCGCGGAGCGGGCGGCCGCGTACGGGTCGAGATCCGCCGCGGAGCCGGCGGCGAACCGCGGCCAGTCGCCCTCGCGGTGGACGCCGACCGCGACCACGGGCACGTCCACGTCGGCGGTCACGAGCAGCGGCGTCACCGAGAGGTCCACGGCGTTCGCCCGCGCACGGAGCTCCGCGAAGGCCGGGTCCTCGTCCCCCTCGATCCGGAGTTCGAGCGGGTCGAGCGTCGAGTACCACGCGATCATCGTCGCGTCGCGCTCGATCGTCTCGTAGAGCCCCGAGAGCACCGCCTCGACGCCCGAGTTTCCGAGCCCGAGCCCCGTCGTGATCGACGGCCGGAACCGGCGTTCGTGGGGCGGAAACTGGACGAATTCCGCGGGGAGCGCGGCGTTCTCACCGGTCGCGAGGTCCTCGCCGCTCACCCACGCGAGGGAGTCGTCGTCCTCCGCCCCGACCGTCTCGCGGTCGTCGGGCGTCACGAAGCGGGCGGGCGGGACCGGATTCTCGACGACTCCTGGGGGCCCCTCCGCGAAGTCGTCGGAGCGGTAGACGCCCGCGGCGTATCGCTCCAACCCCTCGCCGATCGCCTTCATGAACGCCGCGTCCCAGTCGCGGTCGACGCCGGCCGCGAACTCCGCGGCGCGCGCGTCGCTGAACCCGGTCGTGTCCGCGACCCGGCCGATGTAGTACGGGACCGGGAACGACTCGCGCTCGCCGACCTCCGAGAGGATCCCGACGCGGCCGTCGACCGCCCGCTCGGCCCGTTCGAGCGCGTCGTCGACGGAAACGTCGCGGTGCTCCCGCGGGAGGGCCTTTCCGGGGGCCGACCCGCAATCGCAGAAGGGGACGGACAGGAACCGGCGCTCCGCGCCCGGCACCTCGACGACCGTATCGCCGACCGTCTCGCCGGAAAGCGCCTGGATCGTCCGGCGGCCGGCGACCGCACCCGCGTAGCGCACCGCCGAGCGAACCCCGGCGGGGCGCTCTTCCGTCTCCGGGGCGCCCGCCGCAATGCGCTGCCGCAGGCAGTCGTAGCAGGCGTCCTCGAAGACGGTCACTGCGGCGTCGACGCCCGCGACGGGAGCCGCCCCCACCCCGCCGACCTCGACGGCGACCCACCTGTCGAGCGCCGCGTTCGCCCGCGCGAACGCGTCCGCACCGGCCGTGTCCACGACCACCGCGAAATCGAAACCGTCCAGCAGGTCCGCCGCGACGGGCATGACGTTCACGTCGACGTCACCGAGTGCGGCGTCGACCGCGTCGACGGCCGGCCCGTCACCGACGAGTCCGATGTCCATGGACGCGGCAACGACGAGCGGGGAGAAAAAGCCACGGGAGGGACGACGCCAGGGCGGCAGACGGCCGCGGCGTGAACGGCGTCAGTTGAGCGCGCTCTGGACGACGTCCGCGAGCTGGTCGACGGGGGCGTCCTTCAGCCGGTCGTCGCCGAGCTTCAAGCGGAGGCGAGGGCGTCCGACATCGATGGGGACCTTCTCGGTGTCGATGAGACCGAGGTCCTCGAGGCGAGTCTTCGTCCGGGAGAACGTCGCCTTCGAGGCGATCCCCACGTCCTCACCCCACTTCGAGATGTCGTACAGCAGCACGTCGTTCTTCGCGGCGACGAGCAGCGAGACGGTCACCTCGTCGAGTCCGTCGCCGTTGCCGCGGGCGGTCTCCATCGAGGCGAGCACGTCGTCGAAGTCCTCGCGGGTGGCTTCGCCGATCTCCTCTGTCATCGTCTCACGGATGCGGCTGATCGCGGGCGTCCGGAGCCGGTACTCCTCGGCCGCCTCGAACGCGTCGCGGTACGTCGAGAAGACTTCCTCGACGAACTCCGCGTCGTCGCTGGAGAGCGCGGCGACGCGGCCGCCGGTCGAGACGAGCGCGACGACCCGGTCCGCCGAGACGAACAGCGAGTTGTCGGCTTCGGTCGAGAGGACCCGCAGCGAGAGCGATCCCCCCTCGACGAGGTCCGCCGCCTTCGAGGCGATCAGGAAGTCGTCCATCACGGTCTTCAGCACGCCCTCGTCGGCGAGCAGACACAGCTCGGGGAGGTCGTCGCTCTCGATGCCTGCCTCCACGATCGCTTCGACGGTTTCGGCCGAAGGATCCACGACGAGGAGCTCGCCCTCCGTCTCCGCGAACGCGTCCTCGAGGATATTCTCGAGATCGGTTTCGAGTAAATTCGACACCATAATTCTATGCGTATAACGGTGCGTGAGATATTTAATATTAACGGGATCACTCACCTGCAGAATTCTCAATAGAGGGGTCAACGAGTCGAATTTCCCGTTTATTCCGATTCTCCGAAGGCCGTCACCATTCGGTCCGTGGCGGTCGGTCAGAGAGTCTCGGCCAGCTCCGACGACCATCGGAGGTCGCCCCCGTACAGTACCGGCATCACCTCGATCGACAGAAGCTCCCGAAGCCGGGGCGCGTCCACGAGGAACTCCCGCCGCATTCCGCACAGCTGCGAGACGCCGTCGGACTGGAGGTGTGGCCGGTAGACGCCACCGTGAGCGCCCGGCGTGTACGCGTCGTGGACCACTCGGTACCCGCCGTCGGCCGGTTCGACCTCCAGAACCGCCGGGACCTCGTCCCCTCGCCGTGTGAGCGCGTGAGTCCCGTCGCCGACGACCACGTAGTCCTTGCCGGTCATCACTCGACGGCGGGCCAGCGAGAGGGCGCGCTCGAACGCGAACCCGTGCATCAGCAGGCGCGCGAACGCGGTCCCGACGAGCGCGGCGTTGCCGTCCAGCACGCGGTTGAACGTGACGCCGCCGGCGACGCTGCCGCGGCGGATCAGGTCGAGCCCCTCGTAGTAGGAGCCACACGCGTTGAGGAAGAACGTCTGCGCGTTCGATTCGTCCAGCTCCGCGGCCGCGAAGTGGCCGTCCGGGCAGACGAACCCCGCCGGCTCGCAGTGGCCGATGAAGTGGACCAGGTCGTGTGGCGACTCGAAGAGCGCGGCCAGCTCGCCGGTCGTGACCTGCTCACGAACCGTCACGTCGACATCGAGCTCCGCGGCCCGCTTCCGGTACACCTCCACCGCGGCGTCGCCCTCGGTCGACATCTCTGGGTCGTTGACGACCGCGACGACCGAGACGGACTCCCCCGAGCGGTTGCGGTAGCGGGCGCGGTTCTCGTAGGCCTCGGGGAGCGCCTTGAACACGTCTATCGGCGCGGAGTCGGCGAGCCAGCCGTGGGTCCGCCCGGAGCCGAGCGAGGGCTTCGAGAGGTCGACGCTCACGGAGTCCCGGCCGCGGACGAAGTCGTCCAGGGAGCGCTTCAGCCACTCGGCGTCGGGGAGGGGCTCGGCCTCCGGTGCGAACACCTGCGGCACGTTGGACAGCAGGTACGGCAGCGTCCGCACGCTCTCGTAGTCCGGCCGGAGGTACATCGAGAGGTGCCAGTCCGGCAGGTCGCTCGCTATCGCGCCGTAGTCGGCGGCCATGTACCGGTCGACGCGTTCGGCCACGGGCAACGGATACGTCCCGACCGGGTCCAGGTCCAGCCGGTCGAGCAGCCGCGTCTCGGCGAGGTCCGTGCCGCGCGGTCCGGCGTTTCGGACGAGGCAGTCGAGGTGAAAGACGCGCCTGAGCGCGGCGGCCGCTGTGAGGCCCCCCGAGCCGTCCGTGAGGCTCCACTCGCGACCGGCGCGGAGCACGGGGGCGGCGTCGGGTTCGGTCTCCACCCGCGCCCCGACGTAGTGCGCGAGCGGCGCGATCTGCAACAGCGCGCTCAGCTCCGGCTGAACGACCACCTCCGGCCGGGGGCCCGAAAGCGAGGAATCGAGCGCGGACGGCGGGATCGACTGCCCCTCGCCGAACGTCACCGTCGGCGGCTGCGTCCGCATCTCGGGGCGGGATCGATCCGGCGACGCCGTCCGGTGGCTCGTCGCCATCGCGGTGAGCGCGGTCGCGACTCCCGACGGGGTCGACGGAACGGTCACCGACGCCCGAGCGCGCCTCGTTCCCGTCCGGAAGCCCACGGACACCGGGGTCGCAGCCGGGAACGTTAGGACGACGGCGTCGACCGCCGGCTTCGCGACCGTCACCGCGCCGTCGAACCGGAGCACGGTCCGGACCGGCGCCGCGATCCGGACGCGGTAGGCGGCCGCGTCCAGGTTGACCGGAGCGGGATCACTGGCCAGCTCCCGCCGACCGCCGTCGTCGAGGTTCTCGACCGTCACGAGCGTCCCGTCGAGTCGGAGTCGCCGCGCGGTAACCGTCGTTCGTCCGCCGACCGCGCGGTCGAACCCCGGTGCGTTTCCGGCGGGCTCGAACCGCCCCTCGACAGTCGTCGACCGCCCCTCGGCGTCGACCACACGGAGTTCATTCCGTGACGATTCGACCTGCACCATTGGGTCGGAGAGACCCTCCGGGCGCCTAAATGCGTGTCGGCACCGGAGGGGTATGGGGGCCATCGCGATCGCATGCAGGAGCGGCCGCGCCCCGCTTTTCCGGACGCTGGAGCGCCGTCCCGGCAACCGTCCGCGGGACGGACAGCTTTTTGGTCGCGTCACACGCGGTTCGCGTATGGACTACGACACGGTGCGGGAGACGGATCCGGCGGTCGCGGACGCGCTGTCCGGCGAGGTCGAGCGACAGCAGGAGACGCTCGCGATGATCGCCAGCGAGAACCACGTCAGCGAGGCCGTCATGGAGGCGCAGGGGAGCGCGCTCACCAACAAGTACGCGGAGGGGTACCCCGGGCAGCGCTACTACGCGGGCTGTGAGTACGCCGACGAGGTCGAGGAGCTGGCCATCGAGCGCGCGAAGGAGCTGTACGGCGCCGAGCACGTCAACGTCCAGCCGCACTCGGGCTCGAGCGCGAACATCGCCGTCTACGTCGCGGCGCTGGAGCCGGGCGACTCCATCCTGAGCCTGGACCTGACCCACGGCGGCCACCTCTCGCACGGCCACCACGCCAACTTCGTGGGCGAGCACTTCGACGTGACCCACTACGAGGTGGACCCCGAGACGGGCTACATCGACTACGCCGCGCTCCGCGAGACGGCCGAGGAGATCGAGCCGGACATGATCGTCTCCGGCTACTCCGCGTACCCGCGCGAGGTCGAGTGGGAGCGCATCCAGGCGGCCGCCGAGGCGGCCGACGCCTACCACCTCGCCGACATCGCCCACATCACCGGCCTCGTTGCCGCGGGCGAGCACCCCTCGCCGGTCGGCATCGCCGACTTCGTCACCGGGTCGACGCACAAGACCATCCGCGCCGGCCGCGGCGGGATCATCATGTGCGGCGAGGAGTTCGCGAGCGCGGTCGATAAGGCGATCATCCCCGGCACGCAGGGCGGTCCCCTGATGCACAACGTCGCCGGCAAGGCGGTCGGCTTCAAGGAGGCGCTCCAGCCGGAGTTCGACTCGTACGCCGCACAGGTCGTGAGCAACGCCGAGGCGCTCGCCGAGCGCTTCCGCGAGCACGGCTACGAGCTGGTCTCCGGCGGGACGGACACCCACCTCGTGCTGATCGACCTCCGGGAGTCCCACCCGGACACCTCGGGCGGCACCGCCGAGGAGGCGCTCGCGGCCGCGAACATCGTCCTCAACGCCAACACCGTGCCGGGCGAGACCCGGACGCCGTTCGACCCCTCCGGCATCCGCGTCGGCACGCCCGCGCTCACCACGCGCGGCTTCGAGGAGGACGAGATGCGCGAGGTCGCGGACCTGATCCACCGCGTGGTCGACAACGTCGACGAGGAGGACGTGGTCTACGAGGTCGGCGAGCGCGTCGCCGAGCTCTGCGAGCAGTTCCCGCTGTACGAGTAGGAACGCCGGGCGACCAGCACCACGGTTCGACCGCGGCTGCGGTGGAGTATTTCTGTCCCTGCGACCGCCCATCTCTGTCCCGGCCGGACCAGCGCCCGACCAGCAGACCGTCGTCGCTTAGAAGTTCCCGGCGAACCAGGTCTCACGCATGCCCGAGGAGACCCCGATCAGCGGCTTCGAGTCGTCGACCGCGGCGGAGCTCGATGATGGCGAGTGGACCGGCGACCGCGCGGTCGCGGAAGTCGTCGGCGACCTGCTCTCGGAGCGCGGCGAGACGGTCGCGGTCGCGGAGTCGCTCACCGGCGGCCTGATCGGCTCGACGATCACGGACGTACCCGGCTCCAGCGACTACTTCGACCGGAGCCTCGCCACCTACGCCTACGACGCGAAGCGACAGGAGCTGGCGGTTCCCCGAGAGGACCTGGACGCCTACGGCGCCGTGAGCGCGCCGGTCGCGCGCGCGATGGCGCAGGGCGTCCGCGACCGCGCGGACACGACGTGGGGCGTCTCCGCGACCGGCGTGGCGGGGCCCGACGGCGGCCAGCGCGACAAGCCGGTCGGCCTGCTGTACGTGGGCGTCGCCTTCGCCGCGCCGTGGGGGACCGAGGCGTCGTTCACCCGGAGCCGGCGCTTCGAACTCGACGGCGACCGGGCGACGATCAAGCGGAAGAGCGTCGTCTGCGCGCTCGCCGAACTGGTCCGGGCGGTCCGCGAGACGGCGCCCACGAGCGAATTCGGGGACGAGTGACCGAGTCAGACACAAGCCGCTCGACCGCCGTCTCGTCGGAGCCGCGATTTACGCGGTTCCGTACGCGCGTTCGGACAGCCTTTTGTCCGGATCCGTCGAGGATCCGGTGATGGACGAAGAGGACCTCCGCGTCGGCCTGCTCGTCGCGGGCGCGGCCGGGCCGGGAGAGACAGCCGCGCGGAACTGGTGCCGCGAGCGGTTCGCGGACGTCGAGACCGCGTCGCTCGCCGCGGTCGCGGACGGCTCGGTCGACCTCGACCGGTTCGACGTCTGCTGGTGGCACGCCGTCGAGCCGGTGACGAACCCCCGGACCGTCGCCGCGTGTGAGCCCGCGGTGACCGACTACGTCGAGAGCGGCGGCGGACTGCTGCTCTCGGCGCGCGCGATGGGGCAGGTCGCGGCGCTCGGGATCGACGAGGTGGCGCCGGACGCGACCGGCACCGAGGCGGTCCACGAGCCGGTCGGCCCGCTCTGGAAGTCGGTGTACGCCGACCACCCCGCACACGAGGACTTCGAGACGCTCCGCCACCACACCCGCCCCGCGGGCGAGGAGGCGCCGTTCGCGCGCTACGAGGACGTGCTGCCCGCGACCGGCGACGTGCTCGCGTCGACGCACCGCGGCGCCGACGACGTGCCTCACGAGGTGACGACGGTGAGCTGGCGGCGCGGCGCGGGGACCGTCGTCGGCGTCGGCGTCGGTCTCGACTTCGAGCGCGCGGACGACCACACGCGCGCCAAGCGCGACCGGCTGACGGGGAACCTGCTGCGGTTCCTCGCGGACGGCGGAGCGGACGAGACCGTCGGAATCGGCGGCGTGGCCGACCCCGAGACCGCGGCGACCGCGCTCACGACGGGCCGGCCACACGACGCCGAGACGCTCGCGCGCCACCGCGCGGCGCTCGCGGGCGACCGCCATCGCACCAGCTTCCACCTCTCGCCGCCCGCCAACTGGCTCAACGACCCGAACGGCTGCCTCCACTACGACGGGCAGTACCACGTCTTCTACCAGTACAACCCCGGCGGCCCCTACCACGAGACCATCCACTGGGGCCACCTCGTCAGCGACGACCTGCTGACGTGGCGGGACGCGCCGGTCGCGCTGACGCCCGACCCCGGCGGCCCGGACCGCGACGGCTGTTGGTCCGGCTGCGCGTTCGTTACCGACGAGGACCACGCCGGGTGGCGCACCGACGCGCCGGCGGGCGACGGCTCCGACGTGCGAATTCTGTACACCGGCGGCCGGGAGGGCTGGCAGCTGCCGTGTCTGGGATCCGCCGTGGACGGCGACCTTTCCCGGTTCGAGACCGACCCCGCGAACCCCGTCATCGACGACCCACCGGCGGCACTCGACGTGTTGACGACCGAGCACTGGAACGGCGAGTTCCGCGACCACTGCGCCTGGTTCGCGGACGGGTGGTGGTACCAACTCATCGGCGCCGGACTTGAGGACGTGGGCGGGGCCGTTGTCTGCTACCGCTCGCGCGACCTCCGTGAGTGGGAGTATCTCGGCCCGTCGCTGGTCGGCGACTGGGAGGACCCCGGCACCGTCTGGGAGTGTCCGGAGCTACTCCGGTTCGCGGACGGCGACCTCCTCCACGTCTCCAACTACGAGGACGTGGTCGGCTTCGTCGGCGAGTGGGACGGCGAGACGGGGACCTTCGAGCGCGAGTCGGCCGAGGTGCTCGACCCCGGCGAGTTCTACGCACCCCAGTCGCTGGAGACGCCGGACGGCCGGACGCTCATGTTCGGCTGGATCAAGGAGGCGCGGACGGTCCGCCGGCAGTGGGACGCCGGCTGGTCCGGTCTCATGTCGCTCCCGCGGGAGGTGTCGGTCGCGGACGGCGAGGTCCGCCAGCGCCCCGCCCGGGAGATACGCGACCGCCGCGAGGCGACCCTGTTCGACGGGACGGTCTCCCTCGCCGACGGTCGCGAGCTGCTGGACGCCGAGGGCGACGCCCTGGAGATCGAGGCGACGGTCGACCCCGAGGCGGCGGACGCGGTCGGCGTCGTGGTTCGGCTCTCGCCGGACGGCGCCGAGAGCACGCAGCTCAAGCTCGTTGACGGTCGGCTCGTGCTGGACCGGACCGGCAGCAGCCTCGACCGCGAGGTCAACGACCACCCGGTCTCGGTGTCCGTCGAGGATCTCGAGCGTCCCTTGGACCTCCGGATCTTCGTCGACGGCTCCGTGGTCGAGGCGTTCGTCAACGGTCGGCGGTGCCTGACCGGCCGGATCTACCCGACCCGACACGACGCCACCGGCGTCGGCCTGCTCGCGGACGGAGCGTCGGAGGGCGTCGACGTGGATCTGACGGTCCACGCGATGGGCAGCATCTGGCCGGCGGAGTTGCGCGGCCGCGATCCGGGCGACCCGGCGCGGACTGTCCCCGAAGCGGACGACTGATCGCGCCACAGGGACGTTCTCGGCCTTTTTCGACGGGGCGTGGTGACGGGGACGGTCGGATCGCGGGGATGTCCGGCGGATGGTGGGACGCAGTCGGAGCTCTCTCCGACGGGTGTTCTGTTTCTGCCGTCGATCCCGCTCGTTGGACAGCACCGCCCAGAAAGCTCCAGCGGGCTCGACCGTGCCGGGTTCCGGGGAACGGTCCGGGCTGCCTGCAGTGGC
>NZ_LKIR01000126.1:58421-81198 GCF_001462205.1 Haloparvum sedimenti
CTGTCGGGCTGCGACTGCCGTCGTCCCGCTCGTTCCTCGCGGGACCCTCGCTGCCGTCCGAAAATCGGAGATTTTCGGGATGACGAAAGAGCGAGCTCTTTCGAACCACGCTCCTCGCTCTCCGCTTGGGGAGACAAACCGCGCTGTTGCGGCGACACGAGGTCGTCGCGGCGCGCGCCCACCGCACCGCGACTGCACTGCACCGCGACCGCACAGCACCACACCGCCGCGAGTTTCAGAAAAGCGAGAATCTCGATCCGATCTGCATTACCCAGTATCGATCTCGGCTGCGCACGGGCCGTGGGAGGTCGTGACGCATCCCATCGCGGAACGCACCATTTATACGCGCCCCGACGGAATCTCGGGTCACGACTATGCCGAGTTCCAATGGGCCTCAGAAGGCGACACGAAACAAGCTGGCGAACAAACCGCGGAACCGTGGCATTTCGCCGCCGCAGCGGGCCATCCAGGAGTACGACGAGGGCGACAGCGTCCACCTGAAGATCGACCCGAGCGTACCGAAGGGCCGCTTCCACCCGCGCTTCGACGGCCGAACCGGGACCGTGGTCGGCGAGCAGGGCTCCGCGTACAAGGTGGAGATCACCGACGGCGGAAAGGACAAGACCCTCATCGTCACGGCGGCGCACATGCGCCTCCAAGAGAACTGACGCGATGACGATCTTCAAGGAGAAGCTCGACGAGGAGACGATCACCACGGCGGAAGCCAAGGAGATCCTCGCCGAGATCGAGGCCGAGCGCGCCGACGACGAGGAGCGCGACCTCCGCTACGAGCTCGCGCGTGCCATCGAGCACGCGAACCGGTTCGCGCTGCTGGAGGGCGAGGAGTCCCGCGAACTCGTCGAGGAGCTCGTCGAACTCGAGAAGGTCGACGAGACGACCGCGATCAAGATCGCGGACCTGCTCCCCGAGGACCGGACGGAACTCCGCTCGGTGTTCGCCCAGGAGCGCTACTCGCTGAGCGGCGACGAACTGGACGACATCCTCAACGTCGTCGCGAAGTACGCCTGAACGCCGGAGCCCACGCCCGGCAGGAACCGGGGCGCCCCGTCCGTGCGGTCGGTCCGGAACGCCGACCGCCGCGGGCGGTTTCTTAAGTATCACCTCCTCGTAGTGACGGGCATGTATTCTCACGACGCCGGGACCGGCCGGAGCGTCTCGACCGCGACGACCGCCCGCCGCCTCCTCACGGACGGCGGCGAGGCCGCCGACACGGAGTCCGACGTGGACTCGGCGTCCGGCACGGCCGCGGACGAGGACGCCGCAGACGAGGACACTGCGGCCGGTACGGCCACGAGCGACGCCGCTTCCGATAGCGAGAGCGGGGAGTACGCCGTCCTGCTCGACGTGCTTCCGCAGGGGCGTCCGGGGGACGACCGCCCGCCATCACAGAAGTCGCCGGTCGCGTACGCGCTCGGCGAGCCGCAGTTCCAGCTGTACGAGCTGACGCTGTCGTCCGCCGAGGAGCTCTCGGTGGGTGACCGGATCCGGATCGGGCCGGAGGCGGCCGACGTGATCGACCGCTTCCGGGAAGTGGACCTCGGTGACCTGACGCACAACGCGGACGCCGAACTGGAGTACGCCGTCGAGGCGATCGTCGACGCGAACGAGCGCCGCTTCGTCGACTTCTACAACGAGGCGGGACCGATCAGCCTCCGACTCCACCAGCTCAACCTGCTACCGGGCATCGGCGAGAAGCTCCGGAACGACATCCTCGACGAGCGCAAGCGCGGCCCCTTCGAGAGCTTCGCGGACGTCGAGGAGCGCATCTCCGGGCTCCACAATCCCCGCGAGGTGATCGTCGACCGCATCGTCGAGGAGCTCCGCGAGGAGGACCTGAAGTACCAGCGGTTCGTCGGCTACGAGGGGTAGTGCCGTCCGCGGAGCCGCGGCCCCCTCGTCGAGGAGCCAGCACCCGAAAACGGGGGCTTTACCCGGAATCGTCGCGTAGCCGCGGCCAATGACCGACCCATCGACATCGGCGTCGCCCGACTCAGACGGGGGCGACCGACCGACGGGCGACCGCGACCCCGACGCGCTGATCCGCCGTGCGGGCCTCGCCGTGGACCCCGATCAGGACCAGCACTTCCTCGTCGACGATCGCGTGCTCGACCGCATTCCGGGCTATCTCCCCGCGGGGACCGACACGAGTCGCGTGCTGGAGATCGGCGGCGGCGCGGGCGCGCTGACCGACCGCCTGCTCGCTCTGGTCGGCGGCGGCGAGGGGCTCGGCGACGACGCGGGCGACCGGGGGCAGTCCGACGGTCGCGGGACTCTCACCGTCGTGGAGCGCAACGCCGACTACGCCACCTTCCTCCGGGAGGAGTTCGCGGACGCGGTCGCGGCCGGGCGACTGGAGGTGGTGACCGGCGACGCGCTGGACGTGGCGCTACCCGAGTTCACCGCCTGCGTCGCGAACCTGCCGTACGGCGCCTCCTCGGAGATCGCCTTCCGGCTGTTTCCGGCAAAGCGCCCCATGGTCCTGATGTTTCAGCAGGAGTTCGCGGAGCGGATGGTCGCGGAGCCGGGGACGAGCGAGTACGGCCGACTCTCCGTCTCGGCGCAACACTACGCCGACGTGGAGATCGCGGAGCACGTTCCGCGCGAGGCGTTCTCCCCGCCGCCGGCGGTCCAGAGCGCGGTGGTGCGGTGTACGCCCCGCGACCCCGACTATGAGGTCGCCGACGAGGCGTTCTTCCTCCGGTTCGTGAAGGCGCTGTTCACGCAGCGCCGCAAGACGGTCCGAAACGCGATCCGGAACACCGCCCACATCTCCGGACTGGGCGCGCCCGAGGCGGTCGTCGAGGCCGCCGACGAGGACCTGCTCCGCAAGCGTCCCGGTGACCTCGCTCCTGCCGGATTCGCCGCGCTGGCGGAGTTGGCCCGGGAACACGGTCGGCCGGAGTGATCATCGTGGCGGAACTCGGACAGATCACGTTCGACACGACGACTCGAGTGGCGATATCGGGACTGATCGTCGCCTCGGTGCTCGCAGTTCGATTCTTCGTCCGTCGCTACCGGGAGCGTCGCGACGCCGACCTCGGCACGGTGCGTCGACTGACCCTGTCGACGCTCATCGCGGGAGCGACCGCGCTCGGCGTGATCGGCCTCCTCGGCGTGTGGGGACTCACCGACTCGCTGAACCAGGCGTACGGCGACCTCAATCTGGCGGGACAGTTCCCGCAGGTCGTCCTCTCGGTGGTCATCCTCGGCGGTGCGTACGCGTTGACCGACTTCCTCGGCCAGATCATCCGGGAGATCGTGAGCGCGGGCGACTCCATTTCTGACCACCAACAGGAGATGCTCTATCGGCTCACGCAGCTGTCGATCTACTCCCTCGCGTTCCTGGTGGTCGTCGGGCTGTTCACCGAGAACCTCGGCAGCCTCCTCGTCGGGGCGGGGTTCCTCGGTATCGTGGTCGGCATGGCGGCCCGCCAGACGCTCGGCGCGGTGCTCGCCGGCATCGTCCTGATGTTCTCGCGACCCTTCGAGATCGGGGACTGGGTCGTCGTCGGCGACCACGAGGGCGTCGTCACGAACATCACCATCGTCAACACGCGGATCCGGACGTTCGACGGCGAGCACGTCACCATCCCTAACGACGTGGTGGGTGGGAACCCGGTGCTCGACCGCACGAAGGAGGACCGGCTCCGCATCGAGGTGGAGGTCGGAATCGACTACGAGGACGACCCGGAACGCGCCGCCGAGATCGCCGTCGAGGCTGCGAGAGGCGTCGACAACGTGCTGGAGATGCCCTCGCCGCAGGTGGTCGGCAAGCGATTCGCCGACTCGGCGGTCGTCCTCGGCGTGCGCTACTGGATCGACAATCCCAGTTCCCGGAAGCGGTGGCGCACGCGGACTGGCGTCATCGCCGCGGTTCACGAGGCGTTCGCCGAGGAGGGGATCACCATCCCGTTCCCGCAGCGCACGCACTCCGCCCGCGAGGGCGGCGTCGGGGTCCGGCTCGACGCCGCCGACGACCGGGGTCGGGGTGAAGAGGCCTCGGACGGGGGCGGCGACCGATGACCGACCTCGCCGAGCGCCGCGATGCCGAGACGGCGGTCTACCAGCCCGCCGAGGACTCGGGTCTGCTCGCGGAGGCGGCGCTGGAGCGCGCCGCGGGCCGGACCCTGGAGGTCGGGACCGGCTCGGGATGGGTCGCGGAGCGCGTGGACACGGAGACGGACTGCGAGGTGGTCGCCAGCGACCTCAACCCGCACGCCTGCCGGGAGGCGCGCGACCGCGGGCTGTCGGTCGTCCGCGCGGACCTGCTCTCTCCGTTCGCCGACGACAGCTTCGAGACGGTCCTGTTCAACCCGCCGTACCTGCCGACCGACCCCGACAACGAGTGGTCCGACTGGATGGAGGCGGCGCTGTCGGGCGGCGAGACCGGCCGTGAGCTGATCGAGCCGTTCCTCGCGGACGTGGGGCGCGTCCTCCAGCCGGGCGGCCGTGTCCTGCTGCTCGTGAGCTCGCTGACGGGGTACGAGGAGGTGCTGGCGCTCGCGGAGGCGGCGGGGTTCGACCACGAGAAGGCCGTCGAGGAGTCGTTCCCGTTCGAGACGCTCACGGTGCTGGAGCTGACGCGAGAGTAGCGTGAGAAAGCGCCGTGTGCTGTTGAAGGCTCGGCCGAACCGCCCGCGTCAGGCGAACGAACCGGCGTAATCCGCGACGTAGCCGAACTGGTCCTCGTAGCCGTGTGCCGACAGCAGCACCGGGTAGAAATCCTCGTCAGCGACGAGCCGGTCGCCATCCGCGGCGGCAAACGCCTCTCCGGCCCGTACGCGCTCGAAGTTGCGCGCGAACACCTCGTAGTCGGCGGCCGGCGGCTTCGGGATCCGCTCCAGCAGCCGATAGACGTCGATCTCGTCGCGGCCGCCCGCGTCGACGACGCTCTCGGTGGCCGGCGCCGGAAGCGCGCCCGTGGCCGCGAGGAATCCGCGAACGAGCCAGTAAGCGTTGTCCGCGGCCGTATCGGTCCCCTGCTCGCCCGCCTCCACCTCGATGGTGTGCGGGTGCTCGATGAGCCGTCCCTCGGTGAACCGGTCGGTCTGGATGACGATGTCGACCGGCAGGTGCGGGCAGACGCCGCGGGTGACCTCGTCCATCGAGTCGATCACCGCGAACGGCTCCGCGTACGACTGCGTGGAGTGGATCGCCAGCGTCGTGCAGCCGGTCAGCTCCTGTTGCAGTCGGTGCGCCAGTCGCTCCTCGTGGGCGTCCCCGTTCGGATCCCCGGGAAACGACCGGTTGAGGTCCGTGTCGACGTATCGCTCGCCGATCTCCAGCGCCTCCTCGTTGGCGACGATCAGCTTCACCGGCCGCTCGACGTCCTCGTCGTCGGCCAGCAGGCGCTCGACGGCCCGGACGCCGCAGGGCTCGTCGCCGTGGATCCCGCTCACGACCGCGATCTCCGGGGTCCCCTCCCCCACCTCGAACACTTCCATACTGGATCGCAATAGCCCGGCGGATAAGTGGGGTTCGGATCCGGCGCCCCCTCCCAACCGCGTCGCCCCTCACGACCGCGCCGCCGGCCGCGTCACGGCCCGTGTTCGAGCCGTTCCGCGTACTCGCGGTCGGCCGGGTACGCGTCGGGGCGCGCGCCGTCGAGTTCGATCCGCCACCCGTCGATCGCCGCCGGATCCGCGAGCGCGGCGTCCAGGGTCGCGCGAACGTCTCCCACGTCGACGCCGTAGAAGTCCGCCGGGACGCCCCGGAGGTACTCCAGCGCGGTGGTAAAGAGGCTCCGCATGCCGTCGTCGTCCGCGAAGTCCGCGCGTTTGTACGCGCCTGCGGCGACCTGCACCATCCCGTGCAGGTAGGTGGACTCGACGCGCCCGGCCCCGTAGTTGTACCACTCGTCCTCGAAGCAGTCGTGGGCGGCGTGGTACTCGCCGGCGTTGAACAGCCGGACGCCGTGTTCGGTCGCGCGCCGGAGGGTCGCGTGCTCCCAGATGCGGTCGTCCGCGCGCCACCCCGAGGGGTCACCGAGCGGCGGGGCGACGCCCGGGTCACGGGTGTGGTCGTCCATGGATCGTGTTTGGGCCGGGGGCGCCTAACGGTTGCCCCGGCCGGCACGACGATGTCGCTCACGCCCTCTCGCTCCCGACGCGGACCGTCCGACCCGGGGACGGAGCGGGCACGAACCGACGAGTTAAACACGCACGCACCTGTACCGAAACTCGCGTGCGAGGGTAGCCAAGTCTGGAAACGGCGGCGGACTCAAGATCCGCTCCTGTAGAGGTCCATGCGTTCAAATCGCATCCCTCGCATCGCTGGGATCCACCCCCCGTGATGCGGAAGGGCGCTCTCGGGGCGTTCTTCCCTCGCAAAAACTCTGCACGAACTCCCGAGCGACGGGTGTCTCCTGGCCCCGATTCCCCGTGGCTCCGTTCGGGTCCACGGTCCTCCAGATGCGGATAAATGTCACCGGTTCGCCGAGGGAAAGATACAAGAAAGATCCTTGAACACGAACCCTCATGGGTGAGACACCCTCGGACGACCGTATCGAGACGCGCCGACGAACCCTGCTCGCGGCGGCCGCGGGTGGTCTGTCGGTCGGGGCGCTGGGCGGGGCACCGGGCGCCGCGGCCGCGCAGGACGGCGACGCTCTGACCATCGTGCACGACACGCACTTCCACGGTCGGTTCGAGGACGCCTCGGACGCCGAGAAGAGCCTCGCGCGCTACTACGTCGAGGCGGCCCGACTTCGCGAGGAGTACGGCAACAGCGCCTTCATCGGCAACGGCGACGACCTCGCGCCGTCGATGCTGGGGCTGGAGTACGAGGGTGCACACATGATCGAGGCGCTCAACTACATGGAACCGGACGCGGTCGGCGCGGGCAACCACGAGTTCGACTTCGGCATTGACGTGGCCGAGCAGCGGTTCTCGGACAGCGAGTTCCCGTGGACGGTCGCGAACCTCCGGACGCCGGACGGCGACGCCATCCCCGGCACCGACCGCTGGCTGACGATCAACCCCGGATCCGTCACGCTGGGCGTCTTCGGACTCGTCGTCAACGGTTTCTACTCGATCACCGACTACCCGGAGGAGTACGAGGTCATCGACAACGTGGAGGCGGCCCAGGAGGCGACGACCGCGCTCACGGAGAACATGGGCGCGGACTTCGTGGTCTGTGCGGCGCACATCTCCAGCGGCCAGCAGGAGCGCGTCGCGGAGGCGGTCGACGGACTCGACGCCATCGTGGGCTCCCACTCCGGGATCACGTTCGCGGAGCCGAAGGTGGTCAACGACACGGTCATCGCCGAGTTCGGCGACGAGTTCGACCACCTCGGCCGGCTCACGTTCGACATGGAGTCCGGGGACCTGTCCGACTGGGAGCGCCTCGACTTCTACAACTCCGAGGCGCTGGGCGACGACGAGAGCCCGCCGGAGGAGACCGAGAACTACACGCCGGTCGACGTGCAGTCGATCGAGCCGGACCAGGAGCTCGCCTCCCTCTCCGAGGAGTACCTCGGCGAGCTGGAGGACCGGCTCGGCGAGCCGATCGTCGAGAGCGAGGTGGAGCTGAACGCCACCTTCGACAACTACGCCATCGAGACCGGCTGGGGGAACCTGATGACCGACCTCGCGCGCGAGGTCGGCGACCTCGACCGCGAGATCGACGTGGCGACCCAGAACGGCGGCGGGATCCGCTCGGGAAGCACGTACGGCCCCGGCGAGATCACCGGCCTCGACGTGATGGACATTCTCCCGTTCCCCAACGAGATCGAGGTGTACGAGCTCTCGGGCGCACAGCTGTACGAGTACCTCGAGGGCGAGGTGCGCCCGCTCCCGAGCCAGTACGGCGCCCAGCCGGCCATCCAGGTGTCGGGCGTCTCCTACGAGTGGACCGGCCACGACGACGAGGGGGAGATCGACAACCTGTTTGTCGGCGGCGAGCCGTACGACGAGGACGAGACGTACCTCGTCGCGACCAACGACTACGTCGCGGGCAACTCCGTCATCGGCGACGGGGAGCTCGTCCTCCAGTCCGGGCAGTTCCAGGGCCCGTACACCATCGACAAGCTGGAGGAGCGCGACACGGTCGCCCCCGAGCGCGAGCACCGCATGATCCGCGTCGACGAGGACCTCGGTGACGCGGCGGTCTCCGCCGACGGCGACACGACGACCGTCAGGCTCCCGAATCCCGAGGCCTCCGAGGGCGTCGTCGAGGACACCTACCGCGCGGTCTCGCGCACCGGCGCGGTCGTGCAGGCCGAGGGCGTTTCCGAGACCGAGGACGCCGTCGAGGTGACCTTCGCGGCGGACGCGCTCGCGGAACTGGCCACCTCGGTCGAAGACCCGGTCGTCCGCGTCTTCGGGGAGTTCGAGCCGAACGACGAGCACTACGGCTACGAGTCCGACGGCGAGACGGTCGACCTGCCGAACTCCTCGGGCTACGACGCGTTCAAGCTGAAGGGTCGGGTCGACGCCGACGCGGCCGCGGGGACCGGCAGCGAGGAGACCGAGGGGACCGAGGAACGGACGGAGACCGACACGGCGGACGGCGGTACCGATCAGGAGACCGACGCCGGCGGCGAGACGGGCGACTCCGCGCCCGGCTTCGGCGTCGGTGCTGGCGCGGCCGGCGTGGCCGGCGGCGCGTACCTCTTCGACCGGTTCTCGGGCGACGAGTCCGAGTAACGCCGGAGTTTCGGACCCCCTTCACGCGGACGGGAACGCCCGACGCCCTCATTTATCCACGACCCCACGACCCACACGCGAATGACCCTCCCGGACCCCGAAGACAGGCTCCCCGATCCCTCGGAGACGCCGCGCCGGGAATTTCTGAAGGCGGCCGTCGCGCTCGGCGGCTCGGCCGGGCTGTCGGCGTGTGTGGAGGCGCCCGCTGCAGATCCCGGTGGCGCGGCCGACCTCGCCGACGTTCCGACCGGTGATCCCGACGCCGTTCCTGACCGACAGCACGCGTGGAACGAGGCGCTTCCGACGGACGCCGACGGGAACGTCCGCCCGCCGCGACACCACGTCCTCCGGTACGCCGACCTCGGGTTCGACCCGACGGACGGCGACGAGCGCGCCGCGGCCCGGGAGACGCTCCGGGAGGCGCTCTCGGCGCTCGAACGCGCGTTCGCGTGGTCGAACGAGGGGCTGCTGTTCACGGTCGGCTACGCGCCGGCGTACTTCGACCGGTTCGACGCGTCGCTCCCCGCGTCCGTCGACCTGCCCGCGCCGACGGCGTTGACGGAGATGGAGGACCCGGCGTTCGACGAGGCGGACCTCCTGATCCACCTCGCGAGCGACGCGCCCGCGGCGCTGCTGTCCGCGGACGAGGCGCTGTTCGGGGACGCTGGGGCCGTGCGGTCGGGCGACCGAGAGGAGCAGGTCCCCAACCTCTCCGGCGTGCTCGACCCCGTCGACCGCCGAACCGGATTCGTCGGGGCGGGCCTCCCGCGGGAGCACCGAGGCGTGCCGGGGCTCCCCGAGGACGCCCCGATCCCGGAGGAGGCGCCGCTGATGATGGGGTTCAGAAACGGCTTCCGCGCGTCGCAGGCGACGGAGGACCGCGTGACGGTCCGAGAGGGGCCCTTCTCCGGCGCGACCACCCAGCACGTCGCCGCGCTCCGGCTCCAGCTCAACGCGTGGTGGCGACAGGAGAGCCACGCCCAGCGCGTCGCGAAGCTGTTCAGCCCCGTCCACGCAGCGGAGGAGCGCGTCGGCGACTGGGGCGAAAAGCTCGGCGCGGACCCCGCGGTCGCGGACCTGCCGGAGGACGCGGTGGCGTACGCCCGCGACTCGGGTGTCGTCGGCCACGCGCAGAAGGCCGCCCGCGCCCGCGAGGACGGCGCGCCGCTCCTGTTGCGCCGCGACTTCGACACGACCGACGGCGACCACGCCGGCGTCCACTTCCTGACGAACCAGCGCCGGATCGGGGAGTTCGTCCGCGTGCGGGCGGCGATGACCGGCGCGGACATCGCCGACGAGACCGCGGTCGGGAGCCGCGTGAACAACGGTATCCTGCAGTACGTCTTCGTTCGCCGGCGCGGGAACTACCTACTCCCGCCGCGGCGCCACCGCGTCCTACCGACGCCGACCCCCGAGTGACGACCGGAACGGACCGACGATACCATGACCGACGACACCACGACCGAGGACGACGCCACGGCCGGACCGAGAAACGGCGCGCGAGAGCCGGAGCGCCGGGCCGACTCGCAGATCACCAGACGTCGCGCGCTGTCGGCCGGCGCGGTCTGTCTCGCCGGCGCGCTCGCGGGCTGTGCGAGCGAGGGAGGAAGCGACCGGCCCGCCGGATCGACAGCCGAGGGCGAAGAGACGGACGGCTCGGGTACCGGAGAGGGTGGCGGCCCGACGCTCGCGCGCGTCGAGGACCCGCCGGACGCCGTCTACGTCCCGACCCACTTCGAGGCGATGCGGCACCTCGACCCGATCCGGGCCGGCCCGTACGAGGTGGTGCCGATGGTGACGTACCCGCACGCCTTCTGGACCGTGACGGGAGAGACCGTCGAGCGGACCGAGCCCTCCGGCGCGGAGGATGTCCACCTGATGGTGACCGTCCGCGACCCCGAGACGAAGGCCGTGATCCCCGCCGAGACCGGCCTCGAACTGACGGTCGGCCGCGAGAGCGAGTCGGGGTCCACGCACGTCCCGTGGCCGATGGTCTCTCAGGAGATGGGCCTGCACGCCGGTGACAACGTCCCGCTCGGCGAGGACGGGACCTACGAAGTGACGGTCCGGGTCGGGGCGGTCGACGCACGCCTCACCGGCGACTACGCCGGCCGCTTCGACGAGAGCGGCACGGGAACGTTCACGTTCACCTTCGACGACGAGTTCCGGAGCGAGGTGGTCGAGGGCATCGTTTACGTCGCGGAGGGCGACCGCGGCCGCCGCGGCGCGCTGGCGAACGCGATGGCCCGGATGGGGTCGCAGGGGGCCGAGGAGAACTCCGACACGACGGAGGAGCCGCACCCCAACGGCGTCGAGCGCTGGCGTGGCGGCGAGGCGGGGCACAGATACGGCACCTACGAGCGCGCCCCGGACGCCGGGGATCTCCCGCCCGCGGACGCCCTTCCCGGAACCCTGCAGGGCCGTCCCGTGACGGGCGACGCGGTGCTGGCGACGACCCTGATCGCGTCGGGGTCGCGGTTCGTCGACGACGACGAGCGGTACCTCGCCGTCTCACCGCGCACGCCCTACAACCGGAGTTCGCTCCCGATGACGGCGCTCTCGTACGAGCAGCGCCGGGAGGGGGAGTCGGTCTCGTCCGGCCCCCTCACCGGGACGCTGGACCACGAACTCGGGTACCACTACGGCGCCGCGCTGTCGGACGCCCGGACGGGAGACGCGGTGACGCTGACGGTTGACACGCCGCCGCAGGCGGCCAGACACGCCGGCTATCAGACCGCGTTCCGCGAGATGCCGCCGGTCGAGGTCGAGTTGGAGGTGCCGGAGTGACCCGTGTCGACGCTGGCGGGGACGACGGGGCGGTCGGCCGCGCTCGCGGCTGCCCGGGCGTTCGCGCGCTCACGGCCGCGGCGCTCGCATGTCTCCTGTTCGCGGGCGTCGGGCTCGGCGCGGCGGTCGGCCCGGCCGCGGCGGGCGACAACGTCGCCGTGTTCTCCGTGGAGCCGGAGACGGCGGCCGCGGAGCCGGGCGATACGTTCTCGGTCAGGGTGGGACTGGAGAGTCACGGCGCCTACGGCGACGCCGAGGTGGCGGCGGTGGACCTGTGGCTCGACTACCCGGCGAGTCACCTCGCGGTCGAACGCGTCGAGCCCGGCGACTGGTTCGCCGAGGCGTCCGCTGACGCGGCCGACTCGCCCGACTACGCCGAGACCGTCCGAAACGCGGAGTCCGGGGTCGTGAGCGTCGACCAGTCGCTCCGGAACCCCCGCGAGCAGGCCACGACCGGCGTCGCCCACTTCGCGACGGTTACCTTCCGCGTCCGGGATGAGGCCGACCCGGCGACGGCACGGATCGACGCCTCCCGGAGCGAGGTCCGGCTGACGAGTCAGTACCCGCAACCGGTGGCGGACGCATACGCGGACGTGAACGTCTCCGGCGGCGGCCCCGACGCGGACCCGGCGTACGTCGAGGAGCCGGCGTTCGAGTCGTTCGGCGGCGAGGAGGAGGAATCGAGGACGACGTCGGCGACCACGATGACCGGTGGTGGCGACTCGACCGGCGCCGCGGAGTCCGGGTCGGAGAGCGGCGTTTCGGCGCCCGGGTTCGGGCCGGTCGTCGCGCTCCTCGCGCTGCTGGCGGCGGCACTGCTCGACCGGCGCTGATCGCTCGGGGTCGGTATCGACGGAAACCTGAGAAGCCGGCCCAGAAAAGGGACCAGACACGCGCCGTCGCGACCTTTTTTCTCTATCAGGGGTGGAACTCGTCCTCGAACTCCTCGGGGTCCTCCTCGTCCGGCGGGACGAACTGGCCGGTCAGCAGGTAGCTGACGAGGAAGAACACCGCGAAGCCGGCCATCACCGCGCCGACCGACTGGACGACGAACGGGATGTCGTTGTACCACGCCCAGCGGTCGACGACGATGATCGTCAGCACCGCGGCCGCGATCGCCTTCTGCTCGTCGGTCGGGTCCGTGAGGAACCCCTTCACGTCCTCGACGAGTTCGCCGAAGAAACTCATCTCAGGCACCCCCGTGATTCCTGATGACCTCGCGGACGCGCGAGAGCCCCTCCTCCAGTTCATCGGTCGGGAGCCCGAACCCGATCCGGAAGCGGTTCGGGTAGCCGAACAGGTGCCCGGGCGCGAGCACGACACTGGCCTCCTCGACGACCGTGCGACAGAAGTGTTCCGCGTCGTCGAAGGCATCGGGGACCGTCACGAAGCCGTTGACTCCGACCGGATCGTGCCACTCCAGTCCGCGAGCCTCGACCCACTTCCCGACGGTCCGGCGGTGCTCGCGCGCGAGGTCGCGGTTCTCCTCGAGGATGCGGTCCTCGCGGCGGCCCAGCGCCTGCCTCGCGACGTGCTGGTCGATGATGCCGGGCGAGATGGTGGTGTAATCCTTCCACCCCCACGCGGCGTCGACCACCTCCTGCGGGCCGGCGAGCCAGCCGAAGCGGAGCCCGGCGAGCCCGTACGCCTTCGTCAGGCTGGCCGTGGAGATGCCGTACTCGCCGAACGAGGCGACGGGCGGGAGCGGGTCCTCCGCGAGGAGGCGGTACACCTCGTCACAGAGCAGGTAGGCGTCGTTCTCGGCGGCGACGTCGTACACGGCGCGCATCGTCTCCTCGGGGTGGTAGCGTCCGGTCGGGTTGTTCGGGTTGTTCACGACGACGACGGCGGTGTCCTCGCGGACGGCGTCCGCGACCACATCGGGGTCGAGCCGCCAGTCGTCCGCCTCGGAGAGCTCGACGCGGGTCACCTCGCCGAACGCCTCGGGGACGGCGTGGAGCGCCTGGTAGGTGGGCGTGACGACGACAGCGTGGTCGCCGCCGCCCTTCGCTCCGCTCCCCTCGCTCGGGCCCGACCCGAGGATGGAGAGGAACGCGAGGAAGTTCGCCTCCTGCGTGCCGCAGGTGAACAGCACTTCGTCGGCGCTCCGGTCGTACCGCTCGCCCACCGCCGCGCGGAAGTCGGGGTCGCCGTTGGTCGGGATGACGTAGCCCAGCTCGCCCGGGTCCAGGTCGAACCGCGAGGCGTCGAGCGACCGGATCCCGCTTTCCGCCAGCATGATGTCGGCCTCGTGTTCGTACTCCGCGAACCAGCGCTCGAGGCCGAACGGCGCGATGTCCATACCCGACGTTGGCGGCTGGCGTACGTGAAGCCTGCGGGACGCGACGAGGTGCCCCACGGCCTCGAGGAGCGGTGGCACCGCGCCGGCCGCGAACCGCCACCCGTTTATCCCGGCCGCGCGAACGGCGGCCAATGAGCGAGACCCTCGACGAGGACCTCTACCAGCGGACGCTCGCGCTGATCGAACCGGGCGAGATCGAGCTCGTCGGCTGCGTGGTCCACACCGACCTCGGCGGCGACGAGGACCTGGAGATGCACGAGCTGACGGTCGCGATCAACGACGTGCTCGCGGAGCTTTCGGGCAAGGGCGAGGCGTACATCGAGGCCGGCAACGACGACCCCGACTTCTCCTCGAACCAGTTCCAGGGGCGCACGCTCGACGACGAGGCGTTCGTCTGGGAGTGCCAACAGCTCCTCCGGCAGGGCACCTTCGACCTCGTCTTCTACTACGAGGCGGACATCGATCAGGACGCGGTCGTCGCGGAGCTCGAGGCCCTCGACGGCGTCGACCGCGTGACGCAGGTCCCCTGACGCCGCCGCGGCATTTCTGCACCACCACCCATGAGCGAGACCGTCCTGATCCCCGGCGGCCGCGACGTGCGCGCGAGTCTGGACGCCGCCGGTTCCGACTCGGCTGACGACGAGTCCGACGCCGACGCCTGCGTCGTCGCCTGCCCGCCCCATCCCCAGCACCGCGGCCACCGCGGCGACGAGCGCCTGCGCGCGGTGAGCGATTTCCTGACCGACCGCGGGATCGACTGCCTGCGCTTCGACTACGGCGACTGGGACGAGGGGTACGGCGAGACGACGGACGCGGACAACGCCGTGGCGTGGGCCCGCGAGCGGTACGACCGCGTCGGCCTGTTCGGGTTCTCCTTCGGCGGCTGCGTCGCGCTCGTGACGGCCGCGAGCAACCCCGACCTCCGCGCAGTCGCCGCGCTCGCGCCCGCGGCCCGACTTAACCCCGACACGGACGCCGTCACGGCCCTGGACGCGCTCGCGGACGCCGGCACCCCCACGCGCGTCGTCCACGCGACGCGGGACACGACCGCGGACTGGGAGCCGGTCGTCGAACGCGCGCGAGAACTCGGGCTGTCGGTCGCGGAGATCGACGCCGACCACTTCTTCGTCGGAAAAAGCGGGCAGGCCGCGGAGGCTGTGGGGGGTTTTCTGTCGCCGCGGCTCGGAGGCACGGCGAGGGACGAGTAGGCGCGGCGACGGGACGAGTTAGCTGTACCCCCGCCACCGCCGGCCGCACTCCTTGCACTTGAAGAATCGTGTCGGGGGTTCGTCTGCGGAGCCGGTCTGTTTGATCGTGTACCACGCCTCGCCGTGGCCGCACTCCTCGCAGACCACGTCGGTCGCGGTCGGCTTCCCCTCGAAGTTGGCGCCCTCCTCGGTCTCGATCACGTCGTCGTCACTTTGCGCCTCGGTGGAGGTGAACTGCTCCGCGAGGCCCTCCTCCTGCTCGGTCGTGGCGCCGCAGTCGTCGTTCTGACAGACCATCTCGCCGTCGACCGACACCATCATCGAGCCGCATTCGTCGCAAAACTGCATGGTCGCCGTAGGGGAGTCGCGCCCTTATGTTCCGCGTCTGCGCGGTCACGGCGGCGCCCCCGGCGACCGCGGACGCGGTCACCCGCGGTCGAACTGCGGCCCCTCCTCCGCGATCATGGGGCAGCCGCGCACCCGGAAGTGGTCCTCGTCGGTCACCTCGACGATCTCCGTTCCCTCGTGCTCGCAGGCGACGGCCGGCGGATCGGCCAAGTACGGACAGCTCTGGCAGTACTGCCGCTTGTCGACGATGTGGTCCGCGTGGTCGCCCCCTTCCTCGTCCTCCTCGACCGGAGTCGCACCGACGCCGCCCTCCGCGGCCGGCGCCGGACCGACCGACGCCTCCTCCTCCGAGAGCGCCTCCCACACGTCCTCGTCCAGATCGCCGACCTCCATCTGCTCGAAGGGGTCGGTCCCTGACCCCTCCTCGTCGGCGCCTCCGTCCAGGTCCGAGAAGGGGTCGTCGGACTCGACGTCCGCGTCCAACTCGGCGAACGGGCTCTCGGAGTCGACGCCTGCGTCGAGTCCGGGGTCGACGTCGACTTCGACCCCCTCCGGGTCCAGCTCGGTCAGATCGTCGTCCCCGTCCGCGTCGTCGGGCGCGGTCCACCCGACCTCCTCGCCGCCGTCACGATCGCCGTCGTCGCTCCGCGGGCCGTCCCCGCTTCGCGATCCGTCGCGGTCGTCGCGGTCGTCGTCCCGCGGCTCCCCACCGTCGGTCATGCGTCGTCCTCGAGGATGTCGTTCGCCTCGGTCGAGGGTTCCGACTCGCCTTCCAGTGCTGGACGCTCTCCGACCGTCAGCCGCGCGGTTCCGAAGAAGCCGGACTTCGGTTCGACCGACTCGAAGGTGCTCTCGCAGTGCGGGCATCGCGGCGCCGCCAGCAGGCCGATGTGGACGGCGTTCCCGCAGTTGTCGCAGTCGGCGTCCGTCACTCCGTGGCGGTTCGCGACCGCGGACAGCTCCGCGGCAGCCTCGCGCTGTGCGCGCTCCGTGTCGAGCTTCCCGGTTCGTCGCTGGAGCCGGACCACCGCGCCGGCGAGGCGGTTCAGTTTCTCCTCGACCCCGTCGAGCGTTTCCTCGTACTCCGCGACGGTCGTCTCGAACTCGTCGAGCTGCCCCTCGGCGCGCGATTCGACGCGGTCGATCCGGCTCTCCAGATCGGCTAAGTCGTCGCGCAGCGAGTCGAGCGAACTCGCCAGCGGCGGGTGGGAGTGGTCCTCGGCCGCCTTCGACTGCACCTTTCGAAGCACCTCGACGACGCGCTCGCGGACATCCTGTACGTCCCCCTCGAGGGTCGTCCTGAGGTCGTCGACCTCGGCGTCGAGCGACTCGAGTTCGCCCTCCAGCGTCTCGACCTCCGACCGGAGCTCCCCGGCGTCGTCGTCGGTGAGCTCGTCGACCCGCACCCGAAGCTGCTCGACGGTCTCCGCGTCCGGCACGTCGATGTCGTTCTCGTCGGCCAACCGGACGACGGCCTGCGCGAGGAGTTCCTCGCGGTCCATCTCCGTCGTACCCCCATCGTCCACGGAGATCTCCTCGGGCAGCGTCATCGTCGCGCACCCACCATCTCTGTGTCCCCTTTACCACGCGGACGTAAGTAAGCTTCCGGGGGGTCCATCAGCGGATCTTCCGTACGTCGCTGATGTCGAGTCCCCCCTCGTGGATGTCCGTCTCGAAGCGGACGATGTTCTCCTCTTCCAGCCGCGAGAGGACGCCGCGGAACTCGCGGACGACCATCGTCCGCGCACGCTGGGAGCCGCCGGTCTCCCACGTGAAGCGGAACGTTCCGCCCACGGCGTCCATCAGCGCGCCCATCTTCTCGGCCGAGAGCGCGTCCTCGTTGACCAGAAGCAGGATGAGGCCCTCCCAGTGGAACGCCGCCTTCTTGAGTCCCTTCAGAAGCATCGCGATGTCGCTCCACTCGATCTCGTCGGAGACGGAGGAGACGAGGTCGGTGATCGAGTCGATGACGACCAGGTTCCCAGCAGCGTTCGCGCTCAGATAGTCGCCGAGTGCGGTCAGGACATCCTCGCGTCCGGACCGGTTGCCGAGCTCCTGGAGGGTCGTCGTCTCGCCCATGTACCAGTCCCGCGGGATCGGACTCAGCTGGAAGTATGCGTCCGAGAGGTCGGCGAAGGAGATCCAGTCGATGGCCGCGTCGACGATCTCTTCGTCCATCGTGTACTCCATCTCGCGCCGGATCGCGGCCTTGTCCGAGGTGAACGAGACGTAGTGGACCTCCGGGGGGACGGCCGCGTCCGGTTCGAGGTCCCCGTAGTAGAGGTCGAACAGCTCCTGGTCGCCGAGCCCGAGCGCGTTCATCGCGGCGCTGGTGTAGAGGAACTCCCGTGCACCTGCACCGGATTCGCCCGAGAGCAACACGACGTTGCCCGGGGGCGCGCCGCCGCCCAGGATGGAGTCGAGCCGGGCGACGCCGAACGGAATACTCGCCATGGGTTCACGCCTCTCCCCGGCGGTTTAGCCGTTACGGCACCCCCGCGTGCCCGCCGGCCGGTCCCGTCGGCGACCGCGCCCCTCGTCACTCTCCCTCGATCCGCGCACCGCGGTTCCGCCCGCGGACGATCCGCACGGTCCCGTCGACGCCGGCCGCGTCGAGCGCCGCCTCGCCCGCCGCCGCGGCCGCCTCCGCTCGCGAGGCATCCGTCACGCCGAACACCGCCGGTCCCCACGACGACTGTCCGGCGCCGAACACCGCGGGGTCGTCGTCGAGCGTCGCCACGAGGTCCCCCACGGGCGGTCGATAGACCCCGCCCTGCTCGTCGGCGTACCACGCGCCGTTGAGTCGTCCGACCTCCGCGACCGCCGCGCCGAACGCCTCGGCGCGCCCCTCCGCGACCGCCGGGAGCACGCGCCGCGTCACGACGCCGGCCACGCGGTCGGCGATCCCGGGCTCCGCGCGCTCGACGGCCGCGCGCATGCTGGCGTCCTCCGCCTCGCCGTTCCGGCCCGGTGGCGCGTCGGGCGTGATCACCAAAAAGCGCCAGTCGTCCGGGACCGGGTGCCGCGCGGCGACCGCCGGGACCTCCCAGCTTCCCACGTCCGGTCTGTCGGTCGTGAACCGGGCGGTGGGGTGGCCGGCGTCCAGAACGAACCCGCCGCGCTCGAACGTCGCCACTCCCACGCCGGAGCGTCCGCCGCGGCCCAGTTCCGGCGCGCGCTCGCGGGCCGCCGGCGCGCGGTCGTGGGCCCGCGCGACGCCCGCGAGGGTCGCCAGCGCGAGCTGCGTCCCGCTCCCCAGGCCGGCGTGGCGCGGCAGCGTCTCCCGGAGCGTCACCGCCGCGCCGGACACGTCCAAAAGCTCGCAGGCGCGCTCCGCGTACGCGCAGAGGTCGTCCGCGAGCGCCTCGCGGTCGCGGACTCCTCCTTCAACGTCGAGCGTCACCGTCGGCGCCTCGGCGCGCTCCGCGTCGACGACGACGCGGGGCTCCGCGAGCGCGGCCCCGAGCGCCCCGTAGAGGCGCTCGTGAGAGAGGCTGAGGTTGCCGAACCCGAAGTGGAGTCGGGCGCCGGTGGTGACGCGAACCATACCCGTGTCTCGGCGCCCGCGACAAAAGGGGCGGCGACGGTGGCGGGGCTTGCCTGTGGCGAGGAAAGCGAGAGAGACGGCGAGGTCGTGGTCCGTCCCACTTCAAGAGGACGCGACCCTACTGCATCGATCACTCAGAGGCATCAGGCTCCGTCATGGATCGATTCTGACATCCTGAACGACTACACAGCTCGAACCAAGATCCCGATCAGAACACTGATCAGGATAATGTAGAAGATAACCAGACCGGTTGACGTTTTGGTTGTTCCGTTAACGACGGCTGCCCGTGAGTTGAACGTTTGAGAGTCGGACGCGTCCGTGACGTCCCGCGTATCCGTGCGTCGCTGTTCGCTCGTGTCGCCTTCGACGTCTTTTTTCGGACGGATAACCACCGTTTTCGTCTTCTCTCCGGCGTTTTCTACGCTCACTTGAACTGCGTGCGTACCACTACCGGACGCCTCCAATCGTACCCTTCCATTCGGCCCAGTACGACCTGAGTCGATACTCGAAACGCGGTCATTATTGTACGTGTGTGTTGTCTCCAGATCGACACGAGCGTCGCTGATCGGCTCGCCACCCTGATCGTGGATGAACACGGAGAACGGGTTTTGTTGGTGCATTTCGTCCACGGAAATGTCGATCCCAAATCCGCTTCTTGGATGCACATACACACTGGTATCGTCTTCCACAAACCCCGGCTTTCTAGCGGTGTAGCGATATCTGGCGTTGTCTCCGATTCTGAATTGACACTCGCCACGTGAATCCGTGTGTTCTATATGCATTTCCTCGTCGTGTGTCCGGCCAGTCTCTTCGTTCCGTGCAATGATCTCTGCAGTCGGAACCGGGTCGCCGTTTCGGTCAGTAACCTCGATCGAGACCTTATCTCGACGGTCGCGATAATGATCCACTTCGGCCCGAATTGCTAGCCGGTCCCCCATTTTCAAATAACGCTATTCCGGAACACCGCATATCTATTTTGATCAGCAACTGACCAGTATCTGATCTGACAGTGAAGGGTGGTTTTCAGACGTACTCACGTCGTTCCCGTTTCGCTATCCCTTCGGCGTCGACAGAGCCGCCCGTTACCGGCCGTGGTTACCGAACCAGCGGCATGTTGTAGCTCGTCTCGGCGTCCATCACGTACTCCCACGTCGCCTCGCACTCGCAGGAGACCTGTTCGAAGACGGAGGGGTCCTGTCGGAGGTCGAAGTCCTTGATCGCGGTCTGGACGCGGTCGTCGCACTCGCCGCAGTTGTGGGCGCCGCGTTCGGAGCCGTGGCCCACGGGGTCGGAGACGACGATGGCGTCGACGTCCGCGGTTTCCTCCAGCACGTGCGCGACGGTCCAGAGCCACGGCGGGCGGTAGCCCCCCTCGAAGAACAGCTCGTCGACCATCGTGTAGCGCTGGACGTTGCAGGGGTTCATCGAGACGGTGTGACAGCCCTCGACGTCGGCGCAGCGCTCGATGGAGTCGATCATGTCCGCGGCCGCCTCGGGCTCCGCGAGGAACGGCGGCTTGAGCAGGAGGTACGCCTTCACGCCCGCGCCGACCGACCGCGCCTCGGCGCAGGCGTCTTCGAAGTCCGCGAACTCGAAGTACTTGTTCACGCAGTCGCGGCGCACGCGGTCGGTCGCGGTCTCCAGCCCGACCGCCACGTCCGTCTCCAGTCCGACGTCGGTGAAGTCGGAGACTCGGTCGGCCTCCACGAAGTCCGGCAACGACTCGACGACGATGCGCTCGCGGTCCGCGAACGTCTCGGCGATGGCCCGCCGTGTCTCCGCGGGCACCTCGCGCTCGTCGAGGAAGGAGCCGGAGGTGTAGATCTTGATCAGGTCCGCGGTGCCCTCGGCGTTCTCCGCCTCGTGGTCGAGACAGACCTGGATCTGGTCCATCAGCGCCTCGTGAGCGACGCTGCCGCCCTCGACGGACTCCGCGACGTAGCCGCACATCGTGCAGCCGCCGGCGCGGGCCCACCGGCAGCCGCCGGTGTTGAGGATGATCGTGAGCGACTGCTTCACGCCGTCGGGCGTGTTGTCCTCGTCGACCCAGACGCGGGTCGGCTCGTGGGGGTCGTACGTCTCCGACTTCTCCGCGCGGATGTCGCGCATCACCTCGTTGTGGGCGTCCATCCCGCGGCCCTCCTCGAAGGCCTCCGGGCTCGGCTTGCTCATTAGCGGAACCGAGGCGGTCGCGGCGTAAAGCCGCTTCGTCCTCGGGGCGGCCACGATCGGCGCCTCGCGGCAGATTCCGGCCGGTCACGCACGCTTCCGATGCCCCCACCACGCAACTGCGATCGCTGCACCGATCAGCGCCCCAACCGCGTTCACGACCGCGTCCGCGACCGCGAACGACCGCCACGGGATCGGCGCCTGCACCACCTCAACGCCGAGACCGAACGCGGTCGACGCCAGCGCTGCCAGCGTCGCCACCACGGCTGTTCTCGGGAGGAGAGCTGCCGATCGAAACCCGATCCGTTCACGGAGGCCGGCACCAACCGGACACACCAACGCAGCCGCGAGCGCCGCGTAGCCGAGCAGGTGAAACGGATCGGTGAGGCTCACGACTCCGCCCCCCGCGGAGGCGTCACCCGGGACCGGTACGACCGACGCCAAAAGCACCGCCGCGGCGATGGCGGCCGCCGGTCGCCAGTCCGTTCGGGACGTGTCGCGAGAGCCGCCTCCTTCCGTCTCGCCTCTCGGTGTCTGCATCGTCGTCTCCCGTTCGTTGGCGACCCCGAAAACGACGCCGGTACCGGAGTAATCAAAAACGGTTACTCTTTCGTGAGAACGCCTAACAGGGTACGGCACCAACATAATGAACGACCATTACATGACCGACTACGGCGGCTTCCGCGACCGCGTGGCACAGATCGACCTCTCCGACGAGGAGGTGACCTACCGTGGGATCAGCGACGAGTACGCCGAGAAGTACATCGGCGCCCGCGGGCTGGGGGTCCGATACCTCTTCGAGAAGGGGGCTGACGTCGACCCCGACTCGGCCGAGAACCGGCTTGCGCTGATGACCGGGCCGCTCACCGGCACGCAGACCGTGATGAGCGGTCGGATCGCGCTGGTGACGAAGTCCCCGCTGACGGGCACCGTCACCGACTCGCATCACGGCGGCTGGTCCGGCGCCCGGCTCAAGTGGGCCGGCCTTGACGGCATCCTGCTGGACGGGAAAAGCGAGAACCCCGTCTACGCCGTCGTCGAGGACGGCGAGGTCGAACTCCGGGACGCCTCCCACATCTGGGGCTACGGCGTCCACGACACCATCGACGCGCTGGACGACGAGGTCGACGGCGAGGTCGGCAAGAACGTCTCCGTCATGGCCATCGGTCCCGGCGGGGAAAACGGCGTCCGCTACGCCTGCGTCGTCAACGAGGACGACCGCGCCTCGGGCCGCGGGGGCACGGGCTGCGTGATGGGCGACAAGAACGTGAAGGCGGTCGTCGTCAAGAGCGGGACGAAGATGCCGAAGCCGGCCGACCCCGACACGTTCCAGGAGGGGTACCAGCAGGCGATGCAGGTCATCCGCGAGTCCGACGTCACCGCCCCGAACGAGGGCGGTCTCTCGCAGTACGGGACGAACGTCCTGATGAACATCACCGAGGAGATGGACGGGCTCCCGACGAAGAACGCGAAGTACACGTCGACGCGCTCCTTCTCCGACGCCGAGGGCGGCTCGGTCGACGCCGAGGAGGTCTCCGGCGAGAACGTCCGCGAGAACATCCTCGTCGACGAGCCGACCTGCCACTCCTGCCCCGTCGCCTGCAAGAAGGAGGTCGAGGTGCAGGTGAACCACAAGGGGACGGACATGAACGTCCGGATGGAGTCGTACGAGTACGAGTCCGCGTTCGCGCTCGGCCCGAACTCCGGCCACTCCGAGCGGGACGACATCGCCCTCATGATCGACCGGTGT
>NZ_LKIR01000126.1:81208-128254 GCF_001462205.1 Haloparvum sedimenti
TGGGGCGACTCGACGGAGATGGTCGACCTCATCGAGTCCATCGCGCACCGTGAGGGCGACCTCGCGGACCTGCTCGCGGAGGGCGCCGAGCGCGTCGCCGACGAGGTGGGCGCACACGACAACAAGCTCTCCGTCAAGGGCCAGACCATCCCCGCCTACGACCCGCGCTGCATGAAGGGCATGGGCATCGCGTACGCCACCTCGAACCGCGGCGCGTGCCACCTGCGGGCCTACACGCCCGCGGCCGAGATCCTCGGCGTCCCCGAGAAGGTCGACCCCTACGAGTGGGAAGGGAAGGGCGAGCTCACCGCCACCTTCCAGGACCTGCACGCGGTGTCGGACTCCTTCGACATCTGCAAGTTCAACGCCTTCGCGGAGGGGATCGAGGAGTACGTCCTCCAGTACAACGGCATGACCGGCCGCGACGTGACCGAGGACGAGCTGTTCGAGGCGGGCGAGCGCGTCTACAACCTCGAGCGCTACTACAACAACCTCGCCGGCTTCGACGGCGACGACGACACGCTCCCCAACCGCTTCCTCGACGGGCACCCGGACGCGATCCCGGGACAGGGCGCCAGCGAGGGCGAGCTCTGCGAGCTCGACGAGATGAAGGCGGAGTACTACGACCACCGCGGCTGGGTCGACGGCGTCGTCCCCGACGAGAAACTGGACGACCTCGGCATCGGCGTCGGCCCCGGCACCGGCGTCTCCACGGGCGGCACCGGCGCGCCCGCGGACGATTGATCGACCGGGACCGACCTTTCATCTCGACATTTTTCTGCGTCGGGTTTGCGCGGCGCGAGCGCCGCGCTCACCCATCTCCCCGAGCTCTGCTCGGGGATCAGCGAGACCCGTCGGGTCTCGCAAGCCTTGAACAATGTCGATCAAAAAGGGGCCGCGGTCGGCGCTGCGGGCGCTTCGCGCCCTCGCGCCGCCGCGGTACCACGACGTCGACAGAAAACTGCCCAGCGACAGCAACGCATCAGCACCGCGACCGCATCAGCACCGCAACCACAGCTACAAAAAACCTCACCGCACAACGACAGTCGACGGGGGAATGGGACTGAATCGGTCGCTCGACGAGGTCTCGACGTTGATCGGGGCGTTCTGAAACCGCCACTATCGCCGCAAGCGCTAATCGGCTCGGCGGAGAGGCAATGGGTATGTCCCTCTCGCGTACGGTCACCGTTCTCGGCGTCGGCCTGACAGCGTTCCTCGTCGCCACCGCCGTCGTGACGGAACTCGCGGCGTCGGCCGTCGAGTTCTCGCTGTTTCTCGGACTCCCCGCGGGCCTCGTGGCGGGAGTCGTGGCGGCCGGACTCGCTCATCGCCGTCTCTCCCGCGTTGCGTCGCCCCCGGTGCGGGGCGCGTTGGCCGGCGTCGCCGCGGTGAGCTACGCCGCGCTCGCGCTGTTCGCGGTCCGGTACGCCGTCTCCGCGGCGCGGCCCTTCCTGTCGACCGCGACCGTGGTGATCGTCGCGGTGGCGGTCGGCGCCGCCGTCGGCGTCGCGGTGAACCTGCACGTGCGTCGCCGTGAGAACTCGTTCGACTGAACGCTTCCGCCGTATCGCTTAAGTCCGTACCGTCGGATGGCTGCCGGTATGGGATACTCCCCGCTCACTCTCTCGAAGGCCCTCCGCACGCCGCTCGGGACCGCGCTCGCGGCCCTCTCGGTCATCGTCCTGGTGTACAGCGTCTTCATACGGGCGCGCATCCTCGCCGGCGTGCTGTTCGTCGCGCTCGTCGCCCTCGGCTTCATCGCCTACCGACTGCTCGCGGCGGTCGAGGCGGTCGCCGACGGCCATCAGCGCCTCGCCGACGCCCGCGAACGCGAAGCGTTCACGCGGTCGTCCGGCGCGCCGGACTCCTCGATCGACGAGGATGCCGCCGACGAGGACGCCCGAGCCTGACGGACACGGGGCGTCGCGGGGATCGACTGCCCGCGGTCAGAAGTCGGCCGCGACGCTCGTCTGCATCCCGTCGGTGTTGAACGCGCTCCCGGCACCGGCGTCGTCGAGGACGATCAGGCCCGCTCCGGAGCCGGTGATCTCGCCGAACTCGGCGAGCGCGCGGTCGGCGGCCCGCTGCGCGCTCGACCCCTCCTCCAGATACCGCACCGCCCGCCGGGTGAGCGTGACGCGCGCGATGTCCTCGCCGGCTCCCGTGGCGCTTGCGCCCCCCGCCGGCGAACAGAAGAAGCCGGAGCCGACCTGCGGTACGTCCCCGACCCGGCCCGCGAGCGCGAACGACCGTCCACCCGTCGAGGTAGCGGCCGCGAACGTCTCGCCGTCGAACGCGACCGCGCCGACGGTGTCGTGGTCGGGCGCCTCGCGCTCGTCGCGCCCCCCGCCGGCGCGGTCGGTGACGCCCGCTCCGTCCCCGCCACTTCCGCCGGCCTGATCGCTCCCGGACCCGAACCGCTCGTGCAGCCAGTCGAGGTGCTCGCGCGGGCCGCCCTGTGGCGGGTTCTCCTCGGCGAACCGCTCGCGCTTCTCGGCGGTCAGCAGGTCCACGCCCGTCTCGACGCCGAACTCCGCCGCGAGGTCGACCGCGTGCTCGCCGGAGACGAACACGTGCGGTGTCTCCTCCAGCACGACGCGCGCCGCGGAGACGGCGTGCTCGACGCCCGGCATCGAGCAGACCGCCCCGACCGCGCGGTCCGAGGTCATCAGGCCCGCGTCCGTGCGCACGACGCCGTCGGACTGGACCGCGCCGCCGACGCCGGCGTTGAACCGCGGGTTCGTCTCCAGCACCCGCACCGCCGCCTCGACCGCGTCGAGCGGACGCCCGGCCTCGGTCCCCGTCGCCGCCGCCTCGTCAAGGACCGCCTGTCGCGGCTCCGGCTCGTCCGGGCTCCCGCCCGCGCCGCCGTGAACGATGACTCGCATACGCAGGAGGATTCGTGGGACGGGGTTAAGCCTCGGGGAAGCGGTCGGGGCGGCCGGGTCGAGCGGTCACCGACGGCGGCCTGTCTGGTCGGGCCCAGCCCGCGGAAGCGCTATCCCTGTGAACGACTACCACCGCATATGCCCTCGACGCTGATCCACGCCGGGTTCGCGGCGCTGCTCGCGGCGGCGCTGCTGACGGACGACTTCGACGCTCGCGCGCTGGCGGTCGTGGTCGGCGCCGCGGTCGTCCCGGACCTGGACACGTTCATCGGGCTGTGGTTGATCGACGGCGGTCACCGCGCCGTGCTCCACAACCTGCTGGTCCCCTCTGTGCTGCTCATCGCGGCGTGGGTCGACGTACGGCGCGGAGCCGACTCACGGATCCTGGCCCGCTGGGGGCCGGGAGGCTGGCGGCTCGCGTGGGTGAGCCTCTTCGGCGGCTGGATCGTCGCGGCCGTGCTGCTGGACGCCTTCTTCAACGGCGCGAACCTGTTGTGGCCCGTCCACGACGAGTTCATCGACCTGTCAGGACACCTGCTGATCTCCGACCAGCGCGGCTTCGAGCAGACGTTCATCGAGTTCGAGCGGACCGCCGACGGCGGGACCGCGGTCGGGAGCGACCATAGCCGCGGGTCGACCGGGGAGCAGCACTACTGGACCTACGCGGACATGGGCCCGGACGCGGACGAGGACACCGAGCGGATCGGCTACGTCTTCGACCGCGGGACGTACATGGTGATCGCGCTGGCGGGCTACGCGACCGCGGGCTTCCGGCTGTTGGAAGCGCGGCGAGGCGAGTGAGGAACTCGACGCACGCGTCCGTTTGCGGCAGTCTTCGCGGTCGGGAGCAAAAGCGGCAGGCACTTTAGGGCGCTCCAAGAAGCCACGAACGTTCATGAGCTACGACAAGGTCGACGTGCCCGAAGAGGGCGAGGCGATCACCCTCGCCGACGAGGAGACGGGCGAGCTGGACGTGCCGGCGAACCCGATCATCCCGATCCTCCACGGTGACGGTATCGGGACCGACGTCGGTCCCGCCGCCCAGAAGGTGCTCGACGCCGCCGCCGAGGCGACCGGCCGCTCCATCGCTTGGATGCGCGTGTACGGCGGCGAGAGCGCCCGCGAGAAGTACGACGAGAACCTCCCCGACGACACCGTCGACGCCATCCGCGAGTTCCGCGTCGCGATCAAGGGCCCGATGACGACGCCGGTCGGCTCCGGCTTCCGTTCGCTCAACGTCGCGCTCCGCCAGACGCTCGACCTGTACGCGAACGTCCGCCCGACCTACCACCTCGACGGCGTCCCGTCCCCGGTGAAGAACCCCGAGGAGATGGACATGATCACCTTCCGTGAGAACACGGAGGACGTCTACGCCGGCATCGAGTGGGAGGCCGGCACCGACGACGTCGAGCAGGTCCGTGACTTCCTCGAGGACGAGATGGACGTGGCCGACGTCATCCATGACGGCCCCGTCGGTATCGGCGTCAAGCCCATCTCCGAATACGCCTCCAAGCGGCTCATCCGCGAGGCGTACGACTACGCGCTCGCGAACGACCGCGACTCGGTGACGCTCGTCCACAAGGGCAACATCATGAAGTTCACCGAGGCGCAGTTCCGCGACTGGGGCTACGAGCTGGCCGAAGAAGAGTACGGCGACGAGCTCATCACCGAGGACGAGCTGTGGGACGAGTACGACGGCGAGCAGCCCAACGACACCGTGGTCGTCAAGGACCGCATCGCCGACAACATGCTCCAGCAGCTCCTGACGCGGACGAGCGACTACTCGGTCATCGCGACGATGAACCTCAACGGCGACTACATGTCCGACGCCGCCGGCGCCCAGATCGGCGGCCTCGGCATCGCGCCCGGCGTCAACTACGGTCACGGCCGCGCGCTGGCCGAGCCCGTCCACGGCTCCGCGCCGAAGTACGCCGGTCAGGACAAGGTCAACCCGACCGCGATGATCCTCTCCGGCCGCGAGATGCTCGACTACCTCGGCTGGTCCGACGCCGCGGACCTCGTCCGCGACGCCGTCGAGGAGACCATCTCCTCCGGCAAGGTCACCTACGACCTCCACCGCCAGATCGAGGGCGGCGAGAAGCTCGCCACCTCCGAGTTCGCCGAGGCGGTCGTCGACAACATCGAGAAGCTCGCGTAGACGGCATCCGGCGTCCGATTCGCCCGCTTTTTTGAAACGCTGCAACGCTGCGAAGCTGCTGACGACGCGTCGTGATCCCCGCCGCGACGCGGAGTCAAACGGACCCGAGACCGCGCCCCGTAGCGGGGAGCTGCCGGTGGGGCCCCTGCGAACCGCCCGTCAGTCGTCCGTCTCTTCGGCCTCCGCGAGGTGCTCGCGGATCGCTTCCTCGTCCAGCGCGTCGAGCACGCGGTCGGTGCCGACCGTCTCCACGAAGCGCCGGAGACCGCGCTCGGCCAGGTCCTCGACCTCCTCGGGCGTCCGCCGTGTCTCGAAGGCGCGGTCGATGTAGCGCTCGCGGCGCTCCCGGTGTTCGGGGGTGTCCGTCTCGCCTTCGGTCTCGTTGTCGAACCACTCGCGCCAGCGGTCGCGTTCGGCCCATTCGCCGGAGAACTCCGAATCCTGACGGAGCCAGTCGTAGTGGTCGACGACTTCGCCGGTGAACCCCTCCTCGCGCCGCCGGTCGGCGATCAGACCGCGCGCGACGTGCGCGCCGTTGCCGGCGGCGACGACCGCCTGCGCGCTCCGGTCGTCCGCGGGCGAGGCGACGTAGAGCCCCGTCACGTCGGTCCGCCCGTCCGCGTCCGGGTAGGTCGGGTCGAACCGCTCCTCCACCTCGCCGTGATGCTCCTGTTCGGTGAACATGTCGCCCTCGTCGAGGGGGCGCAGGTAGGAGCCGTCGTACCACGAGGCGGCCACGACGCTCTCGGCCGTGACGGTCGTCCCCTCGTCCGTCTCGACGACGAACCCTTCCTCGGAGCGGTCGACGCGCTCCACCAGCTCCGCCTCGATGGTCGCGCCGGCCTCGCGGACGTGCTCGTCGAGGAGGTCGCGGAACGCGTCGACCGGGATCCCGCCCGGGAAGCCGGGGTAGTTCTCCAGGTACGCACAGCGCGGGAGCGCCGCGTTGCCGCGGTCGAACACCAGCGTGTCGAGGCCGTACCGCGCGGTGAAGACCGCGGCCGCGCTGCCGGCCGGCCCGCCCCCGACGACCACTACGTCTCGGTCGGCGCCGGACCCCTCCCGATCGCTCTCGGCTTCGGCGTCGCCCACGTCAGAACTCCCCGTTGACGATGGCCGCGACGCGGTCGCGGTCGAACAGTTCCTCGCTCCCGAACGCGTCCGGGTACAGCGCCTGCGCGGCGCGTTCGAGCTGGAACATGTGGACGACCGGCCCCTGATAGGTGACGCCGCCGTAGACCACGCGATCGTTCTGTACCGCGGTGAGCTCGCTGGCCACGTCGTGGGACTCCAGGTGCGAGCGGATCTCCTCGTCGAAGTATTCCGGGGTGATCTCGCCCTGCAGGCGCACGGCGAGCGCGTCGGGGTCGATCTCCAGTAAGGTCTCGTAGTCGATCGTCGCGCCGCCGGCCTGCGCGTCGGTGACCCCGTGCTCCGCCAGCGCGTCGCCGACGCCGAGGTCGCGCCAGTGCTTCGACTGGGTTCCCTCGCCGATCAGGTACGGGTAGTACGACTCCGGCGGCACCTGCTCGGGGTAGACGACCGCCACGTCCGGGCGGTCCTCGGGGAGCCGCGACTCGACGTCCGCGATGACCTCGTCGTGGTAGGACGCGAACGCCTCGTACCGCTCGCGCTCCTGAAAGACTTCCGCGAGCTTCTCGAAGGCCTCGTAGAGGTCGTAGTACGGGTAGTCGTGCCAGTCGTAGACGTGGGAGAATATCGTGTTGCCGAGGAACGGGCCGACGTTCTCGTCGATCTCGGCGACCTCGTCGCGGCTCCACTGCAGCCGGTTGACCATGAAGTTCGGGTCGATGACGTGGACGTCCGCGTCGAGCTCGTAGAACGCCTCCTTGTCGGTGCCGTTCTGCCACAGCTCCACGAGCGACTCCTCGTCGACGGAGACGCCCGGCAGCTCCTCGTAGAGGTGCGACGCGAACCGCGCCTTCACGCCGACCGCCGCGAGCCCGTCCGCCTGCCCGAGCGCGACGCCCATGTCGGCGTAGTCGCCCGTGTACGGGAACCACGTCTCCGGAACCGACTCGAACGCCACGGTCCCGACCGGCTCCATCGTCATCTCGTAGGCGCCCTCGTCTCCCGCCTCGACGTCCGTCTCGGTCGGCGTCTCCGGCGCGTCGGTCGGCGTCGGTTCGGCTTCAGTCCCCTCCGGCTCCGCCGACGGATCCTCACCGCTTCCGGTACAGCCCGCGAGCGCGCCGGTCGCGATGGCCCCACCGAAGGCGAGGTACCGTCTGCGCGTCGGTCCGTCGGTGCTGTCGTCTGACGACATATCTTTTAGGCCTGCCTAAAACCCTATATCGGTTCCGATCCGCGGAGCACGGTGGCGGAACGCGACCGGTCGTCGAGAACGCCGCCCGCAGGGTCCTCAGTCCCGCTAGTCCTGCCAGTCGGGGTTCGGCCGCGGCGGCGAGAAGATGTCGTAGCCCTCGACCGGAATTTCCGTGTCGTTGCGCGCGGCGTGGGGCTCGTCGCCGGGGATGACGTAGGAGTCGCCCTCGTGGACCAGCAGCTCCTCGCCGTCGACGAGGAACGTGAGCGTGCTCTGCGTGATGACGCCCGCCTGCTCGTGTTCGTGGCTGTGGACGGGGACCTCCGCGCCGGGCGCGATGGTGAATCCCTGCACGCTCGTCTCCTCGCCGGTAGCCTCCTGCGTGAGGTGGACCCCGGGGACCGCCTCCACGGGCTTCGTCTCGTCCTCGTGTACGATGTCCATACGGGTGGAGGGAGGCGGGACGGCATAAAGCTCCGGGCGCGAACGGGGACCCTACTGGTCCGGACCGCGCCGGTCGGAACGCCCCGGTCGACTCTCTCTACGGCGTTTTTCTGTAACTGCCGTTGATCCTGCTGGTCTGGTCAGCAACGCCCGAAAAGCCCCACCCGACTCTCCCTGCTACTGATCGGGATCTGGTGCAGGTGCTGCTGATCTTGACAGCAACATCCAGAAAGCCCAGCCGGATCGATCCGGCTGCCCCTTTCAGTCCCACCCACCGCACCGCGACCGCACCGCGACCGCACCGCGACCGCACCGCAACCGCCCCGCGACCGCACCGCAACCGCCCCGCGACCGCACAGCAGCCTCGCACCTCCCCAACCTCGGCCGCGGGCCGGCCGCGGAACAGCACCGCACCGCAGGCGGCCGGCCCGCGACCTCCCTCGCGCGGTCGCGGCGACACGCTCCGCGGTCGCCGCGGCGCGCGCCAACAGCACAGCACCGCGACCGCACCAGCACCGCGACCGCACCAGCACCGCGACCGCACCAGCACCGCACCAGCACCGCACCAGCACCACCCTGCACACCGCCGCCGGCCCGCGAGGGCAGACCCACCGTAAGGTTCCGGTCCCGTGCACCGCGACCACCGGGGCTTTATCGCCGCGCGTCGAAGCGCGGTCCGAGCCGTGGCCTTCCTCGAGAACCTCCTGCTGGTGACGCTCGCGGGGCTCGTCACCGCGCTCGCGACCGGGCTCGGCGCGATCCCGTTCTTCTTCGTCCGGGACGTGAACAACCGGATGAACGTCGTGCTCTGGGGGTTCTCCTCCGGGATCATGATCTCCGCATCGCTGTTCGGACTGCTCCGGGAAGGGCTCGCTGAGGGGACGCCCGCGGAGCTCGCTGTCGGCATGGCCGCGGGCGTCCTGCTCGTCGTGTCGGCCCACAACGTCATCACGAACGCGGAGGTCGACCCGCGCCAGTACGAGGAGGCGGACTTCAAGAAGCTGCTCCTGATCCTCGGCGTACTCACGGTCCACAGCTTTCCCGAGGGGATCGCGGTCGGCGTCTCCTTCGCGGACCTGGGCATCGAGGGCGGGACCACCATCGTCGGGTTCACCGTTCCGGTGCTCGCGGTGTTCATGACCGTCGCCATCTCGATCCACAACGTCCCGGAGGGGACCGCGATCTCCATCCCGCTGCGGGCGATGGGCGTCTCCCGCTGGAAGATGGTCTGGTGGGCGGTCTTCTCCAGCCTGCCCCAGCCGATCGGCGCGGCGGTCGCGTTCACCTTCGTCCGCCTCGCGCGGGATGTCCTCCCGTACGGCTTCGGGTTCGCCGCGGGCGCGATGATCTACCTCGTGCTCACGGAGTTCGTCCCGGAGGCGATGGAACTCGGCGCGGAGCTCCCAAGCGGCGGGAAGCCGGAGTTCGTCGGCGGCGCCGTCGCCGGCGCGCTGCTGATGGTCCCGCTGAACTTCGTCTGACCGCGCCGACCACCGCGCGGTCGGAGGGCTGTCCCGGTCACCACCGGCCGCCGCGCTCCCGAGGGTTGAAAACCGTTGCCGCGAAACGCCCGTCCATGTACGCGGTCGTCGGCTGCAACGAGTGCGCGACCATGTGGCTCGTCACGGACCCGGAGACGAGCGAGACCGCCCAGTGCCCCCGGTGCGGGAAGACCCATCGCACGGCGAAGCTGAAGCGCTTCTTCGAGTCCGAGGACCGGACGGCTGCCCAGCAGGCCCGGTCGGCGCTGCTCGCGAAGAAACACGACGCCAGCGAGGCGTTCGCGGAGGTCGACCACGTCGCGGACCTGGAGGCGCGCGTCGAGGAGGCGGGCGTCGACGACGACGAGTACCTGGAGGCGTCGGGGCTCGACACGGACGCGGTCGCGGCGGCCGGCGAGCGCGCGGAGCGCGGCGAAGGGCGGTCGAGCGGCGACTCGCGCTCGCGGACGGAAGTCGTCCGAGACGCCGTCGAGGACGCCGAGGATCCGACCGCGGAGGCGATCGTGGACCTCGCGAGCGAGCACGGCGTTCCCCCCGAACGCGCTCGCGAGATACTCGACCGCCTCACGCGACGGGGGGAGCTCTCGGAGTCGCGCGGCCGCTACCGGGTGCTGTAGCGAGGTGTGACGATTCCGAACGGATCGGTCATCGGACCCATCCCGGACAGACACACGGCACGCGTGCGTCTGACTCACGTTTATGCCCTGTCATTGTCTATTGTTACCACGATGATCGGCGGGCGTCGCGCGCTGGGGCTGACGGGAGCGGTCCTCGGAGCAGCACTGCTCGGCGGGGGTGCGGTGGCGTTTCTGGACCCGGCGCCGACGGCGGTCTCGGTAGTCCGATTGGCGCTCGCCGTCTGCGGCGCCGCGTTCCTCGCCGCGGCCGCCGCCTACGCTCGGGACGGATACGGGGTGCAAGCCGGAACGCATCTGCTCGCGGGGGTCGGGTTCGTCGTCGTCGCCGCGGTCCCGGAGGGGCTCGGCGCGCTGGTCGGGCTGCTGTGTCTAAGCACGGGGGGGTTCCTGCTGGTGCGCGACGTGGTCGGCCGGCGCATCCCCCGGTCGCGCACCGGACCGTCGGGCCGGCGGTGAGGAGTGCGGGCGCCGTCAGCGGCCGAGGTCCGCGTGCGCCGAGGAGAGGTGCCGCGAGCCGAGCGCCGACAACAGGGAGAGTTCGCCCGCGAGCGCGCCGGTCGCGATTGCCTCCGCGAGCGCGTCCGCGTTCGCGCCCGCGGGGTCGCCGCCGCCGCGGACGCCCAGCACCTCCAGCCCCTCGGCCTGGGTGGGGAGCTTCGTGCCGCCGCCGACGGTCCCCACCTCGAGGCTGGCCAGCGAGACGGAGACGTAGAGGTCGCCGTCGTCGGTCACCTCCGCGGTGGTGATGGCGTTCGCCCCCTCGACGACCTGCGCCTCGTCCTGGCCCGTCGCGAGGAACATCGCCGCCACCGCGTTGGCGACGTGCGCGTTGAAGCCGAGCGACCCGGCCTTCGCGGAGCCGACGAGGTTCTTGCGGGTGTTGATCTCCGCGACCGCGCCGGGCGTGGTGTGGAGTCGCTCCTCGACGACCTCCCGGGGGATCGTGGCGTCCGCGGTGACCGAGCGTCCCCGTCCCTCGACGGCGTTGACCGCGGCGGGCTTCTTGTCCGAACAGAGGTTACCCGAGAGCGCGACCAGCGAGGCGCCGGTCTCCGCCTCCACCACGTCGCAGGCCTCGCCCGTGGCGATGGTGGCCATGTTCATCCCCATCGCGTCCTTCGTGTCGTAGCGGAACCGCAGGTAGACGTTGTTGCCGACGACGTACGGCGTCACGTCGAGCAGCTCGCCGTGGCTCGTGGTCGCCTCCGCGGCCTCCCGCAGCGCGGCCTCGTTGTCTCGGACCCACGAGACGAGCGCCTCGGCCTCGGCCACGTCCGCGACGCGGAAGACGGGGGCGCGGGTCATCCCGGACTTGGTCACGCGGGCGGTGGCGCCGCCGGCGGCGTTGATGACGGAGCAGCCGCGGTTGATCGAGGCGACCAAGGCCCCCTCGGTGGTCGCCATCGGGAGGTAGCGCTCGCCGGCGAGCGCGCCGCCGTTTATCCGGACCGGTCCCGCGACGCCCATCGGCACCTGCACCGCGCCCACCATGTTCTCGATGTTGGGGTCGGCGTCGGCGGCGTCGAAGGCGTACGCGCCCGCAGTCTCGAGGTCGGCCCCGGACTGCTCGGCGACGATGAGGCGGCGCGCCGCGGTCGCGGTGTCGGCGTCCGCGTGCTCCTCCAGTTCGTGCAGGCGCAGGTCGCCCTCGCGCACGCGGGCGGCCAGGTCCTCGGCGGTGGTCATGCGCGAGTGTGGTTCCGGCGACCGTTAAGGCGTGTCGGTTCGCGGAACCGGTGCGGTGGACCCACTCGGCGCCGGTCCGGGTCGCTACCTTCAAGGTCTCCCTGGGGGACTCAAGGGGTATGGTGCTCGACTTCCTCGGCGACGAAGACGCGCTCACGTGGCGGCGGGCGGCGATCATCGGCTTCACCTTCATCGCTCTCGTGGTGCTGGCGGGCATCGCGCTCGTCGTCTTCCGCGGGGCGTTCGAGGGGATCTTCTGACGCGGTCCCCGACCTCGCGGCGCGGTCCGGCAACTGACGGTTCGGGAGGCGGCCGTTGCCGAACCGCCCGCTTCCCGAACCGTTAACCTCCGCGGCCCCCGCCCCGGAGGTATGAGCGCACCCGCAGACCGGGTCTTTCTCGACGGCGAGGTCCACACCCTCGCCGACCCCGACGAGACGCACGAGGCGGTCGCCGTCCGCGACGGCGCGGTCGTCCGCGTCGGCGACAGCTACGACGTGTCCTTCCTCGCCGGCGCCGAGACCGACGTGGTCGATCTCGATGGCCGCGTCCTCCTCCCGGGGTTCGTCGACGCGCACACCCACCTCACCACCGTCGGGCGCTACCTCGTCCACGCCGACCTCTCCGGGGCCGACTCGCCGGGCGACGCGGTCGACCTGCTGGCCGAGCGCGCCGCCGAGTGCGGTCCCGACGAGTGGGTGCTCGGCTACGGCTACGACGAGTCGACGTGGACCGAGGCGCGCTACCTCACGCGCGCGGACCTCGACGCCGTCGACGACGACCGCCCGGTGGTCGCCTTCCGCGAGGACATGCACGTCGCCTCCGTGAACTCCGTCGTGCTGGACCGCTTCGCGGACGAGGTGCCCGCCGACTGTCTCCCCACGGAGAACGGCGAGCCGACCGGCGTCCTGCTCGAGGAGGGGATCGACCCCGTCTACGAGGCGGTCGAACCGGGCCCGGCGGAGACGCGCGACATCGTGGAGGCCGCGCTCGCGGACTGCGCGGCGAAGGGGATCACGGGCTTCCACGACATGGTCCGCAACTCCCACGCCCCCCGCGTCTACCGCGACTTGGACGAGGAAGGCGAGCTGACAGCGCGCGTCCGGATCAACTACTGGACCGACCACCTCGACGCGCTCGCGGAGACCGGACTGACGACGAACGCCGGCTCCGAGTTCGTGCAGGTCGGCGCGGTGAAGTCGTACACCGACGGGAGCTTCGGCGGCCGGACCGCGAAGCTCTCTGAGCCGTACGAGGATGCCCCCGCTGATGCCGAAAACGCCACCGGCCAGTGGGTCGTCGACCCCGAGGAACTGGCCGAGCACGTCGCGGCCGCGACCGCCGAGGGGTTCCAGTTCACCGCCCACGCCATCGGCGACGTGGCCATCGACGCGGTGCTGGACGCCTACGAGACGGCCGCCGAGCCTCCGGCCGCGGACCCCGGCGAGGCCCGCCATCGCGTCGAGCACGTCGAGCTCGCGAGCGACGAGGCCATCGAACGCCTCGCGGCAACCGGGGCGGTCGCGAGCGTCCAGCCGAACTTCCTCAAGTGGGCGGACGCCGGAGGACTCTACGAGTCGCGCATCGGAGACCGGACCGCGGAGACGAACCGCTACCGCGACCTGCTCGACGCGGGGGTCCACCTCGCGTTCGGCTCGGACGGGATGCCGATGGACCCGCTTCTCGGCGTCCACTGGGCGGTCAACGCGCCCGCGGAGGCGCAGCGGCTGTCGGTGACCGAGGCCCTGCGCGCGTACACCAGCGGCGCAGCCTACGCCGGGTTCGACGAACACCGACTCGGAACGGTCGAGCCGGGTAACCGGGCCGATTTCGCGGTGTTGGAGGCTTCACCGTGGGAGAACCCCGAGGGGATCCGGGAGATGGACGTGACGATGACGGTCGTGGACGGCGAGGTCGTCTACGAACGATAATCGCGGTCGGCCGCCCCGACGATCCGTCGCGAGTCAGAAGTCGGTCGTCCGCTCGCCGGCCCGGATCGTCGTCTCCAGCCAGTTCTCCTCCGGCGGGAGCGGACAGGAGAACGTCTCGCTGTACGCGCAGAAGGGGTTGTACGCGAGGTTGAAGTCCAGCGTCACGGGGTCGCCGTCGGAGAGCTCGCCCTCCGGCTCCAGCTCCATGTACCGGCCGTGGCGGTACGTCTCCTGGCCGGTCGTCTTGTCGCGGAAGGGGACGAAGAGCCCCTCGCCGTCGTCGCTCTCTTGTCTGTATCCGGCGAGTTCGTACGTCTCGCCGTCCAGTTCGAACGTGAACGTCACGACGCGGAGGTAGCGGACCGGCGCGCCCGCGGTCGTCTCCATCTCGACCGGCTCGGGGTCGTCGTGGACCGTCGCGACCGCGGCGACGCGGTACGCCTCGTCGGGGTCGAAGTAGTTCAGGCCCGAGAAGTCGTCCCGGTGCTCGGGCGGGATCGGCGACTGGGGGTGCTCTGCGAAGAAGTCGTCCTTCTCCGCGCGGTTCGCGACCAGTTCGTCGGCGTACTCGCTCATACTCCTCGATCCGGTCGCCAGCGGTTTCAGACGTGTGGTCCGCGTCGGAGCGACGCCGGCAGCCGGTGCCGCCGACTCAACGCCTTTCCCTCCGAGGCCGGTGGCGGACGTATGAGCGACACAGTCGACGACGGCGACCCGGACGACAACCCGGGCGACGATCCGAACGACGCCCCGGGCGACGGTCACCCCACCGTGGCGGTGCTGGCCTGCGGCGGAACGATCGCCTCGGAACCGGACGACGACGGGGCGGCCCCGGCGAAGGCGGGCGAGGAACTGGTCGAGGCGGTGCCCGCACTCGCGGACCACGCGCGGGTCGAGGCCCGCGAGGTGTGCGGCCAGCCCGGGTTCGACATGCGCTGGCGCGACGTGCTCGCGACCGCGGACGCGGCGCGCGAGGCGGTCGCGGACGACGGATCTGCGGGGGAGACCGGCGCCGACGGCGTCGTCGTCACCCACGGCACCGACACGCTCGCGGACACGGCGTTCGCGCTCGACCTGTTGACCGACCTCCCGGTCCCGGTGGTCGTGACCGGGGCGCAGCGACGGCTCGACGAGCCTTCCAGCGACGTGCCCGCGAACCTGACGACCGCGGTCCGGGCCGCCGCGGACGAGCGGTACGCGCCGGGCGTCCACGTCGCGTTCGACGACGAACTCCACGCCGCACGCGAGGCGATCAAGGGCCACACGAACGCGCTCTCGACGTTCCGGTCGCCGAACGGCGGCCCGGTCGCGGAGTTCACCCGCGCCGCGGTCCGGGTCCACCGCGAACCCGCGCGGCGCGTCGACGCGCCGCCGCTCGACCTCGGGGCGGCGGACGCCGACGCCGTCCCGGAGGTGCCCGTCGTCCAGTCCGGCACCGGCGTCGGCGCGGCGGGGCTGGAGCGCGCGCTCGCCGCGGAGTCCGTCGAGGCGGTCGTGATCGAGGGCACCGGGCTCGGCAACGCCACCGGGGCGCTCGGCGACGCGGTCGGCGAGGCGCTCGGGTCTGAGAACCCCGTCCCCGTGGTCGTTTCCTCGCGCTCTCCGGCGGGGCCGACGGAGCCGGTCTACGGCACGCCCGGCGGCGCCGTCACCCTCGCGGACCACGGCGTCACGTTCGCGGACGACCTCCCGGCCGCGAAGGCACGAATCGCGGTCGCGCTCGGCTTCGCGGCCGGCCGATCCGGCGACGCACTCGCTGACCTGCTGACCGCGCCGCCGCGCGTCTGAGTCCGCGCCCGAACGCCGCGCTTTACTCGCCGCGCCGCGTCGTCGGGGGCATGGCAGACCTCCACCCGGTCGCGAAGCGCATCCACAACGTCCAGCCCGACCCGGTCCGACTGACCGTGGAGGGTGGCAGCGAGCACGGCGGCGGCGACGAGAGCGACGAAGGCGCCGCGTCGGGCGTCTACCGGTTCGACTCGACCGAGTTCTTCCAGCGCGAGTTCCGCGGCGAGGGCACGCGCGTCGACGCGGACACGGACGCGGCGTTCAGGCTCATAAGCTCCGAAGACTACGAGCGAATTCTGCTCGGTCGGCAGGGCCCCGAGGAGGAGGGGTGGAGGATGGTCGGCGAGGTCGTCGCCGCCGAGCGCGCTGACGGCGAGTAGGGACGGTCCACGGACGCTTCGGGCTCACCTCTCGACCACCGCCCGCCGCCCTCAGCGCCGCCACGCCTCGCGCAGGAACACCAGCGCGCCGCCGATCATCGCGAGGTTGCCGAAGAACGCGAGCCGTTCGCCGTCGCGGTCGTCGGGGTCGGCGTTCCAGAAGTCGTGCATCGTCGCCGTCACGACCGTCAGGAAGGTGACCGCCGCGCCGGTGGCGACCCGCGGGAGCCGCCAGAGCGCGATCCCCAGTCCGGCGACCACCATCATCCCCGAGGCGAACGGCGCCGCGAGGTCGGGCAGCGGGACGCCCGCGGACTCCGCGTACTCCACAGTGTCGTCCATGTCGCGGAAGTCCTCGGAGGCCTGCAGCGCCAGCCCGAGCCCGAGCAGGACGCGGCCGAGCCGAGAGGGGGATTTCTCCGTCGATCCGTCGGACGTCTCGCTGTCACTGCTCATGTGGCCCCGTTCGGCCGGCCGGCGCATAAATCGCGGTGTCGCGTCGGACGCGGCTCGGCGGGAACCGGCCGAGACGCGGGGGCGGGATCCACCCCCGCGTATTTCCGTCCACCCCTCCACCTTCGAAAGGCCATGAAGGAGAACGCTGCACGAGGCGGCGGAGATACCGAGCGGTCGCTCGCCGTCAGAGCGGTCTGGTTCCTGCTCGTCGGCTGGTGGGCGACCGGGATCTGGCTCGGCGTGGCCTGGTTCCTGAACGTGACGATCATCGGAATTCCGATAGGGATCAAGATGATCAACAAGGTCCCGAAGGTCCTCTCGCTGAAGGAGCGGGACCTCGTCGACGCCGAGGGCGGGAGCGGCGAGCAGCCGTACGGGCTCGCCGTCCGCGGCGTCTACTTCGTGTTCGTCGGCTGGTGGGCCAGCGGCGTCTGGATGTCGGTCGCCTACCTGTTCACGCTCAGCATCGTCGGGCTCCCGGTCGCGGTGCTGATGTACAACAAGCTCCCGTTCGTGGTCTCGCTGTACGAGTACTGACGGGGGCAGTTCCGCTCCCGCACCGCTCCGCAACCACTAAACGCCGTTCGCACCTTCCCCCGGTAATGGCTGACTGGACGGAGCGGTACCGGCCGACCTCCCTCTCGGAGCTCCGCGGCAACGACAAGGCCGCCGGCAAGCTCCAGGAGTGGGCCGACACGTGGGACGATCACCGCGAGGCGGTCGTCCTCCACGGCAGCCCGGGCGTCGGGAAGACGAGCGCGGCCCACGCGCTCGCCAACGACATGGGCTGGGAGACGATGGAGTTGAACGCCTCCGACAAACGCACGGGCGACGTGATCGAGCAGTTCGCCGGGCGAGCGGCGCGCAACGCCACGCTCGCGGGGTCGGCCGCGGGCGGCGGCGCGGCCGGCGGAGACACGGAGAGCAGACAGCTCGTCATCCTCGACGAGGCCGACAACATCCACGGCAACTACGACCGCGGCGGCAAGTCCGCGATCACGAAGCTGGTCAAGGAGTCGGGCCAGCCGATCGTGCTCATCGCCAACGAGTACTACGACATGTCCCGCGGGCTCCGCAACGCCTGTCAGGAGATCGAGTTCCGGGACGTGGGCGCGCGCTCCATCGTCCCCGTCCTCCGCGACATCTGCCGGCGCGAGGAGATCGAGTTCGAGTCGGACGCGCTCCAGCGCATCGCGGAGCGCAACAAGGGCGACCTCCGCGGCGCGGTCAACGACTTACAGGCCATCGCGGAGGGACGCGACGCGGTCACCCTCGACGACGTGGTGACCGGCGACCGCGACAAGTCGATGGGGATCTTCCCGTTCCTCGACGCGGTCCTCAAGGAACAGGGCGCCGAGGAAGCGCTCCAGTCCGCGTACAGCGTCGACGAGACGCCGGACGACCTCACCAAGTGGGTCGAGGACAACATGCTGACGGTGTACGACGCCGACGAGGCCACGCGCGCGTACGACTTCCTCGCGAACGCCGACGTGTGGCTCGGCCGCGTCCGCGCCTCGCAGAACTACTCCTACTGGCGCTACGCGACGGACAACGCGGCCGCGGGCGTCGCGGCCGCCCGCGACGGCGAGAAGGGCGGCTGGACGCGCTGGGGCCGACCGCAGTTCTGGCCGTCCTCGGACAAGACCGCCGACGAGGTGGTCAGAAAGGTCGCCGCGGCGGAGGGGTGCAGCATGGACATCGCGCGCCGCCGCGTCCTCCCGTTTCTGGAGGCGATGACCCACCACTGCAAGCCGAAGGAGCTCACGATCAGGATGGCCGCCGCCTACGACATGGACGAGGCGGAAGTGTCGTTCGTCACCGGCTCCGGCGAGTCGACCAACAAGGTTCAGGGCATCGTCGAGGCGGCACAGGCGCGCCGCGAGGAGGCGATGGAGGAGCACGCCGAGGGCGCCTTCGCGGGCGTTCCGACGCGGGAGAGCGACGACGCGGGAGCGGACGGGGGGGCCGGCGGCGACGAGCGGGATGCCGCGGCGCCGACCGCAGCGGCCGACGACGCGACCGGGAGTTCGGACGCGACCGACGACGGGAACGACGCCGACAGCGACGACGGCCAGTCGGGGCTCGGCGACTTCGTCTGACCGCGGCCGGCGCAATCGGTTGGCGGGGTCCGACTGATCGGCGCAACCGGCCGGAGCCGCCGCACACATTTTTAAGCACCGGCCGCCCGACACGACGAGCATGCGCGCAGCCGTGCTGGAGGCGTATGGGGAACCGCTCGACGTGCGCGAGGTACCGGACCCGGACCCGGGACCGGACGGCGCCGTCGTCGAGGTGGAGGCGTGCGGCGTCTGCCGGAGCGACTGGCACGCCTGGAAGGGACACGGCGAGTGGGCCGACGACCGGGTCCCGCTCGGGCTGACGCTCGGCCACGAGCCCGCCGGGACCGTCGTGGAGACGGGCGCGAACGTCGAGCGCGTGCGCGAGGGCGACCGCGTCGTCGTCCCGTTCTCGCTCGGCGACGGCACCTGTCCGGCCTGCCGGACCGGCCACGGCAACGTCTGTGCCGACGGCGCGGCGCTCGGGTTCGAGGCGGCCGCGCCCGGCGCGTTCGCGGAGTACGTCCGCGTGCCGAACGCCGACTACAACGCCGTCGAACTGCCGGCGTTTCTGTCCCCGCGGGACGCCGCGGCGCTCGGCTGCCGCTACATGACCGCCTACCACGCGCTGGCCGACCGGGCGGGCCTCTCGGGCGGCGAGTGGCTCGCGGTCCACGGCTGCGGCGGCGTCGGGCTCTCGGCGGTCCAGATCGGGAGCGCGCTCGGCGCGCGGGTCGTGGCGGTGGACCTCGACGAGGACGCGCTGGGGCGGGCGGTCGAGCTGGGCGCGGACGCGACCGTGAACGCTCGCGAGACGGCCGACGCCGTCGACGCGGTCGTCGAGGCGGTCAGGGACGCGACCGACGGCGGCGCCGCGGTCTCGATGGACGCGCTCGGCATCGCGGAGACGTGTCGCAACTCGGTGCGGTGTCTGAAGCCCCGTGGTACCCACGTGCAGGTCGGGCTCACGACGGACGCCGAGGAGGGTGAGGTGTCGCTCCCGACGGACTGGATGACGCGCTGGGAGATCGACTTCGTCGGCTCCCGGGGGATGCCGCCGACCGACTACGGGCGCCTGTTCGACCTCGTGGAGGCGGCCGGCGTCGACCCCGGCGCGCTGGTGACGCGGGAGGTCGCGCTCTCGGAGGTCTCGGACCGGCTGGCCGCGATGGACGACTACGGCACCGCCGGCGTCGAGGTCGTCACGGAGTTTTCGGGGTAGGCCGCGACGGCTGACCGCCGCTATCGGTCGCTTTCGCCGAGGTCGAGCTCCGTCCCCGCCTTCTCGCCGCGACCGTTCTCCAGCGCGGAGTGGGAGGCGGAAAGCGGCGAGACGCTCACCTCGCCGTCGACGGTCGCGCGGCGGTCCGAGCCGAGGTCGTCGGTCACCTCGCCGCTGAGGAACTCGCGCCAGAAGCGGTCGCGCAGCTCCATCCCGGCCTCGCCGCGACGCTCCGCGAAGCCGCCCTCCGCCGGCTCCTCGTCGCCGGGGTGGAACTCCATCACGTCGAAGCCGCGCGCGGGCTCCGTGACGCGGTAGGTGGGGTCCGCGGCCGCCTCGTCGTCCGCGCTTGGGACGTTGACGTTGAGGAGTTCGGCCTCGAGCGGGAGGCCCTCGCGCTCGAAGCGCGCGACGAGGTCGGCGGTCACCTCGCCCGCGAGCGCGAAGTCCGCCGCGTCCGGCGTTGGCGAGATGGGGAGGTTCCCGCGGTCGTACATCGAGACCGCGACCGCGGGCGTGTCGAGGAAGGCCGCCTCCATCGCCGCGCCGACGGTCCCCGACTGGACGATGATGTGTGCACCGATGTTCGGCCCGTGGTTACAGCCCGCGACCACGAGGTCGGGGTCCAACTCCAGCGCGACGGACGCGACCGCGACACAGTCCGCGGGCGTCCCCTCGACCGCGTACCCGAGTTTGTGCTCCTCGTAGGTGATCGTCGTGTCCCACCAGGAGCGCTCGCCGCCGACCCCCGACTGGTTGGTCGCCGGTGCGACGACGGTCACGTCGTGGTCGTCCGCGAGCGCCTCGTAGAGCGCGCGGAGCCCAAGCGCGTCGATGCCGTCGTCGTTGGTGAGGAGGATATCGGCCATGCGTGGGCGTAGTGCGGACGAGGGGAAAACGCCGCCGGTACGGATCTCTACCGCGACGCCCTGCTATCGACACCCGGTGGTGCAGACCGAACCGAAACGTCGATTTTCTCAAGCCCGTGGCGGTGGCGGTGTCGTGGCGGTTCCGGTGCCGTGGCGGTTCCGGCCCGTGGCGGTTCCAGTGCTGAGGCGGTTTCGGTGTGGCCGTGCTGGTGTCGCCGCGGTGCTGAGCTGTCGGCGCGCGCGGCGGAGAGCGAGGAGCGTGGTTCGAGAGAACGAGCTCTCCGTCATCCCGAAAATCCCCGATTTTCGGACGACAGCGAGGCTCCCGCGAGCCTGTCGAGCGGAACGACGGGAGTCGCAGCCCAGCAGCCCGCGACCACAGGCGATCGGACCACCCCCGGAGTGCGTCCTACGCGAACACGACGAACCGCAGCAGCCACAGCGCCCCCATCCCGACGCCGATGGTCGCGAACACGTTCTCGGTGCGCCACGCGACCACGCCGGCCGCAAGACCCGCGAGCAGCTGCTCGTCGAGCACCGTCTCCGGCAGGGTCGGCGCGACCGTCACCAGCGAGGGGGCGACCAGCGCCGCCAGCACCGCCGGGGGAACGAACCGGAGCACCTGCTCGGCCCGGGGCGGCACCTCGTCGATGCGCCCGAACAGATGGATCACGGAGAGCCGGAGCCCGTAGGTCGCGAGGCCGATGACCGCGATGACGCCCCACACCGCGACCGGTCCGTAGTCGGTCATCGGTTTCTCACCACCCCGGTGAGCAGGCCGGCGAGAATGCCCACGGCCGCCCCGACGAGCAGTCCGAGGTTGAACGGGAGCCCCGCCGCGACGACCGCGGCCGCGCCGCCGACGCCGCCCGCGACCGTCGTCGGACGGTCCTTCATCGCGGGGACGAGCAGGGCCAGAAACACCAGCGGGACGGCGAAGGAGAGCCCCAGCGAGTCCGGGATGCCGGCGCCGAGCGCGATCCCGAGGACCGTGCCGACGACCCAGACGACCCAGATCGGCGTCCCGACGCCGAGGTAGTAGTAGCGGCGGTCGCGCTCGCCCGCCTCGTCGTCCGCGTACTCGGCGATCGACAGCGCGTACGCCTGATCGGTCAGGAAGTACGCGAGGAGTGCCCGCGTCCGGCGGCGGTACCGAGCGAAGTGCGGCGCGATGGAGGCGGAGTACATCACCATCCGGAGGTTGATCACGACGGCCGTCGCGACGACGACCGCCAGCGGCGCGTTCTCCCCGAGCAGCTCCAGCGCGGCGAGCTGGGACGCTCCGGCGTAGACGAACACCGACATGCCGACCGCCTGCGCGGGCGTCAGGCCGGCGTCGACCGCGGCGATCCCCGCCACGAGCGCGAACGGCGCGATCCCCAGCAGGATGGGGACCGAGTCCCGAACGCCCGCACGGAGGTCCTCGTGCATACCGGATCGAACCTCGGCGCCCGTGAAAGCGGTGTCGAACCGGCGCGCCGCGGCCCGCCGGATTCCGAGCTAGGTGCCCGGGACGCCGACCGCAGAGAGCCCGCCGACGCCGACGAGTTCGAGCGCCGCGAGCGCGACCACGGCGACGGCCCACGCGACCGCACCGACGACGGCCGCTCGGAGCCAGCCGACGGGGTACCGCCGCTTCACGACCGCGAGCCAGCCGACCAGCGCGAGCAGCGTCCCGATCAGGGGGATCCACGCGAGGAGCGCCCACACGAGCGCACCGAGCAGCGCGGTGACCACCGCGTGCCCCAGGTCGCTGCTGCCGTACCGGTCCCGATAGGCGCCGACGTGCGCGCCGACGGCGAGGGCGCTCCCGCCGATCAGCACGCCGACGACGAATTCGATGGGTGCCATCGCTCCCGCCTCGGAAGCCGGCGGTGAAAAACCGGGGCGACGCCGAACCCGGATAGCGTCGGATAAAGCCGATTTTGTCAGTCGGTCGTCGAGATCACGACCGCGCTCCGGATCTCCAGTGCCGACTCCAGCTCCGACCGCCGGCCGTGAACGCTGCCCAGTCGCTTCAGCTGCGCCTCGTGGGCCCGCTCGACCGCGTCGCGCTCGCGGTCCGTGAGATCGAGCCGCGCCGCGACCGCGTCCCAGTGGGCCGGCTCGACGAGGAACGCCTCGCGGTCCGCCTCCGCGACGGCGCGCTCGTACTCGCGGCGGTAGTCGCCGAGCCGCGGCCCGAGGTCCGCCTGCACCCGTCGGAGGAGGGGTCCGAGCCGCGTCGGCGCGACGCTCGCGAGCGCGCCCGCCTGAAGCAACACCGTCCCGTCGAAGGGGATCTCGGCCGCCGACTCGTCCGGGTCGGGAGTCACGTCGCGCTCGCCCCCCTCATCCGCCGGCGCGCATCGCCTTCTGCCCGAAGGCGTCCACCAACTCGTCGAGCGCGTCGGGGTCGCCGACGAAACGGACGGTCACCTCCGTCAGCTCCAGCGAGCCGGCGGGGTTCACTTTGGCGGCGCTCAGCTCGACGCGCCAGTCGACGCCCTCGATCCGGGTCGCCTCGGCGGGGTCGTCGGTCCCCACGAGTTCGCCGCCGAGGTTGCGGAGGTAGTGGGCGGCGAGCCGGCGGGAGATTCCGCGGTACGACCGTTCGCGTTCCTCCTCGCCGTCCGCAGGGGTGAGATCAGACATGACCACCCGCGACCGGCGGGAACACGGAGAGCGTGTCGCCCGCCGCGAGATCGGTGTCCACGCCGTCGATGTGGAGCACCTCCCGACCGTTCTTGAGGACGTTTATTTGTGGGGCGAGGTCGCCGTCGACGAGCAGGTTGCCCGCCAGCCCCTCGTAGTCGGCCTCCAGCGCCGCGAGCACGTCGCCGACGGTCGCGTCGTCGTCGACCTCGTAGGCGACCGTCTTGCCCCCGGCCGCCTCCCGAAAGGTGGCGAAGAACCGAAGTTCCAGCTCCATGGATGCCCCTCGGCCGGCGGCGACTTAAACCCGCGTCGCGAGCGCGCCGAACGCGGACAGGCGGCCGGCGGCGAGGGGAGGCCCGAAGCGAGCCGCTACTGACCGCCGAACCGGATCCCGTCCTCGACGAGTCGGTAGTTCCGCTCGCGGTCCAACTCGGCGGCGAGCCAGTCGTGGTCGTACAGCTGGGCGATCAGCTCGGCGTAGAGGTTGCGCCACGCGATCGCGTAGATGGGCGACTGCCCCCACGCCCGGAGCTCGGGGACGAACTCGTCGAAGCGCTCCATGCGCGCCTCCATGTACTCGATGGCGTCGACCGCGGCCGCGGCCGCCTCGCCGGGGTCGTCGGCCTCCGCGACCGCCTCGTTGATCCCGGACTGGACGCCGACGATGGCGCGACGCATGTCCTGTTCGACCGACTCCGACTCCTCCGGCAGCGACTCGATGACGCCCCGCGGGACGCCGAGTTCGACCTCGTCCATACGGGTCGGTCTCGGGGGCGAAAGAAAAACGTCCCGCCGACCGGTGGCGAGGCGACGAGGGCTCGCGGCCGCCCCCTACCGATCGGAGTCGCCGATCGGTGCCGCACCGAAGCGATCAGAACAGGGCGGTGTAGGTCGTCAACGCGATCAGGACCGCCGCGACCGCCACGGTGAGCTTGTCCGTCCGGTTCATGACGCCCTCGTAGTTGGTCGAGAGGGCGACGACCCCCGCGAGCCCGCCGATCGCGACGAGCACGGTGACGACCGTGAGCACGGTTTCGAGTAGCGTAACCATGCGTCGCACATCGGACGCGCGGGTCATAAACCTCCGGGAGCCGGGCGGTGTGGGGCCGTAGCGTGTGCCGACTACGGCGTCGGTGCCGCCTTCTGGAGCGCGGTCTCGGCCACGTTGCCGCCGTAGTCCGCGCTCCGGAGCACGGAGTCCACGACGAGTCCGAGCAGCTGCGCGCGGGTGGGGTCGAGGTCGCGGAGGAGCTCGTCGATCTGTCTGACGCGCTCGTCGATCTCGCGGACCTGCTCGCGCGCGTCGTTCGCCTTCCGGGTCGCCGCCTCGCTCTCCTCCTCGAACAGCGCGTCCATCGCGGTGTCTATCACCTCGACAGCGTCGGCGTGAAGCTCGTCGATGGCGTCGAGCACTTCCTCCGGGATCGCCTCGTCGATGTTGAGGGTGAGGTGGGCGATCTTGGTCGCGTGGTCGCCGATCCGCTCCAGCTGGCGGGCGCTGGAGTGGTAGTCGAAACAGACCTCGCGGGGGACGCCCAGCTCCTCCGCGGCCTTCGGCGTCCGGAGCGTGGCCCGGAAGATCCGCGAGACGACCATCCAGAGCCGGTCGAGGTCGTCGTCGCGGTTGATCACGTCCCGCGCGAGGTCGGCGTCGAGGTCCCGCAGCGCGGCGAGCGCGTCCTCCAGCATCGAGGTGGAGATGAGCCGCATCCGCGTGACGGCGTTGTGGATCGACAGCTCCGAGGAGTCGAGCAGGTCGCGGACGACCACGCGGTCGCGGGTCTCCTCGAGCACCTCCAGTCCGACGAGACTCTGGGTGGCCTCGCGGATGGTGGCCCGCTGCTCGGTGGAGATCCGTCCCCCTTCGAGGGCGATCACGTCGAAGCCGCTGACGTACATCGTCATCACCGCGCGCGTCAGTTCCTGCCCCTCCAGCTTCGTGATGTCGAGCGTGCCCCGCGTGCGCTCCTCCTCCGAGTGGGGCGTGAGGAACAGCGAGTCCCCCTCGGGATAGAACTCCACCTCGGTGCCCGCGCTCACGTCGTTTTCCGTCGCCCACTCCTTCGGGATCGAGACGGTGTACGTCGACCCCCCGGTGACCTGGACCTTGCGGGTCTCCATGCGACCCCATACGCCGACTCTACTGATAAACCTAATCAAGTATATATTTTCTGCACTGGTGGACCAAATACACCTATTGTGTCGGGAATACGCAGCTCACCGTCTCGGATAGTCTCGGATCGGATTCGACATCGACCCAGATCTCGACCAGAATACGTATCAATATATAGAGGTACATAGACGTGATAGCAGCGTATTTAGGTCCCTGCCGCTCAATCCCGTATTGATGACCAGTGACGCCTCCGTAACGGAGGAGTGGACCCCAAGTGACCCGGTCGACTCGGCCGGGGCCGAAGGGGAAACGGCCGGCGCGCGCGGCGAGGCCGGCCCGTCCGCGGTCGTGCCGCTCTCGTCGCGAACACCGACGTATTCTTTCCGCCATGAGTGACAGCTACAACGCGACGGCAGACGACCAGTCCGACGACCAGCCGACGACCGCGCCGGCCGAGACGGCGGAGGCGACCCCGTCGGTCGAGCGGATCCCCGAGCGTGAGGCCGCGCTGACCGCCGACGAGCTCACCGTCCACTACGGCGAGGAGCAGGCGCTCCAGCCCACGAGCGTCGGTCTCCCCGAGAACGAGGTCACGGCGATCATCGGTCCCTCGGGCTGTGGGAAGTCGACGTTCCTGCGGTGTATCAACCGCATGAACGACATGATCGACAGCTGTCGGGTCGACGGCGAGCTTCGGTTCCAGGGGAAGAACGTCTACGACGACGACGTGGACCCGGTCGCGCTCCGACGCCGCATCGGGATGGTGTTCCAGAAGCCGAACCCCTTCCCAAAGTCGATCTACGACAACGTCGCCTACGGGCTGAAGGTGCAGGGCAAGGAGGTCACCGACGAGGCGGTCGAGCGCGCGCTGAAGGGCGCGGCGCTGTGGGACGAGGTGAACCACCAGCTCGACTCCTCCGGACTGGACCTCTCCGGCGGACAACAGCAGCGCCTCTGCATCGCGCGCGCCATCGCGCCGGACCCGGAGGTCATCCTGATGGACGAGCCGGCCTCCGCGCTCGACCCGGTCGCGACCGCGAAGGTCGAGGACCTCATCGACGAGCTCGCCGAGGAGTACACCGTCATCATCGTCACCCACAACATGCAGCAGGCGGCCCGCATCTCGGACAAGACCGCCGTGTTCCTGACGGGCGGCCAGCTCGTGGAGTTCGGCGACACCGACCGCATCTTCGAGAACCCCGACAACCAGCGCGTCGAGGACTACATCACGGGCAAGTTCGGGTAGCCCAGCGCACGGTCGCGTCGTTCACATTTATGTCGGTCGGTCGAGTCGGTTTCGGTAGCCGAACCCGGACGAGGCAGACTCGGACCCAACCCCCACACGACACATGGTACGAAAGGAATATCAGGCCAAACTCGATGAACTGCGCGACGACGTACTCTACATGAGCGAGGTCGTCGCGGAGCGACTGCGGATGTCGCTCGACGCACTCGAACAGCAGGACGGCGACCTCGGTCAGGAGGTCATCGACCGCGACCACGAGGTCAACGAGATGTACCTTGAGCTGGAAAAGCAGTGCACCGACCTCATCGCGCTGCAGCAGCCGGTCGCGGGCGACCTCCGGTTCATCGCCGCGTCGTTCAAGATCATCACCGACCTCGAACGCATCGCGGACCTGGCGACCAACCTCGGCGAGTACGCGGGACAGGCGGAGCGCGAGCTGTTCCCCGACGTGGACGTCCAACGCATCGGCGACGAGACGCTGGAGATGCTGGAGGCGGCGATGGAGGCGTACGCCGACCGAGACGAGGACCGCTGTTACGCGGTCGCGGAGCGCGACAACGAGGTCGACGACCTCTGTGCGGCCGCCAGCGAGGTCGTCGTCCGCGACCTGATCCAGCAGGAGGAGATCGGCGAGGACGCCAACGCCGAGACGACGATGCGGGAGGTCCAGCGGCTCCTGTTGACGATCCGCGACCTCGAGCGCGTCGGGGACCACGCGGTCAACATCGCCGCGCGTTCGCTGTACATGATCGACAACGACGACGAGCTGCTCTACTGAGGGGCGTCGGAGCAGCGCTCTCGACCGCGACGCTCGACCGCGACGCTCGGCCACCGACAGTCCGGACAGTCCCCGCCTCATTTATGTCCGCCGGCGAGGACCCATCGATCATGAGCGACGACCGGATCGTCATCCTCGCCCACGAGAAGTTCCCCGACCACGCGAAGACGGCGCTCGGCGTGATGCGCTACGGCGACCAAGAGGTCGCCGCCGTGCTCGACCGCGAGAAGGCCGGCAGCCGCGTCCACGACCACGACGACACGCTCCCGGCCGACGCGCCGGTCGTGGAGACGTTCGCGGACGCGCTCGCGGCCGCCGACGGCGACGTGGACGCGCTCCTGATCGGCGTCGCGCCCATCGGCGGCGGCTTCGACGAGTCGTGGCGTCCCGACGTGCGCGCGGCCATCGAAGCGGGCTGTGACGTGGTGGCGGGCCTCCACTACTTCCTCGACGAGGACGAGGAGTTCTCGCGACTCGCGGCCGAGCACGGCGTCGACCTCCACGACGTGCGCGAACCCCACGAGGGGATCTCCGTCGCCGAGGGGCGCTCGGCCGAGGTCGACGCGGACGTGTTGCTCACGGTCGGCACCGACTGCGGTGTGGGCAAGATGACCGCCTCGCTGGAGATCGTTGCCGCCGCCCGCGAGCGCGGCATCGACGCCGCGTTCGTCCCCACCGGACAGACCGGGATCATGATCGCCGGCTGGGGGAACCCGATCGACCGCGTCGTCTCCGACTTCACCGCCGGCGCCGTCGAGGAGATGATCCTCGAAAAGGGCGACGACCACGACCTGCTCGTCGTCGAGGGACAGGGCTCGATCGTCCACCCCGCCTACTCTGCGGTCACCTGCGGCATCCTCCACGGCGCGATGGCCGACGGCCTCGTGCTGTGTCACAAGGACGGCCGCGAGGCGGTGCGCGGCTACGAGTCCTTCCCGCTTCCGCCGCTTCACGAGTACGTCGGCCTCTACGAGAGCCTCGCCGCGCCGGTCCACGAGGCGCCGGTCGTCGCGGGCGCGCTCAACACGAAGGACGTGGCCGACGACGAGACGGCCACCGAGCGCGTGAGCGACTACGCGAACGCCATCGGCGTGCCCGCGATCGACCCCGTCCGGGACGGCGCGGACGTCATCGTCGACGCGGTCGAGCGCGAGGTGCTGGACTGATGGGCCTCGACGCGTCCGTCGAGCGCGTCACCCTCGAACTCGACGAGCCGTTCTCCATCGCGCGCGGGACACAGACCGAGGCCGAGAACCTGATCGTCCGGGTGACGGACGAAGGAGGGATGACCGGCGTCGGTGCGGCCGCGCCCTCGGGTCACTACGGCGAGACGGCCGACACCGTCGCGGCCGTCCTCCCAGACCTGCTCGCGGTCGTCGAGGAGGTGGGCGACCCCCACGCGCTCCACGAGGTCGAGGCCCGCATGCGCGAGGTCGTCCGCGGAAACCCCGCGGCCCGCACGGCGGTCTCCATCGCGGTCCACGACCTCGCGGCCAAGCGCCTCGGCGTCCCCCTCCATCGCATGTGGGGACTGGACCCGGGCGAGGCGCCGAAGACCTCCTACACGGTCGGCCTCGCGGAGACCGAGCGCGTGCGCGAGAAGGCGGCCGCCGCGGTCGAGGCGGGCTACCCCGTGCTCAAGATCAAGCTCGGCACCGACCGCGACCGCGAGCTGATCGAGGCGGTCCGCGATGCGGCGCCGGACGCCCGGCTCCGCGTGGACGCCAACGAGGCGTGGACGCCCCGCGAGACGGTCGACAAGAGCGAGTGGCTCGCCGAGCACGGCGTGGAGTTCATCGAACAGCCGGTTCCCGCCGAGGATCCCGAGGGGCTCCGGTTCGCCTACGAGCGCGCCGCGCTCCCCATCGCGGCCGACGAGTCGTGCGTGACGCTCGAGGACATCCCCGCCATCGCGAACCGGTGCGACATCGCGAACCTGAAGCTGATGAAGACCGGCGGACTACTGGAGGCGCGCCGGATGATCGCCGCCGCTCGCGCGCACGGACTGGAGGTGATGCTGGGGTGTATGATCGAGTCGAACGCCGCCATCGCGGCCGGCGCACAGCTCGCGCCCCTGCTGGACTACGCGGACCTGGACGGCTCGCTGCTGCTCGCCGCGGACCCCTACGAGGGCGTGGACCTCTCCGAGGGGACGATCCGGCTCGCGGATCAGGACGCGCCCGGAACCGGGGCGCGGCTCCGGTCGGAGTAACGCGACGCCGGTGGCTCACTCATCCTCGCCGTCGGTCTCCCGCAACACGAAGGGACCGATAGAGAGGGTGCGCTTCGCCACGGTGACGATCCGAAGGATGTACGACAGGAGCAGCGCGAACGGCGCGATCGTGACCGTCGCCGCGCCCGCGACGAGCCACAGCGCGTCCGCGACCCCGAGCGTCGTCGCCGTGAAGTCCTGCGGGTCAAGAAACACCAGCGTCGCGATGGCGACCGACACCGCCGGGACCGAGGCCGCCAGCAGGACGCGGGAGAGGTTCGACAGCTCCCACTGGAAGTAGAGCGTCTTGACGTGCTCGCGGGCCGGACCGAACAGCTGGAGGACCCCGACCAGCTCCGTCAGCTCCTCGCGTGCGGGGTCCGGAAGCTGGTCGCCAGTCCCGCGCAGGAGCAGCTTCCCCTCGTGGATCTTCCGCGAGTAGTTGAAGTCGAGCGCGGCCAGCAGCACGTCGAAGGTGCCGAACTCCGCGCCCTCGAGCCGCCGAGCGACCGACGCCGCGTTCCCGGTCACGCCCTCGACGTAGTCGCCGATCCGAGCAGCCAGCTCCGCGTCGGCGACCCTCCCGTCGGTCGCCGCCCCGAACGCCGCGGCGCGCTCCCGGCTCGCCTCGACGAGCGTGCGCAGGAACGCGGCCGGCTCCGCGGGCGCGACGGCCTCGCCCACCGCCTCGGCCGCGTCATCGCGGAACGACAGCGCTCCCTCCATGCGCTCGCGCTGGTCGCCGGCCGGGCCGAGCTCCTGGGAGAGGATCAGCTGCGAGAGGGTCAACACGAGGGTCACGCCGGTGATCGTCGAGCCGACCAGGGCGTTGAACAGCGTCTCGATGGAGTCGCCGCGTTCCAGCAGCGTGCCGGCCGGAACCGGATGCGCCACGCCGAGCGCGACGATGGTACAGAAGACGACGAGCAGTATCCCGGCGGCGACCAGCCGGCGGTCGGCGACGAGAACGACCCACGACACCGCGCGGCCCGCGCCCATCCGACCCTCCATGTCGTCCGCGTCGTCGCTGGCGTCGCTGGCGGTGTCGTCGCTGGTGTCTCCGGCCGCGTCGTCACCGGCCGCGGTGTCGCTGGCCGCATCGGCGCCCGTCCCGGCACCCCCGTCGTCGTCCGGGGTCGGCGTCATCCGGCGCTACTGCTCCTCGTCCCGGAGTTCCTCGAGCTCGCTTTCGATCTCCTCGTCGGCGACCTCGGCCTCAGCGTCGGCGTCCGCCTCGGCGTCCGTGTCGGCCCCTGCGTCGAGCTCCTCATCGAGGTCGGTCTCCTCCGCGGTCGTCGTCTCGGCGTCCGCGTCGGGCTCCGCCGCGCCGTCTTCACCCTTCAGCGTCGCCAGCTCGGCCTCGATCTCGCGGTCCGAGGAGAGCTCGTCCAGCTCGCGGTCGATGCTGTCCTTGTCCGAGAGCGCGTCCTCGAACGCGCCGCTGTCCTGCAGTTCGTCCATCGCCTCGGCGCGCGCCTCCATCTCCTCGGTGCGGTCCTCGGCGCGTTCGATGGCCCGGCCCACGTCCTCCATCTCGTCGCCCGCGCCCGTCATCGCCTCGGAGACGCGCGAGGAGGCCTCCGCGGCCTCGTAGCGCGCCTTCATCGTCTCCTTCTTCGTGCGGAACTCCTCGATGCGGCTCTGGAGCTCGTTCTTCTTCTCGACGAGGTTGTCCTGCGTGTTCTGCAGCTCCGCGATCTGCGCCTCCAGCTCCTCGATCTGCTGCATCTTCGACTTCTTTTTCTCTAACGCCTGCCGCGCGAGGTCGTCGCGGTCCTGCTCGACCGCCTCGCGCGCCTGCCGGTTGTGCTTCTCGACGTTCTCCTCCAGGCGACGTTTCTGTATCTCCAGGCGCTTCTTCTGGGTCGTCAGGTCCGCGGTGCCCTGTTTCACGTCCTGGAGTTCGTCCCGCATCTGCTCGTAGGAGTAGTCCAGCGTCTCCGAGGGGTCCTCGGCCCGGTTGAGGAGGGCGTTGAACTTCGACCGGATGACGTAGGAGGCGCGCGAGAGGATTCCCATGTCCCGTCGTTGGCGCTCCAGCGTTTAAAACCTCATGCGGCGCGCGGGCGCGTCACTCCGCGCTGGATGCGTCCTCGGCGTCCGCGGCGGTCCCCTCTTGGTCCGGTTCGTCCCGCGTCGCCAGCCCCGCGAGGTGACCGACCTCGGGGAGGATTATCTCCTCGACGCCGAGCCGGACGGCGTTCTCCGAGCCCGGCAGACAGAAGACCGGGACGCCGTCCGCGATCCCGCCGATAGCTCGCGAGCCGACGGTCCGCGTCCCGACCTCCTCGTAGGAGAGCCGCCGGAAGAGCTCGCCGAACCCCGGTAGCTCCTTCTCGAACAGCTGGCGGACCGCCTCGGGCGTCACGTCGTCGGGCGTCACGCCGGTGCCCCCGGTCGTGATCACGGCGTCCGTGTCCGCGCGGCCGACCAGCCGGTTGACCGTCCCCTGCACGCGGTCGAAGTCGTCCGGGATCAGCTCCCGCGTGACGACCTCGTGGCCGGCGTTCTCGATCGCTTCGACCGCGTAGTCGCCTGATGGGTCCTCCTCGAGCGAGCGCGAGGAGGAGACCGTCACGACCGCGACGCCGACCGTCTCCGCGTCGTGTGCGTGGTGGTCGTCGTGGGTGTGGTCGTGGCCCTCCCCGTGGCCGTCTCCATGGTGGTCGTGGCCGTGGCCGTCGTGGCCGTGACCCTCTCCGTGGCCGTCTTCGTCGTGGCGGTCGTCTCCGTCGTGATGGTCGTCGCCGTGCTCCGCTCCCCCGTGGTCGCTCATGGTCCCGGCTTCCGGCCGCGGTTACAAAAACTCCCCGCGCTCGGCGCTCCTCGATCGGTCCCCACGTCCCGGACCGAGCCACAGCAGGACACCCACCGCGATCCACGCGATCCCGAGGGGGACGAGCGCGGCGTTCGTCGTGACGAGCACGCGGCCGACCGCCGGCGGAAACGCGCGGAGCAGGTCCAGAAGGACCAGCACCGCGGGGACCGCGGGCGCGACGAGCAGGAGCCACCCCGCGGCGGTCCGGATGCCTTCCCCTCGCGCGCGGACCGCGAGACCGAGCGCGCCGGTTCCGAGAAGGACCGCGGCGTAGCCGGAGAGGAACAGCCACGTCAGCAGCAGGCCGGCGGGGTCCTCGCCGGTCGCCGGGACCGGGGTGAAGCCGGCGGCGACGTACGCCGCCGCCGAGCGCGCGTGCAGGCCCGCGAGGAGGACCCAACCGAGCGCGAAGAGGCCGAGACCCGCCCGGTCGACCCGCGTGGGAGAGGGGCCGAACGCGCGACCGAGGCCGAGCGCCCCGATCCCGACGCCCAGCCAGCCGACCAGCGCGAGGAGGTCGAAGCCCGTCCCGCCGTACGGGCGCGTGCCGTACGCCGCGAGCGCGAGCGTGGGTGCGAGGGTCCACGCGAGCGCGCCGCAGGCGGCGACCGCCCCGGCGCGCGGTCGCCGCGACGAGGGGAACGGCGCCGGCGTCCCGACCCCGCCGTCCGTGTGGCGGTCCATGCGGTCCACTCGCTACCGGGGCGGATAACTCCTCGCGCCGGCGGCCGTCCCCTCGCCGAGGTCGCGTCCGGTTCTCCGCCCCTTCCCGAACGTTCTTGTGACCGCGGTGTGGTGGTGATCCGCATGAAGGCGGTTCAATTCGGCGAGCACGGCGACCGCGACGTGATCGAGTACGGCGAGTTCCCGGACCCGGACCCGGCCGCGGACGAGGTGCTCGTGGACGTGAAGGCGGGCGCGCTCAACCACCTCGACGTCTGGACACGAAAGGGGCTCCCGGGCGTCGACCTCGAGATGCCGCACATTCCGGGCAGCGACGCGGCCGGCGTGGTCGAGGCGGTCGGCGAGGACGTGACTCGGTTCGAGCCGGGCGACCGCGTCACCGTCACCGCGGGCGTCTCCTGCGGCGAGTGCGAGTTCTGCCGCGACGGCGACCCGACGCTCTGCTACCGGTTCAACATCTTGGGCGAGCACCAGCGCGGCGTCCACGCCGAGCAGGCGGCGGTGCCCGAGGAGAACCTCGTCCCGGTCCCCGAGGGCGTCGACTGGGAGGTCGCCGGCTCCGCGTCGCTCGTGTTCGGCACCGCGTGGCGCATGCTCCAGACGCGCGCCGACGTGGAGGCGGGCGAGAAGGTCCTCGTGCTCGGCGCCTCCGGCGGGGTCGGCCACGCGGCGGTCCAGATCGCCGACCACGCGGGGTGTGAGGTGTTCGCGACCGCCTCCAGCGAGGAGAAGCTCCGCTACGCCGAGGAGTGCGGCGCCGACCACGTCATCGACTACGAGTCCGACGACTTCGCCGACGAGGTCGCCGAGATAACCGGCCGCAGGGGGGTCGACGTGGTGGTCGACCACGTCGGGAAGGAGACGTACCCCGACTCCCTGAAGTCGCTCGCTCGCGGCGGTCGGGTGGTCACCTGCGGGGCGACGACCGGGCCGAACCCGGGCGCCGGTCTCGACCGCATCTTCTGGAACCAGCTGTCCGTGATCGGCTCCACGATGGCGACGCCGGGGGAGGTCGACGACGTGCTGGAACTGGTGTGGGACGGCACCTTCGAGCCCCGGATCCGTGAGGTCCTGCCGATGAGCGAGGCGGCGCGCGCCCACGAACTGCTGGAGGATCGGCAGGGCTTTGGGAAGGTGGTGGTAAAGCCCGACAGTGAGTTCTGAGACGGAGCGCGGGACCGGCGGGGAGGCGGACCGCGGGAGGGAACCCGACCCCGAAGGCGACCGCGCCAGGGAGACGGCGGACGCGAACGCGCTCCGCGAGAACGGGAGGGGCGCCGACCGGGACGCGGGCGTCGCCACCCCGACCGCGACCGACGGACCCGAGGCGGACGGCTTCGGCCGCGCCGGCTGGGTCCTCACCGCGACGCTCCTGGTCTGCGTGCTGGTCATCCCGGGAATCATCTACGTCTACCCCTACGTCCTCAGCTCGTTCGGCCTGACCTTCTTCGGCACGTACCTCGCGCTCCCCCTGGTGCCGGCGGTCCTTCTGGGACTCGTCGCCGTCTGGTCGATGAGCGCGGCCGTCAGCGAGGAGTAGCGACGCTCCGTCAGCGGGGGCGGCGACGACCCCTCGGCGGGCCGTCGGGAACGCGGGGCGCCGTAGCTATTTCCGCCCCGACGTGTTACCGACCCCCATGAGCGACTCGTCCGAACCCGACGCCACGTCGGGAGACCCGACCGGCAGCCGTCCGGAGGCGGACGCTTCGGACGCCGGGGACGCCGCGGCCGGGGTGACCAGCCGGGTGCGCGACGCCGCGTTCGACGACGAGATCCCTCCGAGCGTGCCCGGGGAGTCAAAGCTGGTCGAGACGAACGGCGTCACCCTCCACGTCGTCGAGGCGGGGCCCGCGGACGGCAAGCTCCTGATCCTCCTGCACGGATTCCCGGAGTTCTGGTACGGGTGGCACGAGACGATCCGGCCGCTGGCGAACGCCGGCTTCCGCGTGGTCGTCCCCGACCAGCGCGGCTATAACCGCTCGGAGAAGCCGGCGGAGGTCGGCGACTACCGGATCGACGAACTCGCGGCGGACGTCGCCGGCCTGATCGACGCCTACGGCCGCGAGACCGCCGCGGTCGCGGGTCACGACTGGGGCGCAGCGGTCGGGTGGTGGCTCGCGCTCCACCACGCCGACCGCGTCTCCGAGCTCGTCGCGGTCAACGTCCCGCATCCCTCGGTGTTCGAGGAGACGCTCCGGCGGTCGTGGGAGCAGCGACTCAAAAGCTGGTACTTCCTCGCGTTTCAGGTACCGGGCGTCCCGGAGCGCGTCGCCCGAGCGGCGAACTGGCGGCTCCTCGTCCGCGGGATGCGGCGGTCGAGTCGACCGGGAACGTTCACGCCCGACGACTTCGCCAGATACCGGCAGGCGTGGTCCCGTGACGGCGCCTTCTCGGCGATGCTGAACTGGTACCGCGCGGTCGTCCGCGAGCGGCCGGCACCGGACCGCGAGCGCGTCGAGGTCCCGACGCTGGTCGTGTGGGGCGCCGATGACGAGTTCCTGCGCTCCGCGATGGCGAGCGCCAGCGTCGACCGCTGCGCGGACGGGCGCCTCCTGATGGTCCACGACGCGACACACTGGGTCGTCCACGAGGAACCGGTCCGGATCGCGGAGGCGGTCGCCGAACACGCCGACGACCTGCCGCCCGGCGCCCGCGAGTGAGCGGGCGGGGCGGCGAGGGTCCGCGGACGGCGCAGCGACGGACCGCGGGGAGACCCAGCGCCGAACCGCGGGGAGACGCACCGACGGACTGCGAACCGTCACGCCGCCGATTGCTCGCGGTAGCCCCGGTAGAGCGGCCCGGCCAGCAGGAGGACGCCCGCCGCGGCCATCCCGACCAGCACCGCCGGATCGAGTCCCGACAGGTCGCCGGCGGCGACGCGGTCCGCGGAGACGCCGACCGCGACGCCGGCCACGACCCACGGCAGCTCGCCGACTGCGGTGCCGAGGAGGAACGGGACAGTTCCCACGCCGGCCACGCCCGCGGCGACGGAGACGGCGTCGGAAGGCGCCGGCAGGAGCCGGCTGGCGGCGACCGAGCGCGTCCCGCCGGTCGCGGAGACGACGCGCTCGCCCACCTTCGCGACCCGACCCTCCCCGTCCCCCCGGCCGACGAGCGCCAGCCAGTAGGGCGGCAGCGCCGTGAGCGTCACCAGCAGCAGCCCGAAGGGAACGCCCGGCCAGCCGTAGCCGTACCCGACGGCGACCGCCAGCAGCGTCGTGGGCCACGCGAGGAACGGCCGGACCGCCGCGAGCGCGAACAGGACCAGCCCGAACCGGAGAGGCCGCGCCGCGATCCGCCCCAGTTCGTCGAGGACAGCCTCGGGCGAGGCGATCAGGAATCCGGCGACGACGACCGCGAGGACTGTGGAGCCGGCGACGAGGCGGCGCTTCACGGCTCCCGGATGAGCCGGCCGCGGATAAACGCCTTGTGGAACGGCCGGTCCACGGCTCATCCCCGCCGGACCGCTCCCGTTCGCTTATAACCGCCGTCCGCGAAGCGCGGGTGTGACGCGCGACCGGTCCCGCGAGGAGAAACTGGAGCTGGCGCTGAAGCTGCTGGCGCACGTCGAGCGCGAGGAGCTCCCGCTGCCCGACGCCGTCGACCGGATCGAGACGGTCACCGATAGCCCGTCGCTCACCCGCGACATCCTCGACGCGGCGGAGAAGCGCGGGATCGTCGACCGCGAGGGCGGCCGCCTCCGGGTCCGGACCGGTGGCACGTACGTGAACTTCGACGCGCAGGTGGTCCGACGGGAGGGCGAGTTCGACTGCCGGCGCTGCGGCGCCTCCATCTCGACGGGTCACTTCGTCCGGTTCGAGACCGGCGAACTCGGCCCCTTCGGTCCCGACTGTGTCAGAAAGGTGACTGGTCGGGACTGACCCGGAGTCAGCGACCGCGCCGGAGTTCCTCGATCAGCTGCTCGATCAGCTCCGCCTGTCTGTCCAGCTGCTCGGACTGTGCCTCGACCGTCTCGCGCAGCGCGGCCACCTCGTCCGCGAGCGGCTCCTCCTCGACGCCCGCCGGCTCGAACCCCGAGCCGCCGAAGCCGTCACCCCCCTCCGAGTCCGCGGCCGGCGCGTCCGCCGCCCCGCTCTCGGCGGGTTCCGTGTCGCTCGCTCTCGTCTCGACTGGGTCCGAGACGAGGGGGTCCGTCTCCGGCGTCGCTCCGGTCGTCGGACTCTCCGACGCCGTCGCCCCCTCGGGCGTCGCCGGATTCGGTGACTCCGTCGGTTCCGGCGACTCCGCCGTCTCCGCCGACGCCTCCGGCTCGGACCCCTCGTCCTCCGCCGCCGGGGAGGCCGAGAGGGGGTCCGGTCCGTCGCCGAAGTCCGTGGTCGAGGCCCCCCCGCGGTCCGCGTCGTGGTCGTCCTCGGCGTCCGCTTCTCGCTTCGCACGAAGCTCCGCGGGCGATCCCACCTCGTGGTACTCACAGATGGCGTCGGTGAGGGCCTCACGCACGGCGCGTTTGGACTCGTTGGGGGCCTTGAATCGCTCCTGCCTCCCGGCGTGGGTGAGCACCACCGAGGTGGCGACGGTCCCCTCCTCGAAGTCGAGGCCGGTCACGTCGTCGTAGTGGAACTCCTCGTACTCCTCGTCCCACACCGCGGAGCCGACGTGTTTGACCAGCCGGTCGCTGGTCACGATCAGCGTCAGCTCGGAGAAGCGGAAGGTTCGCAGGACCGACTCGCCCGGGTCCGTGAGGCCCGCCGCGGACAGCACGCCGGCGAGGATCGGGTGGAGCGCGTCGTCGACGCGCTTGCTCGGAACGGTGATCGTTTCGGTGCCGTCGAGGCCGTACTCCAGTTGGATCTTCGCCTTGCGGCGGCCCTCGGAGACGTCGATCCGCTCCACGTCGTGGGCGTACTCCGTGACGCTCTCGTCCGAGAGGAGTCCGTCCGCGCGGTAGACGAGCGTTCGGGTCGGCGTCACCGCGAGGGCGTCCTCGCCGCCGAGATCGACGTGGGCGACGACGTCCTCCCCGTCGACCGCGCCCGCGAGCATGGAGGGCAGGTCGGCCTGGCTCATTAGCGAGGTGATCCGTCGCGTCGCGTATAAATCCGCGGGGTTGCCGGTCCGAACCGGAGCGTTTGTCGCGCGTTCTTCTCTCTCGGGCCGTGTGTTCCGGTCCCACCGCCGTGAGAGATGGGAAGGTTAAAGAGTATCATCGCGGTACGTGGGAATGAGGCCGGGTGGCTTAGCTGGACATAGCGCCGCACTCATAGGGTTACGAGATTCGGTGCGGTACGCCTGCCTTGGAAGCGTCCGCGACCCACTGGGGCTCCGCCGAGCCTCGTACCTGGGTCATGCGGAGATCGCGGGTTCGGAGCCCGCCCCGGCCATCTAACAACTTGTTTACATGGCCAGCTATAAACGCCCATAGCGGCGTTTCTAGCTCGGTTCGTAACGGAACGGCTCTTGTCGAGAACCCGAGTGTTACAGCACATAACGCGATAGACAGCCCAGAAGCGGCGGCTGCGGGGGTGACGGCGTGATGGCGGTCGCCGACCGGACCTGCGGCTGTCTCGGCTGCACCGACCCCGCGGCCGTCGTCATCGATCACCCTGATCACGGACGCCGAGTCGTCTGCGAAGACGACGCGAAGGACCACAAGGTGCTCCGCCATGTCTGAGGACGACGTTTCCGCGCGGGACGCCCTCGCGGTCGCGCAGCGTGCGCTCGCCCGGACCCAAGAGGTTGAAGAGAGCCTCCGCGAGGACGTCGACGAACACGACGCCGAGCTCGAGGCGCTTCGCGAAGAAGTGACCGCACTCCAGCTGCGCGTCTCCGAGCTCGACGAGGACCGTTCGGCAAGCGATCTCTCTCCCGACGAGAAGGTCGGGAAAGTCCGAGAGCACGCGTTCCGGAAGGCTGCAAACGGCCACGGCCGAGCGACGCTCGACTACGACGCGATCAAGTGGGAAGTGTTCGACGGCGAGATCGGCGACAGCACCTGCTACCGGCTGATCCGCAAGGCGGCCGGCCTCGACGAGGAGAAGACCGGCAGCCGGGTCGACGGGTTCATCGCACGCGACCCGTCGGACGGCAACTACCACCTCGCCGTCGACGCTCGCGAGGCGAAACGGAGCACCGCGTTTTCCGCCGGAAAAATCGAGACTGCGGAGGAGGTGCGCTGACGATGCCCCACTTCGCTCGAGGGATCCCACCTCCGTTGTACTACAGCTAGATCTACGCAACTGCAGTAGTGTACGCAACCATTCGCTAGCCGGAAGGCCGTCGTTCTGACCGACGTCTGACCGACGTCGGCGGCGACGGAAATCGCCTGTTCGGCGTTTTTTCCGGCGGAAAATCTGAACCCGATGCCACCGACCGACAACACGAACCCCACGATCGAGACCGAGGCCGAAGAGCTCACGCTGACCGAGAAACTGATCCGGTTCTACCGGTACTACTACAAGGAGGATACTGGGACGCTCGCCCAGCGTTACCCGAACGAGCAGCGGTCACTCGAGATTTCCTACGGCGATCTCCATCAGGCGCTTCCAGACGTTGCCGAGGACTGGCTCAGTGAGCCGGATCAGATGCGCGAGTACGCGGAGGAAGCACTCCGCCAGTACGACCTTCCCGCGGACGTTTCCCTGTCGCGGGCACACGTGCGGCTCGTCGAGCTCCAGGACGAACACACGTACTACCCTGGCGGCTTCAGCCCGACGCAGATCCACGAGGAACAGCCATACGTCGGCATCACCGGTGAGATCGTCGCCAGCAGCGACGTGGATCCACGCGTCACCGAGACAGCGTTTGAGTGCCAGCGCTGCGGGACGATGACCTACATCCCGCAGACGGACAGTGGCTTCCAGGAGCCTCACGAGTGCCAAGGGTGCGAGCGGCAGGGTCCCTTCCATGTCAACTTCGATCAGTCAAACTTCATCGACTCACAGAAGCTCCGTCTTTCGGAGCCGCCAGAGGTGGCTGGCGGCGAAGGGCAGACGATCGACGTGTACGTCGAGGACGACCTCGCAGGGACAGTGACGGCGGGCGACCGCGTCACCATCAACGGTCGCCTCTGTCTCGAGCAGCGAACGTCCGGAAACGCGAAGAAGTCGACTTTCGAGCCGTACCTGAAGGGCCACTCCATCGAGATCCACGACTCGGATCGGACGTCCATCGAGGTCACGCCCGAGGAGCGCCAGGAGATCAACGCGATCGTCGACGGGGAATACGGCGACCCGCTTGAGGTCGCGGCGGGATCGATTGCGCCGGGTGTCTTCGGCGAACAGTATGATCCGCACAAGCGGGCGATCGTCCTCGCGGTCGTCGGCGGTGAGTGGGCGGAGGGGAAGGACGGTAGCGTTGAGCGCGGGTCGATCAACGTCCTCCTCGTGGGCGACCCGTCGACGGGGAAGTCCGCGCTGATCAATCAGGCACAGTCGAACTCGCCGCGTTCGGTGGGTGTCTCAGGGAAAGGCGCTCGCGAAGCCGGCATTACGGCGTCCGCCGTTCGCGACGATTTCTCGGACGGCGAGTGGACGCTGAAGGCGGGTGCGTTCGTGAAGGCGAACGGTGGGATCGTCCGCATCGACGAGCTGGACGACATGCCGTCCGATGTCCGCGCGGCGATGCTCGAGCCGATGGCCAACGGGAAGATCAACGTCTCGAAGGCAGGGATCAACGCCGAACTGCAGACGCGTGTCGGCGTGATCGCGGCGGCCAACCCGAAGTACGGACGCTTCGACCCGTTCGAACCGGTGGTCGAGCAGGTCGATCTCGGCTCGACACTCATCTCGCGGTTCGACCTCGGGTTCACCGTGACGGAGACGGACGATGTCGAGACTGTCTACGAGGTCGCCCACAACATCGTCGGCCGCCGGGAACACAAGAAGCGACTCGATGTTGCTCCCGGGACGGTGGATCCCGAAGAGACAGACAAGTACGACCCGCCGGTCGAGAGCGACCTGCTCCGGAAGTGGCTGGCTCTCGCAAGCGAGCAGCCATCTCCCGTCATCGAGCAGGAGGGGCTCCAAGAGCGCATCGCCGAGGAGTTTGCGGACTTCAAGACGAAGCACATGGACGAGGATGCGCCCGTCCCTGCGACGTGGCGCGACCTCGAGGCGCAGATGCGCCTGGCCGAGGCGGCCGCGAAGCTGGAGTTCTCCGAGACGATCGAAGAGCGGCACGTCCGGACGGCACTGTCGCTGACAATGCGCTCGATGCGGGACTTCGGGATGAACGAGGACGGCGAGTTCGACGCCGACGTCCGCGAGTCGGGGACGTCGAAGCCGCAGCGCGACAACATCACCACGATCGAGGACATCGTTCAGGAGCTCTGCCAAGAGAGTGACGAGAACGAGACGACGGTTGAGGACGTCCTGGACGTGGCTGAAGACCAGGGGATCGACCGCGCCAAGGCGGAGAAGTACATCCGGAAGATCAAGGAAGAGATCGGCTCCATGTACGAGCCGAGTGACGGTCGGCTCAAGTGGCTTGGGAGGGCGTGATCATGCCCGCGACATCCCAGCACAACGAGCAGGCAGCGACGACGCCCAACCCGTTCCCCGACATGGCCGCGCAGTACGGGGAGAACCCGGCACGGTTTCTGTCCCTCAGCCTCGAGCCCGACGGTGGCGATGGGTCCAGTGGGGAGTTGATCCTCGCGCGGATACGGGGGCTGGAGACCATCGAGATGTGTGGGTTTTGGCTCGGCGTGGAGCGCGCCCTCGCGAACAAACACGACCGCGAACCCCGGGCCCGGATCGAGAGGGCACTCCGTGATCGGAAGGCCGAGCTCGAAGCGCAGGGTGATGGCCTGTCGACCAGCGGCACCACGCCTGCGGAGCGCCGGGCCCGCGGAGAGCGGCTCCGCGAGGAGCAGCCCGACCGCGTGGAGTCGTGCGCCGTGCTGCTCGACAAGGATGGAGAGGAGCGTCCGTGGTCGAGCCAACAGGGGGCGCGAGTCCACGCATGAGTGAGTCAACGAGCGTCTACTGCGGGTACTGCCACCGCAAGCTCGACCAGTTCGCCACCAGCGCACACGGGCGACGGTACTGCCCCGAGTGTGGAGCGGTTCCCAAGGAGGATCAGCGATGAGCATCTTCGAGGACGTCTACGAGGTGTGGTACGAGGCCGGCACGCACCGCGACTACGTCACCGGTCCGTGTGTGGCCGACACGCTCCTGGAGGCGCTCCGCGAGGTCGATGCGACGACCGGCGCTGACGTGGACATCACGCAGGGAGACGTCGTCGTCATCCTCGACCGGCAGTCGGCCGACGAGATCTCGGAGGCACTCGGCGACGACGTCCACGTCACGCTCAACGATCCGATCATCCCCCGAGAGCACGTGTACCTCGCCCCGCGTCGTATCGAGCAGGTCCTTCCCGGGATGACGCAGGTCCACACCGTCGAGAGTTCCTCGCGATGGGGGCTGGTGATGGATCCGTCCTGCGTGACCTACGACAACACGGTGGCCGACCCGGCCGGAGTCGTCGGGATCGAGTGGGTGATCGAGCAGTGAGCGACGCCGACTCCCTGGCGCTCGCGACCGCCCCCGAGGACGTCCGCGATCGGCTCGACGATCTCCCGCTGTCGTGTCGACTCGTCTACCTGACACTGATGACCGCGGAAGCGCCCCTGAGTGCGCCCGAGCTCTCAGAGGCCACGGTCTCGGCCTCGTCGACGGTCCGGCACGCGCTTCAGGACCTCGCCGATGCAGATCTCGTCGAGCGGCGGCCCGGGTTCGGCTCTGGCTCGCCAAACGTCTGGACGATCGCCCGAGACGAGCGCCAAAATGGACCGAAAAACGCCGATTTATAGGTATGGGTAAGCAAGACACGATAACCTCTCAGACGGTCGTGACCACCCGAGAGTGGGGCCGTGGGGGAGACTGCGCCGGGAGCGCCCGGGAGGTGCTTTTCTGACCATGATCGACTTCCAAGAGGACGTGCTCAACGACGGGCACGTCTGCAACAACTGCATGGGTCGGCTCCGTCGACGTGCGTCCCGTCCGGTCCGGTACCGGAACGCGGATGTCGACGAGAAGCAGAACCGCGTGCAGGAAGAGGGCGTGTTCATCGCCAGCTACAGCGAGCGGCTGCGCTGGCGGACCACCGTCGACGACGTTCCTGACGTCCCCGTCCGCGACCAACACCAGACGTTCTGTGAGTGTGGGTCGCCGGACGCGTTCACGCGCATCTGGGACGATGCTGATGTCGATGCAGCTCGGCTCCGAGATCTCGTCGTCAACCTCTACGACACGCTCGTCGCGAAGGGTTACACAGTCGACGCCCGGCAGCTCGCACGTGGTGCCGATGAGATCTACCACCAACTCCCGCCTGCGTCTGCTGCCGGCCGCGGTATCGGCCCTGCTCGCGAGGACACCCCTACCACCATCAACGAGGTCCTCGCCGGTGCCGCTGATGCGGGCGTCCTCGAGGCACCGTCGACGGAGGCTCCCGCATGAGCGCCCGCCATCCGAGTGTCGACGACCCCGTCCGCGTGGAGACACCCCGCGGGGAGCCGACGGTCGCGACCGTGGTCGAGCGCGAGCCCGCCGGCGACGTCGGCACCGGGCCGGAGGATCTCCTCACGGTCGAGCTCGACGGCGTCACTTGGCGGGTCACCGGGAGCGAGGTCGACCCGCTCGACGAGGACTGATCGACTGCGTTGCGGACCGTCGGGTGCCGGGCCCAGACGCGGTTCGACTCCGCGCGACGGCATCTCCCCAGCGGACAGGAGGCGACGTGTTGTCGCCGAGGCCAGGTCACGCCACTGTCCCGGGGAGGCGCACAGCCACACGGGCGGCCGGCAGTCTCGCCACCGTGAGCACCGTGCGAGGGAGACGCTACACGTCGTTCCAACTCCGCTTCTTCAGAGCTTCGAGCAAACCCACAAGTCCGGCCGCTTTGCCGCGCCTCAGGTGAGGTGACGGGAGCCGATATCGGGCTCGGGACAACCGAGCTACGCGGCTACCCCGTCCCCGGTTCGATACCGGGCGCGGCCGTCGATCACTAGCCAACCAACATCAGGACCATGAATGACCTCTCGAAACCGAGTCAAAGCAATCGGCGGTCTCGCGGCGCTGCTCGTCTTCCTCGGGCTCGTCGTACTCGACACCGTCGACCCGAACATCACGCTGAGCATCGAGGACAAGATCGTTCTCCTGAGCCTCATCGCAAGCCTGCTCGGGCTGGAGCGGCTCATGGAGTCACTCCCCAGCCTGTCGTGGGAGACCCAGGACGATGAGTAACCTCGTCAACACACTCGGGCTGATCGCGGGCTCGGTCTGGGTGTGCGCCGCGATCTGGTACGAGCTCATCTACGCCAAGCAAGCCCACCCGCACTTCGTGCTGGGGTCGTTCCTCCTCGGTTCGGGGATCATCATGGGCTCGGCCGCACTCGCGCTGACGTCGCCGACGCTCATCGAGACATTCGCGATCGTGAGCAACCTCGTGTTCCTGGTGCTCGGCATCGGCACTTGGTACTACATCGCCTTCGTCGAGGAGCCGCCGACCGCGGACGACCTCACGGAGCGTTCCCACGAGCACCGCCCGTGACACTCCGGATCCATGTCCTACGATTACGAGTGTGACGTCCAGATCGAGGGCGTCTGTGAGCGCGGCGGCGATGTCCCGGCGATCGCTGGCCAGTTCCGCGAGGCCACGTGGCTTACCGACGAGTTCGGCGGCCTGATGCAGGACGCCGGCTACGAGCTCCACGACGCCGTCACCATCTGCCCCAGTTGCGCGGTCGATCTTCTCACGAACTACTGATGGCCCGCTCCAACGCGACCGATGTTCGGGAGGGTGCCCGGGAGCTCTTCTGGCACCTTCACGACGCTGGTCGCTATCGATGCCCCGGGTGTGGTCGGTCGCGAGACGAGACGCTCGCGATGCACGTCCACCACCGCGACGGGAACCCGACGAACAACAACCGTCACAACCTCGTTGCCCTGTGCAACCAGTGCCACCTCGGTGGTCAACACGGGCTCAACGTCGACGCCCCGACGGTCAGCCCTCCGAGCGGCCGGACGTCGCGACCGACGGGGTCTGTCTCCCGTCCGGGGCCCTGAACCACTCATGACGGATCACCTTTTGCGGAACCACTCATGACAGACGACGAATTCGAGATCTCCGATGAACCCCCACGCGACGACGGGGGGCACCCAATCCACCCAGAGCGGGGGCACCGGATCTGTGGTGCGACGAAATCAGACCGGTCGACGCCGGCGCCGCACGGTCGGTCTCGTGACGACGTCAACTACTGCCTCCAGGCCGCGGGCTGGGGCGTTGATCGTGAGGTCGGCCCGTGTAAGAACCACCCCGTAGAAGGCGAGCAGTGGGGCGAGTCGAACCCGAACCACAGCCACGGGGGCTACTCCAACCTCAAGGAGTTCGACGACTACATGATGAAGCCGGCGCCGGACGAGCACCGAGAGGTGCTGGAGTCAGTCGACTTCGACGAGTACGGCCAGCAGTTCGCGGAGACGATGGTCCGCCGTCTGACCCACGAGTTCCGGATCACCGGCGACCCGAGGAAGGCAGCCGAGGCCCGGCAGTGGGCGTCGGAGTTCGGGCTGATCGAGGCGGCGCCGGACAAGCTCGAGGTCGAGACGGATCTCGGGCTCACGCCGGCAGAGAAAGAGCAGCTCGACCAGGCATTCGACGAGGACCCACAATGAGCCAGACTGCTTCCTCCGATGACGTCGCTTCGCCGGCGATGAACGTCCACGAGATCGCGGAGCGGAACCCGCTCGCGCACCCGGCGATCACGTCGATCCGGTTGTTCGACTTTTCGACGGCGCCGGGAACGCACCTGAAAGAGCTGTACAACACGCTCTGGAAGGCCGTTGACGAGAACTACCCGCACGCGCCCACACGGGTCGCTCGTTTGCTTCCCCGCGGCCACGGGAAGACTGAGTCCGCGGGCGTCGTCTTTCCGACCTGGGCGATTCTCTCGCACCCAGACATCCGTGTCGCAGTCATTTCGAAGACGAAAGGGCTGGCTGCCGAACGAACCGAGAAGGTGGTCGAGTACGTCGAGCGGAACGCCCCGCTGTTCGGGGTCGACATCGCGAAGGCGTCCGACCAGGAGCTGACGACCGAGGCGAACGACCACAAGGAGGCGACGATCTCGCCGTACGGCCTCGAGTCCCAGCTAACGGGGAAGCATTTTGACGTTATCGTCTACGACGACATCGCCGACTGGGAGAACCAGCGGACGTCCACCCAGCGACGGAACGTCCGCCACTACTTCGGCGACTACGTCGACAACCTGCCGACGAACGACTCGATCCTTCCAAACGGCCCCGTTCAGGTCGCCATCGGGACGCGCAAGCATCCCGAGGACATCTACGAGACGGACATCCTTGACGATCCGCGGTGGGACGTCGGCGTGTACACCGCGATCGACGAGGCCGACTGGTCGGTGGTCGAGGCACGCGACTGGCAGGTCCGCGGTCAGGACGGCGAGCTCTACGACTCGGTCGGCGACCTCCCCCCGGACGTCGCCATCGCGAACAACGGCGTCATCCCGAACCGCGACGTCGGCGTCCTCTGGCCGGAGCTGCAGCCGCCCGAGGCGCTGCTGTACGACATCGTCGGCGGGTCGAACTCCACGGCCATCTGGCGCCGGGAGAACCAACAGGACCCGAACGCGCTCGCCGGCGAGGTGTTCAAAAGCGATTGGCTGGTCTACGTCGACGAGCTCCCGAAGTCCCGGACTGCCTACGAGTGGTACGCCGGGCTTGACGTCGGGCTCGTGGACGATCCTCAACAGGCGGTCGAGGGTGACTCGGACTACTCAGCGCTTGCGGTCCTGCCGTGGGACCCGGCCGCCGAGATCGGCTACGTCTACAGGCTCGTTCGCGACCGCGGCATGTCGGTGAAGTCGACCGCGGACTGGGCCGTACGGAACCTGCCGGACGAGGTAACCATCGAGAAGCTCCTTGTCGAGCAGAACGCGAACCGCGGAGTCGCCCAGCGCCTTCGCGATGACTCGGACGTCAACGCGGAGGGGACGACATCGTCAGGGGGCAAGGAGGCGCGGATCCACGATCTCGCCGGCGACTTCGAAGCGGGCGACCTCCGGATCGTCGGCAGCCCGACCGACGACACCTGGTCGTCGTTCGAGCAGCAGGAGTGGCTGCAGTTTCCCACCGCTGCTCACGACGACCGGCTCGACGCGATGGAGATCGCCCGGCGAAACGTGTTCGAGGAGGATGATGGCAACAGCGGTTCGGGGACCTGGTGATCACCATGACTGACGACACATCTACGGCAGACGAGGGCGTCGAGGA
>NZ_LKIR01000127.1:0-7514 GCF_001462205.1 Haloparvum sedimenti
GTAGAAGACGAGTTAGATAGACTCGGGATGTACGCGCTAAGGCAACGAGGCGTTGTAGTCCACGAGCACTAACAGACCGAGCCACACTCATGCCACGGATTGGGTATTGAGTTCAGGCGGTAGCTGGATCGCACGTATACACGGTAGTTACGCGTCAGACCGACGTTGGCGTATTCCGGTTCGATTCCGGAAGTCGGCATAAAGACGGCCACAGCGGTGGGGAAAGACCCGTACCCATTCCGAACACGGAAGTGAAGCCCACCTGCGTGCCGGGTAGTACTGGAGTGGGAGACCCTCTGGGAGTACCGGTTCGCCGTCTGTCCATTCATACTCATACGCGGATGCATTCATTGGCGAGCGGCAGTGCTGTGGTGAGGTGTCGTGCTGTGTGGTGGTTTCGGGTTGGATAGCGGCCGCGCCGTGCATGTCGGTCCGAATGCGGGCACCCGGTGTGGCGGCTGATCCCTGAAACGTCGGATACTCACGGCTCAGCTGCTGTCATCGACTTTTTGACCGGTGTTTTTATCAATTCTGCACGCGGATGATGAGTAAATGGGGGACCGCGGCCGGGACGAACCACGGATCGTTCTCTCGGCGCGGTCCGACCGTGCCCTCGCATCCGTCCCGAGCGATTGCGGCCCGGTCGATCTCGTCACTCTCCTGTACGACGGTACACCCGAGGAGTGGCGACGCATGTGGCGCACGGAGGTCGGTTCGGTACCGCGGCGTGAGCTGTTATGTAACGTCGCAACATTGTCTCGGGGAGCCACGGCGTCCTCCGGCGTGGACTCGCCCACGCAGGTGCTTCCGGACCGCAATCTCGCGCTGCGGACCCTCGAACGGCCGGTCGACGCCGAGGGGTTCGCCGACACCGTCGCTGCGAGCCTGGATGAGCGCGATTCGGAAACGGTCGTGATGTATCTGGACGCGCTCGACAAGCTGATCGCGGACGCGGGGGGCGAGAGTACGATCGCAGCTCTGGAACGGCTCCGAGACGATCTCCCTCCATCCGGAGTCGTCGTCTGTGGGATCGATGCCGACGCCGTCGACCGGGCAACGTTCGAACGGTTCGGGGGCCTCGCGGACGAGGTCGTCGTCGATCATTCGGAGAGTAATGTCGGCAGAGCGGTCGAACGATTGCGACGGGCCGACCCGACGAACTTCGGATACGCCCGTCGACACTGGCGAGAGGCGAGACGGGGGATCGAACGATGTGAGCGGAACTATCCGAAGGCGAAACAGATCCACCGCCGTCTCGCCGACCCGGCGACGACGCCGAGGACCCTCGGGGCGACGCTCAAGGCGTTCGTCGATCTGGGGATTATCGACGTGTGGTCCGACACCGTCGGGCCGACGCGGTACGACCTCACCGTCTATGACGCGGGGCGGCTCCTCGAGGTCGGTGAGGCGCTGGACGCGAACGACTGAGCGACTTCCGTCGACGACTCACTCTGCGTCGGACGGCTCGGGGGGTGACAGGTCGCTTGCGACGACGCTACCGTCGGGGTCGAGCGTCACCGTCCCGAGCGACACGGTCTCTCCCGACTCGGCGGCCTCAGCGACGGTTCGGAGCACGGATTCCTTCTCGAGCCGGTCCCAGACCGCTTCGGCGACGAGTTGCTGGAACGCTTCGGGATCCGTCCATCCCGAGTCGATGTCCGAGGGGACGTGTACCACCACGCGGAACTCCGTCTCCGTGAGCTGAATGCCGACGCCGAACGTGTCTGCCATGGTCGAAGTCGAGGGTGGTGGGGGCAAAGATGCACCGGCTGCGAGCCAGGGCTGTCGAGCGTTCGATCCGCTGACGCCCCGTCCGGTTCGCTCGGCTGCTGTCCCGTCCGGATGGACGTCCGAAAGCGGTAAGCCCGCTCCGTCGGAAAGCGCGGCCGTGATCGCCCACGAAGCGGAGGACCCTGCTGTCGCGCCGATGGTCGGACTGGGCGCCGCCGTGCTCGCCATCAGCACCGGGGCGATCCTCGTGCGGCTCAGCGAGGCGCCGAGTTCCGTCGCAGCCTTCTACCGCGTGCTCTTTACGACCCTTCCGCTGTTGCCGGTTGCGCTGTGGCGGTACCGAGAGGACTTTCGACGGATAACCCCTCGCGATCTCGGGTTCGCGGTCCTGTCCGGAGTCGCGCTGGCCGTCCACTTCGCGGCGTGGTTCGAGAGCCTCTCGTGGACGAGCGTCGCGGCGAGCGTGACGATCGTTCAGGCGCAGCCCGTGTTCGTGGCGGCGGGCGCGTGGCTGTTCCTTCAGGAGACGGTGACGCGCCGCATGGCGGTCGGGATCGCGATCGCGATCTGTGGCGTGGTGGTGATGTCGATCGGGGACTTTCTTGGCGGCGTTCTCGTCGGTGCAGCCCCGCTGTACGGTAACGCGCTCGCGCTCCTCGGAGCGGTAACCGCCGCCGGGTACGTCCTCGCCGGGCGGTCGCTTCGGGCGCGCGTGTCCCTGATTCCGTACGTCGTCGTCGTGTACGCCGTCTGCTCGGTCGCGTTACTCGCGGTCGTTCTCGCGGGCGGTCACTCGCTGACGGGGTATCCAGCGAGCGAATGGGCGATCTTCGCGGGACTGGCGCTCGGCCCGGGGCTGTTCGGGCACACGGTCATCAACTGGGCGCTGGGGTACCTCGAGTCGAGCATCGTTTCGGTGTCGATGCTGGGTGAGCCGGTCGGTGCCACGCTACTGGCGCTGGTACTGCTGGCCGAGGTGCCGACGGGGTATACGGTCGCCGGCGGCACAGTCGTACTCGTCGGTATCCTGCTCACCGCGCAGGGGCGGCCGTAGCTCTCTGCGGCCGTCTTGAGGGCAATGCGTCGGGGAGAAGGACCGTCGAACGATGGAGCAGCGGCCGTCGGGAGGCGGGGGCGCGGCCGTTGGATGCCCCTGGGTCAGCCCGATTCGGACACGGGCACGTCGTGGCCTTCCAACGCCGCGCGCGTGCGGCGATGTCTGTCGCGAAACATGCCCTCGAACCCGACCTTCGCGAGGGGACCGAGGGCGTCGCCGACGGCACCGAACGGGAGTCGGTAGCGAACGGTGTCGATGAGGACCGTCTCGTCGCCGTCGGCGAGGAACGTGTGCGTGTGTTCCCACTTGCGGAACGGGCCCTCCCGCATCTCGTCGACGAAGACGGCGTCGTCATCGGACCGTCGGCGGTCAGTGATAACGGAGACCCAGCGCTGGCGCGGGACGACGCCGAGGGGGCCGATCGACATCCGGATCCGCGTCCCCGCCGCCAGCTCCTCCGGTTCCCGCTCGCCGTCGGGGCCCCGGACCCCCTCGATACGGAGGTGCATCCAGTCGGGCGTGAGCCGCTCGAGGCCCGCCGTCGTGGCGTGGAACTCCCAGACCTCCTCGAACGGCGCCGCGATCCGCGTCCGGCGGCGGTACGTCGGCATACGTCCGTCTTCGGGGCGGAGGTTGAAAAACCCGAGTCCGGACGGCCTCGCGACCGTTCCGATATCGCACGGTGCCGCAGGATACCGCAACTGCGCCGCACGGCATCGGCCCGCACGGCACCGCTGGAACCACCTTGCACGGCACCGCCCCGCACAGTACCGTCTCGGATCGCTTTCTGAACGATGGGGCGCTCCGGATCTCCCGACCGGTCCCGAGGTTCTTTTGTCTCCGCCGGGCGCTCCCACGGATATGTACGAAGTCGAGTTGAAGGTTCCCGCCGACCTCGACGCTGTCCGTGAGCGGTTAGAGGCCGCGGGCGCCCAGCGGGAGACGGCGCTCGAACAGGTCGACACCTACTACGACGCCCCCGACCGCGACTTCGCCGAGACCGACGAGGCGCTCCGGCTCCGGGAGGAGACGCCGCTCGGCGGTGAAAGCGGTTCCGAGGACGGTGCGGCGCCGACGACGAAGGTCACCTACAAGGGGCCGCTGGTGGACGACGACTCCAAGAGCCGGGAGGAACACGAGACGGCGGTGGCTGACGGGTCGGCGATGGCGGGCGTTCTGGAGGGGCTGGGCTACGAGCCGGCCGCGACCGTCCGGAAGGAGCGGACCTTCTACGCGTTCGAGGAGCTCACGGTCACGTTGGACGCGGTCGACGAGGTGGGCGAGTACGTCGAAGTGGAGACGACGGTCGCCACCGAGGCGGAGGTTCCGGTGGCCCGCGACCGGGCCGCGGCCGCACTGCGTGACCTCGGTCTCGACCCCGCCGACGCGATCAGGACCTCCTACCTCGGCATGCGTCTCGCGGGGGAGTGATTCAGAAGGTCGCGGGGGAGTGACCCGGAAGAAGGCGTGAGGTCGTGACGGCTGTCGTCAGAAACCGAGGCAATCGTTGCCAGACCATAACCCGAGAGCATCAGACGCAGCCGGACTGTTTCCGCAAGTTATACTGCGGCCGGCCGGGTAGCCGGGGGCAATGAGCCGCAACATTCAGGTAAGTCGCCTCGACCGACAGGCGGTCGAGGACCAGGACGTGGAGATCGTGGAGCGAAAGGGGGTCGGCCACCCGGACTCCATCAGCGACGGCATCGCGGAGTCCGTCTCGCGCGCCCTCTCGCAGCTCTACCTCGACCGCGTCGGCAAGGTCCTCCACTACAACACCGACGAGACGCAACTCGCCGCCGGCTCGGCCGCGCCCGCCTTCGGCGGCGGTGAAGTCGTCGAACCCATCTACATCCTGATCGTCGGCCGCGCGACGAAGGAGTACGAGGGGCAGCACCTCCCGGTCGACTCCACCGCGCTCGCGGCCGCCCGCGAATACCTCGCCGAGACGGTTCCCGAGCTGGAGTACGGAACCGATGTGATCGTCGACGTGAAGCTCGGCGAGGGCTCGGGCGACCTGCAGGACGTGTTCGGCGAGGACGAACAGCAGGTCCCGATGGCCAACGACACCTCCTTCGGCGTCGGCCACGCGCCGCTCACCGAGACCGAGCGCATCGTCCACGAGGCCGAGCGAGAGCTCAACACGACCTACTACGAGGACCACCCCGAACTCGGCCCGGACGTGAAGATCATGGGAAAACGTGAGGGCGACCGAATCGACATCACGGTCGCGGCCGCGATGGTCGACGCGTACGTCGACGATCTCGACGACTACGACGACGCGGTCGCGGACGTGCGCGAGTTCGTCCTCGACCTCGCGGAGGACCACACCGACCGCGAGGTGAACGTGGACGTCAACACGGCCGACGACTACGAGGACGGCTCGATCTACCTCACGGTCACCGGCACCTCCGCCGAGCAGGGCGACGACGGCTCCGTCGGCCGCGGCAACCGCGCGAACGGCCTCATCACCCCGAATCGCCCCATGTCGATGGAGGCCACTTCGGGCAAGAACCCCGTCAACCACATCGGGAAGATCTACAACCTGCTGTCGACGGAGATCGCCGAGTCCGTCACCGACGAGGTCGACGGCATCCGTGACCTGCAGGTCCGACTGCTCTCACAGATCGGGCGGCCCATCGACGAGCCCCACGTCGCGGACGCCCAGGTCGTCACCGAGGACGGCGTCGAGCTCTCGGACATCGAGGCGGACGTCGCCGCCATCGTCGACCGCGAGCTCGCGGACGTGACCGAGGTGACGCGCCGCGTCATCGAGGGCGACGTCTCGACCTTCTGAGCGGCGGCCAGCGCGCCCCGCAAGCCGGCCCACCGCCGACCGCGGACCACAACCGATTAGGCCGGCCGGGGGGTCGATCCGGGTATGACGACGGTGTGTCTCGTGGGCGACCCGGAGGTGACCCTCCAGTACGAGCTGTTGTCCCGCGAGACCGCACGGGACGCGCTCGCGACCTACGACATCGCGGAGCCGTTCGCCAACAGCCTCGCCGTGGAGACGGTGAGTCTGGGAGCGGCGGTGTCCCTTCTCAACGATCTCAACTGGTACTGCGCCCGATTCGTCGACGAGGCGCTCGTCAGGGAGCCCTCCGTGTCGCGCGAGGAGTGGCTCTCGCGCGATCTCGCGACCCGGATTCGGGACGGGGCGATTCGTCCCGCGGAGACGGATCAGCGGCTGAAGATCTACGCCGTCGACGAGGAGGACCGACTCGTCGACCCCGTTTTTGCGGTGCGCGAACAGGGCGACTCCCCGACCCACCAGCGCGCGGACGGCGGCGAGACGGTCGTCGTGCGCGTGACCGAGGACGAGTTCGAGGGTTGACTCACTCGGCGGGGTTCGCGTCCGTCCCGCTTCCGATGTCGTCCGCGGTGTCGAGCACGCCGAGCTCCGCGAGTGCCCGCAGCGTGACGAGGGCCTCGACGAGCGCGCGCTCCTCGGGGCTCCCCGACTCGTTCGCGGCGGCCGCGAGCGTCTCGCGGGCGCGTTCGGCGCGGCGAGCCTCGAGTTCCGTCTGATCGGTCGCTTCCTTCGTCGCGGTGAACAGCGCCTCGTGGTCCGCCCGGAGATCCAGCGACACGTGGGCGGCGTTACACCGCGAGAGTGGGTGCGTGCCGAGGTCGAGAACGAGGTCGCGGACGAGTTCCCAGTCGCTCTCGCAGAAGCCCAGCGACACCGTGCCGACCACGTCGCGCCAGGAGATGGGGTCGCCGTTCTCCATCAGTCCGAGCGCCCGCGGCGGGACCTCGATCCGGGTCGCGGCGTCCTCGCGACCGCAGAGACAGCACGGCGTGTGCGTTAGACCGGCGTACATACGGAGGGTTCAGCAACGCGGATGGTCGTTACGGCCGCCGATCCGGTCGCACGACCGACCTCAGGCGTCACACTCGGCGAGCCACTCGAACGCCCACGACTCGACCTCAGAGAACACCCCGGAGAGGGACTCACCCTTCTCGGTCAGGCTGTAGTAGGTCGCGACCGGGGCGTCCTCCTCCAGCCGCCGCGAGACGAATCCGAGCTCCTGTAAGTCGTCGAGCACGCGCGAGAGCGTCCGCGAGTTGGCGTCCGTCGCGCGCTTGAGCTCGTTGAACCGGCGCTCGCCGTCCTGCAGTTCGTGGAGGACCACGAGCCGCCATTTGGAGCCGATCTGATCGATCGAGTCGACGATGGGACAGGCTCCGGCGTCGGTTTCCTCGGTCGGGGCGGTCGCGTCCCCGCTTTCCGTCTCCGCTGCCTCGGGACCGGCCGTGAGAGATTCTGGCGATGACATCGGTGTTACCTGGTGAAACGGTTGTCCGGGAATGGCTATAAGGGTTCGGTCCGTACACGTGGTTACACGATGATACCTGAAATCGCGACGCTACCGCTTCAGTTCGATACCGCCCTCGCGGGCGAGATCTTTCTGCTCGGCCGGCTCCTGTTCGGCGGGGTGCTGGCGTTCATGGGCCTGAACCACTTCATGAACCTCGAGCAGATGGCCGGCTACGCGGAGTTCAAGGGCCTCCCGGCGCCGAGCTTCTCGGTGATCGCCTCCGGCGCGGTCCTCGTGCTCGGCGGACTCGGGGTCGTGCTCGGTGCGTTCCCCGTGATCGCGGCGGGCGGCCTCGCCGTCTTCCTGATCGTCTCCGCGGTAACGATGCACGACTTCTGGACCGTCGACGACCCCGAGGAACAGCAGAACGAGATGACCTCGTTCCTGAAGAACGTCTACGGTGC
>NZ_LKIR01000127.1:7524-45495 GCF_001462205.1 Haloparvum sedimenti
GGCGCCGCGCTCGCGCTGCTGGCCGTCGGCGGGGCCTCCTGGCCCTACGCGGTCGGCATCGGCCTCTTCTGAGGACGCCGCGTCGTTCGACTGCTCCTCCGGCCCGCATAGCTAACTGACTGCCCCACTCATTCGGACTCACTCATACTCATGACCGACGCGCCACCCACCACCGGCTTGCACCACGTGACGAACATCTGTACCGACATGGACGAGACGGTCGCCTTCTACGAGGAGGCTCTCGGCTGGCACACCGTCAAGCGCACGCAGAACTATGACGACCCCGGGACGAAACACTACTACTTCTCGCCCACGCCCGCCGGCGAGCCCGGCGCCACCGTCACCTACTTCGAGTATCCGGACTCCCGGGGCGCGCCCGGACCGGGCGCGAGCCACCACTTCGCGTTCGGCGTCGAGGACGAGGAGGCGCTGGCGGAGTGGCGCGAGCACCTCCAGGAGCAGGGCGTCCGCGTCTCGCAGGTGAAAGACCGGACCTACTTCAAGAGCGTCTACTTCAGCGACCCCGACGGGCTCGTCTTCGAGCTCGCCACCGAGGGTCCGGGATTCGGCGTCGACGAGGCGGAGCCGGGCAGCGCCGAGATCGACCCGTTCGCGGACGGCGCGGAATGACGGACCCTGTCCCGGAGCCGGGGTCCGAGGACGCGGAGCGGAGCGACCGCCGCGTCCGCGGCGGCGAGCCGGACGCGTTCGGCTCCCCGTATCGGCTGCTGTCGGGCGCCGTGGTCCCCCGGCCGATCGCGTGGGTCTCCTCGCGCGGTCCGGCCGGGGAGAACCTCGCGCCGTACAGCTTCTTCAACGTGGTCGCGGTCGACCCGCCGACCCTGATGTTCGCGCCGGTCGCGACGACGACCGCGCCGAAGGACACGCTCGCGAACGCCCTGGAGACGGAGGCGTTCGTCGTCAACGTCGTCACCGCGGACCTGGTGGAGTCGATGAACGCGTCCAGTGCGACGCTCCCGCCAGACGAGAGCGAGTTCGAGCACGCGGGCGTGACGCCGATAGAGGCCGACCGAGTCGACGCGCCGCGCGTCGCCGAGGCGAAGGTGAGCTTCGAGTGCGAGCTGTCCGACGCGATCGAAGTCGGGGGCTCCACCATGGTCCTCGGCGAGGTCGTCTACGCGCACGTCGACGAGGCCGTCACGACCGGAGGGAAACTCGACACGGAGAAGCTGGACGCGGTCGGGCGCCTCGCCGGGAACTGGTACGCCGGCACCGACGACCGGTTCGAGATCGAGCGCCCGCCGTAGCGACCCCGATCGCTCCGGCCCCGTCCGGCGGCGCTCGCGCCGAGATTTTTGTATAAGGCCATAAGTATGCTAATAATGGTTATAACCATATTCGCCGAAGCACATTTATACCGAACCGCGTTACTCGGTGTCACGATGACCGACTCCGACCGACGAACGATGAAAGATGTCTCCCACACGGCACCGAACGACACCTCCGCGGACGCGGTCTGGGGACGCGGCCGCGACCGCGAACCGGAAGAAGAGGAAGAAGAGTAACGCTCGGCGCGTCGACGCTGCTTCTCTCTCATCTCTCACGGCGGAGCGACCGTTCCGGATTCTCACCGCGAGCGTCGGCACTCCCTCACTCGCCGAACGCGCCGAGGCTCGACTGGAGGTCCCGGTCGGTGCGTCCCTCCGCCACCTCGTAGCCGACCAGGTCGCGCATATCGACCGCGTACGTCGACCCGCCGCGCTCGAGCACGAGCAGGCGACCCTTCGTTCCGACCACGGTCCCCGCCGCCATCGTCTCGGCCATCGGCCGCTCCGCGAGGTCGAGGCCGTAGTCGAAGTCGAACCGTTCCGTCACGTCGAACCGATCGAGCAGGGCCGCCCACGCGCGGTCGTCCACCTCGGCCGCCAGTCCGGCTCGCTTCGTCGGGACCCGCACGCGGTCGACGAGATCGGAGCCGTCGGCGAGTCCGGCCTCGATCTCGCGGGCGATCCGCCCGTTCTCGACGGTTCTGACGTGGGCCGCGCGGTCGGCGCCCTGCTCCCGGAGCCGGGTCTCGAGCCGCCACAGGCGCGTGACGCCGACCTTGAAGCGGTCGGGGGCGAACGCCGCCAGGTAGACGGCGTGGTCCTCGTAGCAGTCCATCTCGTCTTTCAAACACGTCCCGGTACACCGCGCGCAGACCCAGACGTGCGAGTGGGCGTCGCAGTAGGGCGCCTCGGGCGCGTCGCAGGGGACGTGGGTCCCCTCGTGGACCGTGCCGGCACAGCGCCGCTCGCCGAGCGCGTAGTCGAGTTCGGTGCCCGGCGTCAGGTCGAGATACGTCACGTCGCCGCCGTTTCCGGGTGCATCGCTGTCGCCTGCGGTCGCGTCACCACCGGCCGCGTCGTTCGCGTCGTTCGCGTCGCCGCGGCTCACCAGGAGGCCGGCGTCTCTCGAGTCATACCCGACGATCTGCACGGCGACGCGTACGCCGGCCGGCGGCTTAGGCCTGTCCGTCGGCGAGGAGCGAAGAGGAGCGGGAGAACGGGGGAGCGTCGGGACTACTCGGCGACCTCGACGGTCACGGCGTCGCGCTCGACCGCGAGTCGGAAGGTCGGGACGGTGCGGTAGACCACTTCGACGACGTTCTTGCGTTCCAGACTGCGGAGCGCGCGCCGGACGTCGTCCACGTCGGGGTCGACACCGAACGTCTCCCGGAGGTCGTTGAGTACCGAGACGACGGACTGCGAGCGCTCCTCGGGGCCGGCGACGACCTCGAACACCTGCGCCTGCAGTTCGGGCACGCGTATCGTGTCCGGGACGCCGCCGGGTTCGGCCTCGGCGTCGGACTCCACGCCCGGTTCCACGTCGACGAGGTCAGCCGCCTCGCTCGTGGCGCGGATCAGGCTGTCGTCGTCGCGGAAGTAGTAGTCCGTGAGGTGGCCTTCGAGGTAGCTGTGGACCTCGCTGCCGCTCTCCATCCCCCACGCCTCCTGTAGCTCGGCGTTTTTCGTCGGCTGGAGCCGGACCACGTCCGCGAGCCGGTCCAGCTCCTCTTCGCTCAGTCCCATCTTGCGAAGCGGTTCGCGGCCGCCACAAATGGACGTTCCGGAACCGCGGCGCGAGCGGTCGGGCGCGCTCTGGGACCGGCCGGGACGGTCCGGGGAACGGTTTTCACCCCTCCCGCCCACGGGTCGGGCATGGCCGCAGACACGGTGACGCTGGAGATCGACGACGCGGGGGTCGCCACGGTGACGGTGGACCGCCCGGAGAGCCTCAACGCGTTGAACGTCCCCACCCTGGAGGCGCTGGAGGACGCGCTCGCGGAGGCGAGGGAGGCCGAGGTCCGCGCGCTGGTCCTGACCGGCGCGGGCGAGAAGGCGTTCGTCGCGGGCGCGGACATCTCCTACATGCGGGACCTCTCGACGCCGGAGGCGCAGGCGTACGCGGAGCTCGGCCATCGGATCGCTAGCGGGCTCGCGGAGTTCCCCGCGCCGACCATCGCCGCGATCAACGGCTACGCGTTCGGCGGCGGCTGTGAACTCGCCATCGCCTGCGACCTGCGCGTCGCCTCCGAGCGCGCCACGCTCGGGCAGACGGAGGTGGAACTCGGCATCGTTCCGGGCTGGGGCGGCACGCAGCGACTCCCTCGGCTGGTGGGCGACGAGACCGCGCGCCGGCTGATCTTCTTCGGCGACCGCGTCGACGCGACCGACGCCCACGAGATGGGGCTCGTCGGCGAGGTCGTCGCGCACGACCAGCTCGACGACCGCGTCGCGGAGCTCGCGGGGGAGCTCGCGGCCGGCCCGCGCCACGCGCTCGCGGCCGCCAAGGAGTCGATCAACGCCGGCTACGAGGGGTCCCGCGAGGCGGGGCTCGCGTTCGAACGCCGGACGTGGGCCGGCCTCTTCGGTACGCACGACCAGCGCGAGGGGATGGACGCGTTCCTGGACAAGCGCGACGCGGAGTTCGAGTAGTCGGAACCCACTGCGGTCCGTCGCCGATACGCACCTGACCGCGAGAAGGCATCGGCACGGCGACACCCTTTTGTCCGCCCCTGTGTCACGGTCATCCATGCAAGACGTTCTCGTCGCGCGCGTGATGAGCACCGATCCCGTGACGGTGACGCCGGACACCTTCGTCGAGCCGGCCGCGGAGCTGATGCTCGATCAGGGGATCGGTTCGCTGCTCGTGGTCGACGAGGACGGCGCGCTGCGGGGGATACTCACGACGACGGACTTCGTCGCCATCGTCGCCGCGAGCAAGCCGAAGGCCGAGACGACCGTCGAGCGCTACATGTCGACGGACGTGGTGACCGCAGGGGCGCAGGACTCCGTTCAGGAGGTCGCGAACCTGATGACCGAGCACGGCTTCCACCACGTGCCGGTCGTCGACGAGGAGGAGGGACTCATCGGGATGGTCTCCACGACGGACATCGCGAAGTACGTCGCCGGACTCGATCCGGCCGCCGCCGACGTGGTCTGAGGCCGACCCCCGTCACCAGCGGACCTCGAACCCCTCGATCCCCTCCGGGTTCTCCCACGCCACCGCCACGTCGTCGACGTCGGCGGCGGGGCTGCCGGTCTCGCACCACGCGACCAGCTCCTTGACGGCGGGCGTGGGTCCCTCGAAGACCGCCTCTACCCGGCCGTCGTCGAGGTTTCTGACCCACCCGTCGACCCCCTTCTCGCGGGCCGTATCGCGGGTGTTCGCGCGGTAGTAGACGCCCTGTACGGTCCCGGAGACGTGAACGTGTGCGCGGGTGCGCTCGCTCATGGGAGAGGGATCGCGGCCGGCGAACTTCAAACGGACGCCCGCGCGCAACCGACGGCTTCTAACGCGCGCCGGCCGACGACTCGCCCATGGAACTGTTCGGTACCGCAGGGATCCGCGGCGGCGTCGAGGACCGGGTGACGCCGGCCCTGGCGCTCGCAGTCGGCGGCGCGGTCGGCGCGATAGCGCGGGAAGCGGAAGAGGAACCGGCGGCCGGTTCCGAAGACCCGGGCGAGGGCGAGCCACCGGAGGTCGTCGTCGGACGCGACGGTCGCGTGACCGGACCGGCGCTCGCGGCGGCGGCGGAGGCGGGACTGAGCGCCGCGGGGGCGAAGGTTCTCCGAGCGGGCGTGCTCCCAACGCCGGCGCTGGCGTACGCCGCCCGCGACCGCCACGGCGTGATGCTTACCGCCTCGCACAACCCGCCGCACGACAACGGGATCAAGCTGTTCCGGGACGCGACGGAGTTCGACCGGGACCTCGAGGCCGCCGTCGAGGAGCGCGTCGCGGCGGACCCGTCCCCGACCGACTGGGACGCGTGGACCGACTCCGAGCGGATCGAGGTGCTCCCCGACTACCGCGCGGCCGTCGCCGACTACGCCCGCGAGTTCGGCACGCCGCTCGACGGGCTCCGCGTCGCGGTCGACTGCGGCAACGGGATGGCGTCGGTCGCGACCCCCCAGGTCCTCCGGGAACTCGGCGCCGAGGTCGTCACGCTCAACGCCAACGTCGACGGGCACTTCCCCGGCCGCGGGAGCAAGCCGACCCCCGAGACGCTCTCGGACCTGCGCGCGTTCGTCGCGGACGCCAACGAGGGCGTCGCGGCGCCCGGCCGACCGGGCGGAGCGGACGGCGACGGGGGAGGGAAATCCGAGGACGACGACGCCGAGGGGTTCGCCTTCGGCATCGGCCACGACGGGGACGCGGACCGCATCGTCCTGATCGACGCTGAGGGCGAGGTCGTCCACGAGGACACGGTGCTCGCGGTCCTCGCGGAGCACTACACGCGCGCCCACGACGGCGACGACCCGGTGGTCGTGACGACGCCGAACGCCTCCGGACGCATCGACGAGCGCGTCGCGGCCGCGGGCGGGCGCGTCGAGCGCGTTCGGCTCGGCGCGCTCCACGAGGGCATCGCGAGCGTCGAGGCCGCGGCCGCCTCGGGCGAGGCGCCCGACGCCGAGGTGGTGTTCGCCGCGGAGCCGTGGAAGCACGTCCACGCCGGCTTCGGCGGCTGGATCGACGGCGTCTGCTCGGCGGCCGTGATCGCACGGCTCGTGGCCGCCGAGGGATTGGAGACCCTCCGCGAGCCGGTGACAGAACGCCCTTACCGCAAGGTCAGCGTCGACTGTCCCGACGACCGCAAGACCGGGGTGATGGCGCGCCTCGAGACGGCGCTGCCCGACGCGTTCCCCGAGGCGGACGTCTCGACCGAACACGGCGTCAGGCTGGAGTTCCCCGACGCCTCGTGGGTGCTGGTGCGTCCCTCCGGAACAGAGCCGTACGTCCGCGTCTACGCGGAGAGCGACGAGGTGGACGCGCTCGTCGAGGAGGCGAGCGGCGTCGTCGCCGACGCGGTCGACGGGGCGTCCGGGGCCTGACCGGACGCCCCTCCGGCGGTGTTTCTGGTGATCGATCCATACATCGCACGGGGGTGTACAGAACCCCGCAAATCCGGCCGGGTTTCGGGCCGGAGCGGAGGACGTGTCGGACGAACGTGCAATACGATGTCCGCATAGCGACGAATTTATGCCCGCGAGCGTTCCCGTTTCAGACGACATGGCATCCGATCCGAATCGGCGGCGGTTCATCAAGGCGGCAAGCGCGGCCGGTATCGTCGGGCTGGCGGGCTGTACCGGCGGTCCGGAGGGCGACTCCGGCGGCGAGACGACGGAGGGCGGCTCCGACGGCGAGGAGACGGAGACCGGCGGGGACGGCGAAACCGAGTCCGGTGGCGACGTACCGGCGCACGTCGGCATGGTCTACTCCGACGGCGGCCTCGGCGACAACTCCTTCAACGACGCCGCTCGCGAGGGCGTCGTCCGCGCGGAGGAGGAGCTCGGCATCGCCTTCGACGAATCCCAGCCCGAGGGGACCGGCGAGTTCGGCCAGTACCAGCAGCGCTACGCTAGCTCGACCGACCCCGACTACGACCTCGTCTCCTGTATCGGGTTCAACCAGACGGACGCGCTCGCGGAGAACGCGCCCCAGTTCCCCGAGCAGAACTTCATGCTCGTCGACTCCGTGCTGGAGGAGCCGAACGTCGCGAACTACGTGTTCAAGGAGCACGAGGGCTCGTTCCTGATGGGCGTGCTCGCGGGCAACCTGACCACGACCTCCTTCTCGGCCGGCGCGGGCCAGACGGCCGGCGACTCCACGAACGTCGGCTTCGTCGGGGGCGTCGACAGCCCGGTCATCCGCCGGTTCCAGGCCGGCTTCGAGGCCGGCGTCGACTACGCGACGGACGACGTCGACGTCATCACCAGCTACGTCGGCAGCTACTCCGACCCCTCCGGCGGACAGGAGGCCGCGCTGTCGATGTACCAGAGCGGCGCGGACATCGTCTATCACGCCTCCGGCGCGACCGGCGTCGGCGTGTTCCAGGCGGCTCAGGAGGAGGGCCGATTCGCGTTCGGCGTCGACCTCGACCAGTCGATCACCGAGCCGGAGTTCTCCGACGTGATCCTCGCCTCGATGGTCAAGCGCGTCGACAACGCGGTGTTCCAGTCCATCTCGAACGTGGTCGACGACGACCACCAGGGCGGCAGCGTCGTCGAACTCGGGCTGGAGTCCAACGGCGTGGAGTGCGTCTACGGCGACGAGATCGGCGGTGAAGTCCCCGACGACGCGACGACTGCCGTCAGCGACGCGCGCGACGCGATCATCGCGGGCGACATCGACGTGCCGTCCGAGACGGACGGCAACTGAGCCGCCCCGTTACGTCCGTCCCGTTCCGTCCCGCGACCGTTTTTCTCCGGGCGATGAGCGGTTGCCCTCTCAACCCTGAATCGCCGCCAGCGCCGGTGAGACCGAGTTAGACGGCGGCTCCTCGGCGGGAATCCGCGGGCTTTTACCGTTTCCCCCGGACCGATCGGTCAATGAACCCGGCGGTCCATTTGGACAGCATTACGAAACGGTTCCCCGGGGTCGTCGCCAACGACGACGTAGACCTCGTGGTCGAGCGCGGGAGCGTCCACGCGCTGCTCGGCGAGAACGGCGCCGGCAAGACCACGCTGATGAACGTGTTGTACGGACTCTACGAACCCACGGAGGGGACCGTCCGCATTGACGGCGCTCCGCAGGAGTTCGACTCGCCGCGGGACGCGATCGACGCCGGCATCGGAATGATCCATCAGCACTTCATGCTGGTCGACCCGATGACCGTCTGGGAGAACGTCGTCCTCGGCAACGAGCCGACGACGTGGGGCGGGCTCCGCGTCGACGCCGACGCCGCCCGCGAGTCGGTCCGAGAACTGAGCGCGCGGTACGGCTTCGACGTGGATCCGGACGCGCGGATCGAGGACATCTCCGTCGGCGTCCAACAGCGGGTCGAGATCCTGAAGGCGCTGTACCGCGGCGCCGACATCCTGATCCTCGACGAACCGACCGCCGTGCTGACGCCACAAGAGGTCGAGGACCTCTACGCCGTCTTCGAGGAGCTGACCGATCAGGGCAAGACGATCATCTTCATCTCGCACAAGCTCGGCGAGGCGCTGCGCGCGGCCGACGACGTGACCGTCCTCCGCGACGGCATCAACGTCGGCACCGTCTCGACCGACGAGGTGACCCGCGAGGACCTCGCGGAGATGATGGTTGGTCGCGAGGTGCTGATGGAGCCGGCGGCAGACCCTCGCGAGCCGGGCGAGCGGGTCCTCAGCGTTTCGAACCTCCACGCCGAGGACGACCGCGGCGTCGAGGCCGTTTCGGACGTTTCCTTCGAGATCCGCGCCGGCGAGATCTTCGGGATCGCGGGCGTCGACGGCAACGGCCAGTCACAGCTCGTGGAGACGATAACCGGGCTCCGGGAGGCGACCGCGGGGTCGGTGCGCTACCTCGGCGAGCCGATGGACGACGTCTCCCGACGCGAACGGATCGACCGCGGGATGGCGTACGTCCCCGAGGACAGACAGGAGCGCGGACTGGTGATGTCCTACGAGCTGACGCAGAACGGCATCCTGGGCAGCCAGCACGACGCGCCGTTCGCGTCGTCCGGCCGGATCGATTGGAAGGCCTCCCGCGACCACGCGGACCGAGTCATCGAGGCGTACGACGTGCGACCGCCGGACCGCGAAGTGACCGCGGAGTCCCTCTCCGGGGGGAACCAGCAGAAGTTCATCGTCGGCCGAGAGTTCGAGCGCGACCCCGACCTCGTGGTGGCGACCCATCCGACTCGCGGCGTCGACATCGGGTCGACCGAGTTCATCCACGACCGCCTACTGGAGCTCCGCGCGGAGGGGAAAGCAGTGCTGCTTGTCTCCTCGAAGCTCGACGAGGTGCAGGGGCTCTCCGACCGGCTCGCGGTGATGCACGAGGGCGCGTTCTCGGGCGTGGTCGATCCCGAGACGGTGACCGAGGAGGAACTCGGACTGCTGATGGCCGGGGAGTCGCCGGACGACGAGTCCGTCGAGACCGCACGCGTGTACGAGGCCGCGGGGGACGGCCCGCATGGCGGACCGGCCGCGGACGAGGACGACGACCGGCGTAACGGGCCGGCCGCGGACGAGGAGGTGGACGCGTGAGCCGGATCGACGCGATAGCGCGGTCGATTCGGGAGTTCCTGCGGACGTTCGTCGACCTCTCGGTGGCCGAGCGGCTGCTGATCAGCGTGGCGGCCATCTTCCTGTCGGTCGTCGTCGGCTTCTTCATCATCCTCGCCTCGGGGCGGGTCGCGGCCTGCGAGACCGCCGCGTGGACCATGCCGGTGACCGGATTGGGCTTCTGTTACGATCCCTTCCAGGTGTACGCCGTACTGTTCAACGGGGCGCTCGGCTACCCCTTCGCGTTCGGGGAGCCCGGGCTGTTCAACCCCGACTGGACGCCGTTTAACCTCTCGCTGGGGCTGACGCTGTCGGAGACGACGCTTTTGGTGTTCACGGGGCTGTCCGTCGCGGTCGCGTTCCGCGCCGGTCTGTTCAACATCGGGACGCAGGGTCAACTCGTGGTCGGCGGCCTCGCGACCGCGCTCGTCGTCGTCGCCGCCGCGCCGGTGTTCCCGACCGGCCGGCTCGGCGGGATCGCACTCATCGTCATCGGGGTGTTCGCTGGGGCCATTGCCGGCGGCGTGTGGGGGGCGATCCCCGGCGCGCTGAAGGCATACGCCGACGCCAACGAGGTGATCACGACGATAATGCTCAACTTCATCGCGGCGAACATCGCGTACGTCCTCGTGCTGGAGGTGTTCCGAGCGGAGGGAAGCTCCGTCGTCGCGACGCAGTACGTCCCGGAACACGCACAGATCCAGCCGTGGTTCTTCCCCGGGTCCGCCGACTTCGCGGAGGCGGCGCTTCTGGCCGGCGTCCTGTTCGTGGTGGGCCTCTACGTCCTCATCGAGCACACGACGTTCGGCTACGACCTGCGGACGAGCGGTATCCAGCCGGCCGCGGCCGAGTACGGCGGCGTGAACGCCAAGCTCACGACGGTTCGGGCGATGACGCTTTCGGGGGCGCTCGGCGGCGTCGGCGGCGCGGTGTGGGTGCTGATGTCCGAGGGGCGCTGGATCGCGTCCGTCCCCGACCTCGGCTTCGACGGCATCACGGTCTCGATCCTCGCGGGCAACAACCCGCTGGGCGTCTTCCCCGCGGCGTTCCTGTTCGGCCTGCTGAAGGGGGGCGCACTGGAGATCGGGTTCCAGACCGACGTGCCGACGGAGCTGGTGGCGGTACTGCGCGGGCTCATCATCCTCTTCGTCGCGATGCCGGAATTCTTCCGGATGATCGGCCGGTACGCGGGGCTGGACGGGAGCGGTCCCGCGAGCGGTGCAACGGACGACAGCGCGGCCGCGTCCGAAGGAGGTGAGGCCGATGCGTAACCCGCTGAACGAGGTACACGTCCCGGTCGTCGACGACCTGATCGAGGACGACTACGTCCGGTCGCTCGCCCTCGCGGGTATCGCGCTCGCCGCGTTTCTGACGACACTGGGGATCGGCGGGCTGCTGTTCCCCGACTCCATCGCCGGCGACCTCGCCGGCATCGTCTTCAACGCCGGCACCGCGACCGCGACGGCGCGGCTCGCGGCCCCCATCGTGCTGGCCGCGCTCGGCGGCATCTTCGCCGAGAAGTCGGGCGTGATCAACATCGGGCTGGAGGGGCTGCTGATCATCTCGGCGTTCGTCTCCGTGTACGCCACGAGCCTGGTGGGCGCCGGAAACACCGTGTTAGGGCTGCCAGCTATCGTCGTCGGGTTCCTCGCCGGCATCGCCGCCTCGGCCGCGCTCGCGGGCGTGTTCGGCGTCGTCTGCATCGAGTTCAAGGCCGACCAGATCATCGCCGGACTGGCGGTCTGGCTCATCGCGCTCGGGCTGGCGCCGTTCATGTCGACGGTGTTCTTCGGCGGCGTCAACACGCCGAACCTCGGCGTCAGCGTCGGCTGGTCCTACTCGGCCGCGATGGTCGTCGTCGCCACGGCGGCCTCGTGGTGGACGCTGAACCACACCGCGTTCGGCAAGCACCTGCGCGCGGCCGGCGAGAACCCGAAGGCGCTCGACACGGTCGGCGTCTCGGTCTCGAGGGTGCGCCACGCCGGCGTCCTGCTGTCGGGCGTGCTCTCGGGGGTCGGCGGCTCGGCGCTCGCGCTCTCGATCGGCCAGTTCGTCGGCTCGGGCGAGACGATGGTCCAGGGGAAGGGGTTCATCGCCATCGTCGCCTACCTGTTCGGCAACTACAACCCGATCGGCGCGTTCGGCGCCGGCGTGCTGTTCGCCGGCCTCGACGCGATGCAGGTCCGGCTCCAGCAGCTCGGCTACGCGGTCCCGGACACGCTGGTCCAGACGATCCCGTACGTCGTCGTCATCGTCGTCCTCGCGCTCGTGGGCCGGACGCGGCTCCCCGAGGCGGCCGGCGAACACTACGAGACCGAGGACTGAGGTCCGCGGGCCCACGCCGCGTCTCCCCTTCTGACTCCCCGAAAGCGACGCAAACGGGCATAAAGAGTTTTGCCACCGCGGGGACCACCTCCCGGGCATGAGCAGTCACGAGTACGACGTCGTCGTGGTCGGCGCGGGCACCGCCGGCTGTTACGCCGCGGCGACGATCGCCCGGGAGGGGCTCGACGTCGTCGTCGTGGAGCGAAAGACCGCCGAGGAGGCGGGCCACATCGCCTGCGGCGACGCGCTCAAAGGGGCCGACGCGTTCCCCGACGCGATCCCCAAATCGCAGATCGAGTCGGCGTTCACCAACACGGGCGTCGACCACGGCCGCTTCGAGATCCCCTCCGAGGACACGGTCCTGGAGATCCCGGTCCCCGGCGAACTCGCGGTCATCGACCGCTGGGAGTACGGCCGCAAGCTCATCGAGGGCGCGGAGAACGCGGGCGTGGAGTTCCACTACGATACCGTCGTCTCCGAGGTGGAGCAGGCCGACGACGGCACCGTCACCGGGGTTGTCGGCAAGCATCGCGGCGAGGCGGTCACCTACGATGCCGACCTGCTGATCGACGGCGCGGGCGCGCTCTCGATCCTGCAGGACAAGACCGACTTCGAGGACGCCACCTTCGACACGAACGTCAGCTACTCGCAGTTCTGCTCGGCGTACCGCGAGATCGTCGAGGTGCCCGAGCCGGTCGAGTGGGACGACGCGCTCGTGTTCAAGCCCACCGAGCGCGCCGCGGGCTACCTCTGGTACTTCCCGCGGACCGACACGACGATCAACGCCGGCCTCGGCTTCCAGATGAACGAGGAGCCGATGAAGCTCGTCGACTCGCTGAAGAAGGACCTCCGCGACCGCCCCGAGTTCGAGGGCGCGGAAGTCTCGGACAAGCTCGGCGCGGCGCTGCCCACCCGGCGCCCGTACGACTCCGCGACCGCGCCGGGGTACATCGCGGTCGGCGACGCGGCCGCCCACGTCAACCCCACGACCGGCGGCGGCATCGCGGGCGCCGCCTACGCCGGCCAGTACGCCGGCGAGCAGGCGATCGAAGCCCTCAGCGAGGGCGACGTGAGCGAGGACGCGCTCTGGCGCTACAACGAGCGCGTGATGGACCACTTCGGCGGCCGCTACGCCGCCTTAGACGTGTACAACATCCTCTCGACAGCGGTCGACGTCGACGACCTGATGGGCCTGCTCGCGTCGCTCCCCGGCGAGAACCTCGCGGAGGCGCTCTACGAGGGCTCCACCTCGATGTCGCTGACGCTGAAGCTGAAGTCCGCGATCAAGAGCTTCGGCTACTGGCGCCAGATCTGGAACTTCTACGAGACGAAGCAGCTCGCCGACGAGCTGCTCGCCCACTACGAGTCGTACCCCTCCCACCCCGACGAGATGGCGCGCTGGACCGAGCAGCGCGACGCGATCATGGAGCGCGTCTACGAGACGACCGGCGCGGACCCGAAGTACTAAACACCGACCTTTTTCTGCGTCGGGTCGCGGCGGCGCTTCGCGCCGCCTTGACCGCTCCTTGAAAAATGTCGATCAAAAAGGACCGCGGTCGGCGCTGCGGGCGCTTCGCGCCCTCGCGCCGCCGCGGTACCACGACCCCGACAGAAACCCGCACCGCAACCGCATCAGCACCGTACCGCGACCGCATCAGCATCGTACCGCGACCGCATCAGCATCGTACCGCGACCGCATCAGCATCGTACCGCGACCAGAGAACAGAAAACCGCACCGAGAGCGCCCTGTTTCTAGAGAATCGCACGGCTACCACACCTATATCGCGTCAGAAAACGCTCGTTTCTGTAGCCTTCTCCCAGTCGAGAATTTGCTCCGAGTCGGTCCGCGTCCCGATTCTCCCATATATTTATTGCGTTCTATTACGTTTCATTTCGCATGCCGATTCGCATCGACCGGTTCGACGAGGGGCCTGCGGACCTCCTCGATCTGCAGGAAGGGACTCAGCCGTATCGGATCCTGCTGTTTCTCGCGGAGCATGACGATGCCGCGTTCACGCAGACAGAGATCCACGAGGCGACGGGGATCAAACGGGGAAGCGTCGGCGCCGCGCTGTCGCGGCTGGAGGACCGCGGGCTCGTCCGTCACCACGGCCGGTACTGGGCCGTCGCGGACGACGACCGCCTCGCCTCGTACGCGGCCCAGATACGGTCGAGTTCGACCTCGACTGACGACGACTACTACGGCGAGGAGTGACCGATGACGTACGACCGCGGCGACGTCGTGAAAGGCCCCGACCTATTTGCGGAGTACGACTTCCGTCCGTACGTCTACCTGAGCGACGAGAGCCACCCGTTCAGCGACGAGGAAGCGCTCTACGCGGCGGTCACCACGACCCGCCGTGCCGTCGCCATTCCGATTTCGGACGACGACTTCAGGTCCGGTGGGCTCCCGCGAGACAGCTACGTGAATCCATGGACCGTCGCCTCGATCCGCCACGCGGACATCGAGGGAACGGAGGGACGTCTGATCGAGGAGACCACCGAGAAGATCGCGCGAGAGGCGGCCGGCTATCTCGGCGTTCAATAGCGCGACCTCTTCCGAGCGATACCCTTAACCCCGAAACCCGTCGATCCAGTCGTAATGAGTACGGACGCACCGAGCGACGAGACGGAGCCCGAGGCGTTCGTGAACGCCTGCGAGGAGCTGGTCGAGCGCATCCTCGCGGGCGAGGTCGAGCGCGACGACCTCGAGTCCGCGAAGCTCGACGTCTGCTCGGAGTTCTCCTCGCCGAAGGTGCCCAAGAACACCGAGATCCTCGACCACGCGCCCGCGGAGTTCCGCGACGAGGTGAAGGAGGTCGTGCGGCGCAAGCCCGTCCGCACCGCCTCCGGCGTCTCGCCGGTCGCGATCATGACCTCGCCGAAGATGTGCCCGCACGGGAAGTGCCTCTACTGTCCGGGCGGCCCCGCCTCCGAGTTCTCCTCCGCGCAGTCGTACACCGGCCACGAGCCGGCCGCGGCCCGCGGCGAGCAGAACGACTACGACCCCTACGGACAGGTCACCCTCCGGCTCGAACAGCTCCGGAAGATCGGCCACCCCGTCGACAAGGTCGAGCTCATCCTGATGGGCGGGACGATGACCGCGCGGTCGCACGACTACCAGGAGTGGTTCGTCAAGCGCGCGCTGCAGGCGATGAACGACTACGACCTCGACAGGGAGCCCAAGCCCGCGGAGGGCGAGTCGTTCGCGCCCGCGCCCGGCGATGTGGAGTTCGAGTACCTCGAGGACGTCATCGCCGAGAACGAGACCAACGAGATCCGGAACGTCGGGACGACCTTCGAGACGAAGCCGGACTGGTGTGACCCCGAGCAGATAAACCGGATGCTGGATCTCGGCGGCACGAAGGTGGAGGTCGGCGTCCAGACCACCTACGAGCGGATCAACCGCGAGATGCACCGCGGGCACGGCAACGCGGCCTCCCGGAACGCGAACCGCCGGCTGCGCGACGCCGCGTTCAAGGTCGGCTTCCACATGATGCCCGGCCAGCCGGGCATGACCGAGGAGATGTGTCTGGAGGACTTCCGACAGCTCTTCGACAACCCCGACTGGCGGCCGGACTACCTCAAGATCTACCCGACGCTCGTGGTCCGAGGGACGCGCGTCTACGACCAGTGGCACGGCGACGAGTACGACCCCCTCGACAACGAGCAGGCCGCGGACCTGATCGCGGAGATCATGGGCGAGATCCCGGAGTACACCCGCCTCCAGCGCGTCCAGCGGGACATCCCGGCGGACTTCATCGACGCCGGCGTCTGGAAGTCCAACCTCCGCCAGCTGGCCGAGCAGCGCGCTGAGGAGAAGGGGATCGAGGTCCGCGACATCCGCGCCCGCGAGGTGGGGATGAACGAGGCCGACCCCGACCCGGACGCGGTCGAGCTGAACGTCACCACCTACGAGGCCGGCGGCGGGACGGAACAGTTCATCGCGTTCGAGGACCCCGTCCGCGACCTGCTGATCGGCTTCTGTCGCCTGCGGTTTCCATCCTACGCTCCCGACCAGCCCGGCACGCCCGGCACGGAGTCGGACCCAGTCCGCCGCGAGCTCGCGGACGCGGCGCTCGTGCGCGAACTCCACGTCTACGGCAGCGAGGTCGGCCTCGGTGGCGAGGGCGACTGGCAGCACAAGGGGTACGGCAAGCGCCTGCTGGCCCACGCCGAGGAGCTGGCCCGCGACGCCGGCTTCTCGAAGATCGCGGTGATCTCCGGCATCGGCGTCCGCCAGTACTACCGCGAGAAGCTCGGGTACAGACAGGACGGACCGTACGTCTCCAAGCGGCTCTGAGGGTTGGGCGGGTCCGTCGCGACGACCGCGGCCGACTTCGTCGCCCCGCACACTCGCAGCCATGAGCGACGCGTCCCCGCGCGAGCCCCTCCGGAGAACGCCATGCGCACCGCCTCCCTGGCGCCACACGAATTTGAGTCCACGCGACGTCCAGAGAGCGCAATCATTCAGCGAATAAACACAACATCAGTTTTCTCGAATTTAAGAAAGAATTTTAGTCGCGTTGTCACGAGTAATGGTACCCTCTCACACAGTGGGTGTATCCATGAATTTCGACAGACGATCCCTTCTGAAGGGCATCGGTGCGGCAGGCGTAGCGACGACGTTCTCGGGACTGGCAGCCGCCGAAGGCGGCGAGGACCCGGCGACAGATCGGTTCCTCATCGATCTGCGGGAGATCGACCGCGGGGACGTCCCGGACGACGTGGAGATCGTTCACGACATCTCCGAGATCGACCTGCTGGCGGCGCGGGGCGACCCAGCAGCGGTACCCGGCGTCGACTCGACGACGCCGGACGTGACGGTGTACCGTGACGATGCCGGGGCGGTTCCGGAGAACGCGGGGCCGGCCGCGGAGGTCGACAAGGGAAGCGGAACCGCCGGCGACCCGGCATGGGACGACGGCCTGTCCAACAACGAGCTTCAGTGGGACAAGCGCGCTCAGAAACTGGGCGACCTCTCGGACCGGCCCGACGACAGTCGGACGGTCCACGACACGAGCACGGGAGCAGGCGCTCGCGTCGCCGTGATCGACAGCGGCGTCTCGGACGCCCATCCCGATCTGGCGGACGTGGTGAACGCGGAGCTCTCCGCGAACTTCACGACCGACCCCTACGACTTCCGACCGAACGGTGCGGGCGACCATGGCACGCACGTCGCCGGTACCGTCGCGGCGACGAACGCGAGCGGCGACGGCGTCCTCGGCACCGCGCCGGACGCGGAGGTCGTCTCGCTGCGCGTCTTCTCCGGAGTGGAGGGCGCGACCGGCGACGTCATCGCGGCGATCGTCGACGCCGCGAACAAGGGGTGTGACGCCGCGAACCTCAGTCTCGGCTACCCGGTCCCCTACGTCGACCCCGAGGAGTTCCCGTTCCTGCTCGACGTCAAGGAGGCCTACGAGCGCGCCGCCGCGTACGCCCGCGAGCAGGAAATGCTCGTGGTCAACTCCGCGGGTAACGACGGCATCGACATGGACGCCGAGGGCGTCCTGAGCCTCCCGACGGAGGCCGAGGGCGTCTTCGGCGTCTCCGCGACCGGCCCCATCGGCTTCCTGTGGGACGACCGAAAGAAGCGCGAGGACCTCGCGCTCAAGCGCCTCGAGGACCCGACCTCCTCGCCCGCCTTCTACACGAACTACGGCAGCGCCGTGGAGATGAGCGCGGCAGGCGGCGACGCGGACCTCGACGCGCTCGAGGCGGGCGAGGCGCCGGCCTACTACGACCTGGTCCTCTCGACGGTCGTCTCGCCCGACGGCGACGGCGGCGTCGTTCCGGGGTACGGCTGGAAGGCCGGCACCTCGATGGCGGCACCGCAGGTGTCCGGCGCCGTGGCGCTGGTGCGGTCGCTGCGGCCGGACGCCGGCGTCGTGGAGGTGGAGTCGCTGCTCCGCGAGACCGCGACCGATGGCGAACCGGGCGGCGAGCAGTACCACGGCGCGGGCCACCTCGACCTGCGCTCGCTGGTGAAGGCGGCGCGGTAGGGCCGTCGCGACCGCGGCCGGGAACGTCGCGGCGCGTCGACGTCGCGACCGGGTGTGACCGGTCGCCGCGCGCCGACCCCGCGTCCCGATCGCTGCGGCCCCGCGAACGACACGCCTTTTTCCGGGCCCCGTGTGGTCCGGGTATGGAGAGCAAAACGGAGCTGTCGAGCATCGACCTCCGCGCGCTCGTGACGGAACTCGGGCGATACGCGGGGGCGAAGGTCGACAAGGCCTACCTCTACGGCGACGACCTGCTCCGGCTCAAGCTCCGGGACTTCGACCGGGGGCGCGTCGAGCTCCTGATCGAGGTCGGCGACGTGAAGCGCGCGCACGTCGCGGCACAGGAACACGTCCCCGACGCGCCGGGTCGGCCGCCCAACTTCGCGAAGATGCTGCGCAACCGCCTCTCGGGCGCGGACTTCGTCGGGGTCGAGCAGTACGAGTTCGACCGCATCCTCACCTTCGAGTTCGCACGCGAGGACGGCAACACGCGCATCGTCGCGGAGCTGTTCGGCCAGGGCAACGTCGCGGCGCTGGACGAGACCGGCGAGGTGGTCGGCGCGTTGGAGACCGTCCGGCTGAAGTCCCGGACCGTCGCGCCCGGCTCGCAGTACGAGTACCCCGCCTCGCGGCTCAACCCGCTGGACGTGAGCTTCGACGCGTTCGTCCGCCGGATGGACGAGTCCGACACCGACGTGGTACGGACGCTCGCGACCCAGCTCAACCTCGGCGGGCTCTACGCCGAGGAGGTCTGCTCTCGGGCGGGCGTCGAGAAGACGCTCGACATCGCGGACGCGACCGAGGAGCAGTACCGCGCCCTCTACGACGCCATCGCGCGGCTGGACGAGCGGCTCCACGCCGGCGAGCTGGACCCGCGCGTCTACGAGGACGACGACGGAAACGTGGTCGACGTGACGCCATTCCCGCTGACGGAACACGAGGACCTCGCGAGCGAGGGGTACGACTCGTTCAACGCGGCCGTCGACGACTACTTCTACCGCTTCGAGCGGGAGGAAGAGGCCGAGGAACCCGAGGATATCGGCTCTTCGAAGCCCGACTTCGAAGCCGAGATCGCGAAACAGCAGCGCATCATCGAGCAGCAGGAGGGAGCCATCGAGGGGTTCGAACAGCAGGCCGAACGGGAGCGCGAGCGCGCGGAGCTGCTGTACGCCAACTACGACCTCGTCGACGAGGTGCTCTCGACGGTACAGGACGCCCGCGAGGAGGGCGTTCCGTGGGACGAGATCGCGGAGACGCTGTCGGCCGGCGCCGAGCGCGGCATCCCCGCGGCCGAGGCGGTGACCGACGTGGACGGGAGCGAGGGGACGGTGACGGTGGAGTTGGACGACGCCGAGATCGAACTCGACGCGACCGCGGGCGTCGAGGTGAACGCCGACGAACTCTACAAGGAGGCCAAGCGCATCGAGGGGAAAAAGGAGGGCGCCAAGGAGGCCATCGAAGCGACTCGGGAGGAGCTCGAGGCCGTCAAGCGCCGCAAGGAGGAGTGGGAGGCGGCAGACGAGGCGGACGACGAGGACGAAGCGGACGACGAGGCGGCGGAACACGAGCCGATCGACTGGCTCGCTCGCTCGTCGATCCCGCTACGCAAGACCGACCAGTGGTTCGAGCGCTTCCGGTGGTTCCACACTTCGGACGGCTACCTCGTCATCGGGGGGCGCAACGCCGACCAGAACGAGGAGCTGGTGAAGAAGTACATGGATAAACACGACCGCTTCTTCCACACGCAGGCCCACGGCGGCCCGGTCACCCTGCTGAAGGCGGCCGGTCCCTCGGAGGCCTCGGAGCCGGTCGACTTCGACGAGGAGACGCTCCGGCAGGCCGCGCAGTTCGCGGTGTCGTACTCCTCGGACTGGAAGGCGGGCAGGGGGGCCGGCGACGCCTACATGGTCGAGCCGGAACAGGTGTCCAAGACGCCCGAGAGCGGCGAGTACCTCGAGAAGGGCGGCTTCGCCATCCGTGGTGACCGCACCTACTTCGAGGACATCGCTTGCCGCGTCGCGGTCGGCGTCCAGTGTGAACCCGTGACGCGCGTGATCGGCGGCCCGCCGGCCGCGGTCCGCGACCGCGTCGCGACGAGCGTCGAGTTGGAGCCGGGGATGTACGCGCAAAACGACGCCGCGATGATGGTCTACCGCGAGTTCAAGAACCGCTTCGCGGACCAGTCGTTCGTCCGCAAAGTCGCGAGCGCGGACCTCATCCAGGAGTTCCTGCCGCCGGGCGGCTCCGAGATCGTCGAGTAGGGCGTCGGCTCGGAACCTCCGCAGTCACTCCTGTGCCGCCCCGGGGTCGACGACTCGCCCGAGAAACAGCAGCGCGTCGGTCGGCTTGTCCCGGATACAGAAGAGGAACGGGCGGTCGAACGTGAGGTCGAAAGACTCGGGCGGCGCGCTCTCGATCATGTCGACCGCGGTCGCCGCCGCGGCCTCGGTCCCTTCCTCGTCCACACTGACGAACGCCTCGTGGTACACCTCGTCGATCCCCGGCCCACCGCCACTCTCGACCATGTTCGAGAAGTTCGCGCCGGGACCGAAGGCAGGTCCCATGCCCAGCGCCTCGAGCGGCTCCTTCAGTTCGGCGGCGAAGTCGTACTCGAAGCGCGGGAGCCGGAGGTCACCTTCGGCGTCGCCGAGCGCGTCGAACACGCCGAACAGCGTCTCCGCGTCCAGGTCCGCCTCGAACGCCTCGAAGGCCCCCTCGTCCGGAAGGACGAACACCGCCGCCACCTCCTGCCCGACGTAGGGGAGTTCGACCGCCTGGGCCCGCGGCAGGTCGGCGTAGTCCGTGCGGAGCTCCTGGTGCATCATCGGGACCGTCGACTCGGTGCCGTCCAGCGCGGTGACGGTCGCGTCCGACGTGTTCTCGGGGTCGAACTGCTGTCGCCAGCTCGCCGTGAAGTAGATGGCGTTCGTCAGGACGAGCACGGTCTGTGCCGACAGCGAGTTCTCGGGGAGCAGCTCCTCGATCCGGTCCGCCGTCGCGTCCGCGACCCACGCGTTGATGCGCTCGCGTTCTCCCTCGGGATCGGCCGCGAAGTCCGCCTCGTTGAACCCGCCGCCGTAGTGCTCCTCGACCAGCGCGAGGTACTCCTCCGAGAAACCGTACTCCGGCGCGCCCCACAGCGCGTTGGCGACGGCCAGTCGGAAGGCGTCGACATCCTCGTCCTCGCCGGACGAGTCCTCCGCGGTCGCCCGCTCGTCGAGCGCCGCCTGGAGGTCGCCGAAGGCGGGATGCGTCTCCTCGCGGAGCGTGAAGCCGAGCGTCTCACGCATCGCGGCTTCCGTCCCCCCGCCCGCGCCGGCGTAGGTCATCGCCAGCGCGAGCGAGACGCTGTACGGGGAGAGGAACGTGTTGCCGGGCGCGGCCGCGTTCGCGGCCAGTTCGCGGTGGAGGTCCAGCGCGAAGCCGGCGTTGCCCGCCGCGAGTTCCGCGAGCCGTTCGTCGTCTACCGAGGGATCTCCCGCGGGCGGCGTCTCCGTCGGATCGTCGGTAGGGGTGTCCGTTGGGGTGTCGGTCGGCGTCGCGGTTCCGGTCGGCTCGTCGCCGCCTCCGTCTCCAGTGCAGCCGGCCAGCGCGGCCGCCGCCAGGGCGCCCGAGACCGCGAGGATGTCGCGGCGCCGGCGCGGGAGTCGCTCGTCGTTCATGTCTCCACGGAGGTGCGCTCCTACTGAGTGCTTTCCGTAGGCACAAAGAGCCGTTTGCGGTATCGACGCCGAGCGATGGATCTCGCGGGTCCGCTGGCTCCGCGACGCCGGCCAACCGAGCCGAAAGGGCAAGAGTCAGGCCGCCGGCCGCGAAGGAAGACGTATGAGCGACGACGCCGACGCCGAAGACGCGACCGACGAGCGCCGCATCGAGACGCGCGCGATCCACGCGGGACAGGAACCGGACGAGGAGACCGGCGCGCTGATGACGCCCATCTACGCCAACTCGACGTACAAGCAGTCCGCGCCGGGCGAGCACACCGGCTACGAGTACTCGCGGACCGGGAACCCGACCCGAACCGACCTGGAGGAGAACCTCGCGGCGCTGGAGAACGGCAGCCACGCCCGGGCGTTCTCCTCGGGCATGGGCGCGATAAACACCGTCCTCAACCTGCTGGAAGCGGGCGACCACGTGGTCGCGGGCGACGATGTCTACGGCGGCACCCACCGCATCCTCACGCAGGTGTACGAGCAGTACGACCTCGAAACGTCGTTCGTCGACACGACCGACCACGAGGCGGTCGCGGACGCGATGGGAGAGAACACCGAGCTCCTCTGGGTCGAGACGCCGACGAACCCCCTGATGAACGTCAACGACATCGGGGCGCTCGCCGACATCGCCCACGAGCACGACGCGCTCTGTGCGGTCGACAACACCTTCGCGACGCCGTACCTCCAGCGCCCGCTCGAACACGGCGCGGACATCGTCTCACAGTCGCTGACGAAGTACCTCGGCGGCCACTCCGACACGGTCGGCGGCGCGCTGATCGTCGACGACGCCGAACTGGACGACGAGATCGGCTTCTACCAGAACTCGGTCGGCGCGACGCCCGGCCCGTTCGACTCCTTCCTCGTCCTCCGCGGGACGAAGACGCTCCCGGTGCGGATGGACCGCCACTGCGAAAACGCCAGCGAGCTTGCCGAATGGCTCGAGGGCCACGACGCGGTCGACCGCGTCTACTACCCGGGGCTGGAGAGCCACCCACAACACGAGCTTGCGGCCGAGCAGATGGACGACTTCGGCGGCATGCTCTCGTTCGAGCTCGACGGCACGCTGGAGGAGGGGTCGACGGTCGTCTCCGAGACCGAGGTGTTCACGCTCGCGGAGTCGCTCGGCGGCGTCGAGAGCCTGATCGAGCAGCCGGCCGCGATGACTCACGCGGCCATCCCCCGCGAGGAGCGACTCGCGGCCGGGCTCACCGACGGCCTCATCCGCGTCTCCGTCGGCGTCGAACACGTCGACGACCTGAAGGCGGACCTCCAGCAGGCGTTCGACGAAGCGCTGGACTGAGGCGACTACGTGGTCGGTTTTTGAGGGTGAGTAATCGGGCAAGAGGGTGACTCCCCGGACGGTTTCGTCCGCGTTTCCCGCTCTGTCTCCGCAGCTTCCGATTTTGCTGTCGATCCTGCTGCTTGGAACAGCACCACCCAGAAAGCCCCAGCCGGCTCGACCGGCCGCCGTGAGACGGTCCGGGCTGCCTGCGGTGGCGGGCTGCCGGGCTGCGACTCACGGGCTCCCGCTCGTGCCTCGCGGGAACGCGGCACGCTCTGCGCGCTCGCGCCTCTCCACACCGCCCGCCGCGAGTGCTTGAGGCGCCGGGGCCGGATCGAGCCGGCTGCCCCTTTCAGTCCCACCCAGCACCGCAACCGCCCCGCAACCGCACAGCAGCCTCACACCTCCCCAACCTCGTCGGCGGCGCGGCCGCGAAACCGCACCGCAGGGCGGCCGCGCCGCCGCCTCCCTCGCGCGGTCGCGGCGACACGCGTTGCGGTCGCCGCGGCGCGCGCCAACCGCACCGCCCTGCACAGCACCGCGAGCGCCTGACAGACGGACGTTTTTGGCGGATGAGGCAGAACTCCCGCCGTGAGTGCTGCCCTATTGCTCCAGCCACGGCACATCGCCCCGTCGGCTGTCCCACGCTCGGCGTCGCAGGCGCGCTACTGCACGCCTGCGAGCAGCGAGAGCTTGTCTCTCGCCCGCCGCGCGACCCTGACGCGCGCGAGGGAAGCCCGCCCGCGGCCGGAGCAACGCGGAGGCCGCGGGCGGCTGAGGCTGGGGAGGCGTGAGGCCCCGCTTGACTCGACAGCCGAACTAGAGACTCACCGAGCAACCGGCCTCGACGATAAACTCCACAAACCGGGTCCTGGCGGATTGAAAGGGCGAGGCCGGTCGCGGGCGCTCAGACGACCCCTATCGGCGCCGGGCATGGCGGAGAGGCGCCGATATGTCGCTGAGCGCCCGCGAGCGGTCGAGGGCTTTCTGAGTGTTGGCGGCAAGCGCAGCAGGTCGCTTGATCACACAAAAATCGACGTATGGCGAGCGGTCGAGGGCTTTCTGGATGTTGACCGCAAGCACAGCAGGTCGCTCACTCATGCAAAAAGTCGTGTCTCTCGGAAGACGAACCACCGAACTCTGTTCTACTTACGCGTCGTACCCCTGTTCGTCCAGCGCTTCCTCCAGCGCCGACAGGAGGAACTCCACGTTCTTCGTGCGGGCGCCGTGGCCCATACAGCCCATGCGCCAGATGTCGCCGGCTAGGTCGCCGAGCCCGGAGGCGATCTCCAGGTCGTGCTCGCTCAGGAGGTGGTCGATGACGGCGCCGTCGTCGACGCCGTCGGGGACGCGGACGGCGTTGAGACTCGGGAGCCAGAACTCGTCGTCCGCGTTCATCTCGAGCCCGAGCTCGCCCAGGCCGGCCTTCAGGTCGCCGGCCACCTCGCGGTGGCGCGCCCAGCGGTTCTCGATGCCCTCCTCCGCGACGAGGCGGAGGGCCTCGCGGAGCGCGTAGACGTTGGTGATGGGTGCGGTGTGGTGATAGGCGCGCTCGTCGCCCCAGTACCCCTCCAAAAGCGAGAGGTCGAGGTACCACGACCGCGGCTCTTCCTCGCGGTCGAGCACCTTGTCCATCGCGCGGTCGTTCAGCGTGAGGGGGCTCGCGCCTGGCGGACAGGAGAGACACTTCTGCGGGCCGGAGTAGGCCACGTCGATGTCCCACTCGTCGACGCGGAGCTCCACGCCGCCGAGCGAGGTGACCGAATCCGCGATCACGTACGCGTCGTGGTCGTGTGCGATGCTCGTCAACTCGGGGACCTCCGGCTGGAGCACGCCGGTCGACGTCTCGGCGTGGACGAAGCCGAACACGTCGGGCTGGTGCTCCTCGAAGGCCGCCTCAACGTCTGCGGGGTCGAGCGGCTCGCCCCACGGCGCGTCGACCTCGACGACCTCGCCGCCGGCGCGGCGCGCCATCGAGGCCATCCGGCCGCCGAAGTAGCCGTTCGTCGGCACGAGCATCGTCTCGCCGGGCTCGACGAGGTTACCGATGGCGGCCTCCATCGACGCGGAGCCGGTCCCCGAGACGGGGATGGTCCACTGGTTGTCCGTGCGGAACGTGTACCGGAGCAGCTCCTGCGTCTCGTTCATCATCTCGACGAACGAGGGGTCGAGGTGACCGACCAGCGGCGTGCTCATCGCGCGGAGCACGCGCGGGTGGACCGGGCTCGGGCCGGGCCCCATCAGCGTTCGATCCGGCGGCGTCAGCTCTCCAACATCGGGCGCCTCGGCGTGACCGGGCGCCTCCTGCTCGGGCGTGCGGGACATACGCATGGACGTGCGGCTGGCGGGGGCAAAAACGCGACGGAAGGGGAACGCGGCCGCGGGGTGCCGGTGCCCGACACCCCGTATCGCCTTACTCCGCGTCGATGAAGTCCGGCTCGACGCGCTTCTCGTCGCGCTCCGTCTCGAGGTGGGAGACGAACTCCTCGAGGGCCACGTCGTTGCGCTCGTTCTCGAAGCGGTCGCGGACGGAGACCGTGCCGGCTTCCTCCTCGTCGCCGCCGACGACGACCATGTACGGGAGTCGGTCGTCGTGGGCCTCTCGGATCTTGCGCCCCACCGTCCAGTCGCGGTCCTCGACCTCGACGCGGAGGCCGACGTCCTCGAGCGCGTTCTTCACGCGGTGGGCGTAGCCGAGGGTGTCGTCGGAGACCGGGAGCACGCGGACCTGCTCGGGCGCGAGCCACAGCGGGAAGTTCCCGTTGAAGTGCTCGATCAGCACCATGAAAAAGCGCTCGTAGGAGCCGTACAGCGCGCGATGGATCATCACCGGGCGGTGCTCCTCGTTGTCCTCGCCCGTGTACGAGAGGTCGAACCGCTCGGGCATGTTGAAGTCGAGTTGGACCGTCGGGCCGTCCCAGAGGCGGCCGAGCGCGTCCTCGAACGAGAAGTCGATCTTCGGGCCGTAGAACGCGCCGTCGCCCGCCTCCACGTCGTAGTCGTAGCCGCCCGACTCCAGCACGTCGCGGAGCTGGTCCTCCGCGGACTCCCAGATCTCGTCGCTGCCGACGGACTTCTCGGGGCGGGTCGCCAGCGCGACCTCCACGTCCAGTCCGACCGTCTCGACGACCTCGAAGATCATCTCGATGACCGTCTCGATCTCCCGTCGGATCTGGTCCGGGCGGACGAACAGGTGGCCGTCGTCGATGGTGAACGACCAGACGCGCGAGAGCCCGGAGAGCTCGCCGCGCTGCTCCTTGCGGTACACCTTCCCGTTCTCGAAGTAGCGCTTGGGGAGGTCGCGGTACGACCACGTCTTCTGGTCGAAGATGGTCGCGTGGCCCGGGCAGTTCATCGGCTTGAGGCCGTACTCCTCGTCGTTGACGTCGAGGAGGAACATGTCGTCCTTGTAGTTCTCGTAGTGGCCCGACTGCTTCCACAGCTCCGTCCGGAAGACGTGGGGCGTCTCGACCTCGTCGTAGCCGTGTTCGCGGTTGAGCCGGTCGGCGTACTCCGAGAGCTCCCGGAGCACCGTCTTCCCGTTGGGGTGGTACAGCGGAAGCCCCGGCCCCGTCACGGTCGGGATGGAGAACAGGTCCATCTCCTGGCCGATCTTGCGGTGGTCGCGCTCCTTGGCCTGCTCGCGCAGCTCGAGGAACTCCTCGAGGTCCTTCTCGGAGGGGAACGCCGTGCCGGAGACGCGCGTCAGCGTCTCGTTGTCCTCCTCGCCGCGCCAGTAAGCCGCGGAGATGTCGAGCAGCTCGACCGCCCCGACCTCGCCGGTCGAGGCGACGTGGGGGCCCTGACAGAGGTCCTGCCAGTCGTCCTGCTCGTAGAAGGTGACCGTCTCCTCGTCGGCCTCCTCGTCGAGGATCTGACGCTTGAACTCGTTGTCCTCGTAGATCGAAAGCGCCTCCTCGCGGGAGCGCTCGACGCGCTCGATGTCGTAGTCGGCCTCGATGATCGACTCCATCTCCGACTCGATCTCCGCGAGGTCCTCCTCGTCGAGGTCGACGTTCGCCACGTCGTAGTAGAACCCCTCGTCGGTCGGCGGGCCGATGGTCAGCTTCGCCTCGGGGTACAGCCGCTGGAGCGCCTGCGCGAAGACGTGGGCCGCGGAGTGACGCAACACCTGCAGGTACTCGTCGGACTGGTCGGTGACGATCTCGACGTGGGCGCCGTCGTGGACCGCGGCGTGCTTGCTCACCAGCTCGCCATCGATCTTGCCCGCAACCGTGTCACGACCGAGCCCCGGGCCGATCTCGTAGGCCACGTCCTCCAGTGTCGCCCCCGCCGGCACGGAGAGTTCTGATCCGTCCGGGAGGACGACCGTCACGTCGGCCTGAGCATCGGTCTCGCTCATACTTCGGTCAAACCGGACGAGGGGTTTAAGCGTTGTTGGACGGCGCGAGTCCCTCCCACGGTTCCGGGGCGACTGCGGGGGATCGCGGCCGGGGCCGCGGGCTCACAGATACGGCCGCAACACGGCCCCGTCGTGGAGGTTCTCGGGCACCGCCTCGAACCAGCGCGCCGCCCGGATCGTCTCGCCCTCGACGCCCAGTTCCGCAACCGGCGGAATGGCTCCTTCGGCGGTCGCCGCGAGGACGTAGCACTCGCCGCGGTACGCGACCGCGTCCTCGACAACGTCCCCGGCCGACGCGTCCGGGGGCACGTCCGCGCTGGAGACGTACAGCTGATCGAGCACGACGAGTCGGTCCCCGACGACCGCCTCCAGCGCGGTCTCCTCGCGGACCTCGCGCGCGGCCGCCTCCGCGAGCGTCTCGCCTGGTTCCACGCCGCCGCCCGGGAGCGTCCATCCCTCCGACCAGCCGTTCTTGACGAGCGCGATGCGACCCGCGGGGTCCAGCACTCGCGCCGCGACCGCCCGCGCCGTGCCCTCGGTCGCCCACGCCTCGAACTTCGTGAGTCGATCCGGGTCGACCCGGATCAGGTGCGGTTCGCGCGGCGCGTCGGCGTCCGCGGCGTCACCGTCCACCCCCGTCACGGCTCCTCGTCCTCCCAGTAGTCGACGTCGTCGTCGATCCGGTAGTAGCCCGACAGCGAGCGCGCCTCCTCGCTCCCGGGCGGCGCGCCGGCGTAGACGCCGAACTTCTCCGAGTCGGGGTAAACCGTCACGTCCGGTTCGTTCATCGTGGACATCGCGAGGTAGCGGACCGGCTCCTCGCCGTCGTTGACGACGCGGTGGCCGCCGGATTCGTCGGCGGGGAACGCGACGTAATCGCCGGCCTCGATCGGGATCGGTTCCTCGGGCGTCCGGAGCGTTCCCGACCCGGCGAGGACGTAGATCGCCTCCTCGTTGCCGGCGTGGTAGTGATAGGGCCACGACTTCGCGCCGGCGGGGAGTTCGTAGAGGCTACAGCCGATCTCCTCGCCGTCCGCGGCCGCGGCGAGACGCTTGCGGCGGAACGGCGGGTCGCCGCGGTCGCCCGCCTCCCAGTCGAGGTCGGCCTCGTTGACGGGGTCCATGCGTGTGCCCACGCGGGAGGGGCGCAAAATCCTTCTCCCGTTCGAGAGTTCGCGACCGCCGCGACGCTCGACACGAACGCGGTCGACAGGACCGGTAACGGGAGCGGGCCGAGAACCACGCATTGATCGTGCCTTGGCGGGAGGCGGTTTGGTGCGGTGCTGAGGCGGTGTGGTGCAGTACTGTGGCAGTTTCTGTCAAGATTGTGGTACCGCGGCGGCGCGAGGGCGCGAAGCGCCCGGAGCGCCGACCGCGGCCCCTTTTTGATCGACATTTTTCAAGGACGGGTGAGCGCGGCGCGAAGCGCCGCCGCGAACCCGACGCAGAAAAAGGTCGGGGCACAGTCGTTATGCCGGTCCGTGCCCGACCGGGAGGTATCGTGGAGACGGGAGACGACGTCGTCGACTGGTTGCGCTCGCGGCCCTACTACGAGGGACAGATCGCTGAGCATCGCCGGGTGCCGGGCCGGGAACCCTCGTTCGCGGACGTGGACCTGGAGCCGCGGCTGGCGGACGCGCTCGCCGACCGCGGGATAGACAAGTTGTACGAACATCAGGCCGAGGCCATCGAGGCGGTCCGCGACGGGAAGGACGCGGTTATCGCCACCGAGACCGCGAGCGGGAAGTCGCTGGCGTACACGGTCCCCGCCTTCGAGAACGCGATGGACCACGGCGGGCGGACGCTGTATCTCGGCCCGCAGAACGCCCTCATCTCCGACCAGGAGGAGACGCTGTCGGCGCTGGCCGGCGATCTGGGATTCGGGAGCCGGGTGTCGGTCGACACCTACACCGGCAGACTGTCGAAGTCGGAGAAGCGTGACGTTCGGGATCGGCGGCCGACGGTCCTGCTGTCGAACCCGGACATGCTGCACTACGCGCTGTTGCCGTACGGCTACCGGCTCTGGGAGTGGTTCTTCTCCTCGTTAGAGCTGGTCGTGATCGACGAGGTCCACAACTACCGCGGCGTGTTCGGGTCGGGCGTCGCGCTCGCGCTGCGGCGGCTCAACAGGCTCTGTGAGCGGTTCGGTGCGGACCCCCAGTACGTCTGCTGTTCCGCGACCATCGGGAATCCGGTCGAGCACGCCGCGACTGTCACCGGCCGGCCGGAGGGAAACTTCGCGCTCGTGGACGAGGACGCCTCGGGACGCGGGCCGCGCGACTGGGTGCTGTGGAACCCGCCGGAGTACGACGACGACTGGCAGGAGCGCGGGAGCGGGCGCCGGAAGTCGAGCCACACCGAGACGAAGCGGCTGTTCGTGGATCTGGTCCAGCAGGGCCACCAGACGCTGACGTTCACGCGGGCGCGTCAGACGGCGGAACAGTACGCGACGGACAGCGCGGACGACCTCCGCGACCGCGGCGAGCGGGAGCTGGCCGGCAAGGTCGGCGCGTATCAGGCGGCGCTCAAAGACGACACGCGTCGCGACCTCGAGGCACGGCTACACGACGGCGACCTCCGCGGCGTCTGGTCGACCAACGCGCTGGAACTCGGCGTGGACGTGGGGGGACTCGACGCGGTCCTCATGGACGGCTACCCCGGAACCCGGATGAACACGTTCCAGCAGGCCGGCCGCGCGGGCCGCGGTGACGACCCCGCGCTCGTGGTGCTGGTCGGCGGCGAGGACCAGCTCGATCAGTACCTGCTGTCCAACCCCGAGGACCTCTTCGAGGCGCCGCCGGAGGACGCCATCTGCGACCCGGAGAACGACCAGCTCCTCCCGCGCCACGTCGCCTGCGCGGCCGACGAGAACTGGCTCGCGCCGAGGGACCGCGACCACTTCGGCGACGAGTTCCCCGGGATCGTCGCGGAGTTCACCGAGAACGGCGTGCTCGACCGTCGCGAGACGCGGGATGGGACGCGCTGGACGTTCAACGGCGACGCGAGCCCGCAGCACGAGATGAACCTGCGGACCGCCGAGGAGCGCGAGGTGGACCTGATCGACACCGGTCGCAACGAGACGGTCGCCTCGCTCGGACTCTCGGACGCGATGCGCGACGCCCATCCGGGCGCCATCTACCATCAGCAGGGCCGCACCTACGAGGTGACGAAGCTGGACCTCAACCGCGACGTGGCGGAGCTGTCGACGACGTGGGCCGACTACTACACGCAGGTCCTCACCGAGAAGGACGTTGTCGTGAACGAGGACCTCGACGAGCGTCCGCTCTCCGCGCGGCCGGACACCCCGGTCCGGTTCGCGGACGTGACCGTTACCGAGCGCGTGACGGGGTTCGAGCGCCGCGACTCCTCGACCGGCGAATCGCTGGGACAGAAGACGCTCGACCTCCCCGAGACGACCCTCCGCACGCGGGCGCTCTACTTCCCGGTTCCGGAGGACGTGGAGACGGACATGCGTGCTGACCACGGCGAGCACGGCTTCAATGGCGGCATTCACGCGGCCGAGCACGGCGTCATCTCGCTTTTCCCCTTTCACCTGCTGTGTGACCGCTCGGACGTGGGCGGTCTCTCGACGCCGTATCACCCCCACACCGACGCCGCAACCGTCTTCGTCTACGACGGGTATCCCGGCGGCGTCGGACTGACGCGGCGGGGGTTCGAGCGCGTCGAGGAGCTGTTCGCGCGGACGGCCCGACTCATCGAGGGGTGCGACTGCACGGACGGCTGTCCCGCGTGCGTCCAGTCGCCCCACTGCGGCAACGCGAACGAGCCGCTGGCGAAGGCGCCCGCGACGCAGCTCCTGTACCGACTCGTCGACGCGCCCAGTCCGGCCGCGGATTGAGTCCGCCGGGACCGATCACCCGCCGGTTCTCAGCCGGACCACTCGCCACCCATATCGCCCGCGACGCGGTCGCGCCACGTCTCGAACCTGCGGTCGCAGTCCGGGTTCTCCGCGACGTGGTCGACGAAGCCTGCGCCGGGATCCGCCAGCGCGGCGCCGCAGAACGGGCACTCGTTCGGATCGCTCCACGTCGCTTCGACGGTCGTGGGGGTTTCGGCCGACATGAGAGAGGATCACGTCTGCCTGCAAAATAAAGACACACGTATGGGCAGAAAATCTGAACAGAAATGGTCTTAGAGCCGATAACTGCGGGTCAATGTTGTGGTCTCCTGTCTGAATACGCATAAATAAAAACGTTCGTAATTGTTCGTCATCGGGATATCCCCCCGAACTGGTTCGACCACTGACGAGAACGGCCACGAAGTTTATGGCCGGAAGTCGTCAACGGGCGTCCATGCACTCACGACGTCGCGTGCTCGGAGTGGTCGGCAGTTCGTCCGTGCTGGCATTGAGCGGTTGCCTCGACTTCGTGACGGGAGAGGGTGCTTATCAGGTGTCCGCGGAGCCGGCCGTGGTCAGCTCCTCGACCGCGGACGGGACGGACTACGAACTGCAGGAGGTCGCCGAGCGGGTCATCGAGGAGCAGTTCGAGGTCGCCGGACAGGAGCGGAGCGTCGAGGCGACGAACTACGTCGCGACCTACGAGAAGACCGTCGAGTTCGGGCCCATCGGCGAGGCGGCCGTCGCGGTGTTCGCGGTGCTGTCGACGCCCGCGGTCGAGATCGCGGGACAGACGCTCAACCCCGTCGCCGAATACGACAACGAACGCCTCGTACAGTTGCTCGCCTCGAACTACGAGTCGCTGGAGGTCCGCGGCGAGGCGGAGACGCTGACCTACACCCCGTTCGATACGGAGTACGAGGCGACCAAGTTCGACGCGGTCGCCCAGTTCGAGGGGCAGGAGATCGAGGTGTTCGTGCAGGTAGGCTCCGTCCGCCACGAGGAGGACTTCCTCGTGCCGATCGCCGTCTACCCGCAGGACCGTGCCGAAGACGAGGAGCCAGTCGTCGCGGACCTCACCGGAAATCTCGACCATCCCGCCGATGTCGAGGTGACGACCGCGACCGCCTCGGACTCGTCGTAGCGATCGCGGCCGTTGCGGCCGTTCCTCATCGATCGTTCTCGGGGGACCACATCGCGTCCGAGAGAGTCCGCTGGACGGCCTCCTCCCCGACGGCGCTCGCGAGGCTCTCGAACCCCCGTCTGACCAGCCGGTCGTCGGCGTTCGCCACCAGCCGGGAGACGATGAACTCGGGCGTGGATTTGCCGACGGTCCCGAACCGCGGCTGGTAGTCCACGCGAAGGTCCAGGTCCTGGGTCAGCCCCTCGGCGAAGATCCCGTCGATGCGGGCGTCGTTCGGCAGCGGACTCAACTCGTCGGCGAGGTGTGTGACGAACACGCCCAGCGCCGCTTCCTCGACGGTGATCCCGACGAGCCCGTTCAGCAGGTCGGCGGCCCGACCCGGCTCGGTGATCGCCTCGAACTCGTCGACGAGCATCAGCGTTCTCCCGGATTCGACGAGCGGGGGGACGACGGACTTCAACGTCGACTCCAGTACGCCGGCGTTGAAGGAGGCGTGCCTGCGGTGGAAGACGACGCGGTCGAATCGCCCGACCTCCGCGGTCTCGGCGGGAACGGGAAGCCCCATCGAAGCGAGCAGCGTCACCGCACACAGCGTCTCCAGCAGGGTCGTCTTCCCGCCGGAGTTCGCGCCGGTGAGCACGCTGACACGGTCGCCGGAGGGCGGTCGCTCGCCGGCGGCGAACCCGGCGGAGGGGAGGCCGTGCTCGCCGACGGCGTACGACACCGGCTGTGGGTCGTCGAGGAAGGGACTCCGCGCGTTCCGCACGGCCACGCCGTCCTCGACCAGCGTCGGTCGCGTGAGGTCGTACGCGGCCGCGAACCGCCCCAGCGACAGCTCGAAGGCGATGTCGTCGACCGCGTCGACGGCCGCAGCCACGTCGGCCTCCGCCGCCTCGATGCTCGCGTGCAGGTCTGCCGCGACCGCCTCCTCGCGCTCCGTGGCGTCGGCATCCGCCTCGCGAACCAGTTCCCGAAGCGTCCCGGAGACGAAGTCGGCGGCGTCGACCGCCTCGTCGGGCGCCGCCGCGCGGATAGCGGCCGGTTCGATCCCCGTTTCGTCCGCGACGTGGTCGACAACGCCGGCTTTGAACGCCTCGAAGTCCCGGACGCTTCCCTCCCGGACGCTGTCGATCACGTCGAACGCGGAGTCCGACAGCTCGCGGGCCGCGTCGCGGCGGTCGCGGAGCCGGTCGAGTTCGTCGTCCGCGCCGCGTTCGACCGCGACGCCGTCGTCGGTCTCGCGGACGTAGCCGAGCGCGCCAGCCGCCTCGCGGAGCGCGTCCTCGTCCACGTCCGAGAGCGCGTCGAACGTGGAGCCGGTGAGCCCCGCCTCTCGGAGCGCGAGGGCGGTTTCGACGGCCGCCCGGTCGGAGCCGTTCTCCGCATCGAACGCGTCGAACGCCTCGACGACGGCGTCGCGGTCGTCACTGTCGAGGTCCTCCCACGCGGCTCGCGCGGCCAGCACGCGGTCGAGTTTGTCGGCCACCGCCTCGCGGTCCGAAAGCGGCGTCGTCACGCGGATCCGATCGCCCGCGTGCTCGGTCAGTGCGTAGCCGGACGCGAGCGTGAGCAGTCGGTCGTACACGTCCCGCGCGTCGCCCGTCGCGAGCACGTCCATGCCGGCCTTCCCGTTGGCGCGCCGGAGGATCCGCGTCGCTCGGCCGCGCGTGATCCCCGCGTCGACGAGCGCCCGGACGTCGGCCGACTCGATGGCCTCGACGGCCCGCTCGACGCCGAGCGCTTCGGTCAGCCGCTCGCTCGTCTTGGGACCGACACCCCAGTAGTCCTCCAGTCGCATATACCGTCCCGTCCACGGCCGCAGTCAAGGAGCTTTCGTCGGAGAAAAAGCGCCGCCGGCGATCAAGCGGGCAACGACCGCCGCGATTCAACGTCCGTCCCGCTGGTCTCGCGCCCGATCCCCTCGACGAGTGCCGACGCGAGCGCGAGCACCGCTCGTTCGTGTTCGGCACGCGACCCCCGGATCGTCATCGGAGATGTTTCCAGCGCTCTGTACTCGGAGAGATCCCTCTCGGTGACGGGGCCGTCCTCGTGCAGCTCTTTCGCAAGCGTGCCCAGCAAGTTGTGGAAGTGGATGAGTTCCGTCTTCTTCATGCATCACTACAGGTTCCGAGGGTTTCTAAACCCGTTGCCGATCGGGGGATCGAACCGTCGTAAACCGCTCGTTCGCACGCTGTGGCGCCCGGATCGCTGCGTCGAAGTGGGTCTCAGAGCGGCGTTTCCTGATCGGAGGGACCACCCTCCAGTTCGCCGTCCCAGTCCCGGTAGCCGCCCGCGAGGCTCCTGACGGTCGCGTTTGCGGCTCCCTCGTAGCTGCCGATAAGCCGCGCTGCCTGTATCGAGGACTGGCCGACCGGACAGACGGTGACGACCTCGTCGTCCCAGTCCACCTCGTCGACGCGGCCGGGCAGTTCCGTCAGCGGGACGTTGATCGCCCCGGGGATGTGGCCGCGCTCGTAGGCGGCTGCGGGGCGGATGTCGACGACTTGCGGTCCGTTCTCCGCGAGCTCCTCCGCGAGCTCCTCGGCGGTGATCTCCTCGACCATTTCTGTCGGCGATAGCGGGCGTGTCGGGAAACCGGTTGCGGTGTGTCACTCGATAACGATCGGCTCCTCGGAAAACCGCCCCGACGACGCGTCCCAGCGCCACGCTCGGACGGTCTCCCGATGTCTGTCCGACCCGCTCTTTTCGCCCCTACCGCCACCGTCGTCGGTACCGTCGTCCGCACCGCCATCTGTCGGCGAGACGATGACGTAGCAGTAGCCGTCCCACGTCGCTCGGTCGCGGTCGGTGGCGCTCGGCTCCGCGGGACCGCGCGGATGCGAGTGGTAGAATCCCACCACGTCGTCGCCCGCGTCCTCGATCGCTTCGACCGCCTCCAGCAGGGCGGCCGGTGCCATCTCGTACCGGCTCCGGGCGTTCGCGGCCGCGTTCTCGACCGCCAGTGAGGTCTCGGCTCGGTCCGTCCGCCCGGTGCCGTCGCTGGTCGGGCGTTCGTCGTCTGCCACACGCGTTCCGCCGAGCACGCCGCAGACCTCCTCGGGGACGCCGTCTCGGGCGTGAGCGATCAGGTCGTCGCGGACGGCGGCGTCGATCCGGAGCACGGGCAACCGTAGGGAAGCGTCCGGCTTGAAGCCCGCGCCGCGGGCCCGGACGAACGCTCGGACGGTCCGGCCGTGGGAGCGTCGAGAGGTGAGCGTGTTGGCGAACAGGCGACACGGATGAAGCGTATCCGTCCGGTTGGCCGGTGTGGTCGCAGCTTTCGCTCCGGGACGGAAATCGCGCGGCGACGTGTCGCACCGACCGAGTGGCCCGCCGCGCGGCTCGTCTCAGGTCACGAGGTGAGTGGCTCGCTGTCGGTCAAAAGGGTTCGCCCGCGGACGCGGGTCGTATCGGTGGCAGTGGTTCGGATGTGGGGATCGGACGAGCCTGATGGGGAAACCGACGGTGGCGAGCGCTCTCAGCGGCTCTGTCTGTAGATCAGGTTGCGTTGGACCTCGTTGGCGCCCTCGTAGATGACCGGGATGCGGCAGTCGCGGTAGACGCGAGCGATGCGGCGGTCGGTGAAGATGGATCGACCTCCGTGGAGCTGCATGCCGCGCTCCGCGCAGTCGACCGCGGTTTCGGTCGCCTTCGTCTTCGCGAGCGCTGCCCAGTAGCCCGCGTCGTCGTGGTTCATCACCTTCTCGCACGCGCGCCACGTGAGCGCACGGGCGGACTCGAAGCCGATCCGCATGTCGGCGAGCATGTGCTGGACGGACTGGAACTCGTTGACCGTCCGGCCGAAGGCGTTCCGACCGTGGACGAACTCCTCGGCCTCCTCGATGGCGGCCGCCGCCAGCCCGAGGCCGTGGCCGCCGACGACGACGCGACCGTGGTTGAAGAAGTCGGCGAGCATGTAGAAACCGCCGCCCTCGGTGCCGACGAGGTTCTCCTCGGGGACGAAGCAGTCCTCGAAGACGATGTGTCCCTGCTTGGAGGCGCGCATCCCCATCTTCTCGGGGATGTGCTCCGCCTCGTAGCCGTCACGGTCGGTCTCGACGATGAACATCGAGTAGTTGGAGTAGCGGTCCTCCGCGTCGCCCGTCTTGACGTAGACGGTGAGCCAGTCCGCCTCGACCGCGTTGCCGACCCAGTACTTCTCGCCGGTTATCTCGTAGCCGCCCTCGACCTTCTCGGCGCTCGTCGTCATCCCCGCGAGGTCGGAGCCGGTCTCGGGCTCGGAGACCGCCAGCCCCGATATCTGGTCGTTCTCGGCGACCGGGCGGAGATATTCCTCCTTCTGTTCCTCGGAACCGTACTGCTCGACGATCTCGCAGCCGAAACTGGCGAGCTGGAGCGTCAGCGCGATGCCGGCGTCAGCGCGGTAGAACTCCTCCGCGATGGCGAGGATCTGCGCGAGGTCGTACCCCTTCCCGCCGTACTCCTCGGAGATGTCCTGTGCGACGAGCCCGGCATCCATGCCGGCTTCGAGGATCTCCCACGGGTATTCACCCTCGCGGAAACGATCCTCCGCGTTCGGCGCGATGTGGTCCGCCGCGAACGCCCGCGCCTCCGCTTTGACCTCGCGGGCGTGTTCGGGGACGATCGTGTCGTCGAGTAGCTCCATGGGTGGTTCTCTACTCGTGTCACCAAAACCCTCGTGGAACAACGATAAATCGTGCGCTCGTTTATTCGGTCGAGACAGGCCCGAGGAACGCGGCCGCGTCAACGCTCTTCGGGGTCGGAGCGCTCTCCGTCGGCGCGCCCGCCGTCGGACCGGTCGGCATCGTGCGGTTCGGCGTCGGCAGGCTCGGTCGAACCGCGGTCGGACGACGCCGGGTCGGCGGGATCCGAATCGGCCGCGTCTGCGGGCTCCACATCGTCCGCGTCCGCGGGTTCCGCACCGGCCGGTTCGGGATCCGCGGGCTCGAACCCCGCGGCGTCGAACCCCGTGTCGGGCCGTTCCGGCTCGAATCCCGCCTCCAGAAGCCGGTCGCGGAGGGCCTCGCGGTCGACCGTCCCCGAGACGGTCCGTGGCAACTCGTCGGCGAACCCGACCGTTCGCGGAAGCTTGAACCCGGCGAGGCGCTCGCGAGCGAACCGCAGAAGCGCGACCGCGTCGAGGGGGCGCTCGGCGGAGTCGGTCGCGGCGGCCGCGGTGGCGTCCGAATTCTGCCCGGACGCGGTCGTGGGCTCGGCGTCGGCCTCCTCGTCGTCCTCGGCGGGGACTACCAGCGCGGCGACGCGCTCGCCCCACTCCTCGTCCGGGAGGCCGGCGACCGCGACTTCGGCCACGCTCGGGTGCTCACGCAGGACGGCCGCGACCTCCCCGGGTTCGACGTTCTCGCCGCCCGTGATGATCCGGTCGTCGCGTCGGTTCAACACGAAGAGGTAGCCGTCCTCGTCGCGGTATCCCACGTCGCCGGTCCGGAGCCCGTGTTCCCCGAAGGCGCGGCGATTGGCGTCGGGATCCCGGTAGTACCCCGGGGTTACCGTCGGTCCGTCGATGACGATTTCCCCCGTTTCACCGACGCCGACCGGGGCTCCGGAGTCGTCTACGACCGTGAGGTCGGTCCCCAAGAGCGGTCGGCCCACCGTCCCGAGGCGATCGACGGCCTCCTCGGGGGTCGCGGTCGCGACGCCGGAAGCCGCCTCGGTCATTCCGTAGGTGGGGTAGACGGGGATCGAGTAGTTCTCACAGCGCTCGATCAGCGCGTCCGGCGCCGGGGCACCGCCGAGAAGCACCGTGGACAGCGAGTCCGCGAGCGTCCCCCGGCTGTCGAGCATCCGCG
>NZ_LKIR01000127.1:45505-50328 GCF_001462205.1 Haloparvum sedimenti
AGACGCCGGTCACGTCGTAGCGGTCGATGTCGTCGGCCGCGCCGCCGGGGTCGAACGAGCGCCGGAGCACCAGCGTCGTCCCGTAGAGTGCGCAGCGGTACACCGGCGCGAGCCCGCCCATGTGGTGAAGAGAGAGCGTGACGAGCCAGCGGTCGCCCGGCGAGACGCCGAGGCGAAAGGCGTTCGCCACCGCCGAGGCGAGCACGTTGGCGGCGGTCAGCTCGACCGCCTTCGGCTCGCCCGTCGTCCCGGAGGTGAAAAGCAGGCAGAGCCGATCGTCGAGCTCCCACGTCGGCGGATCGATCGGAACCGGGTCGGCGTCGTGGAGCGCGCTCACGCGCTCGTGATCGGGGTCGTCCACGCTGAGCAGGGGAAGCTCCTCGGTGTCGTCGTCCTCGACCATGGCGACGGCTTTCGGTTCCGTTTCGGCACCGCAAACCAGCGCGGTCGGCTCGGCGCGGGCCGTGCGCTCTCGCAGTTCGCGCGGCGTCAGGTCGTCACCCAGCGGGACGAGGGTGACGCCGAGCCGCATCGCGGCGTGGACGAGGCCCACGTAGCCGACGCGGGCGGAACAGAGCACGCCCAGGTGGTCGCCCGACTCGATCCCGAGCGCGGAGAGGCGGCCGGCCGTCTCGGCGACGAGCCGGTCGAGGTCGCCGTACGACCACGTCTCGCCGTCCTCGGCGCGGACGAGCGCGGACGCGTCCGGCGTCGCGGCGACCCGGTGTGAGAGCCAGTCGCGCATGCCTCGGCTATTCGGGAGTGGTCATAATTGCCTTGCGGTCGCCGGCTCGACGCAGTCGATGGACCGAACTCTCGATCAAAAAAACCCGCCGGATGCGTCGACCCGATGCAGGTCGTTCAGTCCTCGTCGGACTGGCGGACGGTCATCACGGGCACGTCGGAGGTGCGAACGACGCGTTCCGTGACGGAGCCGAGGAGGTAGCGGTCGAGCCCCCGGCGCCCGTGGGTCCCCATCACGATCAGGTCGATGTCGTTCTCCGCGACGTAGTCGCTGATCGACCGATATGCGGTGCCGGTCGTCACCGTCGTCACCGTCTCGACGCCGGCATCGGTGGCGGCCTCGGCGACGCGCTCGGTGGCCTCCTCACCCTCCTTCTCGAGAGCTTCGACGACGACCTGGGCGCCGGCCTCCAGGGTGGAGTAGGCGGCGCCGTCGACCACGTACAGCGCGTGGACGCGGGCGTCGTAGCGCTTCGCGAGGTCGATGGCGTGGTCGATGGCCGCGTCGGAGGCCGGACTTCCGTCGGTTGGAACGAGGATGTTGTCGTACATGTGCTAGAGGATACGAGGGCCTCCCTTTAGAAAGCACCTCCCGGGGGCGCGGCGCCACGGGCGACTTCCATCCCGCCACGGGCAGGGAGCGCTCCTACGCCGCGTCCGAGGTCCCTTCCAGCGCCTCGAACACCGCATCCTCACAGGTTCGAAGCCCCTCGTAGCGCTCGCTCTCGTCGAGGCTGACCGTCTCGACGACCGTCCACTCACCCTCGAACCCCGTCGCCTCCGCGTACTCCCCGTCGAACGCGAGCCCCTTCACCCACTCGTCGGTCGCGACGACCAGGCCCGCGGTCGGGCCGTCCGGCTCGGTGGCGACCGCGAGGTCGACTCCGTCGGACCGGTTCAGCGACGCGACCTCCGCTTCCTTCAACGGGCGCTCGGGCAGCGACGAGAGCACGGACATGCGCGGGAGGACGCGCCCGCGGCGATTGAGCCTTGCGACACGGGATGGTCCCCGGGCACGGATCGAGGAACGCCCGCAGGGATCCACAGCGGGAGCAACCGCACGCATCGACGCGGAACCGAAAACCTACTTATCGGGCGAGAAAAGGCCACGCGTATGGCTCACAGCCGGGACCGGGTCCGGATCGCCGTCGTCGCGGTCGTGATGCTCGCGCTCGTCGCGCGCGTCGTCGGCCTCGGCTCCCGGCCGTTTCACTGGGACGAGGCCCGCGTCGGCTACTGGACGCTCCGCTACGCCGAGACCGGCGTCTACGAGTACCGGCCCGTCGCCGGCGGCCCCCTGCTGTATCACGCCGGGAAGTGGCTCGTCCGTCTCGGCGGCGCCTCGGATTGGCTCGCGCGCCTGCCCGTCGCGCTCGTCGGGGGACTGCTGCCCGCGACGGCGCTGCTGTTCCGGGGTCGCCTCCACGACGACGAGACCGTCGCGACCGCGGTAGTGCTCGCGTTCACCCCGATTTTGGTCTACTACGGGCGGTTCCTTCGGGCCGACCTGATCGCAGCGGCCGCGGCGCTGGCGGCGGTCGGGACCGTCTTGCGCTGGGTCGACACGGACCGCGACCGGTACCTCTACGCCGCTGCCGCGCTGGCCGCGGTCGCGGCCGCCACCTCCGGCTTCGTGGTCGCGACGCTGGCCGTGACCCTCGCCGCGGGCGTCGTGGCGGTCGACCACCGTCGCGTCGCGGGCGCCGGGGAGACCGTTCCGGCGGCGCTTGCGGCGCGCGGTGGCTGGCTGGTCGAGCGCGCGACGCCGCTCGCGCGCGCACTGTTCGTCTTCCTCGGAACGTGGGCGCTCCTGTTCGCGCCCCGCGGTGCCGGGCTACTCGCGGATCCGGTCGCGCTCGCGGAGCGGACCTTCGTCGATCCGATCCACGCGTTCCTCGCGGTCCGGGTGGCCAACCGCGCGGGCACGGAGTTCATCCCGTTCCTGTCGGGCGGGGTGAGCACCCTGTTGGCGAGTTCGGCTCCCCTGTTCCTCGTCGCCGTGGGCGGCTTCCTCGCGGACCGGTACGGTGTCCTCGGGGACCGACATCGGCCAGTAGTCGAGTTCACCGCCGTGTGGGCAGGCCTCGGCGTCGTGGCCTACCCGGTCGTCGCGGAGGTCGTGGCGCCGTGGACGCTCGTCCACCTGCTGGTCCCGCTTTCTGTCCCCGCGGGCGTCGGGCTGGCGCTGGTGGTTCGGTGGGGTAGTGACGCGGTCGACGCCGGCGACGCGGCGCGCGCGACCGCGGCGCTGCTGCTGTTGCTCGCGGTCGGGGTCCACGCGGGCGTCGTGCTCGCGGACGACGTGTACGGGCCACCGAGCCCCGACGCCTCGACCGCGCAGTTCGGCCAGCCCGCGGACGACCTCGAACCGCTCGTCGCCGAGATGGAGGCCGCGCTCGCGGATGCCGAGGGCGAGAACGCGCGCGTCGTCTACGTCGGGGAGCGCTACTACCTCCACGACGAGTCGGTGACAGAACGGCCGCCGATAACCCCCGAAAGCGCGCGCGAGGCGTGGGGTGAGCGCCTGCCGCTCCCGTGGTACACGGAGCGTGCGGACGCGGAGACGGACAGCGTCACTCGGCCCGCGGACCTCTCCGGCGAGCCCGCGGTCGTGATCGCGGACCCGGCCCACGAGACGGAAGTGGCCGACCGGCTCCCGGACCACGAGGCCGAGACCGTTCGGCTCGGGCTCTGGAACCGCGAGGTCGTCGTGTTCGTGGCGACGTAGGTGGCAGTCCGGTCGTCGGCCGAGCCGGACCCGAGAAGGAGCGTGCGTGACGCGACCGAGACTATCGGAAGCCCATCGCTTCGATCTGTTCCTGATACCGGTTGCGGATGGTGACCTCGGTCACCTGCGCCACGTCGGCGACCTCGCGCTGGGTCTTCTTCTCGTTACAGAGCAGGGAGGCGGCGTAGATCGCCGCGGCCGCGAATCCGGTGGGGGACTTGCCCGAGAGCAGCCCCTGTTCGGCGGAGACGTCGATGATCTCCGTCGCCTTCGCCTGTACCTCCTCGGAGAGTTCGAGCGCCGAGGCGAACCGCGGGACGAACTGTTTCGGGTCGACCGGCTTCAGTTCGAGGCCGAGTTCCTGAGAGATGTAGCGGTAGGTGCGGCCGATCTCCTTTTGCGGCACGCGGGAGACCTCCGCGACTTCGTCGAGCGAGCGGGGGATCCCCTCCTGCCGGCAGGCGGCGTAGAGCGCGGCCGTGGAGACGCCCTCGATAGAGCGGCCGCGGATCAGGTCCTCCGAGAGCGCGCGTCGGTAGATGACCGACGCCACCTCGCGGACCGACCGGGGAACGCCCAGCGCCGACGCCATGCGGTCGATCTCCGAGAGCGCGAACTGGAGGTTTCGCTCGCCCGCGTCCTTCGTCCGGATGCGTTCCTGCCACTTTCGCAGCCGATGCATCTGCGACCGCTTCTCCGAGGAGATCGACCGACCGTAGGCGTCCTTGTCCTTCCAGTCGATCGTCGTCGTCAGCCCGCGGTCGTGCATTGTCTCCGTGATCGGGGCGCCCACGCGCGACTTCGACTGCCGTTCCGAGTGGTTGAACGCCCGCCACTCCGGGCCGCGGTCGATCTGGTTCTCGTCCAGCACCAGCCCGCAGTCGTCACACACCAGCTCGTGGTCCGCGTCCGTCACGATCTCCGCCGAGTCGCACTCGGGACACGTGACCGCCTCCTCGCCCTCCTGTTCGGTCTCCCGCTGCTGCTGGCGCTGCCGCGTCGGGCGTTCCATTATAAGATTTGTGGTCAGTCGCTCATTTAAACCTTTGTGACGGATTCACGACCGTTTTCGACCGCCGGTGACCGAAGAACGTCCGGAACCGCGCCGTTGGGGCGTCTAAACCCCTGAATCGGCACCTCCCCGACCGTGTCTGGAGGTGGGTCGACCGTCGGCCGGCGCGACGAGGCCGGTCGCGTTCACCTCCGGTGCTCGGTCGCGTCGACCGGCCGCCCACGCGACGGGGGGAGCGCCAGTTCGACGGGCTATTACTACCAAACATTCACAAAGACTTTTGTATAACCACCGAATATGGGTGGGTATGAGCACCACCGAGTCTGCCGGCGTGGACGC
>NZ_LKIR01000127.1:50338-59150 GCF_001462205.1 Haloparvum sedimenti
GTCGAACCCGTCGTCGTGGACGGGTCGGACCTGGAGAGCACCGCGCCCGAGTACCTCCGCGACCTCAAGAGCGCGCTGTCGGCGGAGAACTATCAGCCGGCGACCCTCTCGGTCGACGCCTGCTTCGCGGAGGACTGCTCGCTGGCCACGCAGGAGGAGGCCGACCGGCTGCGCGGCTACGTTCGCGCCGCGTCGTTCCTCGGGGCCGGACGCATCGAACTCGCGGTCGACGAGGTCGCAGAGCCGGCGAAGGTCGAGCCCGCACTCGCGGCGCTGGCCGAGCGTGCCGACCGCGAGGGCGTGACCCTCACGCTTACGGGCGAGGCCGACGTGGCTTCGGCCTGATGGCAACCAAGCGCGCGCTCGAGACCAAGCTGGCGGTGGTCGCCGGCTTCGACGACCCGCGCGCCGCCCTCGAACAGTACCCCACGCCGCCGGAACTGGCCGCACACGTCGTCCACCTCGCTGACCTCCACGGAGACGTCGAGGCCCGTACCGTCATCGATCTCGGCGCCGGCACCGGGATGTTCGCGCTCGCCGCCGCCCTCCGCGGTCCCGCCCGAGTCGTCGGCCTCGAACTCGACCCGAGCGCGCTCGCGGTCGCCCGCGAGAACGAGCGCCGCGTCGCCGCCAGCGCCCCGGTCCACTGGGTCCGCGGCGACGCGACGCGCGCGCCGCTGTCGGTCCCCGACCCCGCGACCGTCGTCATGAACCCGCCGTTCGGCGCGCAGACCGGGAACGAGCACGCCGACCGCGCCTTCCTCGCGACCGCCGCGGAGGTCTCGGCCGTCTCCTACTCCGTCCACAACGCCGGCAGCCGCGAGTTCGTCGAGTCCTTCGCCGGAGACAACGGCGGGACGGTGACCCACGCCTTCGGCGCGAGCTTCGAGCTCGACAGGCAGTTCGAGCACCACACCGAAGCGCGGACCGAGATCGATGCCGAGGTGTTCCGCATCGAGTGGGACGCCGACGGCTCCGTCTGATCCGTCCTGTCGCCCGAAGAACCGTCCCCCAGCGCGCTCAGCTGTACCGCTCCGCGTTCGCGATCCGGACTCGAGTCTCGCCACGCTCCGCGTACAGGCGTCGGTCCTCGCGCTCGAAGGTGATCCCGCCGACGACGACGGATTCGTTGGTCGCCGGGAGCGCGGCGCGTGCCGTCTCGTTGCCCGCCGTCACCCGGAGGTCGAAGCCGCCCTCGACCGCCGCGACCGTCACGTTCCGACCGTCGATGGTCGCCTCCGCCTCGCTCGGCTGCGAGACGAACGCTGTCCTCGTCTCGCCGTCGTGCGCGAGGTCGATCCGGTACGTCGGGTCGCCGCCGACCGCGCGCCAGCCGGCCCGCCGAACGTTCACGTCCTCCCGCCAACCGGTCCCGCCGACTCGGACCTGGCCCGCGCCGTCCTCTGCGAGCCGCCCCTTCGTCAACGCGGTCGTCCAGATGTGTCTGTCCGGGTTGCGCACGATGACGCCGGAGGTGTTGACCGCGGTCGACTGGTTGAACGCCTCCACGTCGATCACCGACACCGTCTGATCGCGCACGTCTTCGGCGTAGGTAACCTCGTAGCCCTCGATCTCGACCGGGTCACCCGGGAGCGGTTCGTCGGTCGTGGTCATCATGTTGACCGGGACCGCGGGACCGACGATGACGCCGAAGCCGAGACAAAGCACCACGAGCGCGATCGCCCGGGGCGAGGCCGACCGGGCGGCCTCTCGGAACCCCTCCGGCCGGTCGACCGCCCACCGCCGGAGGAGCGGCGCCGCGCTCGCCGCGCCCGCAGCCGTGACGAGGACCGCCAGCACGACGACCAGGCTCGTCCCGACCGCGCGGAAGAGCCGGTAACTCTCGTTGCCGAGGTACCAGTACACCGCCCAGAGCCCTTGCGAGGCCCCGAACAGAAGAGTCCCCGCGAACAGACGCAGTCCAGTCGGCCGCTCGTCGCGGTTACGGAGGACGTACAGCCCCGCGAAAACGCCCAGAAAAAGCCCGAGCGCGTGTCCCTGAACCGCGATCCCGGCCCACCACGGCGCCGAGTAGGAGGGCCCCGCGGACGCCTCGACCACGGGGTTCCGGAGCGCGTTCCACAGCAGGCGGACGAGCGAGGACCCCGAGAGCGCGATCACCGCGCCGAGCGGATAGTGGACCAGCGCGAAGCCCCACATCGCGAAGACGACGCCCGAGAAACCGATGACGGGACCGAGCGCGAACAGCGCGGTCAACAGCCCGCAGACGAACACCGCCGCGGGCACGAACGCGAACGCGCGAACGTAGGGGTTCCGCCGAAGCGAGGAGAACGACGACGCGCCGCGACCGCGCGGGAAGTGGCCGTACGCGTACTCCGCGAGGGTTCCGGCGACGAGCGTCCCCAGCAAGTTGCCGGTGACGTGACCGAAGTTCGCGTGCGCGAAGCCGGCCCAGATCATCCCCTCCGGGTAGAGGTACGACCACGCGCGGAAGGGGATGACCACGGGCCGATAGGGGTTCCGGACCCCGCCCTGCACGAAGAGGTAGACACAGACGACGAACGCGACCGAGAGGAGCGTCCCCCACGGGACGCCGAGCAGCAGCCGGGACCTGAGGCGCCGCCCCCAGGCGCCTCGCGGACGGTCGATCGACCACACGACCCCCACCGCGACCAGAAACGCGACGACGACGGCCAGCCGGTGAACCGGCACCGCGTCAAGCACCATGTGCCCGTGTTCGGACGGGCGCGCTAATGAATGGCGCGGCCGGCGTCGCGGTTAGCGCGGCCGGCCGGGACCGGAAGAAGCGATCAGATCTTGCTCTCGGCGTCGTCGGCCAGCTCCTGCATGCGCTTGCCGACGCGGCCGGCCGCGGAGAACTCGTCCTCGCTCATCGCGGTCGCGAGGGCGTTGCCGAGCACGAAGACGGCGTGTTTGTGCTCGCTCTTGGACTTATGGACGTGTGAGGGGTCGACGTCCAACTGGTGGTACGCCTCGAAGAGGTCCTCGTCGACGTTCTCGCGCTGCTCGAAGTACTCCATGATGGTGACCATCTCGTCGTGGAGCTCGAGGAGTTCTTCCTTGTGCATGCTTCCACGAAGGGGTGAGACCCCTTTAAGAGTTATTGGGGAATCCTCGCACGCGGGCACGCTCGCGGGCGACTCGGAACGTCTCGCGGCGATTCAGCGCGGCACGTCAGAAAACGTACTCGTCCTCGTGACCCATCATCCCGCCCTCCTCCTCGAAGGACGGCCCCTCCTCCTCGTCGGTCGGACCGCTCGTTTTGTAGGCCTTGATGCCGGTCGACAGCAGGTCCTCGATGGCTTCTTCGCGGTTCAGGAACTCGCCCTTCTCGACCATCTGGGCGATCTGCATCTCCAAGTGCTCGGGTACGGTTATCTCGACGTTGGGCATTCTCTGTTGCCGCGTAAACGGACGGTGTATATAAATCTGCTGGCGAGTCTCGGGGGAGAAGCAAAGAGATCGTTTGACTGGGGGAACGGAGATTTCCACTGGGAGAAATTGCCTTCGTGTTCTCAGAACAACCGCCGAGTCGTTAACCATACGTAAACCGGGCCCCGATCCCGTGTATGGTCGAGGACGTCACCCAGCTCTACCGCGAGTACGGCGACGAGCGGCTTCCGCCGGGGCAGCGAAAGACCGACCGGTTCCCGGTGCTCTCGAAGAGCGGCACGCCGTCGTGGACGCGTGAGAACTGGGCGTTCGAGGTCTTCGGCGCGGTCGAGGAGCCGCTCACGTTCTCCTACGAGGAGTTCCGCGACCTCCCGAGCGTCACCCAGCGACAGGACTTCCACTGTGTCACCGGCTGGAGCAAGTTCGACTGCGAGTTCACCGGCGTCCCATTTCCGGAAATCGCGGAGCGCGCCGGCGTGGACGACGACGCGGTCCACGTGATGTTCCACGCGATGGACGGCTACACGACGAACCTCCCGCTTTCCGAGTGCGACCGCGATGCGGTGCTGTTCGTCTACGACTACGACGGCGAGGAGCTTCCCGCGGACCACGGCGGACCGCTCCGCGTCGTCACGCCCCACAAGTACGCCTACAAGGGTGCCAAGTGGGTCGACGGCGTGGAGTTCCTCACCGAACCGGAGCGGGGCTACTGGGAGAAGCGCGGCTACTCGAACACGGCGAACCCGTGGAACGAGGAACGGTACAGCTGATGTCCCCGGCAGGTCTCCGATAGTTAGGGTAAAGGAGCCGGGGGCCCGACCTTCTTTTAATGGAGTCGCCACGTTCGACCGACCGCCCGACGCTCGTGAGCCGGGCGACCCGGATAGACCCGCCGGCGTTCCGCGCCGCCTTCGACGCGCTGGACGCGCCGCGGACGGTCTGGAGCGCTCCGGGCGAGGCGACGGTCGTCGCGGGCGGCGCGGCCGCGACCCTGACCGCCGACAGCCCCGACCGGTTCGCGGCGGTCCGCGACGCCGCCGAGGCGCTGTTCCGCTCCGGCGACGTTCACGCCGGAACCGAGGCCGCACGTCCCCGGCTGTTCGGCGGGTTCTCGTTCCACGCCGACCGCGGAGAACGCGACGGGTCCGTCGCGGAGAGCGAGGCGGCCGCGGTGCCCGAACCCACCGGGGCAGACGACGGAGGTGGTGCGTGGTCCGACTTCCCCGACGCCCGCTTCGTCTTCCCGCGCGTGCAGGTGACGTTCGCCGACAACGGCGTCTGGCTCACGGTCAACGCCGCCGGACCGGACGCGGATCCGGACGCGGTCGAGCGTCGCCTCGACGCGGAGCGCGAGTCACTTTCCGGACTCGCGGACGAGCGGCCGCGGCCGCCACGCCCCGGGATTGAGGCGCGGCGCCGGACGACGACGCTCACCGACTGGCGGGCCGGCGTGGAGGCGGCGATCGACCGGATCGAGTCCGGCCGGCTCCGAAAGGTCGTGCTCGCGCAGGCGCTGGAGACGGATCTCGGTGCGGACCTGTCGTGGGGAGCGACGCTCGAGCGGCTCGCCGAGGCGTACCCGGACTGTCGCCGGTTCTGTATCGAGCCGGACGCCGGAGGAACGGCGTTCATCGGCGCCACACCTGAGCGGCTCGTCTCGCTTCGCGGCCGGACCGTCGAGACCGACGCACTCGCCGGGACGACCGGTCGCGGCGAGACGCCCGAAGAAGACGAATGGCTCGCCGAAGAGCTGCTCGCGGACGCGAAGAACAGCCACGAACACGAGATCGTCGTCGACGCGATCCGGGATCAACTCGACCCCTTCGCCGCCTCCATCGCGACCGGCGAGCGTCGGGTGAAGCGACTGGCGACCGTCCAGCACCTCCATACGCCGATCACGGCGGAACTGAACGACGACCACCACGTCCTCGACCTGGTGGAGTCTCTCCACCCGACGCCCGCGGTCGGGGGACTCCCACCGGATGCCGCACTCGAGACGATCCGTGCAACGGAGCCGTTCGACCGCGGCTGGTACGCGGCCCCTGTCGGCTGGATCGATGCCGCCGGAAACGGGAGCTTCGCGGTCGCGATCCGGTCGGCGGTCGTCGCGCGCCGGCGCGCGACGCTGTTCGCCGGCGTCGGGATCGTCGCCGACTCCGACCCGGACCGCGAGTGGGACGAGGTCCAACTCAAGTACCGCCCGATCCTCGACGAGCTGGAACGCGATTGAGGCGCCACGGGCCGCAGCCCCCAACGGGGCGACGCCCCGCCTACTGGTACATCCGCAGCGGCGTCGCCTGCGTGCTCTCCTCCTCGGCGTTCTGCATCCGGCGTGCGAGCTGTTCCTTCGCGCGCTGGATCTCCGTGGCGTGATCGACGAGGTCGTCGGTGGGGACGTCGACCCCCGACAGCGGCTCGATCCCCTTCGTGATCAGGATCCGCGACGCTTCGGGATCGGGGAACTCCGGATCCGACTCGACGACGAGTCCGACCGCGGTCGCGTCCCGCTCGACGGCGTGGGACAGCAGCGCCCCCGTCGGTCCGGACACGAGCCCCGGCTCCGCGGGATCGTCGATCCCCGCGTCGGCGAGCAGCTCGCGCCCCTCGCCGCTCGCGACCCCGTATATCGCCGGCGGCTCCGGTCCCTTCTCCCGTGGCAACCCGGAGAGAAAAAGCGGCGTGACGCCCTCCTCGTCGAGCCAGCCGGAGACGCAGTCCGCGAACTCCGTCGCGGCCGTGGGCGAGACGGGCACGTCGCTCTGGAGCACCACGAGGTTCCGATCCGGGTCGGCGTACAGCCGCACGGGGCTCGTCAGATCGGGGTCGCCCTCGCCGTAGGTGACGACCGCGGGCAGGCCCTCGCAATGGACGTTGGCGTAGTGGGTCATCTCGAAGGCTTCGACCAGATGGTCCGCAGCGATCTTCCCAACGAGGCCGACGCCGGGCAGTCCCTCGACGAGCAGCGGTTCCGCGAGGTCGATGTCGTCGGCGACGACGTTGATACGCGCCATGACGACCCGTAGGGCCCCAAGCGAGTAAATAGCCCCCCGTCGACCGCAACTCGTCAGGATGGCCCTCGATCGGCGCCGCTGGTCCTCCGAAACCGACAAAGCCGCCGGCGCGAAACGGCGCGTATGAACCCACTGGAGCGGTACGAGCCGCTCGTCGACGACACGGCGGCGTTCCGGGCAGCCTGCGACCGGCCGCTCCCCTCTGTCGTCCGCGTCAACACGGTGAAGACGGACCGGGAGCGTGCGGTCCGCGCGCTCGAACAGGAAGGCGTGACGTTCGAACCGGTCGACTGGCACGACGACCTCTTCCGGCTCCCGGACCGGAGTCCGGGGACGAACTGGGCCTACTTCCACGGCTGGCTCCACGGACAGGAGGAGGTCTCGGTACTGCCCGGGCTCGCGCTGGACCCGCAGCCCGGCGAACGCGTCTGGGACGCCTGCGCGGCGCCGGGGAGCAAGACGACCCAGCTGTCGGCCGCGATGGACGACATCGGGACGGTCGTCGCGAACGACAACAACCTCGGCCGGCTGTCCGCGCTCAGACACAACACCGAGCGACTCGGCGTCACGAACGTCGCGGTGACGAACCAGGACGCTCGCAACTTCTCCCTGAAGCCGTTCGCGTTCGACGCGTTCGACCGCGCGCTGGTCGACGCCCCCTGCTCCTGTGAGGGAACCTGTCGGAAGAACCCGGACGTGCTCGACGAGTGGACGCTCCACCACGTCGAGCAGGTCGCAGGGATTCAGAAGGGAATCTTGACCCGTGCGGTGCAGGCGACGAGGCCCGGCGGCACCGTCGTCTACTCGACGTGCACGTTCGCGCCCGAGGAGAACGAGGCGGTGCTGGACCACGTCCTCGAGGCGGAGGACTGCGAACTCGTCCCGTTCGACCTGCCGCTGGAGACGGTTCCCGGAGTCACGGAGTGGGACGGCGAGACGTACGACCCGAGCGTCGAACGCGCCCACCGCGTCTATCCGCACCACAACGACACGGGCGGGTTCTTCTGTGCGAAGCTCCGCGTCGGCGGCGAGTCGGACGCCGAGGCCGCGGACGGGGAAACCGTGGACGAGGAGCCGGCCGCGGACGAGGAGGTGGCGGCGTGAGCGACGAGCCGACCAACGACGGCCACCGGTTCGACCGACTGCCGGCGACCGCGGCGGAGCGCGAGGTCCCTGGACGGGCGACGCGCGAGGAGGTCGTCGACTGGTGGGCCGAGCGGTTCGGTGTGAACCCGTCGCTGTTCGACGGCTACTCCTTCTGGGAGAAAGGCGCCGGGAAGATCTGGATCTACAACGGCGACGCGCCGGACGGCGTCCGGATCGAGGCGATCGGGATGACGTTCCTGCGGACGCGACAGGAACACTGGAAGCCGACGACGCGCGCCGTCTCCCGGTTCGGAAGCCACGCGACCCGGAACCTCGTGGTGCTGGACGACGAGGAGGCCCGCCGGTTCGCGGCCGGCGAGGATCAGGAGGTGGAGCGGTGGGACGGCGACTGGGGCTATCTGATCGCGGCCCACGAGATCGCCGGGGAGACGGAGCCGATCGGCGTCGGGCTCTACCTCCACGGCGAACTGCGTTCGCGCGTGCCCAAGGGGAGCCGCGAGGAGCTCGGGTCGCTGACCGAGTAGCGGACGCGTGGCGCGCGGCACACCGACGAACGAGGCTGGCGAACAGGCGACACGAGGTGGAGCCGGCCGTGGGGCTCCGAACGAGTCCGCGCGGCGACGTGTCGCATCGACCGAGTGGCCCGCCGCGCGGCGCGTCGTCAGGTCACGGGGTGAGTGGCGCGCTATCGGTCAAAAGGGGTCGGACGCGTTACGCGTCGTCCTTCTCGCGGACGGTCCCGCCGCCGAGCCCCTCCCACGCGACGCGGTAGCCGAGCCGCGAGAGCGCGGCGCTGGCGTCCTCGATACCCGCGTCTCGCAGGGCCTCCTCGGCCGCACCGAAGTCCATCCCCGGCTCGATCCGGTCCCGCAAATCGTCGAGGAGCGCCGGCCTGACGAGCGTCCGTCCGACGCGCTCGTGGTCGGGGAACGTCCGGTCCTCGACGGCCTCAACCGCGACGCCGTACTCGTCGGCGAGGGCGGCGAGCATCACCACGTCGGCGTCCGGGCTGAGCGATTCGGGGAGGGCCGCGGCCGCGTCCGCGAGCAGGTCGGCCTCGTACTCGCGGAGCACGTCGACCACGTCCTTGACGCGCACGTCGCCCGCGTACGAGACCACGCGGTGGTCGCGGGCGGCGATCTCCTCGCCGACGCCGAGGCTCTCGTCGACCGCCACGACCATCTCTACGTCCTCCAGCCGATCGAGCTGGTCCAGCTTCTTCTCGACGTACGCGGGCGTCCAGAAGCCCATCACCTCGAAGAAGACGCGGAAGTCGTCGTGCTCGTAGTCGAACGCGAAGTCGGGGATCATCACGCGCG
>NZ_LKIR01000127.1:59418-84344 GCF_001462205.1 Haloparvum sedimenti
CGCGGTCGTCGATGGTCGCTTCGAGGTGCCACTCGGGAGCCGCGGCGACGGTTCTGAGCAGCCGGGCGAACGCAGTTCCGTACCGCCGGGTCCGGCGGAACAGCGCGTCCGGGCCGGTCACGACGACTTCCCGGCCGGCGTCGGTCTTCCGGATTTCGTACATCAGCCGGAGCCGCTTGACCGCGGAGACGAGCGCCTTCGGGTCGGCCGACCGGACGCGGACCTCGGTCGCGTCGAACAGCGCCGTCTGCGCGAGCGAGAGGTTGTACTGCTCGATCAGGCCGTCGGGGTCCCATCGCGGATCGAACCCGGTGAGCACCTCGTTGACGTCCCGGTCGGCGTACAGCGCTGCCTCGACCGCGTCCGGATCGACGCCGAGCCGGTCGGCCGCCCGACCCACCGCAGTCTCGCGGTCCGACTCGGCGACGACGCCGACCGCCTCGGCCGCCTCGAACGCGACGCGCCGAGCGCGCTCGGGCGGGACGGGCGCGCGCGTCTCGAAGGCGGCGTCCCGCTCGGCCAGCGACGCGAGCCCGCGGACGAGCTTGAAGTCCTCGGCGTCGGCCTCCAGCGCGTCGAGGCGGTCGTCGAGTTCGGCCCGCGTCTCGCCGACCGCCTCCGAGAACGTTCCGAGCACGCGCGCCGCGAGCGGCCGGGCTTCGCGACCGACGAACTCGGGGCGATACCTGCCCCCGGACCGCGAGACGCGCAGGAGGTCCTTTCGCAGCATCGTCCGTCGTTCGCGGCCGTCGGATAAAAGGCGCCGGGATGCGGGGCGGTCGCCGGGGCGGACGCTGCCGTGGCCGCGGGTGCCGGGAGGCGACAGGACAACGCCGTCTCGACCGGCAGGACAACGCCTATGGTCGCGCACGGAAACGATGAAGGCATGCGACGTCGGGATGCGATAGCGGGCGGCCTCGGGATCGGTGCGGTCCTTCTGTCGGGCTGCGTCTCCGAGGTCGCTCCGTCGGGGCCCAGAAACCCCCCGGGCGAGGAAGACGCGCGGTCGGACGACCCCTCGGAGCCCGACGGGGACGACCCCGGACTCCACGTGAGCGACTTCGCCTTCTCGGAGGACGGCGACGGCGAACTCCTCGTGACGGTGGCGGTCGCCAACGACGCGACCAACGAGCGCTCGGGGACGGTCGTCGTCAGCGTCAGCGTCCCGGACGAGGACTACGAGGAGACCGCGGCCGTGACCGTCGCGGCCGGCGGCTCCGAGACGATCGAACTGTCCGTGCCGGTCGACTACGAGACGTTCGACAGAAACGGGAGCGCGTTCGCCGAGGTGGAGTCCTGATCGCTCTGCCGGCCCCGACCTTACTTCTCCACCGGAGCGACCTCACCGCCGACGCTGAGCGACCCGCTCCTCCGCGGTCTCGGCGCTGACCAGTTCGTACAGGGTCGCGCGGCCGCCGTCCTCCTTCGGGCGGAGGATCCGGCCGAGCCGCTGGGTGAACTCGCGCTCGCTCCCGGAGCCGGAGAGGACGACCGCGACGTTGGCGTCCGGCACGTCGACGCCCTCGTCGAGGACGTTCGCGGCCACGATCCGCGAGTAGGTGCCGTCCCGGAACCGTTCCAGGACCTCCCGTCGCTCCGCGGCGCCCGTCTCGCTCGTGATCGCCGGGATCAGGAAGCGGTCCGAGAGCCGGTAGACAAGGTCGGTGTGGGCGGTGAAGACGATGACGCGGTCGTCGGCGTGTTCCTCGAGGATGTCCGCCAGTTCGCGGAGCTTGTGCTCCGCGTTCATCATGATCTCGCGGGCGTCCTGCTTGGCGAGCAGCGCCTCGCGGGCGCGGGGGTCGTTGCCCGAGCGCATCACCAGTTCGCGGTAGTCGCTCCCGCTCGTGAACGTGATCCCCGCCTCGCGGACGTAGTCGACGAAGGTCCCCTGTTTCTCCTCGTAGCGTTCGCGCTCCGCGGGAGTCAACTCGACCTCGATCCGACGCACGTCGTAGGGCGCGAGATGCTCGCCGGCGAGATCGTCCACGTCGAGCGCGTACACGCGGTCGCCGACCAGTTCGGCGACGGTTTCGTGGGCGCCGTCGGGGCGCTCGAACGTCGCGGTCAGGCCGAGCCGTGCGGGCGCCGCGAGCAGGCGGGCGGCGTCGCGGAACCCCTCCCCGCCGAGGTGGTGTACCTCGTCGAAGACGACGAACCCGAACGCGTCGCCCACGTCCTCCGCCTTGAGGTACGCCGAGTCGTACGTCGAGACCGTGATCTGCTCGCGGCGCTGTTCGCCGCCGCCGAACCGGCCGACCGGCACGTCGAACTCCGCTTCCAGTTCCCGCTGCCACTGGTCCAGCAGGTCCACCGTGGGGACGACGACCAGCGTCGGAACGCCGAGTTCGACCATCGCGGCGATGGCGATCACCGTCTTTCCGGCGCCGGTCGGCAGTTCGAGGACGCCGCGGTCGCCCGCGTCGCGCCACGCCGCGAGCGCCTCGCGCTGGTACTCCCGCAGGTCGTAGCCAGTCGAGAGGTCCAGCTCGGGGAGGTCGAGTACGCGGTCGTCGACCGTGAGCCCCGCCACCTCGAGCGCCTTCGAGACGGCGGCGTACCGGTACGCGGGCGCGCGCCGGTCACCGGTTCGGGGGTCCTCCTCGACGCCCGGCAGCGGCGGCAGCGGCTCGTCGACCGTGTCGGCGTCGACGCGCACCGTGCCGTCCTCGTAGGTGAGCCGGACCGTCATCGTCGGAGGTGGGCGACCCACTTTTAAAGAATCACCGTCTCGATGGCCACATGCGCGCAGACTCGCTCGACCCGCAACTGGCGACGGTGATCGCGGATATCGAGGCCGAGGGCGTCCCCGAGTGGCACGAGCTGTCGGTCGACGCCGCGCGCCGCGTCGAGGACGAGGTGTTCTCGGGCGGTGACGCGCCGGCGATGGCCCTCGTCCGCAACCTGGCCTTCGACGGGCCGCACGGGGAGGTCCCGGTTCGTGTCTACCGACCGGAGCTGGAGGGCGCCCACACCGACGGCCAGCCCGCCCGCACGCTCGTCTACTTCCACGGCGGCGGCTGGACGCTCGGGACGCTCGACTCCATCGACGGCGTCTGTCGCCGCCTCGCCGACCGCGCGGACGCGGTCGTCGTCTCGGTCGACTACCGGCTCGCACCCGAACACCCCTTCCCGGTCGCGGCCGACGAGGCCGCCGCGGCCGTGGAGTGGGTCGCCGAGAACGCCGGGGCCTTCGGCGCGGACCCCGACCGCCTCGGCGTCGCCGGCACCTCGGCCGGCGGAAATCTCGCCGCGGTCGCATGTCTGCACGCCCGCGAGTTCGACGGCCCCGACATCGCGGGGCAGTTCCTGATCTACCCGATCACCGACGCACGCACGGACAGTTCCTCTTACCGCGAGAACGCCGACGGCCCCCTGCTGACGCGGGCGGACATGCAGTGGTTCATCGATCGGTACCTCCGGAGCCCGGTCGACGCCGCGAACCCCTTCGTCTCGCCGTTGCGCGCGGACGACTTATCCAGCCTGCCGCCCGCGACCGTCGTGACCGCCGGCTTCGACCCGCTCCGCGAGGACGGGACGCGCTACGCCGAGCGGCTCTCCGATGCCGGCGTGTCCGTCGAGCACCGTCACTACCCGGCGATGGCGCACGGCTTTCTGAGTCTGACCGACCGCGTCGACACCGCGGAGGAGGCGATGGTCGACCTCGCCGCGGACGTCCGGGATCGGCTCTGAGTCGCGGCTTCAGAAACGCGCTCGAAACGGCTTCAGAACGCCCTCAGAACAGCGCCTCGGACGCGCCGAGGACGCGCGCGGGGCCGCCGACCTCCCACACGTCGGTGTCGATGCCGATCTCGGCGATCCGCTTCTCGACCTCGTCGGCGTAGCCCGCCTTCGTGTTGACGTAGACGGAGGCGCCGGTGTCCGTCGAGAAGTAGACGGGAACGCCCTCCTCGCGGAGTTCGCGCACCGCGTTGAACACCGCGATGGTCTCCGGCTGCCAGTAGACCCACGCCGAGGGGCCGGTCATCGTCGTGGCGGTCAGCGACAGCGAGTCGTGCTCCGCGATCTCGAAGATGGAGTCGAAGGTGCCCTCGCGCAGCGCGTCGGTCATCTTGTCGAGCTGCTCGTGGACGTGCGCGAGCCGCGCGTCGAACATGTGGCTCGCGGCCGCCTCGCGGTGCGCCTCCTCCGTCTCCTTGTAGGCCGGGACGTGCGCCGCGACGATGCGGAGGTCTTCCTCGGGGTCGAAGCCGTCCGCGCTCTCACCCACGTCGAGCCGCCGCGCGCGGCAGTCCTCGTCGTTGTAGCCGCTCTCGAGGACCGAGTACGCGCCCGTCACCGCCCGCGCCGCCGAGGAGGAGCCACGCCGCGCGACCGTCGAGATCTCCGGGCGCGTCATGTCGAGGCCCGCCGCCTCCACGAGCGCCATCGCCGCGGCCGCGAAGCCGGACGAGGAGGAGCCGAAGCCGATGTTCGAGGGGAAGGAGTTCTCGCTCTCGAAGCGCACGCGGTGGTCGAACCCCGCCAGCTCCCGGACGTAGTCCGTGACGATCTCCACGCGCTCGGCCTCGCGGTCCTCCAGTTCCTCGCCGCCGACGACGAACGTGTCCTCGGCCGCGTCCGGCTGCCACTCGACGGTCGTGGTGGTCGCGGTGGGGGCGGTACAGAGGCTGATGCTGTCGTGGTACGGGAGTCGCAGGTCCTCGTCGCGCATCCCGTGGTACTTGACGAGCCCCTGGATCGGGTGGGCTCGCGCGGTGGCCTTCATGCTCATTACCCCGACAGGCGGTCGGCGGGGGATTAGTCGTTGCGGAACCTCGACGATCGATGCGTGGTGGTCGAAGGTGGCGATCCTGCTGATCGAGTCAGAAGCACTCAAAAAGTCCCTAGAGGGGATCTCCGCCACGTGAGCTGATGCTTCGATTTTTCTCTCGGTCCTGCTGATCTGGACAGCAATGTCCAGAAAGCCCCAGCCGGCTCGACCGGCCGCGCCTCGCTGCGCTCCTCGCTCCCCGCACCGCTCGCTGCGGTGCTTACGGCGTCGGGGCCGGATCGAGCCGGCTGCCCCTTTCAGCCCCACCCCGCACAGCACCGTCCAGCAGCCTCACACCTCCCCAGCCTCGGCGGCCGCGTGGCCGCGAAACCGCACCACATGCGGCCACGCGGCCACCTCCCTCGCGCGGTCGCAGCGACACGCGAAGCGGTCGCCGCGGCGCGCGCCGACAGCACGCCACCGCGACCGCACCGCCGGCGGGTGAACGTTTTTCGCGGATCCCGCAGAACTCCCGCCGTGAGTGCAACCTAAGAGTCCCGAGCCCGGTGCGCCGCCCCGCCGGCTGTCCCACGTCTGGCGCGCGCGAGGTCGCCAGCGCGCTACTGCACGCTGGCTGCTCGGAAATCTCCGATTTCCGGTGGAACCCGACCGCGGCCTCCGCGTTGCTCCGGCCGCGGTCGGCTGAGGCTGGGGAGGCGTGAGGCCACGCTCACCTCGACAGCCGAAGAAGAGACTCACCGAGCAGCAGGCTCTAACGACTAACTCCACAATCCCCACCCTGGCGGACTGAAAGGGCGAGGCCGGTCGCGGCTTCTCAGACGGGCCCTATCCGCGCGGGCTTTGCGGAGAGAGCGGATATCCCGCTGAGAAGCCGCGACCGGTCGAGGGCTTTCAGGGTGTTGGCAACAAGCGCAGCAGAACGCTTGATCACGCAAACACCAACGTATGGCGAGCGGTCGAGGGCTTTCAGGGTGTTGGCAACAAGCGCAGCAGAACGCTTGATCATGCAAACACCAACGTATGGCGAGCGGCCGAGGGCTTTCAGGGTGTTCACAGCAAACCCAGCAGAACGCTTTGTGAAACGGAAATCCGCGTATAGCGATCTGTGCAGATACACAGCACCACATTCACAGAAAACTCCGTCATCTCCATCCCGTCGGTCGGTCGGGGACACGAACCATGGCAAGAGTTTTGGCGCGAACCCGCGAATCCGCGAGTCATGACCGAGTACACCGTGGAGTTCGTCGGCACCGGCGAGACCATCGAGGTGGCCGACACGGAGACGATCCTCAAGCCCTGCATCGAGGAGGGGATCGCCCAGGAGTACTCCTGCCGCGTCGGCATGTGTCTGGCCTGCTCGGCGGAGATCGTGGAGGGCGAGGTGACTCAGCCGGCCGCCCGCGGGCTCACCGACGAGGAAGCCGAGAACTACGCGCTCACCTGCATGGCGCGGCCGCAGTCCGACCTGAAGCTCGACCGCGGGAAGTACCCACCCAGCATCGAGGACGCGGCGGCCGCCGACGGTGACGCCGCGGGCGCCGCGGCCGACGACGACTGACCGTCCGATACTCTCCAGAACTCCTTCTCAGTCCGCGTCGACCGCGCAGTTGTTCGGCCCGAGTTCCGCCTCGAAGGCCCGATCGTCGTCCATCGCCTCCTGGCCGAGGTTCGTCGCGACGATGGCCTCGTAGTTGGCCGGCCGCGGCGGGAGGTCGCTCGCGACCCGCTCCGCGAACGCCTCCGGGTCGTCCTCCATGGTCAGCCGCTCCCGGAGCGTCCCGACGGTCGCGCCGAACACCGCCCCCTCGGGCCCTTCTTCCTCCGGTGTCGATGCCGGGTCCCGATGAGCCGGGAGCACGAGCGTCTCGTCGGCGAGCGCGAACAGGGTCTCCGTCAGGCTCCGGTGGAGCCCCCGCGCGAGGTCGCGGGCTCCCTCGTCGCCGGCCTCCAGGTCCGGCCGCGCGACGCTCCGCTGGAACGCCAGGTCCCCCGCGAACAGCAGGTCCCGCCCGGCGGTCGAGAGCCGGAACGCCGTCATCTCGGAGGTGTGGCCCGGGACGTGAATCGCCTCCAGCGAGGCGTCGCCGACCGCGACCGTCTCGCCGTCCGCGACGAGCTCGGCGTCGAACGCTAGCCCGCGGTCGCGAGCGCCCTCGGGGAGGACTGTCCTCGCGCCCGTGGCCTCGGCTACGCCCCGAACTCCGCTCACGTGGTCGGCGTGGACGTGGGTGTCGAGGGCGGCCGCGAGGTTCGCGTCCCGGTCCTCCGCGTCGGCCGCGTACCGATCCGCGAAGGCGCGGAGGGGATCGATCACGGCGGCCTCCGCGCCCGCGACGACGAGGTACGCCAGACAGCCCGAGGCCGGGCGGTCGTACTGGAGGACGGTCACGTCGTCCGTCGTCCCTCCGTCCGTCGTGCCGCCCTCCTCCACGACCGGTCGCGCGCGGTAGACGCGCGCCCACGCCTCCATCCCGCCCGCGAGGTTCGCGGCGTCGACGCCCGCCTCGCGGAGCAGCCCCGCGACCTCGGCGCTCGCCTCGCCGCGGCCGCAGACGACCACCAGCGGCTCCGGGAGGTCCGCGACGAGGTCGCCGGGGTCCCCGCTGACGCTCGCTTCGAGGAAACGGACGTGGGGCACCTGGGCGCTCTCGACGCCCGGCCCGTCGATCCGCCACGCCTCGTACTCATCGCGGTCGCGCACGTCGAGGACGCCGACCCGCTCGCCCGACGCGAGCGATTCGGCGAGGTCCGCCGGGTCGGTCGCGGGAACGTCGCTCATACACGACCGTACGGCGGGCACAGTTTTGAAGCCGACGGCGAGGGAGGGAGCGGTATGGACACCGAAGCGTTTCGGGAGGCGGTCGAGACCGACGCGCGGACCGAACTCGACAGGCTCGGTTCGAACAAGCTCCTGCTCGCACTGACGGGCGCGCAGCTCGACGAGGCGTCGGTGTTGTCGGCCGCGGCCGACGCCGAGGCCTCCGCGAGGGACCTCTTCGAGGCGTGGGCCGACGACGAGCCGAACGAAGAGGCGCGCGAGGCGTTCGCGGCGGTCGCGGAGCGGGAAGCCGACCACCTGGAACGCGTGCGGGAGGCGTCGCCGGCGGCGGAGGACGCCGAGAACGGCGAGGCGTCGGACGCGGCCGCGGAGCCGACGCGGAGCGCGATGCACTCGTCGCTTCGGGACCGGGAGGGGACGGTCGAGCGCGTCGCAGCCGGGATGGTCGGGCGACCGCTGGTGAGCCTCCGAACTCATACGCAGTTGGTGAGCTTCTTCGTCAACGAGGCGGACGCGGCGCGCGCGGACCTGTTCCGGGACTTGAAGACCGACGTGGAGGAGTGTCTCGAAACCGGGCTCGACCTGCTCGCGGACCTGTGCGACGACGAGGACGCCGCGGAGCGCGCCCGGGCGGCCGCGGCGGAGACGGTCGAGGCCGCCTACGAGGACTACGAGACCGCGCTCTCCGGCATGGGGATGGACCCCAAACCGATCTGTTGAGGATCCGGGGGCCACGCGCTCCGGGGATCGGCACCGTGTTTCGATATTCGTAGCGCCGTCCGCGTCGAGATTCACGTTCCTGTGTAAACCGCAGGAAGGCGGCACCCGAGGGATTCAAGTCCTTGCGACCACCCGACTCTGGTAATGCGACAGGACCACCTCATCTCCGCGACGCAGCTCTCGCGGGAGGACGTGGAGGCGACCCTCGACCGGGCGCGCGAGGTCGCGGCCGACCCCGGCGCGCTCCGGGACAGCCACGACGGGGCGGTGCTCGCGCTCTGCTTCTTCGAGCCCAGCACGCGCACGAAGATGAGCTTCGAGTCCGCCGCCAAGCGGCTCGGCGCCGAGACGATCGACATGGGCTCCGTGGAGTCCTCCTCGGTCAAGAAGGGCGAGAGCCTCGCGGACACCGTCCGGGTCATCGAGGGCTACGCGGACGCCATCGTCCTCCGTCACCCCAGCGAGGGCGCCGCGACGCTCGCCTCCGAGTTCGTCGACGTGCCGGTGATCAACGCGGGCGACGGCGCCGGGCAACACCCCTCCCAGACCCTGCTGGACCTCCACACGATCCGCGAGAACCACGGGCTGGACGACCTGACGGTCGGGATCATGGGCGACCTGAAGTACGGGCGGACGGTCCACTCGCTGGCGACCGCGCTGACGGAGTTCGACGCGCGCCAGCACTTCATCAGTCCGGAGTCACTGAAGCTCCCGCGGTCGGTCCGGTTCGACCTCCACGAGGCCGGCGCGCAGGTCCGCGAACACACCGAGCTGGAGGCCGTACTCCCGGAACTCGACGTGCTCTACGTCACCCGCATCCAGCGCGAGCGGTTCCCGGACGAGAACGAGTACCGGAAGGTCGCGGGCCAGTACCGGATCGACGCCGAGACGCTCGAGGCGGCCGACGACGACCTGACCGTGATGCACCCCCTGCCGCGCGTGGACGAGATCGCGCCCGACGTGGACGAGACGGACCACGCGCGCTACTTCGAGCAGGCGCACAACGGCGTGCCGGTGCGGATGGCGCTGCTGGACGAACTGCTCTCGCGCGCGGGAGGTGACGAGGAATGAGCGAGCACGAGCTCCGCGTCTCGAAGATCCGGAACGGGACGGTTATCGACCACGTGAACGGCGGCCAGGCGCTCAACGTGCTGGCGATCCTCGGGATCGACGGCTCGGAGGGGTTCGGCGTCTCCATCGGGATGAACGTCCCCTCGGACCGGCTCGGCCGCAAGGACATCGTGAAGGTCGAGGACCGCGAGCTGAGCCAGTCGGAGGTGGACGTGCTCTCGCTGATCGCGCCCGAGGCGACGATCAACATCGTCCGCGAGTTCGAGGTGGTCGAGAAGAACCGTGTCGAACGCCCGGAAGAGGTCTCCGGCGTGCTCTCGTGTCCGAACCGGAACTGCATCACGAACGCCGACGAGCCGGTCGAGTCGCGGTTCGCGGTCGTTCCCGACGGCGTCCGGTGCGGCTACTGCGACGAGATCCTCCGCGAGGATCTGGCCGACTACATCGACGTGTAAACTACCCCACCCTACTCCCTCGGCGCTACGCACCTCGGTCCTTGAGGGTGGGGCTTTGATGTGGACTCCCGGCAATCAGTCACCAGCAATAGGCCGGTGACTCTCGCCATTCAACGTCCCACCATTCACACGCAGGTCTACTTCTGCGTCTCCGCTCCCCGGTAGTTTTTAGCCCGTCGGGGCGGAATCGTCGTCCATGTCCACGAAGGCGAAGCTGCTCATCGTGCTGGCGTTTGTCACGCTCGCGTACTTCCTCACCGCCGGCGACAAGGAGCCGGTCGAGGTCGAATAGCCCTCCCGCCGGTCGCGTCCGGTCCGTTCGTCGCGACCGCGAACACCCCTTTTAAGCGCCGTCGCCCGCTAGCGGCGTCCATGTACGGGGTCGTCACGCGGAACGCCGAGGAGGTCGAGGGCGGCGAGTTCGACGTGGGGTTCTACGAGGTGAAGGACGTGACCGGCCGCGCGTCGGCGCCGCTTCCGAACGCGGTCAACATGGTCTCCTGTTTCGGGGACAACGCGGCCGCGAGCGAGAACCCAGAGCTGGTTCCGGTCGACGACCGCGGCGAGCCCGCCACCCGCGACCGCGAGTACTTCGACTGGGCGTACGTCTGTCCGACCCACCCGGAGTACCGCGAGGGCCTGTTCGAGATAATCGAGGACTGCGCGGCCGAGAACGGCGACGTACGCCTCGACGACGTGGGGTTTCCCCGCGAGGGGTTCTGTCGCTGCGACCGCTGCGAGCGCCTGTTCGCCGAGAGCGACCACGACGACTGGAGCGACTGGCGCGCCGCGGTCATCACGGACTTCGTCGCGGAGGCCAGCGACCGGATCCCCGGGCGGACGTTCCTGACGCTCTACCCCGACCCTTACCCGGGCCACCTCCGCGAGCGGGCGGGCCTCGACGTCGACGCGCTCGCCGAGCACGTTGACGAGTTCGTCGTCCCGCTGTACGACACCGAGTACGCGACGACCTACTGGGTCGAGACCATCGCACGCGGCTTCCGGTCGCGTCTCGGGGGCGACTACGACCTCCACGGCGCCCCGCCGGAGACGCCCTTCTCGGTCGAGTTGTACGCCGTGAACGTCGACGTGGACGACCTCGTCCACGCGACTGAGGTCGTCGAGACGTACGCGAAGGACGTGCTGTTCGGCTACGACGCCAGCAACGCGGCCGCGGCGCTCCGGCGAAAGGACGCCGACGACCGCGAAGGCGAGGTCCACCGGCCGGAGTGAGCCCGAACCCGGCCGCCTCCCCGGAGTGTGTCGGTGGACTGAGCGGACCGAGCGGACCGAATTTGGGAGAGAGTTCGGCAAACACTCATTGGCCGACCGTGGCTCGGATCGAGTATGGAATCGGACAGGAGGGGCGTGCTCATCGCGGCCGCGGTCGCGTGCACGACATCGGTCGGTGGGTGTCTCGGCACCCCGAGCGACGACGGGACGGCGACCAACGACGACGGCGGTGACACGGACGGCGGGTCCGACGCGGACGGGACGGTCACCGGCGACGCGGAACCGTCAACGACCGAACCGACGCCGACCGAGACCACGGGAGCGACCGCCGCGGACGCCGACGAAACCGTCCTCGTGGCGCCGGACGGATCACTCGCGTTCGATCCGGCGGAGTTGCGGGTCGCGTCCGGAACCACGGTCGCGTTCGTCTGGCGCGGCAGCGGGCACAACATCGCGGTCACGAACCAGCCGGATGACGCCGCCTGGGCCGGCGTTTCCGAGGTACAGGACGCGGGGTATCAACACCGACACACCTTCGAGGTGGCCGGCGCGTACGACTACGTCTGTGAACCCCACGAGTTCGCGGGGATGACCGGTCGCGTCGTGGTCGGCGACGGCGACTGATCCGGAACGCGGCGCGGCGGGACACGGCGGGACACGGCGGGACGCGACGCGGCGCCGCCGGAAGCGAGGGTTTATCCCCGACCGCGGCGGACCACTATTCGACCGGCCGCCGGTGTCGGGTACACTGACGGTCTCGCGGTTCCCGCGAGGCGGTCACCTTTCAACGCCCGTCACCGTAGCGGCGGTCGCTCAACACTCGCGAGCGACCGCCACGCGTTTTTCAGAAGCACCACACCGCGAGCGCAACCGCCGCCGTTCCTCAGTGAACGGTGCGTTCGTCGTCGGTGTCGATGTCCTCGACGGGGTCCGCGTTGCCGAAGTCGGGCGTCGGCCCGTCTCCCGGCGCGGCCCAGTCGACGGCATTTATCAGCACCTGCTGAACGTCGCCGTTCCGGTAGATCGGGTAGGTCTCGTGGCCCGGACGGAAGTAGAACACCTTGCCGTTGCCGCGGCGGTAACAGCACCCCGAGCGGAACACCTCGCCGCCCTCGAACCAGGAGTTGAACACGAGCGTGTCGGGGGCCGGGATGTCGAACCGCTCGCCGTACATCTCCGTTTCGGGAAGCTCGATGTACTCGCCGATCCCGTCGGCGATGGGGTGACCCGGCTCGACGGTCCAGAGCCGCTCCGTCTCGGCCGCTTCGCGCCACTTCAGCGAACAGGTCGTCCCCATCAGCGCCTTGAAGATCTTCGAGTAGTGGCCCGAGTGAAGCACGATCAGGCCCATTCCCTCCAGCACGCGCTCCTGTACTCGCTCGACGACCGCGTCCGAGACCTCGTCGTGGGCGGCGTGGCCCCACCACGTCAGCACGTCCGTCTCCGCGAGGACCTCCTCGGTCAGGCCGTGCTCCGGCCCCTCGTCCAGCGTCGCGGTCTCGACGTCGTGGCCGGCCGCCTCGAGGAACTCGGCGATGACGGTGTGGATCCCGTCGGGGTACACCTCGGCGACGGTCTCGCTCTCGCGTTCGTGGCGATACTCGTTCCAGACAGTTACTCGGACCATAGTGAACGCTTTGCGTCGTCCCTCAAGTAGCCTGCCATCGCGACAGGAGTCCCGCGAGGAGGTGCCTCGGAGGCTCGCCGAGCCTCGACGCGGCGGCGGTCTTATGTCCCGAGCCGACGAGGTCGCGGTATGGATAACCCGAAACTTGGTCATGTGACCGGCCTCGTCACGGCCCCGGAGAGCGGCGCGCCGCCCGAGCGCCGCGACCGCGTCGAGATCGAGGCCGGCGGCGTGGTCGACGACCGCTACCACGCGGGAGAGGGGACCTTCCAGCTCGACGACTGCGCCGTCACGCTGGTGGCGGCCGAGGCGCTCGCGGCGGTCCAAGCAGAGACCGGCATCGACGTGACCGACGGCCGCCACCGCAGGAACGTCGTCGTCGAGGGGTTCGGCGAGGGACTCGAGGACCTGCTGGAGGCGACCGTTGAGGTGGGCGACGCGGTGGTCAGGCCCACGGAGCGCCGACCGCCCTGCGCGCATCTCGAGAAGCTGGCCGGCGAGGAGGGGCTCGCGAGCGCGCTCTCGGAGCGGGGCGGGCTCTGCGTGGAGGTGCTCGAGCCGGGCGTAGTCGCGGTCGGGGACGCGGTCCGGATCAGGGAGTCGGATCCGAGAACCGCGGGTGCCGCCATCGCGGAACGACTTGGCGGGGACGCGGAGGAGTAACGGGCGGCGATCGGGACGAGAAATCGGGGACGAGACGGTCGTTGAGACGACCTCGCCTTATTCGTCCGGGAAGATGCTGTCGGGGACGTACGCCGTGACGGTCCAGTTTGGCGCGTCGACGACCTCGCTCACCTTGAGGTCGACGGCGGCCGAGCAGAGGATGTACGCCTCGCCGCGCGTCAGGTCGCGCTCGGCCTCGAGGTGGTCGATCATGTGTCTGACCGCCCTCTTCGTCGCGTCCATCAGGTCGTCGCTGATGCCCGTCGTGGCGTACATCGGCTCGTCGCGCCCGGTCGGGGTGAACGGGCCGGAGGTCCGGAGCTGCGGCTGCTCGATCTCCATGTCCTTTCGGACGTTGAAGCGCGCCGTGACGAACATCGGGGCCTCGATGCCGGTGACGCACACCTCGCCGTCGCCCTGTGCCGCGTGACAGTCGCCCGTCGAGAACAGCGCGCCCTCCGTCTCGACAGGGAGGTACACCGTCGAACCCGCGGTCATGTGCTTCACGTCCATGTTCCCGCCCGTGTCGTACGGCGGGAGGGTGTCGTGTTCGCCGTCCGCGCCCGGGGCAACGCCGATGACGCCCGGGAAGGGGTCGAGCTCGACCTCGATGCCGTTGACGAACGACCCCGTGTCGCCCTGCAGGTCCCAGACGTGGACCTTCGCGTCCGGGAAGTCCTCGGGGAGCAGGCCGAGCCCCATCTCGCCCGGCATGAACCCCGTGTACCCCCAGCCCTTGTGCTGGAGGTCCAGCAGTTCGACTTCGAGCACGTCCCCCGGCTCGGCGCCCTCGACCGCGACCGGTCCCGTGAGGGGGTGGACCGGGTCGAAGCTCACGTTCGCGAAGTCCTCGTCCGTCGACTGCAGGTCGAGCTGTCTGTCGACCGCGTCGCGACACTCGAACCGGACCACCTCGCCCGGCTCGACGGTGAGAACCGGGTCCAGCGAGTTGTCCCACGCCCGGTGGATGTTGCGCTCCGCGTCCGAGAGGTGATGGTCGACCTCGTAGTCGCGCGCCGGCTCGTCGTGACCGTCCCCGTGACCGCACTCGTGGTGTGACATACGTGAACAAGGTTGCCGGCGAGCGGCATAAATGCGTAGTTCGCGGTCGGCCCGACCGGATCCAGTCGGGGGAGCGTCGTGCGGCAATGATCCACACGCGTCCGAAAGCTACGAGACCCCCGCACTCACAGGAGGGACCGTGTACGACTACCACGTCCACACGAACTACTCGGACGGGGAGTTCCTCCGGTGGATGGTGAACGCGGCCGACGACGCGGGCCTCGACGGCGTCGGCATCGCCGACCACTGCAACGTGTTCCCCGACGCGGACGCCGAGCGCCACCGCCGCGCGTTCGGGTTCAACCTCGATCTGACCTACGAGCGCCGGCGAGAGGCCATCGCGGACGCCCGCGAACGAACGGACATCGCGGTGTTCGACGCCGTCGAGATGGACTACCACCCCGCCCACGAGGACGCGATCGGCGAGTTCCTCGACGAGGCGGCGTTCGACTACTCGGTCGGGAGCGTCCACGACCTCGACGGGACGAACGTCCACATCAGACCTCATTTCGCGGACAAGCCCGAGGCCGAGCGGCGCGAGCTGGTCGACCGCTACTTCGAGAAACTGGTCGCGCTGGCCGACTCGGAGCTGTTCGCGGTCGCCGCCCACCCCGACCTGATCGAGCGCAACCCCCACCTCCGCGGCTTCGCGACCGATGAGCACTACGCGCGCGTCGCGGACGCCTTCGCCTCGTCCCGGACCGTCCCCGAGATCAACGCCGGCCGCCTGCTCGACGGCTACGGCGAGTTCCACCCCGCGCCCGCCTTCCTCGACACGCTCGCCGAGCGCGGCGTCGAGGTGACCGTCGGGACCGACAGCCACGAGCCCGACGTTATCGCACCGCGGGTCGAGGGGATCGAACGGGAACTCGACGAGCGGGGACTGGACCCGGTCTGGATCGCGGAGTAGCGAACTCGGGGTGAGAAACCGCCGACAGAAAACGGCTGACAGAAAACGGCCGACAGAACGACGAGGGCTACGCCTCGTCGAACAGCGCGAACGCGGTTCGCTGGCTCGACGAAGTCAGGCTTCGTCGAACAGCGTCTCGCCCTCGACCATGTGCTCCTCGACGGCGTCGAGGTCGAGCGTCAGGCCGAGGCCCGGCTTCTCGGGAATCTCGATGTAGCCGTTCTCGATGACGTCCTCCTCGACCAGGTCCTCCCACCAGCCGAGCTCGTAGCTGTGGTACTCGACCGCGAGGCTGTTCGGGATGGCGGCGCCGACCTGCGCGGAGGCCATCGTTGCGACCGGCGACGAGACGTTGTGCATCGCGACCGGGACGTAGTACTGGTTGGCGACGTCCGCGATCTTGCGAGTCTCGCGCATGCCGCCGACCTTCGGGAGGTCGGGCGCGATGATGTCGACGGCCTGGTTCTCGATCAGGCGGCGCTCCTCGGTGACGCGGTAGCGGTTCTCGCCGACGGTGATGGGGGTGGTCGTGGACTTCGTGACCTCCTCCTGCACCTCGAGGTTCTCCGGCGGGACGGGGTCCTCGAGCCACCACACGTCGTACTCCTCCAGCTCCGCGGCGAGCCGCTTCGCGGAGCCGCCGGAGAACGTCCAGTGGCAGTCGAACGCCACGTCCGCGCGGTCCTTGACGCGCTCGGTGACCTTCTCGACGATCTCCGCCTTGTGGCGGATCTCGCCGGGGCGGAGATGGCGGTTCGCGCGGTCCTTCTCGAAGCCGGAGGGCACGTCGAGGTCGAACTTCAGCGCGTCGTAGCCGAGCTCTTCGACCACGCGCTCGGCCTCGTCGGCGCAGGCTTCGGGGTCGGCCTCCTCCTCGGTGTGGCAGTCGCAGTAGACGCGGACCTTATCGCGGTACTTGCCGCCGAGCAGCTGGTAGGCCGGCACGTCGAGGATCTTGCCCGCCAGGTCGTGGAGCGCGATCTCGATGCCGGAGATGGCGGTGACGGTGACGCCCTCGACGGAGCCCTCGCCGGACATCTTCTGGATGAGGTGCTCGTAGAGGCGGTCGATGTCCAGCGGGTTCTCGCCCACGACGAACGGCTTCATGCGCTCGATCAGTTCGGGGACGCCCGCGCCCCAGTAGGCCTCGCCCGTGCCGACGACGCCCGCGTCCGTGTACACGCGGACGAGCGTCCACGGGAAGTTCCCGTCGACCATCGTGGTCTGTACGTCCGTGATCTCCACGTCGCGCCCGCCGCCGCGCGAGCCGGTCGTGCCCATCGTGTCGGCGGAGAGTTCCCGCATCGTGTACTCCGCGTTCGGGTCGTGAAGCGACTCGTAGTTTCGGCTCATGACTGTGTCCTTTACTCGCTACAGGGTAAATCTTTGGAGTCGGTGCAGTTCCCGTCCACTCCGCCCCGGTCAGTCCAGCCGCGCCAGCAGGTTGAGCACGTAGACGGTTCGAAGCATCTGTGCGGACTGGCCGCGGTCGAACACCAACTCGTCGGTCTCCAGGACGTGCGAGAGCGTGTCCCGAGAGGCGTGGTCGGGCGCGGCCGCGATGCCGGCGTCGTTCTCCGCCGCCCACCGCATCACGCGCAGGTCGGACTTGCTGTCGCCCATCACGAGCACGAAGGGGTCGTCGACGCCCAGCACGTCCAGCGCGGCCTCGACGCCGGCCACCTTGTTGAGCTCCAGCGACGTAATCTCCGCGGCGTCGGCGTGGTAGTAGCCGATGTCGATGCGCTCGAACAGCTCGCGGACGCTCGCGGGCACGTCGGCCGGCGCCACATCCGCGGCGGCGCCCTCCTCCTCCAGCACCTCGCGGATCTCGGGGTCCGAATCGGCGTAGTGCGCCCGCGCCCAGGCGCTGCCGGTCGCCGCGGTGGCGTCCTCCGCGGGGGCGCCACCGAGCGCGTCCACGACCGCCTCGCCGAGCAGGTCGATCAGGTGGACCATCCCGGCGTCGATGACGCGCTCGGCGTCCGGGCTCCCCGTCTCGAAGTTCGGCTTGAGGGTGACGTTGAACTCGTTGCCCTGCAGGTGACAGCCGTGGCGCACGTCCTCCGGTGCCTCCGGGAGCACGCGGGCGCGGATCTCGTCGAAGACGGAGCGCACCTCCTCGTCCAGCTCCTCGTAGAGCAACTGCTTCGTCCGCGAGCCCTGCCCGGGAGTGAAGACGCCGTTGCCCGACTCGTAGACGATCGAGAAGGTGCCGGAGTGGACCAACTCGTTGCCGAGTCCCTGGATCATGAACCCCTTGACGTTCTCCAGCGTCTGTCCGGTGCAGATGACGATGGGGACGCCGCGCTCGTGGAACTCCGTCAACAGGTGAAGCGTCTCGCGGGGGATCTCGTTGTCCGTCCCGCCCGCCGACCGGAGCGTCTCGTCCACGTCCAGCACGAGCGCGTTCACCGCGCGGCCGTGTCTGTTCAACAGGTCGAGCGCCGTGAAGGCGGCCTCGCGGTCGGCGTAGGCGGCCACGTCCGCGAACGTCGCTCCGCGCGGGAGCGCGTTCCTGATCTCTGCCTTCCGACCCTCCAGTTCGTCGCTCGCCTCCTCCCAGTGCTCGAGCGCGACGCGCGAGTCGACCGGCGGGAACAGGTCGACGAAGAACTGGTACTCGCGGAGCGTCTCCGTGTCGAAGTCGTCGTAAAGCCGATAGAGAAGGTCGTACCGCTCCATAGCCGATAGGTGCGGCCCGAGGGTAAAAACGACCCGGGGTGTGCAGAACTCGCCGCCGCGGCGCCCCACCCTCCCGTAGCCGCCCGACACGACTACTCGGAGAGCCAGTCGAGCGCCTCGCGGAGCTCGGTCCGTGGCGGCGAGCAGGTGAACCCCCGACAGACGTACGCTGTCGGGCGCCCGTCGATCGCGTCGCGGTCGGCCCACACTGGCGGCGCCTCCGGAAGCCCGAGCCGGTCGAGCCACTCCTCCAGCCCGGCCTCGGTGGGCGGGCGCCGCGCGACCACCGCCCCGGGGAGGTACCGCCCCGCGAGCACCGTCCGCCAGTCCTCGGGGAGTTCGTCGGCCGCGATCGTCACCTCGATCCCGCCGGTCTCGGCGGTGTCCGCCGCCATCGCCAGCGTGGCGTGCTGGAGCGGGTTCGACCGGATCCGGTCGGCGTGCGTGTCGAGCACCGCCTCCGCGACGCCGCGGTAGTCGCGGTCGACGGTGAAGCCGTCGAGGTCGAGGAGGAGACCGACCGCGACTCCGACACTCGACGGCGTCGGACCGTCGGCGAGCTCCTGCGGTCGCGCGAGCAACTCCTCGCCGTCCGACGGCGTGAAGTAGAGCGCCCCCGCGTCCGCGTCGTGGAAGCGCGTCACGATCTCGTCGGCCAGGTCCAGCGCGAATCCCAGCGCGTCCACGTCGCCGGTGGCGCCGTAATGGTCGAACGCGCCGCGCGCGAGGAACGCGTAGTCCTCGAGGTAACCGGGACCGGCCACGTCGCCGTCGAGCCACCGGCGGTCGAGCCGTCCCGCGTCGGCGTCCCAGAGCCGGTCGCGAACGAACGCGAGCGCCTCGCCGCCGAGGTCGGCGGCCGGACCGTCGAGCACCGTCGCTCCCGCGGCCAGCGCGGAGATCATCCGACCGTTCCACCCCGCCAGCACCTTCTCGTCGCGGGCCGGCTTCGGACGCTTCTCGCGCGCGTCGAACAGCGCGGCGCAGGCGTCCATCAGCCGCTCCCGGACGGACGCCTCGTCGAGATCGTACTCGTCGGCGAGGTCAGCGATCGACGCCGAGACCGTGAGGACGGTCGTCCCGCGCTCGAAATTACCGCCCGACTCGATGCCGTATCGGTCACAGATGATCGACGCGTCCGGCTCGTCGAGGACCGCCCGCACCTCCTCGGGCGTCCAGACGTAGAAGGCGCCCTCCACCGGCTCGGGTTCCCCGCCGGAGTCGGTCCGGCGCGATTCGGGTGGGAGGCTCCGCGCGTCGAGCGTACTGACGAAGCCGCCCTCGGCGTTGGTCATCTCGCGCTCGACGAACGCGAACGTCTCCTGTGCGACGCGAGCGTAGGACGGGTCGCCGGTGATCCGGTGGGCGTCGAGGTAGACACGTGCAAGCTCCGCGTTGTCGTAGAGCATTTTTTCGAAGTGGGGGACCGTCCACCCACGGTCGGTGCAGTAGCGGTGGAACCCGCCGCCGACGTGGTCGTAGAGCCCGCCGGAGGCCATCGCGTCGAGCGTGCCGGTCGCCGCGCCGAGCGCCGCGTCGCCCCCGCTCGACGCGGTCGCCGACCGCAGCAGCACTTCGACGCGGCTCGGCTGCGGGAACTTCGGGCCGTCGGCCCCGAAGCCGCCGTACTGCTCGTCGTAGCTCCGGATCGCGGACGCTGCCGCCTCCCCGAGCGCGTCCGTCCCGGGCGACTCGCCGGGCTGGTCCGGGACCGACTCCAGCTCGTCCTTGGCCGCGGCCGTCCACTGTTCGGCGCGGTTCTCCATCTCGGCGCGCTGCTCGGGGTCGTTCCACGACGCGGCGACGTCCTCGCACAGCTGTTTGAACCCAGGCTGGTTGCGCCGCGGCTCCGGCGGGAAGTAGGTCCCGACGTAGAAGGGCTTCCCCTCCGGCGTACACCACGCCGAGAGAGGCCACCCCCCGCCGCCGGAGACGAGTTGGCAGACGCTCATGTAGACGCTGTCGACATCCGGCCGCTCCTCGCGGTCGACCTTGATCGGGACGAATTCCTCGTTGAGAGTGTCCGCGACGTCCTCGTCTTGAAAGCTCTCCTCCTCCATGACGTGACACCAGTGACACGCGGAGTAGCCGATGGAGACGAACACGGGCACGTCGCGCTCGCGGGCGGCCGCGAACGCGGCGTCGTCCCACGGCTGCCAGTGGACCGGGTTGTCGGCATGCTGTCGGAGGTAGGGGCTGGCCTCCTCGTCGAGCCGATTGCGGTCCGTGGGGTCGCTCATGGCCGGCGGTTGGCGGGCCACGTACGAAAAAGCGCCCCTCCGTGCCGAGGGTGCCGGCCGTGACGGGCCGACCGCCGTGGCGGATGATGCCCAAGAACGTGCGCATATTCGCCCGTTTCAAGAGTAACGTTTACACTCCCGTGTGCAAACGTCCCGACCATGACCGAGACCGTCCTGTTGGTCGGCGGCGGCGGCCGCGAGCACGCGATCGCCCGCGCGCTGGCGGACGACTGCGAGCTGTGCGCCTGCGCGAGCAACGTGAACCCGGGGATCGCGAAGCTGGCTGCATCGTTCGAGACGATCGAGGAGACGGACGCCGACGGGATCGTCGCGTTCGCGGAGTCGGTGTCGGCGGACCTGGCGGTCGTCGGCCCGGAGTCCGCGCTGGCGGCGGGCGTCGCGGACGCGCTCGACGACGCCGGCGTGTACACCTTCGGCCCGCGCGAGGCCGAGGCCCGCATCGAGACGGACAAGGCCTATCAGCGGCGGTTCATGGCCGAGGAGGGGATCCCCGGCTGCCCGGACTTCGAGACGTTCGACGACATGGCGGCCGCCTGCGACTACATCGACGCCTACGACGGCGACCTCGCGGTCAAACCGGCGGGCCTCACCGGCGGCAAGGGCGTGAAGGTGATCGGCGACCAGGTGACCGCCGCCGAGGCGAAGGCGTACCTCCGCGAGTCCGACTACGACCGCGTGGTGTTGGAGGAGCGGCTGGTCGGCGAGGAGTTCACCGTACAGGCGTTCGTCGCGAACGGCGAGGTGCGGACGACGCCCGCGGTGCAGGACCACAAGCGCGCCTACGAGGGCGACGAGGGGCCGAACACCGGCGGCATGGGGTCGTACTCGGACACGACGATGCATCTGCCGTTCATGGAGCCGGCCGACTACGACGCCGCCGCCGAGGTGATCGAGGCGGTCGTCGACGCGCTGCCCGACTACAAGGGCGTCCTCTACGGCCAGTTCATGCTGACCGACGAGGGACCGAAGGTCGTGGAGTTCAACGCGCGCTTCGGCGACCCCGAGGCCATGAACACGCTGCCGGTGCTGGAGACGCCGTTCCTCGACGTGCTCACGGCCGCGCGCTCGGGCGAGTCGCTCCCGGAGCTGACCTTCTCCGGCGAGGCGACCGTCTGCAAGTACGCGGTGCCCGACGGCTACCCGACGGACCCCGACGCCGGCGCGCGCATCGAGGTGGACGAGGAGAGCGCGGGCGACGCGCTGCTGTTCTACGCCAGCGTCGACGCCCGCGAGGACGGCCTGTACACGACGACCTCGCGGGCGTTCGCGGTCGTCGGGCTGGGCGACTCCATCGCCGCGGCCGAGGCCGACGCGGAGGCGGCGCTCTCGGTCGCCGGCGACCGGGTCCGGATCCGCCACGACATCGGCAAGCCGGAGCTGCTCGACCGGCGAGTCGAACACATGGCCGAGATCCGCGGCGGGGAGTGAAGCTGTCGCTGTCCGCAGCGAGGAAAGGGCGAACAGGCGACGCGTGGGACCGTCCGGGCGGCACCCCTCGATCGCGGCGGCGCGTCGCGCATCCGTCTCGACCGCCGCGGACGTGACTCAGGTCACGGGGCGAGTGGCGCGGCATCCCTTTTGAACCCTCGTGAGCCTTTTAGCGCCGTCCCGCGAATGGTGGCGCGTGAGCGACGCGGACAACGCGGCCGACGACGCCGAGGATATCGACGGCGGGGGGAGCGACGAGCAGCGGCGCGACCGGCTCGACAGACACGGAACGCCCGGGCCGCGGAATTCGCTGTGGTCGTGGCCGACCGCGAAGTCGCCGCTCGTCGTGATGCGGAACTACGTGGTCATCGTTCTCGCCCGGATCTGTCCGAGCCTCCGGCTCAAGAATCGTCTGCTGAGCGCCATCGGCGTCACCGTCGGCGAGGGCGTCGCGTGGGGGTTGGAGTCGACGCCGGACGTGTTCTGGCCCGAGCGGATCACCGTCGGCGACGACGCGATAATCGGCTACGACGCGACGCTGCTGTGCCACGAGTTCCTGCAGGACGAGTACCGACTCGGCGACGTGGTGCTGGAGGACCGCGCGATGGTCGGCGCCGGCGCCGTGGTGCTGCCGGGCGTGACGGTCGGCGAGGGCGCGCAGGTGGCCGCGAACTCGCTGGTCGCGTCGGACGTGCCGCCGGGTACGACGGTCGCCGGGGTCCCGGCCGAAGTCGTCTCGACCGCGGCGCCCGACGGCGGCGCGGACGCGAGCGACGACTCGCCGGGGGAGTGATCAGTTCCGGATCCGAACGATGCCGTCGCGGAAGACGGTGTGGTTCGGAACGATGTGCTCCTCGCCGTCGGTTTCGATGTGGGTGACGAACAGGTCCACCTCCTGCACGATGCCGCGGCGGCCGCCGACCTTCACCTCGTCGCCGATCCCGTACGGCTGCGTGAGCAGGAGGAAGATGCCGGAGGCCGCCGAGGCGAGAAGGTCCTTCGTCGCGAGCGCGGTGAGGACGACGACGGCGAACGCGTAGGCCGCCAGAAGCACGACGAGCGCGAGCGTTGCGACGCCGATCTGGCTCAACGCGATCAGGGTCGCGACGTAGACGATGCTGTACTTCGCGGCGGTCGGGAGGAATCCGGTCTCCGGGAGCTTGACGCTTCGGAGTCGCTCGGCGACCCACAGATCCACCTTGTCCCCGACGACGACGCCGACGATGAGGACAAGCGCCGCCACGAACAGGCGGGGAATGAACGTGGCCACGCCGGACCAGAAGAACTCCACGTACCGGATCTCCGCGACCGTGAGCGCGACGATCACCGTGATTCCGAGGACGAAGTAGCCGGAGAGCTTGGCGATGATCGTCACCGTCGAGGTGCCGAACTCGTGAGCGGTTCGCTCGAAGGCGGTCCCCTCGATCGCGTCCGGGATCCCGGCGCGGACGAGCAGCCGGCGGTTGATCACTTGGACGAGATAGCTCAAAACGAGACCGACCGCGAGGACGAACAGCGCCAGCCACACGTGCGGCGGCAGTACGTCGTACAGGTCGGCCCCCGGGATCTGGCCGAGCCGTCCGACCGCGACCGACACGGACGCCGCGTTGATCATCAGTACTCCTCCGGATCGATCTCCAGGATCAGTCGTCCGCCCTTGAACGCCCGGACCAGCCCGTCGGACTCCGAGAGGACGATGGCGGTCGCGTTCGTGTCGCGGGTGATCGCGCCCGCGGCCATGTGGCGCGCGCCGAGCCCCTTCGGGATGTCAACGCCCTCCGCGGCCGGCTCGAGGTACCGGTACGCGGAGACCAGCTTCCCGGAGTCGGAGACGACGAACGCGCCGTCGAGCCGCGAGAACTCCTTCAGCATCACGTTCACGATGGGGTCGCCGACGTGGACGTGGGACTTCTCGAACGGGTTGTACGAGAGCGGCCGGGATTTGTTCATCACCTTGCCGGCGTCGCCGACGACGAACAGCGCACCGACGGGCTTGCCCTTCTGTCCCTTCTTGCCGAGTTCGACCGCGACCTCGAACACGTCGCGGATGACCCCCGGGTCGGCCCGGGAGTTGACGAACAGGTCGTAGATGCCGGACTCGTGGCTGTCGGTCGCGCGGACGCGAATGACGGAATCGGGGTCGCCGTCGAAGACGGAGACGGAGCAGACGACGGCGTCCCCCTCCTCGACGAGGTCCTGTTCGAGCGCTCCCTCGATGGCGAACTCGATCCGGTCGCGGACGTTGTCGAACTCCAGCGGGAGCTCGACGTACGTCTCGGCATCGACCGCGTTCTCGGGGGCGACGACGACCACCTCCTCGTCGAGGTCGGCGAGCCGCTCGTAAAACGAGCCGCTCGGCGAGAAGAGGAAGACCGCGTCGACGTCGTCGACGACATCGTCGAGGAGGTCGGTGAGAGACGACATGATGGATAACGGTCACCGGCTGCGCTTAAAGGAGTTGTGTCGGCGTCGTGCGCTCGTCAGACGCCGAACGGCGCCCGGCCCGCTCCGGCTCCGGCCGAAGCCGAGACAGATCCGCGCCCTCTCCCGACGTGCCGCGACGGCAACGCCCTTGCCGGTCCCGGTCGAACGGCGGGTATGCACGACGCAGTGGACGCGGACCGGCTCCGCGCCGACATCGAGGCGAACGGCGCGTTCGGCGCCGTCGAGTACGACGACTCCGAGAAGCGCGGCCGGACCGTCCGGACAGGCACCGAGGCGAACCGGAGGGCCCGCGACCGCCTCGTCGAGCGCATGGAGGACGCCGGCCTCGACGTGCGCGTCGACGCGGTCGGAAACGTCGCGGGCGAGTGGTGTCCTCCCTCCGCGGACCCCGACGCGGCGCCCGTCGCCTCCGGGAGCCACCTCGATTCGGTCCCGGAGGGCGGCATCTTCGACGGCCCGCTCGGGACCTACGCCGCCCTGGAGGCGGTCCGCGCGATGCAGGACGCCGGCGTCGAGCCCGACCGCCCGATGCTGGTCGTCAACTTCACCGAGGAGGAGGGCCAGACGTTCGCGGACGGGCTCCTCGGCTCCTCGGTGGCGGTCGGCGAGCGTACGCCCGAGGAGGCGCTCGCGCTGGAGAACGACGCAGGCGAGACGCTCGGGGAGGCGCTCGAACGCATCGGCTACGCCGGGGAGGGAACCCTCGACCCCCGGAGCTGGGAGGCGTTCTACGAGCTTCACATCGAACAGGACACCGCGCTGGAGGAGGCCGGCGCCGCCGCAGGCGTGGTGACGACGATCACCGGAATCACTCACTGCGAGGCGACCATCGTCGGCGAGGCGAACCACGCG
>NZ_LKIR01000127.1:84552-105540 GCF_001462205.1 Haloparvum sedimenti
GAGACCGCCTTCGAGCGCCCGTTTGACCTCCATCCGACGCCGATGAGCGACCGGCTCCGCGAGGCGGCTCACCGGGCGGGGGCCGCCGCGGGGCTGGAGACGATGGACATCCACTCGGGCGCGGCCCACGACACGATGCACGTCGCGGGCGTCACGGACGCGTCGCTGCTGTTCGCGCCCTCGCGGGACGGCGTCTCGCACAACCCTCGCGAGTGGACCGACTGGGACGACTGCGCGGACGCGACGCGCGTGCTGGCGGGCGCGATGGCGGAAGTCGCCGGCGCGGAGTGAGCCGAGGACGCGGTCCCGGCCTACGCCGAACCGGACGCCGGGGATCGGCGACGCGCGCGCCGCCGGAGCGCGACCACTGACGCGAGGCCGAGCGGGCCCGCGACCGCGAGCGTCGGCCACGCGAGGACGAAGCCGCCGGCGTCGAGCGCGGCCCCGAAGACGACCGGCGAGGCGACGGAGGGGAGGAAGCCGACGAACGACTGCAGCGACAGCGCCGCGCCCACCTGCTCGTCGTCGACCGCCTCGGTGACGAGCGTCGAGGCGGGCGCGCTGTCGACGCTGAGGAGCGTCCCGTGGACCAGGAGCACCGCCGCGAGCGCCCACAGCGGGAGCCAGTCGAGCCAGCCGAGCGCGACGAGGATCGCGGTGCTGCCGAGCAGGCCGATCCCCACCGTCGTCGGGCGACCGATCCGGTCCGAGAGCGCGCCGCCGACGACGTTCCCGACCGCGCTCATGGCCGTGACGACGCCGACGAGCAGGCCGGCCAGCGACGACGAGGCCCCGCCCGAGGCGAACGCGGGCGCCGCCAGTAGAAAGGCCAGTAGCCAGTTGCGGACGCCGAACAGCTCCCAGGTGTGCCACGCGTAGGCGTTGACGGCGTGGAGGTACTCGCGATTCCGGAGCAGCGAGAGGTCGATCCCGCGGCTCGTCGCCGAGCGTCCGGGGGCGTCGTCGAGGAGCCAGACGACGAGCGGCGCAACGAGAAGGCCGCCGAGGCTGGTGGCGACGACCGCGGTCTCCCACCCGGCCGCGGCGGCGACCCGCGAGGTGAGCACGAAGGAGACACCGCTGGACAGCGAGAAGGTCCCGACGTAGATACCGATGGCGCGGCCGCGCTCCGCGGCGGGGAACCAGTCGCTGAGCAGGCGCATCCCCGGCACGTAGACGGCGGACATGCAGACACCGGCCAGGAACCGGAGTGCGGTGCCCGCGAGGAACCCCTCCGCGAGCAGGCCGAACGCGACGCCGAAGACGGCGGTCCCGGCCGCACCGCCCGCGAGGACGTACCGCGGGGAGGAGGCGTCCGCAAGGCGGCCGAACGGGAGGATTCCGACGAGGTAGCCGGCCTGGAACGCGCCGAAGACGATCCCCGCCTGCGCGCCGGTGAGCCCCCAGTCCGCGGAGACCGTCGGGAGCACCGCCGAGTAGTTGTACCACACCAGCACCGGCAGGAACACGGCGACGCAGGCGACGACCAGCGCGCGTGTCCGGTCGTTCACGGCGGGGCGTTGGCCGCCCCCCGTCGAAAGTCTCCCGGTGGCGGCACGGTGTGCGCCATCACCGGCCGCCCGGAAACGGCGGGACGGGCCACCGGCGACGCAACGGTTTTGTCGCTGCCCCGGAACGACCGAACCGTGAACCGCCTCGTTCCCGTCGGGTCCGTGGCCGTCGGCGCGCTGTGCGCGCTCGCGGCCGGCGTCGTCACCACGGCCGCGCCCGCGGCGACCCTGCCCGCGCTCGGCGGGTACGACCTCGACGTGGCCCTCGCCAAGGTCCTGCTCGCCTCCGCGGTGGTGCTGGTCTGTTACGGCGCCTACCGACTCGCGCTCGGGCTCGCGCGGTCCTCCGGGAACAAGCGCCGCGCGCACAACGCGCGGAACGTGTTGCGCCTCGTCTTCGGCACCGTCGGTGCGGTCGGCGTCCTCGCGGTCGCGACCCAGCAGTGGCTCGGCCTCCTCTTCTCGCTCGGAGTCGTCGGGTTCGCGATCACCTTCGCGCTCCAGCAGCCCCTGCTGTCGCTGATCGCGTGGGTGTACATCACCGTCAAGCAGCCGTACGGCGTCGGCGACCGCGTCCGGATCGGCGAGGCGAAGGGCGACGTGATCGAGGTGGACTTCCTCGTCACCACGCTGTGGGAGATAAACGGCGAACTCGTCTCCTCGAACCAACCCTCCGGCCGCGTGGTGACGGTCCCCAACAGCGTGGTGCTCTCCTCGGAGGTGGTCAACTTCGGCGGGGGCGGCTCCCCGTACGTCTGGAACGAGATCGCGGTGCAGGTGGCCTACGAGACGGATCTGGACTTCGCGCGCGAGGTCATGCGCGAGGAGGCGACGGACCTGCTCGGCGAGGAGATGGCCCGCGGCATCGCCGCCTACCGCGAGGCGCTCGCGGACACGCCGGTCGAGTTGGAGGTCCACGACGGCCCCTCGGTCAACGTGACGCAGGGAGAGTCGTGGGTCGAGCTCCGGCTGCGGTACCTCACTCACCCCCGGCGCGGCCAGCGCGTCAAGAACCGGCTGTACGAGCGGGTGCTCGAGCGGTTCAACGACCACCCCGACCGCGTGGCGTTCCCGGTGAGCCGGAACCGGTGACCGTCGCGGGGTCCCCCTCGGTACGCCACGTCCGTCGATGGAGTTAGGTGACGGCGGGCCGTCGACCGTGACGATGGAGGGGGTGCTCTGGTACGTGTTGACGGGTACGCGCGGCGGGCCGAACCGCGTGCGCCTGTTGCGGGCGCTCGAGGAGCGTCGGCGGAACGCGAACCAGCTGGCCGAGGACCTCGATCTCGACTACAAGACCGTCAGACACCACCTCGACGTGCTGATGGAAAACGGTGTGGTCGAGACGAGCGGGGACGACTACGGCGCCGTCTACCTCCCGACGGGCCGTGCGCGCAACAACTGGGAGACCATCGAGGACATCATGGAACAGGTGGACGCGGATGACTGAGGGCGGTACCGACACCCTACGGACGGACGGGACGGGGACGAACGCGAGCTATTCCGCGGCCGCACGAGCCGACGCTCCCGTTTCGGGCGGTACTCGGGGCGAATTTGGGAAAGTCGTTTTAACCACCGTTCCGCTAGGGAGGGTACGATGAGTCTCTGGTTCGACGTCGCCCGGGTCGCGGCCGGCGTCAACGTCCTCCTGCTCCTCGCGCTGATCGCGGTGTGGGGACGCAACTACCTCGAGTTCCGCACGAAGCACACGCTGGGACTCGCGGTGTTCGCCCTCCTGCTGCTGGCGGAGAACGCCCTCTCGCTGTACATCTACCTCGTCGACCCGACGCTCTCCGGCTGGTTCGCGACCGACGTGCCCGCCATCGCGTGGCGCGCGATGATGGCGCTCCACGTGCTGGAGACGGCCGCGCTCGGATTCCTCGTCTGGATCACCTGGGACTGAGGGCGCGTTTTTCGAGAACTGGCGAGGAGGTGGTTTTTTGTGGACCATCTTCGGGTAGCGCCAGGCCCATCGATGACGTACAGCCGACGCCTGCGACATCGGCCTCGACGACCGACGGGACGATGCGCCGCGCCCGGCGCGATCGCGTGCACTCACGGCGGGAGTCGCGCCTGATCCGCGAAAAACGTTCACTCGGCGTGCGGTCGCGGTGCTGTGCGGTTGGCGCGCGCCGCGGCGAGCGCTTGCGTGTCGCCGCGACCGCGCGAGGGAGGCGGCGGCGCGGCCGCATTGCGGTGCGTTGCGGTCTCGCGGCCGCGCCGCCGGCGAGGTTGGGGAGGGACGAGGCTGCTGTGCGGTTGCGGTGCGGTCGCGGCGCGGGGTGGGACTTTCTGGATGTTAGCGTCCCGATCAGCCGGATCAGCAGCAGTTACGAAACGTCGCACACTGAGCAGAGGGCGTTCGATCTCGATTATCAGCAACAGCCGTCGCCGTCCGGCGACCACTCGCAGGCGTCGCCCGCGGTCAGGTTCTCCGCGTCGACGTGGGCCGAGAGGCAGGCGTAGTGACAGAAGTAGGTCGGGGAACCGCAGTCCGCCTCGCAGTCGCGGACGCAGATCGGGTCGTGGTCGAAGATCCGCGACCCGCAGTAGGCGCACGCCTCGTCCGCGTCGGGGGTGGCGACGGTGGTGGACATACCTCGCGTACGCGCGATCGCGGCCAAAGCGTTTCGCGGCCGTGCACTGGTGACGCAAGCCGAAGTCCAGGCTGAGCCGGCCGTCCGGATTCACAAACCCCGGGACACGGGCCGCTTTGGGAACGAATTTGGGTGAGAGTCCGGCCGGAGTTCGGAAAATCCTCTTTTAAGTATCCGTGTTCGGACCGAGTATGCGCAAACGCGCACTCACAGTGACGTTGGTAGTAGCGATGGTCGTGTCGGCGATAGCCGGCCCGGCCGGGGCGGCCGCCGCGGCGGCGTCCGCGTCAGACCACCAGGCGAGCGTGACCTTCTCCGAGCAGACGAGCGGCGGGTCGACCGTCGTCGTCGACGAGGTGACCCTGCCGGAGGGCGGCTTCGTGACGATCCACGACGCCTCGCTCGCGGACGGGAATGTCCTCGGCAGCGTCGTCGGCACGAGCCAGTACCTCGAGGCCGGCACGCACGAGAACGTCACCGTGGAGCTCACCGACGAGGTGGACGACGGCACGTTCCACGCGATGGCCCACCAGGACACCGACGACGACCGCCAGTACACCTTCGTCTCCTCGAACGGCGAGGTCGACGGCCCCTACACGACGGACGGCGACATCGTCATGGACGACGCGAACGTGACCGTCTCCGCGTCGGTCTCCTTCAGCGAGCAGGTCTCCGAGGGCGAGTACGTCATCGTCGACCGCGTCGAGTTGAGCGAGGGCGGCTTCGTGACGGTTCACGACTCCAGCCTGCTCGACGGCGCCACCTTCGACTCCATCCGCGGCACGAGCGAGTACCTCGAAGCCGGCGTTCACGAGGACGTACGCGTCCAGATCGACGAGCCGCTGGAGAACGACGACACGCTCGTCCCGATGGCGCACCGCGACACGAACGACAACCAGCAGTACGACTTCCCGAGCACCGACGGCGAGGAGGACGGCCCCTTCACCGCCGACGGTGAGGCGGTCCTCGACAGCGCGCAGGTCGAGCTGAGCGACGAGGCGTACGTCCAGTTCGACGCGCAGGCCTCCGGCGGGAACGCGGTCGTCGTCGAGGAGGTCTACCTCCCCGAGGGCGGCTTCGTCACGGCGCACGACTCTTCGCTCGGCGACGGCGCCGTCTTCGACTCGATCCGCGGCACGAGCGAGTACCTCGAGCCCGGCATCCATCGCGACATTGTCGTCACGCTGGACGACCCGCTGACCGAGGACGACTCGGTCTTCGCGATGGCCCACCAGGACACGAACGACAACGAGGCCTACGACTTCCCCGACAGCGAAGGCGAGGATGACGGCCCGTACACGAACGACGACCAGAATCCCGCGATGGACGACGGGAACGTGACCGTCTCCGCGGCCGTCCAGTACGAGGGCGGGAGCGCGGACGGTTACACGGTCACCGTCGACCGCGTCGACCTGAGCGAGGGCGGCTTCGTGACGGTTCACGACGCCAGCCTCGGTGGCGGCGCGGTCTTCGAGTCGATCCGCGGTACGAGCGAGTACCTCGAGCCCGGCGTCCACGAGGATGTCGAGGTGACCCTGGACGAGCCGGTCCGCGACACCAGCCAGCTGTTCGCGATGGCGCACCAGGACACGAACGACAACGAGGCCTACGACTTCCCCGACTCGGAGGGCGAGGATGACGGTCCCTACACCGCGAACGGCGACATCGTGATGGACGCCGGCACCGCGCAGGTCACGGCGTTCGTCGCCACGAGCGCGCAGGAGACCGACGGGGAGACGATCGTCGTCGATGAGGTGACGCTCCACGACGGCGGCTTCGTGACGGTCCACGACTCCACGCTGGCCGACGGCGCGGTCCTCGACTCCGTTCGCGGCACCTCGGAGTACCTCGGCCCCGGCACGCACGAGGACGTGGAGATCGCGCTCGACGACCCCCTGACCGAGGACGACACCGTCTTCGCGATGGCCCACCGCGACACCGACGGCGATGAGACCTACGACTTCCTCACCTCGGAGGGCGCCGACGACGGCCCCTACGTCGCGGCCGGCGGCCCCGTCATGGTCACCGCGGACGCCTCCGTCGCGGGCGGCATGGACGGCGGCGACGAGACGACCGACGAGGAGACGGAGGATATGACCGAAGCGACCGAGATGATGGACGCCGAGACCGAGACGATGAACGAAACGGGCGACGACGCGCCCGGCTTCGGCGTCGCGGTCGCGCTGGTCGCGCTCCTGGCCGCCGCGCTCGTCGCGGTCCGCCGGGACTGAATCCGCGTCCGGCGCCTCTCGTCTCCGCTGCGCCCCGCCCCGGCCCTCTCGACGACATCTATTTAAGTTCTCGTGTGTGGAGATCGCTCGGCGACCCGATGAACAAGAGGAACTCAAAACCCGATGAAAACCACAGAAAGAAGCTGTCTTCGACGACTTGAGTCGTCTTTCGACTTCTACAGGTTTGCGATAGAAATATATACTGGCGACGCTTACAAGAGGATAGCAATCGAGACGTCTCGGCCGACGATTTCTTCGCCGGCGTTCGATCCGGAGCCACAATGACAGAAACAGAAACCCGCGAATTCACCAGCAGCAGCGAACGAGACCGCGCCGCGAGGGGCGGGACCGAAACGGAGCGAACCCGAGCCGACGAGCGTGCGAGCGCCGGTGAGCGGGAGTCGGAAGCGTCCGCCGAGGCGACGCTCAGCTGTCCCGAGTGCGACGGTCGGCTGGCGAGCGACACCGAGCACGGCGAGACCGTCTGTACCGACTGCGGGCTCGTCGTCGAAGAGGAGTCCGTCGATCGCGGACCGGAGTGGCGTGCGTTCGACGCCGGCGAGCGCGACAGCAAGTCCCGCGTCGGGGCGCCGACGACGAACATGATGCACGACAACGGGCTCTCGACGAACATCGGCTGGAGCGACCGGGACAGCTACGGGAAGGCGCTCTCGCCCGAGAAGCGCCGCCAGATGCAGCGCCTGCGGACGTGGAACGAGCGGTTCCGCACCCGCGACTCGAAGGAGCGCAACCTCAAGCAGGCGCTCGGCGAGATCGACCGCATGGCCTCCGCGCTCGGCCTCCCCGAGACGGTCCGCGAGACCGCCGCGGTCATCTACCGCCGCGCGCTCGACGAGAATCTCCTGCCGGGCCGGTCCATCGAGGGCGTCGCGACCGCGGCGCTGTACGCGGCCGCGCGACAGGTCGGCACCCCGCGGAGCCTCGACGAGTTCACCGCGGTCGCGCGCGTCGACAAGACCGAGCTGACCCGGACGTACCGCTACGTGATCCGCGAGCTCAAGCTGGAGGTCAAGCCCGCCGACCCCGAGAGCTACGTCCCGCGGTTCGCCTCGCGGCTCGGCTGCTCCGAGGAGGTCGAGCGGACCGCGCGAGAGCTGCTCCGAACCGCGGCCGACGCCGGGGTCACGAGCGGCAAGTCGCCGGTGGGGCTCGCCGCCGCCGCGGTGTACGCGGCCGCTTTGCTCGCGAACGAGAAGGTGACCCAGAGCGAGGTGAGCGCGGTCGCGGACATCTCCGAGGTCACGATCCGAAACCGGTACAAGGAACTGCTTGACGCCGGCCATTCGGACCTCGTCTGAAGCGCCCCCGCCCCGGCGAGGTGGCCCGTTACCGCCACTCGGCCGACGTGACCAGCACGGCAGCCCGGCCGACGTGACCAGCACGGCCGCTCCCCGATCGGAATCGGCCACACCTTCTTTTACTCCGCCCCCGAGAGTGGACGGTATGGTCGAAGCGTTTGTCCGTCTACTGTGTCCCGAATGCGAGAAGGACTGGGAGGAGACGCCGACGGATCTCCCCGATCTACAGAAAAACTTCAGCTGCCCCGACTGTCACGCGACCCGTCGCCTCACGCAGTTCATGCGGACGGAGCGCGACCTCGAAGTCGTCCGCGAGTTCCAGTAACGCGGTCGTTCGCGGCCGCTCACTCGCCGGTGGGCGAGATCGCGCCGCAGGCTTCGCACTTGATGACCTTCGCGCCCTGCTGCGTCTCGAGTCGCGTGTCCGGGAGTCCGCACTCCGGACAGAAGACGTACGCTTCGGCGTACTCCTCGACGGTGTCCGCCATGCGGCTCCGGCGGAAGTCGCCGGTGAGCCGGGCGCGCCCCTTCTCGTCGATCGAGGCGCTCGTTCCCAGTTCTCCCTGCAGGTACTGGAGGACGTGGTCCTCGTTCCTGTCCAGTCGGTTGACCACGTCCTGAAAGTTCTCGAAGACCGTCTCGTGTCCCTCCGACCGGACCTCCGGGTCCGGTATCTCGAACCGACTCGCCTGCTGGTCGATGTCCGGCGTCTCCTCCAGCGCGCGGTCGAGTTGATCGTCGTACTCCATACCGGAAGGATGCGTCCGGAAGCGGTTAAGCGTTCATGGCTACCGGACGGAAACCTCCGTTCGCGGCGGATATCGGGGTTCTTGAGGGCAATGCATGATAACGGTTCTCAGGATAGTAATATAACCCTCCGGTCGTTATTCGAGGTTGCTCATGAAGAAGCAGGAACTCATTCACCTTCACGGTCTTCTTGCCGAGGTACGACAGCAGTGTGAGGATTGGGACGAGGACCTCGCGCTCGAGGAGTACGAGACGATGGGCGTCAAGCCGACATCCATCCACAAATCGAAGACCGACCACAAGGCGGCTGTTTTCAAACTCGCGAAGGGAATCACGGCACCGATGGGAGACGCGGAGTCCGAACCGCTGGCCCCGACGGCCGACTGAACACTTCGAGGACACTCCTCGGCGATACTCACACCGCATAGCGACGCGTCCGCGCGCGACCGACGCGGCCCGGAGACCGCCTGCTTCGTCCGCCGAGTTCTCACTCGTCCCCGTTTGCCGCACGGTCCTCCGCATCGTCCTCCGCCTCGTCCGCGGGAGCCTGCGCGGACTCGCTCGCGTCCGTGTCGTCGACGGTCTCGACTCGGAGAACCTTCAGCGGGATGTCCCGGAGGCGCTGGCCGATCTCCTTGCGCGCGATCCGGCTCGCGTGCTCGTCGCGGTCGACGTTGAACACCGTCATCTCCAGTTCCAGCGCGACGAGCGCCTCGTCGGCCGCGATAAAGGCGGGCGGCAGCGACTCACCGTCCGGCGCGCTCCGCGACCCCATCTCGATCTCGACGTAGTTGAGGTCGGGGTTCAGCATCTCGCCCGTCTTCGAGATGGCGATGCGTACCGCCTCCTCGGGGGTCTCCACGTCGTAGACGGGGACGGCAGCCTCGACGACCACGCGACGGTCCATTGTGTGGTGTGCTACCGCACCCGTGGGCATGAAGGTTCGCCCCCGGCCCTCTCATCCTGCCCGGCCCTCATCTCACCCGGATGTCCTTCTCCTCCCTCCAGCCGGCTACTCCCCACCCGACCGGAGATGGTGAAACACGTACGTCTGCGCATAGCCCGCGTACTCGCCGCCGAACTGCTGCCGGATCGCTCGCGAGGTCTCGTCGTAGGAGCCGCGGTCGCAGTCGGGATAGTGGTCCGCGATGACCGACCGGATCCACGTGTCGAGCGGCACCGCCTCGAGGTAGCCGAGCGAGAAGAGCAACACGCAGTCGGCCACCTTGTCGCCGACGCCGACGAACCGGGTGAGCGACTCGCGGGCCTCCTCGTAGGGCAGCCCGGCCGCCTCGCTTGGGTCCGCCTCTCCGGTCGCCACCATCTCTGCCGTCCGCTCGACGTACGGCGCGCGATAGCCGAGCGAGAGATCGCGGAGGGCGGCCTCGCCGGGCGCAGCCAACTGCTCCGGGGTCGGGAAGGCCTCGTACGTCTCCCCGTCGAGCGCCACCGGATCGCCGTACGCCTCAGCCAGCGCGCGCTGCATGCCGTGGATCCGCTCGACGCGCATCTGCGCCGAGCAGATGAACGAGATCAGACACGGGAACGCCGGGTCGCGGACGAGCCGCATCCCCTCGTAGGCGTCGTACGCCCGTCTCAGAAGGGGGAGATCCGGCGTCTCCTCGAGGATCGCGTCGAGGTCGTCGTCGAGCCTGAGCAGGTGCGTCAACAGGGGCACCGCGTCGACCGTCGACTCCCACTCGAGGGTTCCCTCCCGCGGCCCGCCGACCTCCCGAACGCGGACGACCGCGCGCTCGTCGGTCACGCCGTCGATCGGCGGCACGACGGTCTCGTACCAGTGGTCGCCGCCGTGGGCGGCCGTCCGCTCGTACATCCCGCCGTCGGCGCGGTCCCACAGGTAGCTCTGTCCGCTCTCGACCGTCGACTGGAGGTCGAACGCCCCGTCGAGGTCGGCGATGTCGATGGCGCTGCGTTCCATTTATGCTCTGGAGGCGTGCCGCCCCCATCCGGGTTTCGATGCCGGCGTGGTCGGGGCCCGCGCGTCGACATCTACGGTACCGATTTCGGGGTGCCTCTCCCCTGCCTCCGGTTATGCACCTACCGAATCGCTCTCGGAGCCGTCCGTATCCAGCGTCTCCTCGACCTGAGTCACGACCGCGGCGAGCGCGACCACCGCCAGGACCGCACCGAGCGCGAACGGCGCCAGGAACGACTCGGTGACGAGAAACCCGGACACGAGCGGGCCGAGCGCGACGCCGAAACCGAATCCCATCGTGAGGATCGACAGCGTGGAGCCGGACTCGCCCTCGCGCGCGAGGTCGCCCGCCAGCGCCAGCGAGGGGGCGAAGACGAACGCGACCGCGACGCCCTGTACGAGCCGGACGGCCATCATCCCGGCCGGCGAGAGGACGATCCCCTGCAAGAGCGTCGAGGGGATCAGTAGCGCGAAGCCCGCGAGGAGGAACGGCCGTCGCCCGATTCGGTCGGCGGCGCGGCCCACCGGCACCTGCAGGAGGACGTTCGAAATGGTGACGGCCGCGAACTGCGCGCCGAACCACACCGGCGCCTGGTCGAGACGGGCGTTCACCTGCACCTGCAGCGTGGCGTACAGCGCGATGCAGATCCCCATCGCGATCGTCGCCAACCCGAGCGCGAACACGGGGTCGAGCAGTTGCCCCTCGCCTCGGATCCGGACCGAGAGGTCGTCGCCGGCCGCCTCGGCGGAGCTGGCGGCGTCGTTGACCAGCAGCGCGACGAGGCCGAACGAGAGGTACGCGCCCGCACACGCCGCGACGAAGGCGGCGTTAAAGCCCGAGACGACGAGGTCGATGCCCACGACGCCGAGGTCGTACGGGCCCGCGGAGACGACCCCGCCCGCGAGCACCGGCCCGAAGCCGAAGCCGATCAGCCGGAACGTGTTGAACACGCCGAAGTTGCCGCCCCGCTCGTTCGCGGAGGCGGCGTACTCGTTGACGAGCGCGACCGTCGCGGGAATGGTGAGCGCCGCGCCGAGCCCCTGCAGCGCGCGCAGGACGACGAGCGCGTAGTAGTTCGACGCGAGCACGTACAGCCCGCTCGCGGTGCCCAGGAGCGCGATCCCCGCGAGGATGAACGGCTTGCGGCGCCCCATGCGGTCGGAGAGGCGCCCCGTGAACGGCTGCGAGAGGCTGTTGAGGAACCCGAACAGCGAGAGCACGACGCCGATCAGCAGCGGTTCGGTCAGGGTGACCGAGAGCGCCCCCGTTCCGACCGTCGTCCCGAGCAGCGCCTCGACGTCGACCGCCTCGCTGGCGATGTACAGCGGCAGCACGACGATCAGGAAGGAGTTGCCCACCGCGCCGACCATCCGCGCCAGCGCGAGAACGATCACGCGCCGGTCGGTGTCGGTGATGAAGGACGGCAGCGGGAGGCCCATCTACGCCTCCTTCGAGGGGTCGCCTAAAGGCCCTTCTGAAGCCGGCGGAGCCGGCGGCCTTCGGTCCCCGGAGAACGAGACACGAACGAGACGCGAACAAGACATGAACGAGACGCCGGTCACGCGCCCGACGGTTCTCGGACCCCTTGGGCGGCAGCGAAGCTAAGTGGCGGGGTGTCAAACAGACGATCATGGGAGAAACAGTCAAGCTCAGCAGAGTGCAGGACCGACTCGCGGAGCTGTCGTACCCCGTCCACCGAGACGACGCGGCGGTCGAGCTTCACGAGGTAACGCTCACCTACGCGGACGGGCAAGCGAACCTCGGGAAACTCGTCGACAAAACGAACCCGGACGCGTTCGACGACCCGAACGACCTGTTCGACGCGCTCCAGAACGTCCTTCCGATCGAGGCGGTCGGCGAGCCGGGCCAGTCCGACGGCGACGCCTGAGCGTCGCAAAACGCCGGGGGAAGTAGTGGGGGGAGTCCCGCTTCAGATGCCGGTGCTCGGCGGTCCGGACGACGCACTGCTCCCGCCCTTTCGCTCGCGGCGGCGCTCCAGCAGGTAGTCGATCACGTAGCCGAAGCCGGCGGTGTGGACGAGGAACGAGAAGATCCCGCCGAGCACCGGAATCGCGCCGATGACCGCGAGCGTCAGCGCCCCGACGAGGATCGACTTGCCAACGTCGCCGACGCCGCTTCCGTTCGCGGTCAACGCGGCGCCGAGCGCGATGACGCCGACCGCGTTGCCGGCGACTCCGAGGAAGAACAGCACGAAGACTCCGGGGATCACCAGCAGCAGGCCGATCACGGTGATCGCCAGCAGAATCATCGCGACGATGATGACGACGTTGGCGAGAAGACCGGTCAGGAACGTTCCGACCGGGTCCTCGCGGACGTCGCGGACGCCGTCCTCGGTGAAGCCGGGGCTGATACCGTACACGAGACCCGCGACGATCAGGCTCACGACGAACGTGACGACGAAGTTGATCGCCAGTCGGACGTGCCACTCGAGCCCCGCCGTCGGCGAGGTGGGTCCTGTCGGCGGCTGTGTCTGTCCCAGCACCGCGGCTGCGGCGACCGGGAGGTCCATCAGTATGGAGGTGGGGACCATGTCAGGTATCTCTCACACCCCATTCTTCAAAGTTCTCCTCTGGTGTGACGAGGTTCACGAAAGGACGGGACAGTGATCACTCCTCAGTGGGACAGAAAAACCTCAGCGAGGCAGAAAAGTCCCTTAGCGGACCGAGCCCGCCGCCAGCCCACCTACCAGGTGCCGTGGAAGGTGTCGAACTCGATCTCGTCGAGGGGGCGCTTACCGACCGCGGCCTCGTACTCGCCGGGGGTCAACATCGGCTTGTGGAACCGCGGGCCGTCGTCGGTGGTGATCCGCGGACAGCCGGTGTTGACGAACGCGTCCATGTCGAAGTTGCGCAGGCGGTCGGGCGTCACCTCGTCCATCGTGATCAGGTACGCGTCGTCGTTGTTGTCGACGATCTCCTTGGCCTGCTCCCAGCGCCCCTGCCCGATCTTGGTACAGAAGATGACGCCCCACTTCTCGGCGTCCATCGCGCGGTGGACCGCGCCGTAGCGCTGCTTGAGGAACTTCTCGTGGTCCGCGATCTTCACGACGTTGTTGACCGGGTCCGCGATGACGACGGTCTTGTCGGGGTGCTCCATCGCCAGTCCGAGTGGGTGGAACTTCCCGCCGCCGACGTACAGGACCTGGTCGGCGTCGATGTCCGCGGAGGCGTAGTTGCAGCCGAGCACCTGCCCCTCCTTCGTGAGGCGGTCGTCGCCGCGCCGGGTGTGGACCTCGTAGCCGCGCTCCTCCAGCCACTCCGTCATCTCCTCGAACCGGTTCATGTGCTGGGCCGTCGTCACGAGGCCCACGTCGGGGTCGTCGTCGGGGTCCGCGAGCTCCTCGAGGGACTCCTCCATGATCGAGAAGGGGTCGACGTTGGAGAACAGGGGGACGTAGATGATCTTGTCCGACTCCTTCATCGGCGTGTGGCCGAAGTGGACGAACACGTCGGTCCGCCGCATCAGGTAGGTGTCGAGGTCGCAAGCGCCGTAGCAGGGCTGGCCCGACAGCATGAACGTCACGTCGTCGGGCGCCAGCTCGCGCAGGTCGTCGGCCACCTTCGGGCCGCGGCGCTTGAGCCCCTCGGGGAACTGGAGCCCGACCTTCGTGGCGTCGCGCTCGTCGATCTCCTCGAGGATGCGCTCGAGTTCGTAGTCCCATTCTCGGTCGTGTTTCAGGGCCATCCCCGTCTTCGTGAGATCGCCGTCCGTGGACCCACCGCTCATGCCCTCGACTTGCGACCCGCGACGGTTAAGTAGCGCGCTCCGTGCGCCGCCGTGCGACCGCCTCACGCCCTCGGACAGACGTTCTCTCGGACCGCGGTCGGAGATCCGACGTACTCGGCCCCGCGGTCGATCCACGCCACGATTCGGTCTCGCCGCGTCGCGAGCCCCCGCCGTTCAGTGGGCTTCGCCGACCGCGGTTCGGAACGCGGCCACGAAGTCCTCGTGGTCGAACTCCGCGAGGACCTCGTCGAGCCGGGATGCGGTGGGGGCGAACGCGGCCGACGGACCCGGGGACCTCGCGGCGTCGTCTCCCGTCCGTGCCGGGCTCGTCGCGGCGGTCGTCAACGCGTCGAGCCCTTCGGCGTAAGCCACGCGCCGCGCCGCACGATCGACGGCTGCGCGAACCGCGTCGGGACCGACGGGGCGGGAAAGCGTCCGGCATCGGTCGTCGGCCGTCCCGCGGGTCACCACCATCACCGCGTCGTCCGTGTCGTCGCGGCCGTCCCGGTCGTCGCACTGCGGCGCGGCGTCCGCCTCGACCACGGCGACGCCCGGCCGCGCGCGCTCGTCGGTCACCGACCACTCGGTCGGATCGCGGACCTCGACCTCGCGGTCCGACAGCGCGGCCTCGATGCGCCGGCGCGTCCGCTCGTTCCCCACCGCCACGACGACCGCTCCGTCCCACTCCATGCTGCGGACGGCGCGCGCACACCACTTCAAGCGGGCCGACCGTTGCGGTTCGTTCGGTCCGTTCGAACCGTTTTTGCGGCGGTTACGCCCCCTGAAAAACCGATCCCGAACAGATTCGTGGTCGACACGAGATGGAGTCCGAACCGCGGTGAACGGCGTTCCGCGAGCGGCACCAGGGCGTTTCCGCGAGCGACACCGACATGCCCCGTGCGTTCGAACGGGGCCCATGAGCGAGACCGATGCGGAGATCCCGCTGACCCACATCCACGTCGCGCCGGACGACGCGCCCGCGAACGCCCCGGCCGTCTTCGTGTTACATGGCCGCGGTGCGGACGAGGAGGACCTGCTTCCGGTGGCGCGCGAACTCCCCGACGACATGCACGTCGTGAGCCTCCGCGCGCCCGACCGCCTGCAGGGCGGATACACGTGGTACGAACTCGACCTCTCGGGCGGCGGACTCCACGAGAGCCAGCCCCACGCCGAGCAGTTCCGACGGAGCCTCGACCTGGTGGCCGAGAGCGTCGACGCGGCGGTCGAGGCGTTCGACCTCGATCCCGGCCGCCTCGGACTGCTCGGGTTCAGTCAGGGCGCGATCACCAGCATGAGCCTCCTGTTGGAGAACCCCGGCCGATACCGGTGGGTCGCGGCGCTCCACGGGTACCTCGCGGACAGCCACGCGGACCTCGATCCGGACGACATCGAGGGGACACCGGTGTTCGTCGGCGCCGGCGAGGGCGACCGCGTCATTCCCGTCACGCGCGCCGAGGCGGCCGCGGATCGACTCCGCGAGGCCGGGGCGAGCGTGACCTTCGAGACGTATCAGGCCGGCCACGGCATCGGCCCGGACGAGCTCGCCGACCTGGTCGCGTTCGTCGAGGAGCACTACTGATTTCGGTGTGGCCGCTACCGGTGGACCGATACGGTGCGGTCGGTGCCGGTGTCACTCCCACCGCGGCTCGGTCACCCAGTCGGGCTCGCGTGGCGGGGACACGGTGCCAAAGTCGCTGTACGCCACGTCGACTCGAACCTCGTCGCCGGTCGGCGCGTGGACGTACCTCACGGTCAGGCGAACGAGCCGCCCCTGCGGCGTGAGAAAGGCGGTGGCGCGGTAGTCGGTCGCGTTGGCGGCGAGGCCGTGCGGGGCCCCGGTTCCGGTCACGATGACGAGCGAGTTCTCGCTGTCGCTCGACGTGCTGACCGTCGTCTCCTCGGCCGTCAGCAGCTCGCGGAGGCGGTCGACGACGAACGACTCGTAGGCGTCGACGAGTGAGTACTCGCCGAGCGGTCGCGTCCCGTAGCGCCGCTCCGCGGCGGTTCCGTTCGTCAACCGGTGAACGCGTTCGCCGTCGGCCCACGCGTCCGTGCGCGTCGGCGTCGCGTTCTCGCCGTTCGTCTCGTAGCTGCGCGCCGACAGCAGAAACCGCTCCGCGGTGTGGATCGACGCCGATGACTCGTGCCGGACGACGCCGGCGAGCAGGGGGTCCTCGGCCGGACCGACGTACGTCATTGAAAGGTTCCGCGACGCTTCCTGTGTCCGGTAGAGGTGCGTCCCGACGACCGTCGAAACGCTCGACACTCCCGACGCGTTCAGCCCCGGCGAGTAGAGGCTCGCGTTCGGCGGTTCTCCCGAGACGCTGCTTTCCCCGGATGTGGCGGTTGCAGTGACGGATGTCTCCCCGGCCGGGTCCGGCGTTCCGAACTCCGCCCCGCCGTCGCCTGCGTCGTCGAGGAGTGGAACGCCCACGCCGGACACCGCGAGCAACGTCGCCGCCGCGAGCAGCAGCACCGCGACGACCGCGACGCGGCGTGGGACCGATTTCTCCACCTCCGTCGCCGGATCAGGTTCGACCCACGGGTCGAGCCCGAGGCACTCCTCGCCGATCCGAATCCCCTCCTCTCGGTCGACGCCGAAGCACAGCATGTCGCGCAGGTCGGTGGGTCCGAAGAACTCGGCGTCCGCCTCCCTCGCGCGCCGCCGGAGTCGATCCAGCGATCGAGTCCCGACGACGGCGTCCGCTTCGGGGGACGGCGGCGACAGTACCCCTGCGACATCGACGCGGACGGTGCGCGCGCCCGCCGTCGCCCGCACGACGCCGTTCTCCTCGACCTCCGTGTCGTACCCGCGTGCCGCCCACAGCGCCGCGAGGAAGCGTCGGCGTTCGCTCGCGGAGAGGCGTCGGAACCGCCGCGCGAACGTGTCCGCGGGGACTGGTGGCACGGTACACGGTTGGCTCGACGGGACACAAGCGTTTCGCCGACGGAGCCACCGCCATAGAACGCCGGCCACGACGGCCGGACCCCGGCCGCACCGCCCCCTTTCGGCACCTTCAAACGGATCGCGGCCGAACCCGAACGTATGAGCGCGGAACAGGTGACTATCGAGGACCTCGGTCGCGAACTGGGCGAACGCATCGCGAAGACGTCGGAGTACCAGCGCTTCGAGGAAGCCCGCGAGGCGGTCCAGCGCGACGAGGAAGTGCAGGCGCAGATCGAGGAGTTCGAGCGCCTCCGCGAGGAGTTCATGGCCGCTCGCGGCAGCGGACAGGCCACCCAGTCCGACCTCCACGAGGTCCAGAGCGCACAGGAGGAGCTCCACTCCATGCCGGTCATGAGCGAGTTCCTCGAGGCGCAAGAGGAGCTCGACGAAACGCTGGAGACGGTCAACGAGGCGATCTCCGCGCCGCTCGATGTTGACTTCGGCGGCCAGGCCGGCGGCTGCTGTCAGGACTGACCGACGCTCGCCGCTCGGCGCGCCGGTCGACCCGGTGCGCCGCTTCTCCTCTCGCTTTTCCAGGCTCGTCTCGCCTCTCCGCCCGCTTCCGGTCCCGACTCTTTTGTCCGATAGCGCGCCACACCGCCCATGATCGCCATCGCAGGCGGGAAGGGCGGCGCCGGCAAGACGACGACCGCGCTCGGGCTGGCGGCGGCACTGCCGGGGACTCCGACCGTCGTCGACGCCGACTGGGATCTCCCGAACCTGCACGCGCTCGCGGGCGTCGACCGCGATCCGACTGCGGCGGCGCTCACGGCGGCCGCGAACGCCGTGCCGCGAGAATTCCCCCTCGCGGTTCCAGGGGGCGATGACGCACCGCCCCCGACCGAGGCGACCCGCTCGGTGCGGGTCGTTCCGGCTCCTCGCCCCTCTGTCGATCCGGACCCGGCCGCCGTGTTCACGCGCGCGGACCGCCTCGGCGGCGACGACCCGGTGCTGCTCGACTGCCCAGCCGGGGCCGCACCGGACGCTGCGGCGCCGCTCCGGAGCGCGGACGCGTCGGTACTGGTGACGCCCCTCTCCGCGCCTGCGCTGCGGGATACGGTCAAGACCGCGGCGCTCGCCCGCGCGCTCGATGCGCCGCCGGTCGGGACGGTGCTCGTCCGCGCTCGGAAGCGGCCCCCCGGGGTCGCCGACCTCCTCGGCTGTCCGACACTGACCGCCGTTCCACCCGTTCCAGCGCCCGTTCTCGATCGATCCGATCCGCGGGCGGCGTACGCCGAGGCTGCGACGGCGCTCGACTGACCGGCGATCGATCAGCGGCGATCGATCCGGGGCGGTCGCGACCGATCGGCCGCTCGTGACGATCGGTCGCTCGCCCGGTTCTCGGGGCTTGTCCGACGGATGTCTGACTTTGGCTCCCGATAGACAATTAACGCTGGAAGTCCTTGTGAGGCCCATGAACAGACTCCCGACCGGGATCTCCGTTCTCGACCGCCGCCTCGGCGGCGGGCTTCCGGCCGGGACCGTCGTGGCCTTCTGTGCGGAGCCGGCGAGCCAGTCCGAGCTGTTCCTCTCGGAGCTAGCTGCCGAACGCGGAACGCTTTACCTCACGAGCGTCCGGTCCGAGAGCGCGGTCCGCGACGGGTTCAAGCGGACGGGCGCGGACGCGCCGACGATCCGCGAACTCGAGGGGGCGACCGCGCTCGACCAGGCGAACGGGCTGGTGTCGACGCTGCCCGACGGCGCCAACCTGATCCTCGACCCCGTCGACCCGCTGGAGCGAAGCGAACCCTCCCGCTACCGGCGGTTTCTCAACGAGCTCCAGACGCACATGGTCAACACCGGCGGCATCGCCTATCTCCACGCCCTGAAGGGCGAAGAGGTGGCGAACAACCGCGACATCACCCAACACGTCGCCGATGTCGTGTTCGACCTCCAGACGGAGGTGACGCCGACCGAGGTGATCAACCGCCTCGCGATCCCGAAGTTCCGCGGCGGCGGCTCGCTGGACGAGCCGATGAAGCTGAACCTCGAGGAGAGCGTCCGGATCGACACCAGCCGAGACATCGCCTGACGCGGTCATCTCCCCCTTCTCCCGGCGTCGACCGCCTCACAGCGTTAGCGCGTAGCCCAGCGTTGCGAGTGCGACGAGAACGGCCGCCAGCCCCCAGTTGCGAGCCGTGTCGTACGGCAGGTCCGGCAGTCCGGACCGCGTGAACAGGTACAGAAAGTAGACGAAAAGCGGCGCGAGCCTGAGGAGGAAGCCGGGATCCGGGAGACCACCGAACCGCACCGCGAGCGTCACGGCGACGGTGCCGAGCGCGGCGGCGACGGCGACGAACACGTCCTCACGGGCGCGGTCGAGTTCCATGCCCGCGGCTAGGGCGTGCAGACGTTCAAAAAACTCGGTTCGCGTCGAGCGGTGCGGGCGAGGGCCGCGACCGGGAGTCCGGGTCACGCCCTCGCGACCGCGGGGTTACTCCTCGTCGAGCTCTTCGACGAGTTCGTCGGCGTCCACGTCGGCCTCCTCGAGGGCCTCTTCGATGTCGGCGCCGCCGGCGCCGCCGCCCATGCCGCCCATCATGCCGCCGAGACCGCCCATGCCGCCGCCGTCGATGACCTCCTCGACGATGACCTTGTCGAGGTCGAGCCGCTGCATGAGGTCCTGCGCGATCTGCTGTTTCGAGAACATCCACTGCTGGTTCATCGTCATCTGCGGCGTGGCCTCGATGTACAGCACCTCGTTCTCGACCTCCTGCGTCTCGGTCTCGGGCTCGCCGTCCTCGTCGTCGGACTCGACGGTGACCTCCTCCTCCTCGGTGACCGTCTCGATGCGGACCTCGGGGGCCTCCTGGAGGTACATGCCGAGCATGCCGGCCGCCTGCTCCTCGCGGTCGTCGACCTCCTCGAGGATCTCGTACTCGTACTCGAGGTCCTCGCCCGCGAGCGGGTGGTTGAAGTCGACGCGGGCGCGGCCGCCGATGATGGTCTCGAGCCGCCCCTGCTCGCCGTCGATCTGGACCTGTGCGCCGGGGTAGCGGTCGTCCTCGGGGATCTTGTCGGCCTTGACCGTCTTGACCTCCTCCTCGTCGAACTCGCCGAACGCCTCGTCGGTGGTGTCGATGACCTGTCCGTCGTCGACCGTGCGGATCGTGTAGGCGATGCGCACGAAGTCGCCGTCCTGCAGGCCGCCGGTCTCTTCTTCCGTCGCTTCCTCGCTCTCGGCCTCTTCGGCGTCGTCGGCCGCGTCGGCCTGCTCTTGGTCGCTCATGCGCTGAACAACAGCCGTTTCACCCTTAAGAAGCACGGTTCCGCGCGGAATGGGTGTGTCTGCCACGCATGACGTGGGGGTTACGGCTGTAACGCGTAGGCTACGGCCCGGACGCGCCGGTTGCGCCGGGACGGGCGACGAAGTTCCTCCGCGAGACCACTTTCGCCGGACGGCGAACGCTTTTCAATACTCGACTTCCGCTCCGGACGTGCGCGAGGTTTGAGTCTACTTCGAGGGGTCCGCGCGAGACGGGTCTGTTTCTGTCGTAGCTCCTACTGATCTGGACAGCATCACCTAGAAAGCCCCAGCCGGCTCTCCCTCATACTGATCTGGAACTGCTGTTGATCCTGCTGATCGGGACAGCAACACCCAGAAAGCCCCAGCCGGCTCTCCCTCATACTGATCTGGAACTGCTGTTGATCCTGCTGATCGGGACAGCAACACCCAGAAAGCCCCAGCCGGCTCGACCCGCCGGGCCTCGCTGCGCGCTCGCGTCTCTCAGCAACGCCCGCCGCGAGTGCTTACTTCGTCCGGGCGGGACCGAGTCGGCTGCCCCTTTCAGTCCCACCCCGCACCGCAACAGCACCGCAACCGCACCGCAACAGCACCGCAACCGCACCGCACAGCAGCCTCACGCCTCCCCAGCCTCGGGCTGGACGCGGCCGCGGAACCGCACCGCATCGCGGCCGCGTCCAGCCCTCCCTCGCGCGGTCGCGGCGACAC
>NZ_LKIR01000127.1:105550-138147 GCF_001462205.1 Haloparvum sedimenti
ACAGCACCGCAACGCGACCGCAACCGCACCGCACTCCCCCAGACGTTTTTCAGGAATAACGAGCGACTCCCGCCGTGAGTGCAGCCGGAGGTGCTGATGGAGATGAATCGGGCGAGGGCTCTCGGTTAGCGCCGGCTGGTCTCCACCGTCTCGACCGCCCGTTCAAAGTGGTCCTCGCGGATGCGCACCGCGTCGGCGTGCTCGTTGGCCGCCTCGCCGTGCTCGTCGGTCACGTCCTGGATCGCCAGCAGGGCGGCCTCCCGGACGACCGCGGTCAACTCGGCGCCCGAGTAGCCCTCCGTCTCGGCGGCTAACCGGTCGAGGTCCACGTTCTCGGCGAGGGGCTTCTCCCGCGTGTGAACGTCGAGGATCTTCCGGCGCGCCTCGCGGTCCGGGTTCGGCACCTCGACGTGGGTCTCGAGGCGGCCGGGTCTGGTCAGCGCCGGGTCGAGTGCGTCGCGGCGATTCGTCGCCGCCAGCACGACGACGTTCGGGTTGTCGGCGGCGCGGTCGAGCTCCGTCAACAGCTGCGAGACGACGCGCTCGCCAACGCCGGAGTCGCCGCCGCGGTCGCGGTCGGTCGCGACGGCGTCGATCTCGTCGAAGAAGAGGATCGTCGGCGCGGCCTGTCGGGCGCGCTCGAACACCTCGCGAACTGCCTTCTCTGACTCGCCGACGTAGCGGTCCAGCAGTTCGGGTCCGGCGACCTGTACGAAGTTGACGCCCGACTCGCCCGCGATGGCGCGCGCGAGGAGCGTCTTGCCGGTCCCGGGCGGTCCGTACAGCAGGATCCCCGTCGGCGGCGCGGCGTTCGCGGCCTCGAACAGCGGGCCGTACGAGAGCGGCCACGTCACCGCGCGCTGGAGCTTGTGCTTGGCCTCGGCGAGCCCGCCCACGTCCGAGAAGTCCGTCTCCGGCGTCTCCGCGACGTGCTCGCGCATCGCGCTCGGCTCGACCGCCGCGTGGGCCGACTCGAAGTCCGCGCGCGTCACCTCGATGCCCGCCAGGTCCGCCTGCGCGTCTTTCTGTCGAACGCGCCTGAGCGCGGTCAACGCGGCCTCCTGTGCGAGGCTCTCCAGGTCGGCGCCGACGAAGCCGTGGGTGCGGGCCGCGAGCCGGTCGAGGTCCACGTCCTCCGCCAACGGCATCCGACGCGTGTGCACGTCGAGGATCTGCCGGCGGCCGGCCTCGCCGGGGACGCCGATCTCGATCTCGCGGTCGAAGCGCCCGCCTCTCCGCAGCGCGGGGTCGAGGCTGTCGACGCGGTTGGTCGCGCCGATGACGATCACGTCCTCGCGGGCGTCCAGCCCGTCCATCAGCGAGAGCAGCTGGCCGACGACCCGGTTCTCCAGGTCGCCGGCGTCGTCGCGCTTGCCGGCGATCGAGTCGATCTCGTCGAAGAAGACGATCGCGGGCGCGCTCTCGGCCGCGCGGTCGAACACCTCGCGGAGGCGCTCCTCGCTTTCGCCCTTGTACTTGCTGGTGATCTCCGGCCCGTCGACGGTGAAGAACGCGGCGTCGACCTCGTTGGCGACCGCGCGCGCGATGAGCGTCTTGCCGGTCCCCGGCGGCCCGTGCAGCAGGACGCCCTTCGGCGGGTCGATGCCGAGCCGGGCGAACACCTCCGGCTCCGAGAGCGGCAGTTCGATGGTCTCGCGGACGAGCTCCAGCTCCTCGTCGAGCCCGCCGATGTCCTCGTAGGTGGCGCCGACGCGCTCCTCGTCCGTGCGGTCGCCGGACCCGGCCGACCCGGCCGACCCGGTCGCGGGCTCGGACGGACCGGTCGCCGCGCCGCCGCCCCCGCCGCGACCGTCCGCCGTCCCTCCGTCCGGCGGAGATCCGGGACGGTCGGCTCCCGTCGCGGGCGGCGAGGACGCGCTCGGTTCGCCGTCGCCCGTGCCGCCGCGCTCCGCACCGACGACGCGCACGTCGGTCCTGTCGGTCACCCGAACCGTCCCCTCGGGGCTGGTGTCCGCGACGGAGAACCGGAGGCCTCCGAGTCGCTCGACGTGGACCGACTCGCCCTCGCGGAGCGGGCGGTCGCGGAGATCGCGCGCGAGCACCTCCTCGACGCGGTCGCGGCTCACGTCGACGGTCGCGAGCGCGTCGGGCGCGCGGAGGGTGACGGCGGTCGCGTCGTTCACCTCGACGGCGGTGACGCGGACGGTGTCGCCGACCTTCACGCCGGCGTTCGCGCGCGTGTCGGCGTCCACGAGGACGCCCCCCTCGTCGGCGGACGCGCCGCCGGGCCAGACCTTCGCCACGGTGGCGCGGTCGCCCTCGATGCGGACGGTGTCGCCGCTCAGGACGCCGAGGCGCTGCCGGGCCGCGTCCGGGAGGCGGGCGATCCCCCGCCCGGCGTCGCGCTTCTCGGCCGCGCGGACCGTGAGTTCGATGCCCTCTGTGTCGCTCATGCCCTTCGGTTCCCTCGGACGGGACTTTACGCTTGCCCGGTCTCCGTGCCGGATCGGCCGCCGTGACGTGGGATAGGCTCAAGGCCACTGAGGGCGCAGCATGATCCATGGTCACAACCACCAAGAGAAATGGTTCGACGTGGTACGCCTGCGAGGGCTGCGGCATGCTGTTCGGGGAGCGACAGGACGCCGCGGACCACGAGCAGGCCTGCGACGGCGAGGATCCCGACTACCTGCAGTAAGCGCTCGCGGGCGACCGCCGGGGGCGTCACTCCGGAACCGATTCTTCCGGCGGCGCCGCGTCGACGACGGTCAGGTCCAGTTCTTCTCCCGCGCGGTCGTAGGCCGTCACGTCCTCCGGCCTCCACGGTGGGACGGCGACGAGTACGACCGCAGCGAGGTCGTCCGCCTCGGTCAGCGTCGCGTCGCCGTCGGGGTGCGAGACGAACCGCGCGCCGCCCCCGTCCGCGGGCGTGCCGATCTCCACGCCGAAGATGGAGGAGACGGTGTTTCCGGCGGCCGCGAGCCGAAAGTGCGTGAGAACGGGCGTCGAGGGGTCGAGGTCCGCGACTTCGGGCTGGGCGGCGTCGAACTCCCCCGCGGGCGTCGGCGTGAGCCGGATGCTGACGGAGCCGGGGGCGGCATCGGCGGCGTCCTCCAGCAGGACCGCGAGCAGGTCCGCGGTGACGTGGACCACCTCAGACCCCCAGGAGCGACCGCACGGTCTTCGCGTACAGCCGCGGGGCGGACCGGCGGGAGCCGGAGAGGGCCTCCCGGAGCGCCTCGGCAGCGTTCTCGTGAATCCCCTCGCCGTGGCCGACGAGAATGCGATCGGGGTCAAGTCCGCCGAGGACCGTCCGCGGCGGGACGACGCGCAACATCGGGTGGACGCCCAGTCGCTCTCCCTCGACCCGGAAGAACGAGGCGGTGCCGACCGCCTCGGGAACGATCAGCGTCTCGCCGTCGAAGAAGGCCGCCTCCTGCCACGGCGGGATCGACGAGTTGCGGACTTGGAGGGTTCGGAACCCGGTGTCCGCGAGGCGGCCGCCGAACTGCTCGACCGGCGCGTCGAGGTCCGCCTGAACGCCGGTCATCCACTCGGGGATGTGGACGGCGACATCGTGTCTCCGTGCGACCGCCGCGGCGTCTCGCTTGTGTCTGTCGAGCCCGAGCACGACGCCCGCGACGGTTCCCAACTCCGCGAGTAGGTCGTCGACGCCCTCGCCGTCGACGGGATCGAACACCCACACGTCGGGCTCGCCCGTGTCGGACTCCTCGTTGTGTACCGCGACGGCGTGGCTGGCGCGTTCCATCTCCTCGTCCGGATACGCGATCCAGCCGACCCCGCCCTCGTAACGGTCGATCGGTTGCACGGCCGTCGTGCCGGAGCCCTTGAAACTCATTGCCGAAAGTTGGGGTCGCTCCCGGATAAACCCCGGCCGGTGGACGCAGCCGGCGCCCCGATCAGAGCCGGTCGCTGTCGATGTCGACCGATGGCGGCGTCACGACCAGAAAGCCACGGAAGTGCATCAGCTCGCCGCCCATGTCGCGTATCTGGCGGGCGAACCCGGCCGCGAGCTCGTTGAGGTCGCCCTCGATGGAGAGCACGAGCACGTTGCCGTACTCGACGTTGCGGACCCACTCCTCGGGGTCGGTGCTGCCGTCGAGCACGCCGAGGACGACGCTGCCCGACCCTCCGGCCTCCTCCAGCTGGTCCTCCGCGTGACGCAGGTCGAGGTCCCACTCGCTCATACCCGAGCGTCCGCGGGAGGCGAGAAAAGGGTTCCCCCACGCGGCGGTTCTCGGCACGGACCGGACTAGAGGTCGACCCGGTCGCCGATCTCCGCGATCTCCAGCCTCCGCGGGTGCTCGAAGCTCGCGGCGTGGCTGTGGAGCGCGGTCGGGTCCGCGGTGAGCCCCTTCCACATGTCCCAGTGAGTCGGGAGCAGGCGGTCGAGTTCGAGGTCGCTGGCCGCCTCGACGATCTCGTTCTCGTCGCTGTACCACTTCGTCCTGACCGGCTCGCCGGTCTCCTTGTCGGGGACGTTCCCGACGGTGCCGAACGCGAGGATGCCCAGGTCGATGTCGTACGACTCGGCCAGTCCCGCGAACGACGGCGAGGGCTTCGTGTCCCCGCCGTGGAAGATCGTGCCGGACTCGTGTTCGATGACGTAGCCGACCGGGTGCGCGGCGTCCGCGTCCTGCGTCTCCACCACGTCGATCGAGAACTCGCCGACGCGGAGGCTGTCGCCCTCGGTCACCTCGAGGAACTGCTCGTCGCTCACGTCCCACTCGTCGGTCCAGTGTTCCTCCTGGCGCGCGACCGCGAGCGAGTCGTCGGGCGCGATCAGGTCGCAGTCGGTGTTCGCGAGGATTGGCGCCTGCGAGGGGCCGTGGACGTGGTCGGTGTGCTCGTGGGTCGCCAGCACCGCGTCCGCGGTCTCCACGTCCTCGGGGTCGAACGGGACCGGGATCATCCGGACCGTCCGCGGCGGATCGCCGAGGCCGACGTAGGGGTCGATCCAGAGGACGGTCCCCTCCGAGCCCTTGATAGCGAAGCCGTTGCAGCCGAGGTACCACAGCGCGACGGTGTCGGGGTCGGCCTCCGCGACGGCGCGCGGCAGCCAGTCGCCCCAGTCTGAAGCGGGCATGTCCGTATCTGGACGCGGCGGTCCCCTAACCGTTGCGGAGTCGGCGACGAAGCGCGACCGAGAGGCGCTACGACCCCGGCTACGCGACGTGGCGATAGGGCGTTAGACCCCGGCAGCGCGACGTGACGAAGACGACCGAGACCGCCACACGGAACCGCACCGTCGAGGGCTCTCGCGGCGGTTCGGATCCCGACTCTTAAGTACGAAACCCCGGTTAGGTCGGACATGGAATTCTGCGACGAGTGCGGATCGATGATGAAGGCCGGAGAGGGCGAAGACCACTGGGTCTGCGATTCCTGCGGCTACGAGAAGGGCCGCGACCCGGAGGCGGAGGAAGCGATGGAGACGACCCAGGGACAGGAGGCCTCGGAGATAATCGACACCAGCGACGTCGAGGACAAGGGCCTCCCGACGACGACCGCCCACTGCCCGGAGTGCGGTAACGACCGCGCCTACTGGTACATGCAGCAGATCCGATCGGCCGACGAGTCCGAGACGCGGTTCTTCGTCTGCACCGAGTGCGAGCACAAGTGGCGCGAGGACGACCACTGAATCAGGAGATCGGACGGCCCCATCCCACGTCCGCACCGTTTTTCTCCGGATTCCGTCTCGCGTTCTCACCGCTCCGAACTCCGTCTCCGCGCTCTCACCGTCGCCAGACCGGGGTTCGGCCGGACTCCGCGTCACCGGTCCCGCCGTCGCCCACAGCCCCGCGGTCGTCGTCCGCGAGCCGTTCCGAGAGCGTCTCCACCAGCTCCGCCGGCGCGCAGTCGGCGAGCGCCGCGTCGGCGACGCGCAGCCGCGAGTGTGGGTGCCCCCGGCCGCCGGGGACTTTGATCGTCTTCACGATCCCTCGGTCGACGAGCGCGTCCCGCGGTGCGATGAACTGTTCGCGGGCGACGATCCCCGCGCGCTCGGCCCACTCGCGCACGTCCGCGAACAGGTGGTCGGTGCGCGCGCCCACCGCCAGCGACAGCGTCAGGACGTTCGCGTCCGTTCCGCGATCAAGTCGATCAGCGCCCCGAAGCGCCGCGTCGAACTCCGCAGCGAACGCGGCGGAGAGGTCCTCACGGGCGCTCTCTCGGAGCGTCCTTCGGGACGGTCCGAGCCTCTCGAACGGTTCGGCGGCGTCGACCCGCTCCAGCGCCGCCTCGCGCAGCGGCGCCGCTGGCTCGCCGTCGGACAGCAGCGTCGGCTCCGCGGTCGGGCCGGCGACCGCAAACGCCGTGCCTGCGGTCGAGAAGACGGCGGGATCGGTCGCCGCGCCGACGCGAAGGTCGAGCGCTCCCGCGTCCCGAAGCCCCTGAAGTCGGGTCGACAGGACGAACTCGTCGGCGACGCCCCCGGCGGCGGCCGGACGCAGGGCGACGCGCCAGGGAGCCTCGCCCGGCCCCCCGACTCCGTTCGCGTCCGCGTCGCCGTCGTCGGGGATCGCTCCGACGACCGCCCGGAGCAGTCGCTCGTCGATGCCCGTCGCTACGACCGCGTGCCGGCCCCGGAGCGCGGCCACGATGCCCTCGGGAACGGTCATGGGCGTTCCTGTCACGGAGCGAAGATAATCTTTCCCCCCACCGCGGCACCGACGGAGCGCAGCCGAGCCGTTCCGGACCGCCCGGCGGGTCAGGGACGGCGGGCGAAAAGCAGGTAGCCCGTGTGCCCCACGCCGGCCGTCGAGGGACGGGAGCCGCGGTCGGAGAAGTCCATCTCGCGCTGGATCGTCTCCAGCGTCTCGACGCCCTCGAGGTCCGCCTCCCGGGCCGCGAGGGCAGCGTCGCGCGTCCCCTCGACGAACGGCGAGTAGACGGCGAGAAAGCCGCCGGGGACGAGTAGGTCGGCCGCGCGCTCCACGACCGCGGGCGCGTCCGCGGTGTCGAGCGTCAGGAGGTCGAACCCCTCGCCCTCGGCCAGCGCGTCGACCTCCTCCGCGAGGTCGCCGGTCCGCACGTCGACGCGGTCCTCGACGCCGGCGATCCGCATGTTCTCGCGGGCAACGTCCGCGAAGTCGGGGTCCTTCTCGTAGGTAGTCACGTCGGCGCCGATGCGCCCGAGGTGCGCCGAGAGGATGCCGGTGCCGGTGCCGGCGTCGAGCACGCGGTCGCCCGCCGAGGCGCCGGTGTGCCCGATCAGTAGGCCGATGTCGCGCGGCATCATCGGCGCCCCGGTGCGTTCGAGGTGGTCGAACAGATCGGGGCCGCGAAGCTCGCGGACCTCGAACGTCTCGCCCAGGTGCGTCTCGACGGTGTCGCCCGCCTCCACGTCCTCGGGGACCTCGAGCACGCCGAGGTCGGTGCCGAACTCCTCGCCCGGCTCCAGCAGGTACTCCCGGTCCGCGTGGACCAGCAGATAGGCGGCGTCGGTCACTCCAGTCGCGCGATGGCTGCCGCGAGGTCGCCCTCTTCGGCCTCCAGCGCCTCGATGGCGTCCTCCTCGGAGACGCCCGCTCGCTCCGCGACGATGTGGACGTCGTCGTCGGGGATCTCCAGGCCGCTCTCCTCGTCGTCCGTCCCGTCGCCGCCCTCGATGGCGGACTGGCCGCCGCTCCCGGAGCCGCCGGTGCCGGCCTCGACGCTCTCGGGTTCGCCGACGATCTGGTAGGTCATCTGCCCCTGCGCGTCCATGCGCGTCACCTGCGGGGCGTCGAAGACGAGGTCCTCCTCGTCCGTGCGGACGACGACCTCCTCGGCATCGATCTCGGTCACGTCGATGCCCATCTGCTTCATCATCTGCTTCATCTTGCGCGGGTTCATCCCGCCGCCTCCGAACATACGCGTCCGTTCGTCCGCACGGTACAAAAAGGGTGACGAAGGGCGCTGCCGAGGGGGCAGCGCCCCGTGCCGGCCGCGGTCGGAGAACCGCGACAACGCTTAACACCGTCGGGCCGTCACCTCCGACGATGACACCCTCGGGGTCCTCCGCCTACCGGAACGTCAGCAAGCCCGAGGTCGCGGTGTTCGTCTCCGGCGTCGCGAGCATGGGCCTGGAGATCCTCGCGGGCCGCGTCGTCGCCCCCCAGTTCGGAAGCAGCATCTACACGTGGGGGACGATCATCGGCGTGTTCCTCGCGGCGCTGGCGGCGGGTTACCACCGCGGCGGCCGGCTCGCGGCGCGGGAGGCGAGCGCGGCCGGACTGGCTCGGCTCCTGCTCGGGACGGCCCTCTGGGTCGCCCTGCTGGTGTTCGCGGGCGACCTGCTCGTTCGCTCGACGGTCCCGCTCCCGCTGCCGAGCCGCGCGGCGTCGCTGCCCGCGGTCGTGCTGCTGTTCGGTCCGCCGACGTACCTGCTCGGGTTCATCAGCCCCTACGGCGCCGAGCTGATCGACAAGGAGGGGATCGGCGAGGCCTCGGGCCACGTCTACGCGCTCGGCACCGTGGGCAGCATCGTCGGCGCGTTCGGGACGACGTACTTCCTGATACCCGCGCTCGGCGTCGACGCCATCGGCTTCGCGTTCGGCGCCCTCCTCGTCGCGACCGCGGCCCTGCTGGTGGTCCCCGCGCCGTCTCGAGACTCCGTGCTGTCCGTCGCCGGCGCGCTGGTGATTCTGCTGGCCGCGCTCGGAAGCGGATCGGTCGGCGTCTCTCCCGCCGGGCAGGTGATCCACGATGAGGAGACCGCCTACCAGGAACTGCAGGTCGTCGACGGCGCCGAGACGCGGACGCTGTACCTCGACGGCGAGCGCCACAGCGCGATGGACCGCTCGGACCCGACGCGACACGTCTTCGACTACACCCGCTACTTCCATCTGCCGTACCTGTTCGCGGACGACCCCGACGACATCGACCGCGTGCTGTTCGTCGGCGGCGGGGGGTTCTCCGGCCCCAAGCGGTTCGCCGCGGAGTACGACGCAACCGTCGACGTGGTCGAGATCGACCCGGCCGTCGTCGACGTGGCGAAGGAGTACTTCGCGGTCGAGGAGTCCGAGGACCTCCGGATCCACGAGGGCGACGGCCGGGAGTTCCTCCGCGAGACGAACCACACCTACGACCTGATCGTCCTCGACGCCTACAAGAAGGACAAGGTGCCGTTCCACCTCACCACGCGGGAGTTCATGGCCCTGACGAGCGACCGACTCTCCGAGGACGGAATCCTGGTCGCGAACCTGATCTCCGCGCCGAGCGGTCCCGCCTCGCGGTTTTACCGCGCCGAGTACGCGACCATGAACGAGGTGTTCCCGCAGGTGTACGCCTTCCCGACCGCCGGTCCCGGCGTGGTCCAGAACATCGAACTCGTCGCGACGAAGGACGGTGACCGCGTGAGCCAGGCGGCCCTCCGCGAGCGCAACGAGCGCCGGGAGATCGGTCTCGATCTCTCCGAGGAGATCAGCAACTACCGCGCCGAGGAGGACCCCGGCGACGTGCCGGTGTTGACCGACGAGTACGCCCCCGTGGACGCGCTGCTGGAGCCGATGGCCGGCCAGCGATACGTGATCGAGGAACGCGAAGCCGACGACGAGGACGACCAGTCGACACCGCGACCGCGGGTCGCCGACCGGGCTTCCCTCGCCCCGGTCGCCGTTGCCGACGGGCGTTTCTGAACCCGCGGTCGGTTCCGCTTCCATTTCTGAACCCGCGGTCGGTCCCGGCGCCATTTCTGAACCGGGGGCGGGACCCCGCGGTTTCAACACCCGGCGCGTCGAGGTGGCGATATGTACCTCGCAGATCGGACGTGGCCCGAACTCGGCTCGTACGTCGCCGAGGAGTCGGTCGCGGTCGTTCCGCTCGGCTCGACCGAACAGCACGGTCCGCACCTGCCGCTGGCCACCGACCATCTGATCGCGGAGGCGCTCGCGGCGGCCGCGGCCGACCGGACGGGCTTCCTCCGGACGCCGACGATAAATATCGGCGTCAGCCCGCACCACCGACAGTTCCACGGGACGATGTGGGTCGACCCGCCCGAGTTCCGCGACTACGTCGAGAGCTTCACGCGCAACCTCGCGTACCACGGGGTCGACCGCGTCGTCTACGTCAACGCCCACGGCGGCAACGTCGAGCACCTCCGCGAGGTCGGCCGCCGGCTCTACAAGGACGGCGAGGTGTACGCGGTCGAGTGGATGTGGGACGAGTCGATCCCGGGCCTCGTGAACGACCTCTTCGAGCGCAACGGCCCCCACGCCGGCCCGAAGGAGACCGCGATGATCACTCACATCGCGCCGGAACTCGTCCGGGAGGAGAAACTCGAGGAAGCGCGCGACGAGGGGCTCGTGAACCTGCGGGACGCCGAGACGGTCGTCCACGGCGCACGCACCTACTACGACGCGGCCGACAACTCGCGAAACGGCGCGTTCGGCGACCCGACCGACGTGACCCCGGAGAAGGCCGCGGAGCTGTTCGAGGCCGCGGCGGACCAGCTGGTGCAGCTGCTGGAGTGGCTCGACGCGCAGCGGATCGAGGACCTGCTCCCGGAACCGCACGTCGACCCGCAACCGGGGAGCCGCCGGGAGCGGTAGGTCGGCTCCGCAGCTCACGGATCGAAAAGGACCGCTTCAGCCGACGTGCGTGGAGACGGCGATGCCCGATCCCACCGGCAACAGCACCGTCTCGAAGGCGTCGTCCGCGCGGACGGTATCGATGTACTCGGCGATCCCCCGCGTCTCCTTGTCTCCCGGCGGGAGCGCCACGCCCTCTTCGACGTACGCCAACAGGTCGCCGAGGTCGATGGGCCCTTCCATCATGTTGTCGGCGACGACGACGCCACCGTCCGCGAGCCGGGGTTTCGTCGCCTCGAACGCCTCGACGTAGCGGTGTTTCTCGTTGTCGATCAGGACGGCGTCGAAGGGGCCGTCGTAGTCCGCGACGGTCTCCAGCGCGTCGCCGACCGCGAACGTCACGCGGTCGTCCCACCCGGCCTCGACCATGAAGTTCGCGCCCGTCTCAGCCTCGTCGGCGTCGAACTCGGTGCAGACGACGCGGTCGGCGCCGCCGCGGACGAACCAGGAGGCGGAGTAGCCGAAGCCCGAACCGAACTCGAAGACGGTCGCCGCGTCGGTCAGTCGCGCGAGCGTGCGGAGGACCCCGCCCGCGGCCGGCCCGATGATCGGGAACCCCTGATCGGCCGCCAGATCGGCCATCTCGGCCTGCACGTCCGTGTGCGACTGCGCGGTCGCCGCGAGAAAGCGTTCGGTGTGGTCGGGGAGCACGTCCATGGGTCGCGCTCCGGCGCCGGCGCTGTTAAAGGTGACCGCCGGAGTGCGCCCGCGGCCGGGATCAGCCGTCCGTCGCGGCGCGCTCGCGGTGGACTTTTTAAGTCCGCGGGCGGTAGCAGGAGGTATGATCTCACTCGACGAGGCCGTTACCGCCCGGCTCGAGTCGCACGGCGAGCGCTTCGAGGTCCTGATCGACCCCGACGCGGCGCTGGCGATGAAACGCGGCGAGTTCGACGGTGACCTAGAGGACGTGATCGCGGCCGAGGACGTCTTCGAAAACGCCTCGCGCGGCGACCGACCGGCCGAGGAGGACTTGGAGGAGGTGTTCGGGACGACCGACCCGATGGAGATAATCCCGCGAGTGGTCCAGGACGGCGAGATCCAGATAACGTCCGAGCAGCGCGAGGAGATGCAGGAGCAGAAGCGGAAAAAGCTCATCAACACCATCGCGCGGAACGCGGTGAACCCCCAGATGGACAACTCGCCGCACCCGCCCGAGCGCATCGAGCGCGCGCTCGAGGAGGCCGGCTTCACCGTCGACCCGATGGAGCCGGTCGAGAACCAGATCGACGACGCGCTCGACGCGCTCCGTCCCGTCATCCCCATCCGCTTCGAGGAGGTGACGATGGCGGTGCGGCTTCCGCCGGAGTACGCCGGGTCCGGTCAGGCGCAGATCCGATCGTTCGGCGACCTGGAGCGTGAGGAGTGGCAGAACGACGGCTCGTGGGTGGGCGTCCTCACGTTCCCCGCCGGGCTCCAGAACGACCTCTACGACAAGGTCAACGAGCTCACCTCCGGCGAGGGCGACGCGCGCGTCGTCAAGGACAAAGACGAGCTCAGCACGCGGTGATCCCGTGTCCGGCCACGACCGCGATATCGCACGCGCCGCCGGCCGCTCGCGCGACGAGCCGCTCGGCGGGTCAGCGCGCGCCAACGGGGTGACGCCGACCCATTCCTGAAGTCGTCGGCGTGGACATCAGCGGCCGTCACGAGGAGAACGGGGAGTACCTGATGGTCGCGGCCGCGGTCCACGCACGGATCGACAGCACGCGGATCCGCTCCGTCGAGGGGATGGGCTTCGCCACCGTCCGCGAGGGGCCGACGCTGGAGGCGACGCTCGCGCTCGTCGCGGAGGCGGTCGGCGACCTCCCCGAACCGCCCGAGGGCCCCGTCGTCTCCGAGCGCGGCGAGTTCTACGAGGAACCGGCCGACGTGGTCGGGCTGAGCTTCCAGCCTGAGTTTAAATACGTCGAGAGCATAGGTGAGCGTGAAACAGTGCAGGCAGCCCACCACGCCGCGTACGCCGTTCGCGACCTCCTGCTATGACGGGGGAGCGTGCAGTCGTCGCCAAGCGCGTCGACGCGGGGACCGCGGATCTATCGGAGATCGAGCAGCTCGCCGGCGCCGCCGGCTACGAGGTCGTCGGCCGCCTCTCGCAGACCCGCGAGGAGGACGCCGCCTACATGTTCGGCGAGGGGAAAGTCGACGAACTCGCCGCCCTCGTCGAGGAGACGGACGCCGCAGTCGTCATCGTCGACAACGACGTCGGCCCCTACCAGACGTTCAACATCGGCGGCGAACTCCCCGAGGACGCGGAGGTCGTCGACCGGTTCACCCTCATCCTCGAGATATTCGGCCAGCGCGCGCAGACCCGGAAGGCGCAGCTACAGGTCGAGCTTGCGGAACTCCGCTACGAACTCCCGCGCGCCGAGGCGAAGGCCTCCCTCGCGAAGCGGGACGAGCGCCCCGGGTTCATGGGACTCGGCGAGTACGACGAGAGCGTCGAGCGCGACATCAAGCGACAGATCTCGGAGATCCGCGACGAACTCGCCTCCATCGCGGAGAAGGAACAGCAGCGCCGCGAGCAGCGCCGGGCGTCCGGCTTCGACCTCGTGGCGCTCGCCGGCTACACGTACGCCGGGAAGTCCACCTTGATGCGCCAGCTCGCGGCCGAACTCGACGTGGACGAGAACGTCGACCGCCACCCTGACCTGGAGACGACCGCGGAGTCCGAGGACGACCTGTTCACCACCCTCGGAACGACCACGCGCCGCGCGGAGATGGACCGCCGCGACGTGCTCCTGACGGACACGGTCGGGTTCATCTCGGACCTCCCCCACTGGCTGGTGGAGTCGTTCGAGTCGACGCTCGACTCGGTGTACCGCGCCGACCTCGTCCTGCTCGTGGTCGACGCCAGCGAGCCGGTCGAGGAGATGCGCGAGAAGCTCGTGACGTGCCACGACACGCTCTACGAGCGCAACGAGGCGCCCGTCGTGACGGTGTTCAACAAGGTCGACCGCCTGACCGACGAGGAACTCGACGAGAAGCGCGCCGCCCTCTCGGCGCTGGCACCGAACCCGGAAGCGGTCTCCGCCAAGACCGGCGAGGGCGTCGCCGCCCTCCGCGACCGCGTCGAGGCCGAGCTGCCGGAGTGGCGGACCGAGCGGCTCGTCCTCCCGCTTTCCGACGACGCGATGAGCGTCGTCTCGTGGATCCACGACCACGGCCACGTCGAGGAGGAGGCGTACGCCGGCGACCAGGTGACTGTCACCTTCGACGCGCGGCCGACGGTCGTCTCGCGGGCCCGCTCGAAGGCGGCGGAGTTGGACGCCGCGGAGCCGGCCGAGTCCGCCTGAGGCCGCCGGAACCACGTCCCCACTCCGGTCGGCCTAACTCCGCCTACTCCAACTCGTGCTTCTCCTTCGCGACCACTTCCACGTCCGCGATCCGGGTGTCCGGGTAGTTCCCGCTCGCGTCCTTCTCGGCCGCCTTCACCATGTCCCAGACGACGTTGAGCCCCGTGGTGACGCCCTCCAGCGCCTCCATCTCGCAGCCGGTCTTGCCGGTCGTCTCGACCGCGACCTCCAGGGTGACGCGGTCGGCGCGCACGTCGAAATCGGTGTCGACGTTCGTGATCGGGATCTGATGGCACATCGGGATCGTCTCCCAGGTGTGTTTGACCGCCTGCACGGCGCCCACGCGGGCGGTCGCCAGCACGTCGCCCTTCTCCACCGCGTCGGCCCGGATGGCCTCGACCGTCGACGCCGTCAGACGGATCTCGCCGCGCGCGACCGCCCGGCGCGCGGCGTCCGGCTTCTCGCCCACGTCGACCATCTGCACGTCGCCCTCGGCGGTCGTGTGGGTCAGGTCGTCGCCGGCGTCGCCGCCGGAACCGTCGGCGCGTCCGTCGTCTCTCCCGGAGTCGCCCGCGGGCTCGTCACTCATTACGGAGTGCCTGCGGGAGCCGGTCGATTAAGTCCGTCGCCACGAGCCCGTACCCCCGTTCCTCGACCGCGGCGTCGCCCGCGCGGCCGTTGGCGTACGCGCCGACCGCGGCCGCGTCGAGCGGGTCCTGCGTCGCCGCCAGCGCGCCCACGGCGCCCGCGAGCACGTCGCCGGTCCCCCCGACGGTCATGCCGGGGTTTCCCGTCCGGTTGACGCGCAGGTCGTCGCCGTCCGCGATCACGTCGTAGGCGCCCTTCACGAGGAGCGTGTGCCCGAGCTCCGCGGCGAACTCCCTGACTAGGTCCGCGCGCTCGCGCCAGTCCTCGGCGCTCGGCCCGCCCATCTTCCTGAGTTCGCCCTGATGCGGGGTACAGACGAGCGTCGCGTCGGTGTCGACCTCCGGGACGACCTGCAGGGCGTCCGCGTCGACGACCGCCCGGCCCTCGTAGGCGCCGAGGAAGCGCTCGACGAACGAGAGGGTGGCGTCCGCGTCGCCGAGTCCGGGGCCGAAGACGACCGCGTCCTGTCCGGCTGCCAGATCCGCGATCCGGTCGAGGTGCGGCGGCGCGAGCGTCTCGCCCGGGAAGCCGTGGACGATCAGGTTCTCGGAGAACCCCTGCACCTCTCGGGCGACGGACTCGGGGCAGGCGACGCGGACGAGGTCCGCCCCCGCGCGCAGCGCCGCCCGCGCCGCGAGCGTGGGCGCGCCGGTGTAGGGGCCGCCGCCGACCACCAGCACCTTCCCGTGGTCGCCCTTGTGGCTCTGCGGGTCGCGGTCGAGCCCGATCAGGTCGCCCGGGCCGGTGAACAGCTCCGCGGCCTCGGGGATGCCGATGTCCGCGACCGTGACGGGGATGCCGAGCTCCGGGAGGCCGGGCTTGGCGTCGTGGAACGTCACCACGCGGTCGGCGTGGACGGCGACGCGCTCGCCCGCCTCGTTGGCGGCCACGTCGCCCGTGTCCGCGTCGACGCCCGAGGGCACGTCGACCGCGACGACCGTGGCGCCCGCGTCGCCGAGGTCGGTGACCCGCCGGGCTGCGGTTCGCTCGGGCTCGCGGAGCGCGCCGGTCACACCGGTTCCGAGCATCGCGTCGACGATCACGTCCGGATCGCCGAGGTCGAGGTCCGCGGCGTCCGCGACGCTTCGGGCGTCGATCTCCGCTTCCAGAAGGGCGTCCCAGTTCTCGCGGGCGATGTTCGTCGCGATCGACTCAGGGCGACCGAGCAGGTGGACGGTCACCTCGTACTCGGACAGAAATCGAGCCGCGACGAAGGCGTCGCCGCCGTTGTTGCCGCGGCCGCAGACGAGCGCCACGGACGCGCCCGGCTCGGCGTGTGCGCGCACCTCGCGCGCGACGGCGTTTCCCGACGACTCCATCAACTGCTTGCGCGGCACCCCGAGCGCGGCCGCGTTGGCGTCGACCGCGGCCATCCGGTCTGCGGTGATCATGTAAAACTCTTCGCCGGCATCGGGATTAAGCGTGGGGGCGGCGGTGGATCCCTTCACCGCTTCCGCGACCCCGTCGTCCTGTGCGCCGTGGGCCGCCGTCCGCTACGCGCTGTGGACCGCCTTCCGGAGCGCGCCCTCGGTCTGTGCCCCCGTAAGGCGCTCGGCGGGCTCGCCGTTTTTGAACACCAGCATCGTGGGAAGCCCCTGGACGCCGAACTGCCGACAGACGCCCTGATGGCGGTCGGCGTCGACCTTTATGACCGCGGCGTCGGTGTTCGCGGCGAGCCGCTCCAGCGGCTCCTCCATCATCCGACAGGGACCGCACCAGTCGGCGTAGAAGTCGACCAAGGCGACCTCGTACCGGCCCGCGACCGCCGCGAGCGAGCCGCCGGTGAACGCGACCGGCTCAGCGGGCGTGCCGGCTCGGTCGTCGACGTTCTGACCACCCTCTCCGGCGTCCTCGCCGAGTTCACCCATTTCGGCCTTCTCGCGGAGCTCCCGTAGCTTCCGCTCGCGGATCGCCTCGATGTCGTCGCTCGCGTCGCCGGCGGTCGCGTCGCCGGCGTTTCCGTCTCCGCCGGTTCCGTCTCCGCCGCTCGCGTCGCTCCGTTCGCTCATGGACCGGGGTACGCGCCTCGGCGACATAAGGGTTCGACGCGCGTGCGCGGTCGGCGCAACGCCTTCGGGGGAGGGACGCGTGGGTCGACCATGAGCCGCGACGACCGCGACTTGGACGCCTGGATCGAGGCCTACTGGGGGTGGGCCGGGGTCGCGGCGTTCCTGCTTTTGTCGGTCGACCTGCTCACGTCGCTCGGCGCGGCCGCGGTCGTCGGGGTCGAACACGAGTCGAACCCCCTGATGGCGTGGCTTCTGGTCCAGCCGACCGCGGTGCTGGCCGGGGTCCACCTCGCGGCGGCGGGACTCATCGTCGTCCTGCTCTACGGACTGCAGGAACTCGTCAAGGAGGCCCCCAGTCCCCAACAGCGCTTCCTGATGATCGCCGCGGAGGCGTTTCTGGGGCTCCTCGTCGCCGCGGGACTGTTCCTGCTCGCGAACAACCTCTCCGTCATCGTGCTCGGCGAGAGCCTGCTGTGAGGGGTCGCGGTCCCGGGCGGCCGCGACCGCCCCGGTCTGAAGAGTTTAAACCCGATGGGGCGCAACCCCGGAGCAGTGACTGACGCCCCGCCGTGGACCGACGTGTTCGGCCACCCCGAACCGTACGCCGAGCAGGCCGACGGCATCGACGCCGCCATCGACGCCGCCGACGAGGGCGGCTTCCTGGCGCTCGAGGGCGCCTGCGGCACCGGCAAGACGATGCTCGCGCTCACGGCGGGCATCGACCGCGTCCGCGACCCCGACTCGCCCTTCGAGCGCGTCTTCGTCCTCACGAGCGTCAAACAGCAGCTCAGGCAGTTCGAGACGGACCTGGAGACGATAAACGGGAACCTCCCGGACGACTACCGGCCGGTCTCGGGACTCACGCTCGTCGGGAAGGCGGACGTCTGCCCGTACGCGCGCGAGAACCGCGGCGGCGTCGACCGCGAGAACGTCTACGAGCGCTGCGAGGGGCTCCGCGAGCGCACCCGGAACCTCGTCGGAGAGGGCGGCCCGACAACGACCGGGAACCTGGTCTCGGAGGCGACGGCTCAGCAAGTCGGACTCGCGGACTCCGGCAGCGCGGGCGGCGGCGCGGAGTACCTCTCCGTCGACGGCGAGCCGACGCCGTACCGCCCGGACACCGAGGAGTACGGCGACACCGAGTTCTGCCCCTTCTACGCCGGCTTCCTCGACGACCTGCCGGAGGACGGCGAGCAGGCGGAGGCCGTGCCGTTCGACCCGACGGAGAAGGGCCACATCGACGCCGACGAACTCGTGAAGCTCGCGGCCGGCCACGGCTCCTGTCCCCACTCCGTGATGGGCGCGCTCGTGCCGGAGGTCGAGGTCGTCATCGGCAACTACTACCACGCGTTCGACCCGACGACGACGGAGACGTTCACGGGCGCGCTGCTGGACGAGTCGACGTTCGTCGTCTGCGACGAGGCGCACATGCTCGAGCCGCGCGTGCGCGACCTCGTGAGCGACCGCGTCGCGGACGCGAGCCTGCGCGACGCCGAGAACGAGCTCACGCGCGTCATCCAGCCCGTCAAGTTCGACGACGAGGGGAGCTACACCGACGACGCCGACCTCGTCCGCGGGGAGTTGGCCGACAGCGACGTGACGGTCTCGGAGATCGAGCGCGTCCGCGAGTTCTACCGCGACCTCCGCGAGGAGCTCGACCGGCGCGTGGTCGAGCACCTCGACCGCGAGTCCCCCAGCTGGCGCGCGCACCTCGCGGACCTCGAGGACGCCGAACTCCCGCTCCGGGACCCCGAGACACCCGGGCAGGACGAGATCACGGCGTGGGCGAACCGGGAGGGGTACGAGGACCGCGTCTGGGCCCGCTGCGGCGCGGTCGGCGCGGTCGTCTCCCGCGTGCTCGACGAGTTGGAAGGCGAGGACAAACAGCGCGCCGCGCCGGGGGTCGGGCGGACGCTGAACGCGTGGTACCGCGAGGACCACGAGACGTTCTTCCGCGCGATCGAGCTGGAGCGGACGTGGGACGAGACGGAGCCGCCCGAGAGCTGGCGGCGCGCGTTCAACGGTCGCCTCGCGCTGTACAACTGCCTGCCGAGCCGCGCCATCGGCGAGCGCCTCGGGGAGTTCGGCGGCGGCGTCCTGATGAGCGCGACGCTGGAGCCGCTCGACGTGTTCCGCGAGGTCTCCGGGCTGGACCACCTCGCGGAGGCGGGCCGCCCCATCGTCGAGCGCACCTACGGGCTGACGTTCCCCGAGGAGAACCGCGCGAGCTTCGCGGTCGACGCCCCGAAGTTCACCCACGATAACCGCGGCGCGCCGGGCGAGGCGAACTCGACGCGGACCGCCTACGTGGACTCGACCGCCGAGGTCGCGAAGCGCGAGGGGAACGTCCTCGTCGGGATGCCCAACTACCGCGAGGCGAAGTGGATGGCCGGCGAGCTGGACGAGCGCCTTGACAAGCCGGTGCTGTTCGACGAGTCCTCCGGCGACCGCGCCACGGAGTCGCTGAAGGACGACTTCTTCGCCGGCGGCGAGAAGGTGCTGGTGACAAGCCTGCGGGGGACCCTCACCGAGGGCGTCGACTACCGCGGCGACCGGCTCGAGGCTGCGGTCGTCTGCGGCGTCCCCATCATCAACACCGCCCGACCGCGGACGCGCGCCGTGGTGGCTGCCTACGACCGCCGGTTCGGCGACGGCTTCGAGACCGCGCTCACGGTTCCGGCGGTCAGAAAGGCCCGGCAGGCCGTGGGGCGCGTGATCCGGGGCCCGGAGGAGCGCGGCGTCCGCGTCCTGCTGGATGCCCGCTACGCGCGGAACTCGTGGAACGCGGTCCGCGAGTACCTCCCGCCCCACGAGCGCGAGGAGTTCCAGCCGGTGAGCCCGGACATGCTCTCGTTCGCGCTTGATCGGTTCGAGGACGACTGAGACGGTGGTTGTGTGACCTGGCGTGGTGCCGGCTCAGAAGTTTCTGCCGGCACTCCCACATTCAGAAACAGTTCTGTTGCAGATCCTGCTGATCGGGACAGCAACACTTCGAAAGCCCCAGCCGGCTCGACCCGCCGGGCCTCGCTGCGCGCTCGCGCCTCTCAGCACCGCCCGGCGCGAGTGCTTGCGTCGTCCGGGCGGGATCGAGCCGACTGCCCCTTTCAGTCCCACCCATCGCTCCGCACAGCGCCGCAACCGCACAGCAGCCTCGCACCTCCCCAGCCTCGGCGGCCGCGTGACCGCGAAACCGCACCGCAAGGCGGCCACGCGGCCGCCTCCCTCGCGCGGTCGCGGCGACACAAGGTCGCCGCGGCGCGCGCCGACAGCATCGCTCAGCACAGTACCAGCACCGCAACCGCTTTGGGACCCGCCCTAGCGCAGCGCGGCCGGTTTTTCAATCCTCAAAAGCGCCGGAGTGGCCTTCGCCGACTCACTCCGCTCGAACGTCGTACGAGAGCACCACGCCGTCGTCGAGTCGCTCCACGTCCGTCAGGTCCAGCCGCGGGAATTCCTCGGTGAACCCCTCGCCGTCCGCGAGCGTCGGCGCGTCGCGACCGCCGACGATCATCGAGCCGACGTAGACGGAGAGCTCGTCCACCAGCCCCGCCTCGAACAGCGAGAAGATGACCTCGCCGCCGCCCTCCACCATCAGGCGGTCGACGCCGCGGTCGGCGAGCTTATCGAGGCCGGCCGCGAGGTCCACGCGGTCCTCGCCGGCCGGGATCACCTCCGCGCCGGCGTCGGCCAGGTCCTCGCGGCGCGCAGGGGTGGTCGCCTCGCTCACGAGCAAGTAGGTCGTGGCGGCGCCGTCCAGGACTCTGGCGTCCGGTGGCGTTCGCCCCGAGGAGTCGACGACGACGCGGGCCGGGTGCGGCGGGCGGCCCGTCTCGCCACGCTCGGCGCGGAGGTCCGCGTCGTCCAGCGTCAGGTGCGGGTCGTCCGCGAGGACCGTCCCGACGCCGACCATGACGGCGTCCGAGCGCGCCCGGACGCGGTCGACGCGCGCGAAGTCCTCCTCGCCGGAGATGCGGAGCTGCTCGCGGCGGCGCGTGGCGAGCTTCCCGTCCACGCTTTCGGCGGCGTTGACCACGACGTGCATGCCGCCCTCTGGTCCGGCCGCGGGGATGGTCGTTTCGGTGGGCGGCGGGGCGAGCGCGTCCGGGAACGCGCGGCGCGTCCGGCGCGTTCCACGTTCGCTCCGCCCAGCGAACCCTTTTGTGCAAGTACGCCGAACCGTGGGCCGATGGATGTCGACAACCATGCCGAGGATCTCGCCTCCGATCTCGGCGTAGACAAAGAGGAGGTCAAAGCGGACCTGGAGAATCTGCTGGAGTACAGCGTGCCCATCGACGAGGCCAAACAGAGCGTCCGCCGGAAGCACGGCGGGGGCTCGGGCGGCTCCTCGCCGACTCCCGACTCGGTCGACCTCGGGGAGATCACGACCGACCATGACAGCGTCACCGTGACCGCTGTCGTGCTGACGGTCGGTACCCGAACGATCCGGTACCAGGGTGACGACATCACGATCCGCGAGGGCGAACTCGCGGACGAGACGGGGACGATCTCCTACACCGCGTGGACCGACTTCGGTTTCGAGCCCGGAGACGCCGTCACGATCGGCAACGCCGGCGTCCGCGAGTGGGACGGGAAGCCCGAACTCAACCTCAACGACTCCTCGACGGTCGCGATGGCCGACGAGACGCCGGACGTGGACACCGAGGTCGGCGGCGACCGCTCGCTGGTCGAGCTCGAACCCGGGGACCGCGGCCGGAACGTCGAGGTGCGCGTGCTGGAGGTGGAGTCGAAGACCATCTCCGGGCGCGACGGCGAGACCGACATCCGCGAGGGGATCGTCGGCGACGAGACCGGTCGGCTCCCGTTCACGGACTGGGACCCTCGCGAGGAGGTCGCGGAGGGCTCCGACCTGCGGATCGAGGACGTGTACGTCCGCGAGTTCCGCGGCGTCCCGTCGATCAACCTCACCGAGTTCTCGCAGGTGACGCCGCTCTCGGATCCGGTGACCGTCAAGGAGGACGCGCCGCGACTCTCGGTCGCAGAGGCCGTCGACACCGGCGGGATGTTCGACGTGGAGGTCGTCGGTAACGTGCTCGAGGTCCGTGACGGCTCCGGGCTGATCGAGCGCTGTCCCGACTGCGGGCGCGTGATTCAGGGCGGACAGTGTCGGAGCCACGGCGCCGTCGAGGGCGAGGACGACCTGCGCGTGAAGGCCATCCTCGACGACGGCACGGACACGCTGACGGTCGTGCTCGACGACGATCTGACCGCCGAGGTGTACGGCGGCGGGCTGGACGACGCGCTCGCGGCCGCACAGGAGGCGATGGACAAGGACGTGGTCGCGGCGGACATCCGCGACGAACTCGTCGGGCGCGCGTTCCGCGTCCGCGGGAACCTCTCCGTGGACGACTACGGCGCGAACCTCGACGCCGAGACGTTCGAACCCGCGAGCGACGATCCGGCCGACGCGGCCGAGGCCGTCCTCGAAACGCTCGGGGGGTCCGGGGACGCCGGTGGGGAGGCGGCGACCGACGGCGGCGCCCCCGCCGACGCTGACGCCGACGCTGACACCGACCCCGACGCCGCCGCGGACGCGGAGGTGGACCGATGAGCGACGACGACGGGCCGGGCGCCCGCGAGGTCGCCTACCGGCTCTTCGCCGCGGAGTTCGACGACGCCTCGCTCTCCTACTCCGAGAGCGACGAGGAGCGCGCGCCGAACTACGTCGTCACCCCGACCGGCGCGCGCGTCAACCGCCTGTTCGCGGCCGGCGTGCTCACCGAGGTCGAGCACATCAACGACGACACCCGCCGCGGGCGCGTGGTCGACCCGACCGGCGCGTTCGTCACCTACGCCGGCCAGTACCAGCCCGACGCGCAGACGTTCCTCGAGCGTGCCGACCCGCCGAGCTTCGTGGCGCTGACGGGGAAGGCCCGGACCTTCGAGCCGGAGGACTCGGACCGCGTGTTCACCTCCGTCCGGCCGGAGAGCATCAACCACGTCGACGCGGATGTCCGCGACCGGTGGATCGTCACCGCCGCGGAGACGACGCTCGACCGCCTCGCGGTCCTCGAGAAGGCCCTCGCCGCGGACCTCCGCGGGGAGGACCTCCGCCGCGCGCTGGAGGCCGGCGGCGCGCCCGCGTCGCTCGCGGCCGGGATCCCGCGCGCCCTGGAGCACTACCGCACCTCGCCCGCCTACGTCGAGGCCGTGCGGCTGATGGCGGTCGATGCGCTGGAGCTGGTCGCCGGCGACCGCGACGAGGTCCGCGCGCCCGACGTGGCCCCGGATGAGGGCGGTCACGCGGAGATCGGTCCGCTCCCGGAAACGGACGTGAGCGTCGAGCCCGCGGCCGTGACCGGCGAGGCGGCTTCATCGGCGGCGGAGACCGAGACGGAACCCGAAGCGGACGTCGAGGCAACCGCCGAGTCGGACCCGACAGAGACCGCGGAGACGGAACCGGAACCGACGGCGGAGGCCGAACCGGAGGCGGAGATTGAGTCGGAGGCTGAGGCAGAGGCAGAGACCGAACCGGAGACGACGACTGAGACGGAGACGGAACCGGCGGAACCGGAGACGGCCGAACCCGCGACGGCGGGAGGCGCCGACGAGACCACGGCCGAGGAGCCGCTCGGTGACTTCGACGAGTCGCTCGGGGACTCCGACGCCGACGCGAGCGCCGCCGGGAGTTCAGCCGACAGTGGGGTCGCAGACACGTCCGACGCCGCCGACACGGAGGCCGCAGGCGGCGAGATGTACGAACTCGACGACGAGGAACGTGAGGAGATCGAGTCGGAGTACGGGACCGAGTTCGAGACCGGCGGCGAGGTCGAGGAGGCGGGTATCGACGTCCCCGACGCCGACGACCTCGCCGAAGAGCTCGAAGAACAGGACGCGGAGCCCGACGAGACGGCGACGGAGGCCGAGACGGACTCGGGTGCCGACGCCGAGAGCGAAGCCGAGGCGGATGGCGAGGAAGCGGCGGAGGACGCGGAGGACGTCGACCTCACTGCCGCCGCCGTCGAGACGATGCGCGAGTTGGACGACGGCGACGGTGCGGACCGCGAGGCTGTGGCCGCGGCGGTCGTCGACGAGTACGGCGCCGACCCCGAGGACGTCGACGACGCCATCGAGGACGCCCTGATGGGCGGCCAGTGCTACGAGCCGACCGAGGGGACGCTGAAAGCGATCTGATGGCGGTCGTCGAGCCGGTGCCGGACGCGCCGGCCGCGGTCGCCGAACTCCCGGACGAGCGCGCGCTCGTCGTCGCCGACTACCACGCCGGCATCGAGGTCGGACTGCGCTACCAGCGCGGCGTCGAACTCGACAGCGCCGCACCCGAGCGCCGCGAGCGCCTGCTCGCGCTGCTGGACCGCACCAACGCCGACCGCGTCGTGGTGCTGGGGGACCTCGCGCACCGCATCGCCGCACCGGAGGGCGAGGAGCGCGAGGAGATCGCGGCGCTGATCGACGCGGTCACCGAGCGCGTCCCGCTGACGCTGGTCGTCGGGAATCACGACCCCGGCGTCGCGGAGGCGTTCGCGGCCGACCTCGACGTGATCCCGGCCGGCGGCGAACGCCGCGGCGACGTGGCGTTCGTCCACGGGCACACGTGGCCCGACCCGGCGGTGTTCGGCGCGGAGACGGTCTGCATGGGCCACGAACACCCGCAGGTCAGACTGGAGGACGCGGTCGGCGGGAGCCGGACCGAGCGCGCGTGGCTCCGCGGTGCGCTCCGGCGGGAACCCTTCGAGGCCGAAGCCGAATCGGGCGAGGCAGTCGCGGCGGTCTGGAACGACCCGGAGCTCGTCGTCTTCCCGGCGTTCAACGAGCGGTCCGGCGGGACGTGGATCAACGTCGACGGTCAGCAGTTCCTGGCCCCGTTTCTGCCCGAGGGACTGGTCGACGGGCAGGCGTACCTGCTCGACGGGACGCGACTCGGCGCGTATCGGTCGGTCTGAGCGTGTGCCAGTGCGCCAGCGACCGCCCCCGCGGCGACGCGCTTAATCGCCTGAGGACCGAACCTCGGAGCGATGCCAGAGGGGAGCGCCGGCGGGGCCGCTGACGGGCAGCAGGCCGCCGAGACGGAGGCCGAAGCTCGCTCGGAGACCGCCGGTGCGGAGGACGGACTGGACGCGTTCACGCACCTCGGGCCGACGGTCCGGGAGGCGCTCTCGGAGCGCGGCTTCGCGACGCCCACGGAGCCGCAGCGCCGGGCGATCCCCCCGATAGCGGCGGGTCGGAACGCGCTCGTGCTGGCGCCGACCGGGACCGGAAAGACCGAGACGGCGATGCTGCCGGTGTTCGACGCGCTCGTGAGGGCTCGCGAGACGCCCACGGGCGCGCCGCGGGAGGGGATCTCCGCGCTGTACATCACTCCGCTCCGCGCGCTCAATCGTGACATGATGGACCGGCTGGAGTGGTGGGGCGACTACCTCGACCTCGAGGTGGCGGTCAGACACGGCGACACGACGCAGTACGAGCGGTCGAAGCAGGCCGACGACCCGCCGGACGTGCTGATCACCACGCCCGAGAGCCTGCAGGCGATCCTCACCGGATCGAAGATGCGGCAGGCGCTCGCGGACGTGGCGCATCTCGTCGTCGACGAGGTCCACGAACTCGCCTCCGCGAAGCGGGGGGCACAGCTGACCGTCGGCATGGAGCGCCTCCGCGAGGTCGCGGGCCCCTACCAGCGGATCGGCCTCTCCGCGACGGTGGGGTCGCCCGAGGAAGTCGGGCGATTTCTGGTTGGCTGCGGGAAGCGGGACCCCTCGCGTGAGGGCGACCGCCAGTTCGAGATCGTGGAGGTCGCGGCCGGCACGCGCGTCGACTTCTCGGTGGTCGAACCCGAGATCACCGACGCCGACGACCGGCTCGCGGGCGAGTTGGCGACGACCGAGGAGATCGCCAGCCACGTCCGCGCGATCAGGGAGATCGTCGCGGCCCACGAGTCGACGCTGATCTTCGTCAACACGCGACAGACCGCGGAGGCGCTCGGCTCGCGGTTCAAGACGCTCGCGGAGGGGGGAAGCGGCAGGTCCGGCGTCGGTGACGACGGCGAACCCGTCGACATCGGCATCCACCACGGCTCGCTCTCCACCGAGGCGCGCGTCGACGTGGAGGACCGCTTCAAGAGCGGCGACCTCGACGGACTGGTCTGTACCTCCTCGATGGAACTCGGGATCGACGTGGGACGCGTCGACCACGTCGTCCAGTACGGGAGCCCGCGCGAGGTCGCCCGGCTGCTCCAGCGGGTCGGACGTGCGGGCCACCGCCGCGACCTCGTCTCGGAGGGGACCGTGGTCGCGAGCGGCGACGACGACGTGCTGGAGTCGCTGGCCATCGCCCGGCGCGCTGAGGAGGGTCTGGTGGAGCCGGCCAGCATCCACCACGGGAGCCTCGACACGGTCGCGAACCAGGTCGTCGGCGTCGTGATGGACTTCAGCGAGGTCCACGCGCGGAAGGCCTACGAGGTCGTGACGAACGCCTACCCCTTCCGGGACCTCTCTGAGCCGGCGTTCCAGGAGGTCGTCCGGGAGCTGTCGAGCAATCGCCTGCTGTGGCTCGACGAGGAGACGGACACCTTGGAGAAGTCCGGCGGGACGTGGCAGTACTTCTACGCCAACCTCTCGATGATCCCCGACGAGTCGACCTACGACGTTCACGACCTCTCCTCGCGGTCGCGGATCGGGACGCTCGACGAACGGTTCGTCCTCAACTTCGCCGGCCCGGGCGAGACGTTCGTCCAGCGCGGCGAGATGTGGCGGATCAACGACATCGACGAGGAGGAGGAGCGCGTCAACGTCTCGCCGGTGGAGGACCCCGCCGGCGAGGTGCCCTCGTGGACCGGCTCGGAGATCCCCGTCCCGAAGCCCGTCGCGGCCGAGGTCGGCCGGCTACGAGGGGAGGTCGCGGAGCGCCTCGCGGACGGGACCCCCCGGTCGGCGGTCGCGCGCGGGTTGACCGAGCGCTACCCGACGGACGCAGGGACGGCGGCGGCCGCGCTGGAGTCCGTCGAGGACCACGCCGCCGCGGGCCACCCCGTGCCGACGGACGAGCGCATCGTCGTCGAGTCGCTCGGGCGCTCGCTCGTGGTCAACGCCGCGTTCGGCCACGAGGTGAACGAGACGCTCGCGCGCTTGCTGTCGGCGCTGATCGGTCAGCGCACCGGCTCCTCCGTGGGGATGGACGTGGACCCCTATCGGATCGAGCTGGAGGTCCCGCCGGACGTGGGTCCCGGCGTCGTCATGGAGGTGCTGGAGGAGACGGAGCCGGCGCACCTGGAGTCGTACCTCGAACTCGCGGTGAAGAAGTCGGACGCGCTGAAGTTCACGCTCGCGCAGGTGGCCGCGAAGTTCGGCGCGCTCAAGCGCTACCGCGAGGGGCAGGGTCGATTCGGCGGCGACCGCCTACTCGCGGCGCTGGAGGACACCCCCGTCTACGAGGAGGCGGTCCGCGAGACGTTCCACACGGACCTCGCGGTCGACGCGACCGCAGCGGTTCTGGAGGCGGTCCAGTCCGGGGACATCGACCTCGTGGCCGCCCGCGAGCGGACGCCGCTCGGCTCGGCGGGCACCTCCTCCGGCCGCGAGTTCCTCGTGCCGGAGAACGCGGACGCCAGCGTCATCGAGGCCGTTCGCGAGCGCATCCGCGAGGACCGCGTGATCCTCTTCTGTCTCCACTGTCGGGACTGGACGCGGAAGACGAAGGTGCGCCGCGTCCGCGACCAGCCGGAGTGCCCGGAGTGCGGGTCGACCCGCATCGCGGCGCTCAACCCGTGGGACGAGGAGGCGGTGAAGGCGGTCAGGGCCGAGGAGAAGGACGAGGACCAGGAGAAGCTCACGAAGCGCGCGTTCCGCTCCGCGAGTCTGGTGCAGACCCACGGCAAGCGTGCGGTGATCGCGCTCGCGGCCCGCGGCGTCGGTCCGGAAAACGCCGCCCGAATTATCAACAACCTCCGCGAGGACGAGGAGGAGTTCTACCGCGACATCCTCGGCCGCGAGCGGGAGTACGCGCGGACGCAGGCCTTCTGGGACTGAGGAGGCGATTGCGGCGGCAATTCGTCCGGATCGGGGTGCCGGCTACCCCGTTCAGTGCGGCGCCGCAGTGCCGACCCGCTCGGCGACCGCACAGCACTGCATGCCTCATCCCTCCCCAGCCTCGGCCGCGAGCCGGGCGCGGAACCGCACCGCATCGCGCCCGGGCGCGGCCTCCCTCGCGCGCGAGAAACGCGCGCGCCGACCGCATCAGTACCGCACTACTGCACCGATACCGCCACAGCACCGCTCTGGACAACCGGGGGGTCAGGGAGTGGTCGGGACTCCGAACCGATACATCACGATCCCACACGTTTTTACAGTCCGTGGGAAATTGCGCGCCATATGGATCACGCACTCGCGGTCGTCGGCCCCACGGAGAAGTCGAAGGAACTCGTGCGCGAGGCGGGAGAACTCGCCGCGGGCGTCGACGCGAAGCTGACGCTGCTGTACGGGACCACCGAGGAGGAGTACAACGACCAGCGCGTCGAACTCGAGGAGATCTCCAACTACGAGGCCTCCTACAGCGTGACGCAGGCGATGCAGGGCGCGAAGAACTACGCCGCGGACGTGGGCCGCGAGGTGCTCGACGACCTCGACGTGGAGTGGGAGGCCCACGGCGCCATCGGCGACATGGGGGAGACGGTGCTGACCGAGGCCGACCGCTACGGCTGCGACCACGTCTTCGTCACCGGACAGAAGCGCTCACCGACGGGGAAGGCCATCTTCGGCGACGAGACGCAGCGGATCGTCCTCGACTTCGACGGCCCCGTGACGGTCCTGACAGTCTGATCCGGTTATCACCGCGGAGGATCGGCCCGTGTAATTTAAGTTAGTCGTCGCGAACCGGTGGTCCATGAGCGACCCGACGACCGACGACGCGGCCGTGTCCGTCGAGGACGGGGACATCAGGGTCTCGAAGTCCTTCTCGAACGACGAGTTCCCGGTCCCTGCAGTGGTGTTCGAGATAGCTTCGGACCGCGAGGACCCCGCCCGGCTCCGGATCGTGGACGACATTCCGGAGTCGTTCCCGATGGACCGCGTTGGGTTCCACCCCGACTACGAGAGCGAGGACTGGACCGCCTACAACGATCACCGCGTCGAGTTCGAGCGCGTGTTCGAACCGGGCGAGACGCTGACGACGGTGTACGGAATCCGGGACGACGACCCGGACACCGACGCGTTCCTCGGCGTTCCCACCGTGGAGACGGCGCGCGAGGGCGAGGAGATGGACGACGTGCTCGGCGCGGACGGCGCGGAAGTCGTCCGCGACGTGCTCGGCGGCGAGCGGTCCTCGCTCCCGGGCATGGACGAACCCGAACAGGAACCCGACACCGGCGGGGCCGCCGAGGACACCGGCGGAACCGGTGCGTCACAGGACGCCGTGGCGGCGGCCGCGGACCCCGCGGAGGCGGCCGACCCGCTAGACGGGCTCGACGCTCCGGATCCGGACGAGTCCGCCGAACCCGCCGAGTCCGCCGAACCCGCCGAGTCCGCCGAACCCGCCGAGTCCGCCGAACCCGCCGAGTCCGCCGAACCCGCTGAACCGGTCGTGACGGGCGCGGACGGGGAGCCGGACGGGACGGAACCGGCCGACTCCGTCGCCCCGGACATCGGCGTCGACGAACTGCGGTCCGCCGAGCCGCAGACCGACGAGACCGAGTCCGCCGACCCTCGTCCCGTCCCGGACGAGGCGACCGCGGCGGTCACCCCGCACGACACCCGGGTCGAGAAACCGCAGCCCGGCGAGTCCGGAGGCGCGGAAGCCGACGACGCGGCGTCGGAGCCGGATGCTGAAGACGCGACAGGCGACGCGACGGACGACCGGCCGGACGCGGCGGGCGACGAGGGCGATGGGGACGACACGGCCCCGGTGACGGAAACCGGGGGAGTCGCGGCGGCGCTGGCCGCGGAGATCCGCTCCGGCGAGGTCGACGAGGAAGATCTCGACGTGTTACAGAAGGAACTCGACCTCGGCACGCCGAACAGCGTCGATGTCCGGATCAGCCGGGTACAGTCCCGGCTCGGCGACCTCGCGGCGTACGTGGAGGCGCTCCAGACGTTCATCGACGAGGAGGGGACCGCCGACGGCGTCCTCGCGGAGATCCAAGCCGAGATCGACGACCTCGACGACGCGGTCGGGGACCTCAGCGTCCGGGCCGAGCGGGCCGACTCCGAGCGGGAGGGGCTCGCGGACGACGTGGCTGACGTCGAGGAGTTCGTCGAGAGCGTGCGCGATGAGGTGTCCGCGCTCGCCGACGACCTCGAGACGACCGACGACCGCGTCGACGCGGTCCAGGACCACGCGGAGACGATCGACGACGAACTCGGCGACGTGTGGGACGACATCGCCGAAGTTGACGCCCGGCTCGTCGAGGTCGAGGAGGCCGTCGAGGACACCGTGGGCGACAGCGAGGTGTCTCTCGAGGAACTGGAGGGGGAGATAGCCCGCATCGACGAGGAGCTCGAGGAGCTCGAGGAGTTCCGCGAGCGACTCAGCGACGCGTTCGGCGCCTGAACCTCACGACCCGGTCTGCTCGGTAGCACGCCGGAAACGCAACCCGTTTTACCCGCGCTCCCTGAACGTCGCCAATGACTACGCCGGTTCCGGTCGCCGTCCCGCGCAAGGGCCGACCGCTCGAAGCTGTGCTCGAGCGTCTCGCGCACGTCGGTGACGCGGGGCCGCTCGCCGACGACGTGAGCAGCACGCTCCGCTACGAAAAGGCCGTCACGAAGGACGACCTGGATGCGGACCGCGGTCCCTACGAGCGGCTCGCGGACTACTCTGACCACGAAGCCCCTGCCGCGCCCGAGTACACCCTACTGCGAGACGACCGCGACGGCAAGCCGCGCCGGATCGTCTTCGACGCCGCGACAGTCGAGATCGGCGACGTGCCGGTGAAACTCGTCGGTCGCGAGGAGCCGTTCCGCGCGCTCAGGACCCACGAGTTCGCGCTCGGGTTCGACTCCGCGGACCTGGTCCTCGAGGAGGTCGTCGGTATCGAACGGGAGGGAATTGCCGAGCTCGCCGACATCAACCGCCGGATAGACCCCCGAGACACGGACGTTCGAGTCGTCACGGGCCTCGGCGACACCGTCTACCACACGCTGATGGCCACTCCGAACGTGCTCCCGTCCGGGACCGACCTCGACCGCGCGTTCGTCGCCGACTACGAGGGTCCGCTCTGTATCTCTCCCCGGTACGAGCGGTTGGTGACGGCCGTCCTCGGAACCGACGCGCTCGCGGACGTCGACTTCACGTACCCCGACCCCGACCAGGAGGAGGAGGCAGCCATCGCGGAGACGGGCCTCGGCGTCTACCTCACCGTGACGGGCTCGACCGCGCGCGACCACGGCCTCGTCCTCGGTGAGCACCTGTTCCCGAGCGAAACGGTGCTCATGGAGAACCGCGCCGAAGCCGATCCGTCGGTCGAGCGCGTCCGCGAACTACTCGTCGGCCCCGACCTCGAGTCGGCGCTTACGGTCTGAGTCCCCGACATTCGACTGCGGACGCGGTGTGCGGTTCTGACGCCTGTTCTCGAGATCGGTCGCCGTCTCCTGTGGGACTTGTCGATCCGCCCGGCGATCCTGGCTCGAACACGGCGACCGATACGAATGAATTAGGTATAGCGAGATGTGATTTATGTGTTCGCTGCTGGCCATTCCCGTCCTCGGAGAAGAAACGGAAAGACGGGAGAAATTTCGCCATATCGGTAATGGGTTTGTCCGGAATCGTCTCCAACGGGGGCTACCTCGGACCGGCTTCGAGGCCTTGCGAAGCCTGATCGCCGACCGACGCCGACTCGAGGCGCTGCCTGAACGCATCCAGTTCTCACGACCGCGTGCAGCTCCGAGACGGAACGGTTTCGAGTGTGTACCCTTCTCGGCGGAAGACGCCGAGAAGCGCGTTCACGCGCTCTCCTGCGGTTCTGTGTCGGGGTGAGGAGGGATTGCTCACCGGGGATACGTCCATCCGGCGTCAAAACCGCGTACGATCCGGATGCTTCCGCGGTCGTCTCACCGCTCGGCCGCGGTATCGGCTGCATCCGGGACCACGGGCCCGTCAGCCGTCGCCGGGTGCAGGGAATTCGTCGCTCGGGCTGGCGCGGCTCCGCGGCCGGCGCCGCGGCGACTCGCGGTCGCCGATCCGGCCGCCTCCTGTTCGAGACACCTGCATACCGCCGGAGTCGGAGTCCCGGAAGCCGTCGCTGCCGGGACGGTTCGTCGTCCGCCCGAACGGCCGTCCCGGCTCCGCGGTCGACATGGTCGGCCGGAGCTCACGTCGCAGCGCCGCCCGTGACTCTCGCGGGGAGGAGTCCGGTCGGATCTGCCAGGCGCCTGCCCGAGCCGCGGCCGTGTTCCACGCGAGTCGAGTCAGCGAACGACGGAGGTAAAGTGTAGGAAAGCAGATAAATATGCCGAACGGGAAACACTCTTCGAGCGAGCGGCGGGACGAACCGGCGGCCGACAGCGAAATTTTTGACCGTTCTCTAAGAACGAAATCCACTTCGGCCATCGATTTATTATCCGATATTTTGGGACTATTTTGGCCGTTTGATGAGCATATTTTTCTAGATATGCGTAGTATAGCGGCTCTATTGTAGCGCTGGATATTTTGATAAAGTCTCTTATCCACTAGTGTGGGGATAGATTGATTAGCGGGGCGGTCAACCCTCGAATCACGAATGTCGTCGGAACCGAACACCGATAGAACGGCGGTGAAGACGTACGTACCGTCCTACCAAAAATCCGAGTGGAAACGGCACGCCGACGATCTCGACATGAGCCAGAGCGAGTTCGTGAGAACGATGGTACAGGCCGGGAGACGGGGGTTCACGACGGGGGGCGAGAGTAACCCCGAGGAGGGCGACGAGGAAGGGTCGAACCCCGGGGGTAACGGCCTCGAAAGCCGGGTCGAATCCGTGTTATCTCGGAAGGGGCCGCTCTCGTGGGAGGATCTGCTCGACGCCCTCTCGGGTGACCTCGAGGAGCGACTGGAGAACGCGCTCGACGACCTCCAGTCCGAGGACCGCGTTCGGTACAGCGGCCGCGAGGGGGGATACGTCCTGACGGACGGTGAACGATGAGCGGGCGGGCCGGTGGCCC
>NZ_LKIR01000127.1:138567-167260 GCF_001462205.1 Haloparvum sedimenti
GGAGGAGATGGACGAATCGGTCGATAAGGACCCCGCCCGCCGGGAGATCGACGTACCCACGATGCGGTCGTTCGTGCAGTCGATCCGGCACCCACTCCACCGCGCGCTCGTGGTGACGCTCCTGAAGACCGGCATGCGCGTCGGGGAACTGTGCAACCTCGACCTCCGGGACGTGTCGCTGACCGACACGGAACTGCAGGAGGGCTTCGAGTTGGGGACGCGACCGGCGCTCGATTCGCGCCCGGACTCGGTGTTCGTCACCGCCGACGCCGCGGTCGGCGAGTCCCTCAACGGCGAGGTGCGGACGGCCGCGAACAAGCGCAAACGAGATACCGTGATACCGATCGACGACGAGCTCGCACGGACGCTCAAGCGGTGGCTCGCGGTGCGTCCCGACGCCGTCTCCGAAGCTGATCCCCTGTTCGTCGGGACCGCGGACGGGTGGGGCGAGCGCGTCGACCCCGAGACCGTCCGCCACATCGTCGAGCAACACGCCCGCGACCGGGGCTGGTACCGCACCGGCGGCGGGGCAGCCGAGAACGTCACGCCCCACTACTTCCGCCACTTCTTCACCACCCACCTCCGGGACAGAACCGGGGACCGCGGCGTCGTGAAGTACCTCCGCGGGGACGTGGCCGACGACATCATCGACACCTACACCCACAACTGGGGTGGACAGGTCCGGGAGACCTACGAGGCGAACGTGTTCAGTCTCGGCGTCTGAGAACCCTCCAGGGCGATTTTTTGGGAGACGCCGCAGCAATTGCGTTGTCGTGGAACCGTCGAAAGTCTGATCGAGAACGAACTCATAAATTTCATAGCGCGATATAGAGTTCCGGGCGGTAGCTACTCCAATCGAGGCGGGAAATCCGGGACCGATCGGTGGGTCGGGCAGAGAGGCGGTGGAACCCAGACTCCGGATCGCGAACCGACTCCGTGCCCGCGGCGGCCGCGGGGTCGGCTGACACATGGCTTAAGACCGGGGGGCGACGAGGTGCGTCCATGTCGGAGGGGACCTCGACGGACGACCGCCGCCGGTTCGGACGGGCGGCGCTGGTCAACGTCCTCGGAAACGCGGTGAAGATCGCCGTCGAGGGGGCCGCGGGCGTCGCGTTCGGCAGCGTGGCACTGGTCGCGGACGCGGCCCACTCAGTCGCGGACCTCGTCGCCAGCGTGGTCGTGTTCCTGTGGGGCGGCAGCCGGTACGAGACCGCCGACGAGGATCACCCGCACGGCCACCAGCGGATCGAACCGCTCACGGCGCTGTTCGTCGGCGCGGTGATCGTCGTCCTGGGGCTGAACCTGCTCCGGGAGTCCGCCCTCGGCCTCCTGGAGGGGGCCGGCGTGACGTTCAGTCCGGTACTGGTCGCGGCGCTCGGCTTTGCGATGCTCGATATGTACGTCGTCTACCGATACACCGCGTGGGTGAACGCGGACCTCGGATCGGCCGCATTGAGCGCGCTGGTGGCCGACTGCCTGAACGACATCTACACGACGGTGGCCGCGATGGTGGGGATCCTCGGCGTGTACGTCGGATACCCGATCCTGGACCCGCTCGCGGGCGCGCTCGTCAGCGTTCTCGTCGTCTATCAGGGAGTCGAGATCGCTCGAGAAAACGTCGATTACCTCGTGGGTGCGGCGCCGCCGGAGGGGGAACGACGGCGGATCGTGGCGGCGATACGCGAACACGCCGAGGTCGAGGGGATCCACGACCTGCGCGTCTTCTACGACGGGACCGACCTGGAAGTCGAGGTCCACGTCGAGGTCGACGGGAGCTTGCCGTTCCGCGAAGCCCACGACGTGGAAACGGAAGTCGTGAGCCGCCTCCGCGGGATGGAGGGCGTCGGCGACGTCCACGTGCATCTCGACCCGTCGGGGCTCGGCGAGTGGAAGGACGCACCGGAGTCCGGCGACGGAGGCGAGTGATCGTCGGAGTGATCGTCGGGAGCGATCGCCGGAGTGATCGCCGAAGCGGACGGCGTCAAGCCGGTTCGACGAGGCTCGGGTCGTCGTTCGCCGGGTCGTTGACGCGCGTCGAGACGGGGTAGCTCCGCAGTTCGCCGGCGGGATACGTCCGTAGCTTCGCGGCTGCCTCCGCGGGCGTCCCGTGGAGGTAGGTCTCGGCGTCCTCGGGGTCGAGAATCACCGCCATTCGGTGGTGGAGGTCGGCCACGAGGTCGTTCGGCTCCGTCGTGATGACCGCGAACGTCTCCGTCGGGCCCGCCTCGGAACCGTCCGCCGCCGCACCGCCGCCGAAGGCGTCGAGGCCGGTCTGTGCCGCGGCGGCGGGGTCCTCCCAGCGCGCGTGGATCCCCGCCATCAGGAACGGTCGGTCGTCCGCGAACGCGACGCGGTGGGGCCGCGTTCGTCCGTCCGTCTCGGGCCACTCGTAGAAGCCGTCTGCAGGGACGACGCAGCGCCGCGCCTCGAAGGCGTCGCGGAACGCCGGCTTCTCGCGGACGGTCTCGGCGCGAGCGTTGATCTGGCCGAACGCGTCGTCGGCCCACGACGGCGTGAACCCCCACTCGCCGCGGGTCGCCTCGTCCGGGTCCGCTGCCGCGATGAAGGGCAGTCGCTGGCCGGGCGCACAGTTGTAGCGTGGCTCGTGTTCGGGGAAGGCGGCGCCGAACCGGGCTTCGAGGGCGTCGCGGGAGGCGGTCAGGCTGTAGCGGCCGCACATGAGCGGTGATTGGCGCGCCGCGGTCATAAGCCGGCGGGACGCGGTCGCCGGAGCGCGAGGTTGAAGGCCCGCGAGCGCGGGGGTCCGGTATGCGCATCGAGAACAGCTTCATCCCCGTTCGGGGGGTCGGCGAGGCGACCGAGCGCCGGCTCTGGGAGCGCGGGATGACCGACTGGGACGCGTTCGACTCGACCGCGGACGTGTCCGGGGTGGGTCCGACGACCGCCGACCGCATCGAGTCGTTCATCGCGGAGGCGTGGACGCACCTCGACGACGGGAACGCCGCGTTCTTCGACGGTGCCTTCCCTTCGGGCGAGCGCTGGCGGCTCTACGAGAACTTCCGCGCGGAGACCTGCTTCTTCGACATCGAGACCACCGGACTGGACGAGCGCCGCGACGAGGTGACGACGGTCAGCTTCCACCGCGACGGCGAGACGACGACGCTGGTGCAGGGGGAGGACCTCACGGCCGAGCGCGTGCGCGAGCAGTTTCGCGAGGCTGAGCTGCTGGCGACGTTCAACGGCGCCCGCTTCGACGTGCCGTTCCTGGAGACGAGCCTCGGCATCGACGTGGAGACGCCGCACCTCGACCTGATGTACCCCTGCAAGCGGATCGGGCTCTCGGGGGGGCTCAAGCCCATCGAGAAAGAGCTCGGCATCGACCGCGACCGGCCGGACATCTCCGGGCGCGACGCGGTGCGGCTCTGGCGCGAGTACGAGCGCGGCGACGAGTCGTCGCTGGAGACGCTCGTCTCCTACAACCGCGAGGACACGGTCAACCTCCGCGCACTCGCCGACACGGTCTGTGAAACGCTTCACGAGAACGTCTTCTCGCCGGTCGTCGAACCGTAGCAAAACCCGCGGTCGAGCCGATCGCGAACCGTCCCACACCGGCGGACGCGCTCGGTGACGCTAGCTCGCGGAGTTCTCCGCCGGATCGTCGTCGGACTCGCCGGAGGCGTCAGCGTCGCCGGTCGCGTTCCCGGTCGTCCCGCGAACCGCATCCGGGTCCAACTCGTCGTCGAGGATGGCTGCGGTCATTCCGTCCGCATCGTCGCTTGGTCCCTCCACGCCTTCGGTCGGCTCTCCGCCCTCCCCTGCGCCGGTCTCGGCCTCGTGATCCGCGGGCTCGTCGCTGTCTTCGGCCGCGTCGCCGTCTTCTGACACGTCGACACTCTCGGCTTCGTCGTCGTGGTCGACCTCGACATCCTGGTCGACCTCGACATCCTGGTCGACCTCGCCATCCCGGTCGGTCTCGCCAACGTTGTCGACCGCATCGTCGTCTTCGGGCTCCTTGTCGTCCCCGGGCTCATCGTCCACCTCAGATCCCTCACCGTCCGCACCCCCATCGTCTACATCCTCGGAACCATCCTCGGGAGTCGTTGCCTCGTCGACCTCGGTCGCGGTGTCTGCCTCATCGGACGCGTCGTCTGCCTCATCGGACGCGTCGTCTGCCTCATCGGACGCGTCGTCTGCCTCATCGGACGCGTCGTCCTTCGGTCGCACGAGTTTCATCTCGCCGCGGGCGCGCAGCGTCCCCTCGATCTCGGCACCCTCGTGGACGATCAGGTCGCCCGCGACCACGTCGCCGCGGATCTGTGCGCCCGGTTCGACCGTGACCGTCCCGCTCCGGGTCGTCACGTCGCCGTGGACGAGCGTTCCCTCGCCGACGGTTATGTCGCCGCGAGCGCGCAGCGAGCCGAACACGTTGTTGTCGCGGCCGACCGCGATCTCCTCGGCGCGGACGTTGCCGTGGAGCCGGCAGTCGTCGCCGATCGTCGCCGGCGTGGAGACGCGCCACGCGTCGTCGGAGACCTCCGCGCCGCGGGGGATCACGAGGGGATCGCGCGGGTCCTCCTCGCCCGACAACGCCTCCGCGAGGTCGTCCGCGGCGTCCGTCTCGCCCAGCCGGAGCAGCTGCGAGAGGACGATGAAGTAGAAGACGAGCGTCGGCACCGGGTTGCGGATCACGATCCAGCCGTTGGCCTCGAACCCCTCCTCGATGTCCACGTCGTCGCCGATGTCGAGGTCGCCGGAGACCATCAGCCGGCCGGTGATGTGGACCCGCTCGCCGAGGTAGGCGTCGTCGCCGACGAGGACGTTCCCGTCCACGTCACACAGCATGTCCAGTCGGCAGTCCCCCTCGGCCTCGATGTCGTTGCCGAAGGAGACGCGCTCGCCGGCCGCGACGTTCCGCCCGCGGACCCCGAACTCCACCGTCGACTGGCCGCCGACCAGCACGTCCCCGTCGGTGACGAGGTCGTGCTCCTCGACGGTCGTCCCCGACGGCACCGACAGTTCGGCGATCGGGTCCCCCCTGAGTGACACACACGGTCGCAGACGCCCGACGGGCATAAACGGTCGGGGGGCGTCGGACGCGCGGCGGACGCCGCTCCCGAACCTGTACTGTTGAATGCCCACACACCACACAACACTGAAGCGGGAGCGGGCGAATTATCAGGTACGATGAACGTTTCCCGGCACGGTGCGGGCGTCGGCGCCGCCGGTCGCGCGCTCGCCTCGCAGGTGCACCCGGTGTTCATGCTCCCGCCGCTGGCCGCCTCGTGGTTCGGCGCGGCCGTCGCCGGCGAGTTCTCGGTCGGGTTGGGCGCTGTCCACGCGCTGGCCGCCTTCTTCGCCGTCTACACCGCGCACGTGAAGGACGGCTACGTCGACTTCCACGTCCGCGGCGAGGACGACGACCACCCCCTGACGGCGCGGGGCTGTCGGCTCGCGCTCGCGGGCGCGTCGGTCGGCTTCCTGGTCTGCCTGACCACGCTGTGGCTCGCGGCCGGCCCCGTCGCGGCAGCGGTGACCGCCCCGATGTGGCTGATCGGCTACCTCCACGCGCCGCAACTCGACATGCACACCCTCGGCGCGACGATGGGCTACCCGGCGGGCATCGCGGTCGCGATGGCCGGCGGCGCTGTGGTGCAGGCCGGGAGCGCCGCACCCGCGACGCTGGCGTTCGCGGCGGTGTTTCTGATCGTCCTCACCGGCGTGAAAGTCGTCGACGACGAGGCGGATCACGCGTACGACCGCTCCATCGACAAACGGACGGTCGCGGTCGTGCTCGGTCGCGTCCGCGCGCGGCGCCTCGCGTACGCGCTCCTGCTTTTCGGCTGTATCGCGGTGCTGTGGTTCACCGTCGCGGGGCTGTTCCCGCCCGCCGCGCCCGCGGCCGCGGTCGCCCTGCTCGCGGTCGCCGCGGTCGCCTACCGCGCCCCCTCCGACTTGGCCACCAAGCTGTTGGTGCGCGGGACCTACCTGTTCCTGGCCGCCCTGCTCGTGGCGGTGTGGTTCCGGCCGCTCTCGGGTGTCGGTCTCCCCGACATCACGGTCCTCGGCCCGTACACCTACCTCGCGACGGAAGTCGTCTTCGGCGCGCTCGCGTTCGTCCTGCTGTACCGCGCGGAGGCGCTGTGGAGTGCCGCGCGGACGGTGCTGGCGCTGTACCCCGTCGCGTACGTCTGGGACTGGTACACGCTGGAGGTCGGCGTCTTCGCCATCGTCGCGCGCACGGGCTACGACCTGTTCGGCATCCCGGTCGAGGAGCACCTGTTCATGGTCGTCGTCCCCGCGCTGGTGATCGGGTTCCACGAGACGCTTCGGGGCGTCGAGGGGCCGACCGCGGTCGACGCGGAGGCGGGAACCACGACCGCGCACCCTGCCGATCGCGATGCGGACGGTCCGGACGCGTCCGACGCCGTCGCCGACGTGGACGACTGACGGACGGCCATCGGTCCGAGCGCGCCGGCGTCCGTCGGGTCGCGGCGGCGTCACCGTGGCCTTATAAATGAGACCGGCGTACGACGCGGCATGAGCACGGTACTGTCCATCCGCGAGGACGGCGTCGACGTGGTGTACGAGGGGACGGAGTTCGAGCTGGAGGTCGACCTGATCGAGGAGGCGACCGGGAAGAACTATCAGGACGTGACCGACCACGAGATCCTCCAGATCGTCGCGGAGGACCCCGACCTGTCGGGCGAGCCGCGGCGCGTCGGCGACGTCCTCTAAGCGGCCGGGGCCGACCGCCGCACGCGGGGGCGCGAGGCGGCCGCGACCGACCGAAAGGCGCTTTTTCCGGGCGGGCGAGCGTCGGGTATGATCACGGTCGCGCTCGCGGGCAAGCCGAACGCGGGCAAGTCGACGTTCTACACCGCCGCGACGATGGCGGACGTCGACGTGGCGAACTACCCGTTCACCACCATCGACGCGAACCGGGGAGTGACCCACGTCCGCACCGAGTGCCCCTGCCTCGACCGCGAGGAGCGCTGCGGCAACGAGAACTGTCACGACGGCAAGCGCTACGTCCCGATCGAACTGCTCGACGTGGCGGGGCTGGTGCCGGGCGCCCACGAGGGGAAGGGCCTCGGCAACCAGTTCCTCGACGAGCTGACGAACGCCGACGTGATCCTCAACGTCGTCGACGCCTCGGGCGCGACGAACGCGGAGGGCGAACCGGTCGAGCCCGGGAGCCACGACCCCCTCGACGACGTGGACTTCATCGAGGAGGAGATGGACCTGTGGCTCGCGGGCATCGTCGACCGCAACTGGGAGGGGGTCGAGCGCAAGTCCCGGTCGCCCGACTTCGACGTCGACGAGGCGCTGACGGACCTGCTGACGGGCTTCGGTGCGACCGAGCACGACGTGACGCGCGTCCTTCGGGAACTGGAGTACCCCGAGGACCCGATCCAGTGGACCGACGAGCACCGCGAGTCGCTGGCGCGGGCGGTCCGCCGCCGAACCAAGCCCATCGTCGTCGTGGCGAACAAGGCCGACGCGGCGCCTGAGGGGACGCTCGACCGCCTGCGCGAGGGGACCGACAAGCCGGTCGTGGCGGCGACCGCGGACGGCGAACTCGCGCTCCGCCGCGCCGCGGAGGCGGGCGTCGTGGAGTACGACCCCGGCGACGCGGAGTTCGAGATAACCGGCGACGTGAGCGACGCGCAGCGGAGCGGGCTGGAGTCGATCCGCGAGGTGATGGCCGGGGTCGGCGGCACGGGCGTCCAGACCGCGCTGAACGAGGCGGTGTACGACCTGCTCGACCGCATCACCGTCTACCCCGTGCAGGACGCCGCCAAGTGGACCGACGCGAAGGGGAACGTCCTCCCGGACGCGTTCCTGCTCCGATCGGGCGCGACGCCGAAGGACCTCGCGTACGCGGTCCACACGGACATCGGCGAGGGATACCTCCACGCGGTCGACGCGAAGTCGAGCCGCCGGATCGGCGAGTCCCACGAGTTGAGCGAGGGCGACGTGATCAAGATCGTCTCTACGGCGGGACCGTAACCCCGCGAGCCGGAGGTCGGTCCGAAGTAGCGGCAAAGGGATCATCTTTCCGGAACACGCCGATTTCGGAGCGTGTCTCCCGTGTCACAGCGTGTCAGCCCGCGCAACGTCGCCCTTCGGTTTTCTGTCGGTCGTTCTCGGTTTCCGACTCCCGATCCCCGGGAAAATGATAACTACGGGGCATCATAGAGTGGACTGAATATTCTGCGTAAGCATACGTTAAGGGAGTCGCCGGGCGTCGACCCGGGTATGGAACGACGACGATTCCTCGGCGCGGCCGGCGCGGTCGGGGCGACGGCGCTCGGCGCGGGATGCATCGGCAACCTCGGCGGCTCCGGTGGCTCCCGGACGGTGACGGTCGACTGGGCCTACTACAACCCCGTGAGCCTCGTCATCCGCGAGCACGACTGGATGCAGGAGGCGTTCGCGGAGACGGACACGGACGTGGAGTGGGTGCTCAGCCTCGGCAGCAACGAGGCGAACGAGTACTCCCAGAGCGGCGAGGCGGAGTTCGCGTCCACGGCGGGCATCGCGGCGCTGATGGCGCGCTCGAACGGCGTGCCGATCCGGACGCCGTACGTCTACTCGAAGCCGGAGTGGACGGCGCTGGTCGCGCCGAGCGATTCCGGCATCTCCGAGGTCGCGGACCTGGAGGGGAAGTCGGTCGCGGCGACGCGCGGCACGGACCCGCACTTCTTCCTGTTGCAGGCGCTCGATCAGGCCGGGCTGAGCGAGTCCGACGTGGAGGTCGTCCACCTCCAGCACCCGGAGGGACAGACCGCGCTCGTCGAGGGAGAGGTCGACGCGTGGGCCGGGCTCGACCCCCACATGGCCGAGCTGGAACTGGAGAACGACGTGGACCTGTTCTTCCGCGAGCCGAACTTCAACACGTACGGCTTCCTCAACGTGCTGGAGGGGTTCGCGGAGGAGCACCCCGAGGACGTGCGGCGCGTGCTGGAGACGTACGAGCGCGGCCGGCAGTGGGCGCTCGACAACCCCGAGGAGACGGCGGGCATCCTCGCGGCCGAGTCGGAGATGTCCGAGCCGGTCGCCGAGCGCGTCTTCACCCAGCGGACCGACCTCTCGACGCCGCTCCCGGGCGATCAGCACCGCGAGCTGCTCTCGGACCTCGCCCCCATCCTCCACGAGGAGGAGATGGTCAGCGAGGACGCCGACCTCCAGGCGGCGGTCGACGAACTGATCGACTCCGAGACGGCCCGGCCGGTGATCGAGTGATGGCGACCGTCTCCGAGGCGGGCGGGTTCGGCGACGACCGCCTCCCGAGCCTCGACCGCCTGCGCTGGGCGCTCGGACTCGTGGTGCCCGCGCTGCTGGTCGTCGTCTGGCACCTCCTCGTCGCGACCGGCGTCTTCGCGTCCCACCAGCTTCCGGCGCCGCTCACCGTGGTCGAGACGCTCTACAGAATGGCGGTTGCCGGCGAGCTCGCCGGGCACGTCTCCGTCACCGTCCAGCGCGTCTTCTTCGGCGTCCTCTTCGGCGCCGCGGTCGGCGTCGCGTTCGGGACCCTGACGGGCGTCTCCGGGCTGGCGAGCGACCTGCTCGACCCCCTGTTCCAGAGCGGGAAGAACATCCCCTCGCTGGCGTGGGTCCCGCTGTTCCTCCTGTGGTTCGGCATCGGCGAGGTGGCGAAGGTGACGCTGATCGCCGTGGGGGCGTTCTTCCCGGTCTACCTCAACCTCTCGACGGGGATCCGGAACGTGGACGAGGACCTGCTGGAGGTGGTCGAGGTGTACGACCTCGGCCGGATCGAGTCCCTGCGGCGGGTGGTGCTGCCGGCCGTGCTGCCGAACCTGCTGGTCGGGCTCCGCGGCGGCGTCGGGCTGGCGTGGATGTTCGTCGTCGCGGCGGAGCTGATCGCCGCCAGTCAGGGGCTCGGCTTCCTGATGAGCGACGGGCGCGTGATGAGCCGTCCGGACATCATCGTCGGCTCCATCCTGCTTTTCGCCTTCTTCGGCAACCTCTCCGACCTGCTCGTCAAGGGGGTGCACGACCGTGTCGTCGACTGGTGACGCGGGCGCGGCGGAGGAGGGAACGACCAGGGGGGAGAGTCCCCTCCTCGGCGTCTCCGGGCTCGGAAAGGCGTACGGCGACACGGTGGCGCTCCGAGACGTGGACCTGTCGGTCGCGGACGGGGAGTTCGTCTCCGTCGTCGGCCCCTCAGGCTGTGGCAAGAGCACCCTGCTGCGTGTGCTCTCGGGGCTGGAGGAGACGTTCGACGGACGCGCGACCGTCGCGGGCGCGGACGTCCGCGAGGAGGGCAGCGACCGCGTCGGCATGGTCTTTCAGGAGCCGCGGCTGCTCCCGTGGGCGACCGTCCGGGAGAACGTCTCGGTCGGACTCCCGGCTGAGGTCGATCCGGACACGGAGGGGGCGCGCGAGCGCGTCGACGGGCTGCTGGATCAGGTCGACCTCGGTGACTTCGCGGACGCCCGCCCCGGCGAACTCTCCGGCGGAATGGCCCAGCGCGTCTCGCTCGCGCGCGGGCTCGCCTACGAGCCGGCCGTCCTGCTGCTCGACGAGCCCTTCTCGGCGCTGGACGCGCTGACGAAGCGCGAGCAACAGGACCACCTGCTCGACGTGTGGGACGACCGCGACGCGACGGTCGTGCTCGTCACCCACGACGTGGCCGAGGCCGCCTACCTCTCGGACCGCGTGGTCGTCCTCGGCGGCCAGCCCGGCACCGTGGAGCGCGTCGTCGACATCGGAGCGGAGCGCCCGCGCGACCGCACCGACGAGGCCCTGCTGGACGCCCGCGAGACGATAACCGACGCGCTCGGGGTCTGAGTCGGGATCCGCGCCGAGCGTCGCGGTGCGTCCTACCCCTCCCACTCCTCGTAGGACCGATACACGCCCTTCGAGAGGTAGCGCTCGGAGGAGTCCGGGAAGACGGTGACGACGGAGTCGTACGGTAGATCCAACTCGCCGCCGGCCGCGCGCTCGGCGACCTCCAGCGCCGCGAGGGAGTTCGCGGCCGAGGATGAGGCCACGAGGTGGCCCTCCTCGGCGGCGAGGCGGCCCATCTCCTCGTGGGTGTCGCGGTCGGGGATCGAGAAGATCTCGTCCACTTTCTCGGGGTCGAAGAGGACGTTGGTGGAGATGTCGTGGGTGCCGATCCCCTCGGTCTTGTACTCCTCGTGTTCGACGTCCTCGTCGAAGAACTCGCGGTAGGCGGAGCCCTCGGGTTCGACCGCACCGACGAAGGTCCCCGGCTCGCGCTCGTGGAAGTAGTCGGCCATCCCCATCAGCGTGCCGCCGGTGCCGCAGCCGGCGACGACCGCGCCGACCTCGCCGTCGAGCGCCTCGTCGACCTCGGGGGCTGTGGTCTCGTAGTGCGCCTCCGCGTTGAGGGGGTTCGAGAACTGCTGGGGGACCGCCGCGTTGTCCAGCTCGCTCGCCAGTTCGTGGGCCCGCTCGATGGCGTAACCCATCCCGTCCTCCGTGGGCGTGTTGATCACCTCTGCGCCGAGTGCGCGCATGAGCTGCTGTTTCTCGACCGAGAAGCGCTCCGGGACGACGAAGACGGCCTCGAGGTCCAGCCGCCCCGCCGCGACCGCGATACCGATGCCGGTGTTGCCCGCGGTCGGCTCGATGATCGTCCCGCCCGGGTCCACGTCGCCCCGCTCCAGCATGCGCTCGAGCATGTGCTTCCCGATGCGGTCCTTGATGCTCGCGCCCGGGTTGAACGACTCCAGCTTGGCGTACACCGGCACCGCGTCGGGCGAGGCCTGCACGCGGACGAGCGGCGTCTCCCCCACCGTCTCCAGCACGGAGGGAAGCGGCTCCCGATGGGTGGTCATAAGGTGGCAAAAGTTGTCCCGGCTTGTGTAGGTTTCCATCCCCCCGCAACGGGTGGGTTATCTCTGACGACGGTGCCGACGGAACCGGGCGACCGCTACCACTCGGCGTACAGCGAGTAGAGGATCACCCCGAAGCCGGCCATCGAGAGCGCGGACTCGATGATCAGGACCGCGTCCGTGTCGAAGCCGAACGCCTGCTGGGCCGCGCCCGCGAGCAGGGCACCGAGCGTCACCAGCCCGAACCCCACGGCCAGCGCGCCGATGGGTCGCGCACCGGTTCGGCGGTACGCGCTCGCCGCGAAGTAGGTGATCAGCCCGCCGAGCACCAGCGTCGCCGTCTTCAGGGCGACCACGAGCGACGGGGCGAGCGCGCCCTGTAGCGGGAGGAATGCCGCCGCTGAGACCGCGAGCAGCGCGCTCACGTCTCCCTCCGCAGCTCCGACCACATGCCGAGCAGCTGTCGTTCGGGCTCCGCGAGGTCCCGCTCGACGCTCACCGCGAACTCCCGTCGCTCGTCGAGCCCGACCACGAGGCGGTCGAAGGCGGTGACGTATCTGGACCGGTGGTGGCCGCCGGGGTGAAGCTCCGTCTCCTCGGCGACGAGGTCGGCCTCGGTCAGCCGGTCGAGCTTCTTGTACGTCGTCGACAGCGGGACGGACGCGGCGTCCGCGACCTCGCTGGCGGTCATCGGCTCGTCGAGCGTTCCCACGATCTCGCGGCAGGCGGGATCGTCCAGCGCCGCGAACACCGCCTCGGAGGGCGGGTCGTCGGACCGAGATGCGGGCGGCTTCATGGAAACGGCTGCGCCCGGCATCGTAATCAAAGGGTCGGCGTTGACAGCGCACACGGTCCGCGAACGCACACGGTCCGCGAACGTACACGGTCCGCGAACCGAGTCGCGCACGCGGTCCGCGTCGCACGTTCTCCAACCCGGAGAACCGCTCTCGGTATATATGCTGCAGTCGCGCGTCCCTTCAACCGGAGAAGCACAATGGCAACCAAGACACCCCTCACCGGCGTCAACACCTTCGAGAGCACCCTCGGCGGGCTCACCGTCCGCGGCCGCGCCCACTCGCTGTCGGCGTGGTTCGTGCTCGCGCTCCGGCTCATGATGGGCTTCGCGTTCCTCAACGCGGGCCTGAGCAAGCTGCTCGGTCCCGAGCCCTTCAGCGCCTACGGCTACCTCGCGTTCGCGGTGCCCGAGAACGGCGGTCCCGCGGTCGGCGCGTTCCTCTGGATGGCCAACAGCGCGGCGTTCATGGCGTTCGTCGACGTGGCCGTCCCGTTCGGCCAGATAGCCATCGGGCTGGGCCTCCTCGTCGGCGCGTTCGTCCGCCTCGCGGCGTTCTTCGGCGCGCTGATGATGGGCATGTTCTACCTCGCGAACTGGGACGTGGCCCACGGCCTGATCAACGGCGACTTCGCGTACCTGCTCGTCTTCCTCGCGGTCGCGGCCTTCGGCGCGGGCCGCATCCTCGGGCTGGACGCCTACATCGAGCAGTACGAGGTCGACGGCGAACCGCTCGTCGAGAAGTACCCCCTGCTCGACTACGTCCTCGGCTGAACGCGGCCGAGACGCGCCCTATTCGTCTCCGTCTCCTTCTTCGTCGTCCGACTCGTCGCCGTCGACTCGACCCAGCAGACGGGACAGGAACTGCGACCCTTTCCCGCTCTTTTGCCCGTGTTCTTTCGCTTTCTCGCGGGCTTCGGTGCTCATGATAACGCGTTAACGGCGATTGCCTAAATAAGTACGGACACGACCGCCGAGATCACACTGATGGCGAGAAAGACAAGTGCTAACCGGAGATATCGGCCATTTTCCTTGATGTCGTCGTAGTTTTCGGATATCATCCCGGAGTAGAGCGTGGCGAGGTCGCGTCCCCACGGTTCATTGACCTCTCCGGCCGCAAGGTTCTCGATGTAGTCCCCCTCGGGGCCGAGATAGAGGTTAGACTCATCGTAGGTCGCGATACCCGTCAGTGTCGACAGGACGAGTCCACCGAACGCTCCATACAGCGCGACGCTATTGAACGCGTCCGGGGCGTACTCCACGCCGGCGATCAGGACACCGACAAGAACGGTGTTCAGGCGAACGGTTCGAAGCGCTTTATCATCGATGTCGACGAGTGTTGCGTTCTGTGCCTCGATGACGGCACGAGCTTCGCTGTGAGCAACTTCACGTCGTTCACTTTCCCACTCGTCGCTCCCCATACCGGAACACGGGTCGGCCTCGTTCTAAAATATTCGGCTCAGAAACAGAGATTAAATCCACAGAAGGCGAGGTTATCTCCGGGATCCGACGGAGAGCATCGTTTCGGAGCGGGATCGGGTCAGGAACGTGATCCGCTCTCGTCAGCCACGCTCACGTTCCCGACCTCGATCCGCGCGCCGCCCGCCTCGCTCTCGGTCGCACGCACGGACCAGCCGTGGGCCTCCGCGACCGCGGCGACGATGGCGAGCCCGAGGCCGGTCCCCTCGTGAGCGGTCGAGACGCCGGTCTCGAAGGCGTCGGCGCGGACCTCGGACGCAAATCCGGGGCCGTCGTCCTCGACGTAGAACCCGTCCGCGGTCGCACCCACGCGAACGGCCACGTCCTCGCCACCGTGCTCGACGGCGTTCCGGAAGAGGTTCTCGAACAGGTGCGCGGTCAGGCTCGCGTTCGCGTCGAAGACGAGGTCGTCGACGACCGACAGCGTCGCGGACTTCGTGGGAACCTGCGCCCACGCGTCGCGCACCTCCCGCGACAGCTCCAGCGGCTCCACCTCGACCTCGTCCTCCCGGCGCGCCAGCACGAGGGCGTCGTCGATCAGCTCCTCCATCCGGTCCAGCGAGCGCTGGACGCGGTCGAGCCGGTCGTCGTCCGGGAGGTCCGCGGCGAGCATCTCCGCGTAGCCGAGCGCGACCGCGAGGGGATTGCGGAGGTCGTGCGACAGTAGCGCGGCGAGGTCCTCCAGCCGGTCCGCCCGAGCATCGGCCGCGTGCTCCGCCAGGACGCGGTCGGTGATGTTGAGGTGGAAGACGAACACGTACCGCTCGCCCTCGTGGTCGAAGGCGGCCGCGCGCATCATGAACCAGCGTTGCTCGTCCGGCGAGTGGCACGGGTACTCGAAGGAGAACGTCGCCTCGTCGCCGTCGAGGATGCACCGGAGTCCGTCCGCGGCGGTCGCCGCGTCGGGATCGTCGCTTTCGTCACAGACGGCGAGGTAGTTGACGCCGATCGTGTCGGGGTTACCGGTGAAGTCGTTGGCTGCCCCGAACTCCTGCCACGCGCGGTTCGTGTACCGAATGACCCCCGAATCGTTCAGGATCGCCGCCTGAATCGGGAGCGCGTCCAGACCGGAAGCGACGAGGGGGTCGAGGTCGTTCACGAGTCCGGATTACGCGTCAGTTACTTAAAAATGGGCGTCAGGCGGAGTCGACCCCGCTGTTACCCTCGTCCGAGTCCACGGTCGTGCCGTTCGAGTCCTCGACCGCGTCTTCCGCTTCGGCCTCGTTCCCGTCGCCCGCCTCGGCCTCGTTGATGTGCGCCTCCGTGCTGACCGCGTCGAGGTCGACGCCGACCTCGGTCGCGACGGCGTCGAGCACCGCGCGCTGCTCGGCCATCTCGTTCTCGAGGTGTTCGACGCGGGTCGCGGTGCCGTTCACCGTGTCCTGCGTCTCCTCGACCTCCTCACGGAGCTCCGTGATCTTCTGGTAGGTCTGTTCGGCCTTCTCCGCGAGCGTCTGGATCTTCTTGGCTGTGCCGCCGAGTCCCATACCCCCCGTTTCGGGCGAGACCTTGTGTGCGTTTCCGTTCCGGCCACGCGCGGTCGGCGCCATCGTCTCACGGCCGAATTCCTGCGCGGACCGCTCGACCGCCGGTGCCGGTGTGCTTTTGCGCGCCGCCGCCCCACACACGGTCATGAGCGTCGACCGGGTCCTGCTGACGAACGACGACGGCATCGACACGGTCGGATTCCGCGCGCTGTACGACGCGCTCGCGGACGCCTACGACGTGGTCGCGGTCGCGCCCGCGGAGGACCAGAGCTCCGTCGGCCGGTCGCTCTCCGGCGACGTGACCGTCCACGACCACGAGCTGGGGTTCGCGGTCGAGGGAACGCCCGCCGACTGCGTGGTCGCCGGTCTCGGCGAACTCGTCGCGGACGCCGACGTCGTCGTCTCCGGGTGCAACAAGGGCGCGAACCTGGGCGCGTACGTCCTCGGGCGCTCGGGCACCGTCTCGGCCGCGGTCGAGGCGACCTTCTTCGACGTACCCGCACTCGCCGCCTCGGTGTACGTCCCCGGCGGCGACGACTGGTGGAAGCGCGACCTCTCGCCCGCGAACTACCGGAACGCCACCGCCGCGACGCGGTACCTCGTCGACCACGCGGTCGACGCCGGCGTCTTCGAGCACGCGGACTACCTCAACGTCAACGCGCCGCTGTTCGAGGATTCCGAGGGGTTCGACGCGCCCGCGGAGGCGGTCGCGTCCATCGAGGTGACCGAGCCCTCCACCCTCTACGAGATGGACGCCGAGCGCGGCGAGAACGGCGACGTGGTCCTCCACGACCGCATCTGGGACCACATGCGCGCCGGCGACATCCCGGATCCGGAGGGCACCGACCGGCGGGCCGTCGTGGAGGGCCGCGTTTCTGTGTCACCGTTGACCGCGCCGCACACCGTCTCCCACCACGAGGCGCTCGACGGCCTGGCGCAAACGTACGACGGCACACGCGTGCTCACGGGCGACTGATGGACGCCTGATGGAAGGTTGATTGACGGCTGCTCCGGGCGCAAGAGCCGGCCGATTCAGCGTGTCGCGTGAATTCGGGCCAGTCGTAGCCGCGTCTCGTTCCGACCCGTCCCGCGGGCGCGGCGCGTGGCCGGATCCGAGAGCGGCGACACCGAGAGCCGGTCGAGCGCGGGCGGCCAGTCGCGGTCGCCGGCGGCGTCGCGGGCGAACGCGAGCGCGTCGATCAGCCCTTCACCGCGGTCCATGGCACGGACGGCGTCGTCCGCTCGCCGGCGTCCGCCCCCGACCAGCAGCCGATCGCCGAGCGCGAACGCGATCCAGAACGGCACCGCCAGCAGCAACAGCAGGACACCGGCGCCGGTGTACGCCGCGGGAGGGATGCCTCGACGCCGGTCACGCTCGCCCAGCATCCGGGGCCCTTCGTCCTCGTCGTCGGCGTCGCGGTGACGCAGCAGCTCGATCCCCACCAGGGTCCACAGCTCGACCAGCAGCGCGGCGCCGAGCGTCAGGGTGACAAGCAGCGCGTTCCGGTTCCGGAGTCGGGTCAGCGCGTGTGCGATCGCGGCATCGCGGGCCGCGTCGTCGAACTCGCGGAACCGCGTCGGCACGACGAGCGTCGGCGTTCCGAGCAGGCCGCCGTCGACGGCCGCGAGGGTCGCGGCCCGGGAGTCGACGACGCGCACCGCGGGCCGCTCGGCCTCCGGGATCCCGAGGTCGACGGCGACCGCGTCGACCGCCTCCGTCACCGCGTCGTCTTCCGCGGCGGGGAGCCCGCGAACGGTACGCCGGATCAAAAGCGGCCCCGCCGCGACCCCGCCGAGCAGGCCGACCGCGGCGCCAACCGCGCTCGCCGCGGTCGTGGGAACGGACAGCGGCGCGGCGACGACCGCAGCAAGGAGCGCGACGAGCGCAGCCGGCACGGCCGCGAGCAGCAGCGCGCCGACCGCCTCGCCCGCGCCCGGTCGTGTGACGGCGTTCATGTCCCGTCCCTGCACGGAGGCACACAAATGTCTGCCGACCGTCGGTAGCGGCCGAGTGAGAATGGGGACCGCGGGTGCACACCGCCTTCCGGAGCTTTTAAACGATTTCCGGGCCGACTTTCCCGCAATGGCTTTTGAGGATCTGTTGAACGACCCCGTCATCCAGAAGTACCTACACGAGCTGGTCGGACCGACGGGCATGCCGGTGGCGGCGGCACCCCCGGACGGCGAGGTCACCGACGAGGAGCTCGCCGAGGAGCTGGGGCTGGAGCTGAACGACGTCCGCCGGGCGCTGTTCATCCTCTACGAGAACGACCTCGCGGAGTACCGCCGCGTGCGCGACGAGGACTCCGGATGGCTCACCTACCTCTGGACGTTCCACTACGAGAACATCCCCGAGAACCTGGAAGAGGAGATGTACCGCCTGCTCACGGCCATCGAGGACCGCGAGGAGTACGAGCGCACCCACGAGTTCTACCTCTGTGAGGTCTGCTCGATCCGGTTCGAGTTCGGCGAGGCGATGGACTTCGGCTTCGAGTGTCCGGAGTGCGGCTCCCCGCTCGACGCGATGGAGAACGACCGCCTCATCGACGCGATGGAGCGACGAGCCGACGAGCTCCGTGACGAACTCAACGTGGACGTGACGGGCTGATGGTCGTCCTCGCAACCAAGTGCTACGTGGCGGGCGACGCCCGCGACCGCGCGCTCGACGGCATGCAGTCGCTGGTCGGCAACGACGTGGGGGACCTCCACGTCGAGTGGGATGTCTCCGTCCGCGAGGACGACTTCGTCGAGGTCGCGCTCTCGGGCGATGACGCCACCGTGGCCGCGAACGTCCTCGCCGAGGAGTGGGGCGAGATCGACCCCGACGCTCACGAGCCCGACGAGACGTTCGTCGGGACGCTGGAGCGCTGGGACGAGGACGGCTTCGTCCTCGACGCCGGCGTGGATATCTACGTCCCCGCGAGCGAGCTCGGCCTCGGTGCCGGCTCGCCCGAGCAGATCGTCGAGCGCTTCGGCCTCGTTCAGCACACCCCCCTGACGTTCGTCTATCAGGGCGGCGAGGACGGCGCTCACCGGCTCGCGGACGCCGAGCGCGACCGCCTCTACGACTGGCGTCGCGGGGACGGCCGCGTCAACGTCAACTCCGCGACCCGCGGCGAGGTCCGCGCGACCGTCAACCGCGCCGGTCACGCCCGCGACATCGTCACCGTCGAGCGGCTCGGCCTGCTCGAACAGAGCGTCGTCGTCGGCGAGGGGACGGACCCGCCGGGGCTGTTAGCCTCCATCGGCTCCTACCTGCCGGCGGAGATGCGGTGTGTCCTCCCGGCCTGAGATGAACAGGAAGCTCCTCGCCCTGCTGGCGGTGCTGACGCTCGTCGCCAGCGCCGGCTGTCTGGCGTACGTCACCGACGGCGGCGAGGTGTCCAACGAGACGCTCGACACCGAACCGCCCGCGGAGTACGTCTTCGACAGCGAGTCGGACGCCCGGATCGACCTGCAGGGATCGACGTTCACGGCGGTGTACGCGGTGCCGGACGACGGCGAGATGCGGATCTATCAGGAGACCGGCTACGGCGTCGAGGAGCCGCGGAACCCGCGTGCGTTCCGCTATCAGTACCCCAACGGCACCGTGATCACCGGCTCCGAGTTCCGGGCGAGCGGCGGCGAGATCGAGCGCACCGCCGACGAGGTGTGGGTCCGGTTCGACGACGACATGACCGAGGGGAAGGTGGCGTTCGCGGGCGACGGCTCGCCCCGCCGGTTCGTGTTGCCCACGTTCGTGGAGGGTACCTACGAGATCGTGTTGCCGCCCGGCTTCACCACCGACTTCGCGCTGTTCGGCGAGATCTCGCCGAGCGGCTACGAAGTCGACCGGGGCGGCGACCGCGAGCGGATCACCTGGTCGGAGGACGTGACGACCGACACCGTGCTCGTGCAGGCGTACAGCGAGCGCGACTTCTGGATCTTCCTCGGCCTCGTCGGGATCGCGCTGGTCGTCGGCGCCGCGGGGCTGTACCGGTTCCGCCGCCAGCTGGAGGCGCTCCGCGAGCGTCGGCTGGAGATGGGGATCGGCTCCGAGGGCGACGACGGGCCGCCGCGCGGTCCGCGCTGATCGGTCCCGGGCGGGCCGGCCGGGCCGTCCGCCCACCGCCCCGGCTCGCCCGGCGAGCTTTTCACCGCGCCGTCCCTCCGTCCGCCCATGCAGGTAGGGATCGTCACCGTGGGGGACGAACTCCTCGCGGGCGACACGGAGAACACCAACGCGACCTGGCTCTGCGACGAACTGGACGCCCGGGGCGTGCGCGTCCGACGCGTCACGACCGTCCCGGACGAGACGGGAGAGATCGCGCGCGTCGTCAACGAGTACCACGCCGAGTACGACGCGGTGATCGTCACCGGCGGCCTCGGCCCCACGCACGACGACGTGACGATGGAGGGGGTCGCGGCCGCGTTCGGACGCGACGTGCGCGAACACCCCGAGGCGGAGGCGTGGCTCGCCGAGCGCGACGGGTACAGCGCGGACGACCTGGACCCGCGGACGACGCACCTCCCGGCCGACGCGCGACTGCTGCCAAACGAGACGGGGGTCGCACCCGGGGCGGTCGTGGAGTCGGCGTACGTCCTCCCGGGCGTCCCGTCGGAGATGAAGGCGATGTTCCGTGGCGTCGCCGACGAGTTCACCGGCGAGCGAACCTACGCGGAGACCGTGGAGACGCCGGAACCCGAGAGCGCGCTGCTGGACCGCATCGGCGACCTCCGCGCGGAGTTCGACGTGTCTGTCGGCTCCTACCCCGGCGAGACGGTGCGGATCAAGATCACCGCCACCGACCCCGAGACCGCGGAATCGGCGGCCGCGTGGCTCCGGGACCGAGTCGAGGCGACGGACGCGGAGGCGTAGTCGCGGATCCGGCCGCTCGGCCGCGTGCGGTCCGCGGCCTCAGCGGAAGAGGTAGGCGGCCCACAGGGCCGTGATGAGCAGGCTGACGAGCAGGACGGCGCCGGCGGTCTCCGGGATCGGAAGCGGCTCCGGCTGGAGCGCGGACTGAAGCATGAGCGACCCTTGTGCGGGCCGGCGCTTAACGTTTTAGTCTTCGAGCCGGGCCGTTCGCGCGGTCGTCCGTTCCGGTCGATCGGTCCGTCGCGGTCGCGGCGCTAGCGGAGGACCGACCCCCCGCCTCGCGTTCACCCTCCGACCGTTGCCACTTATGCTCCCCGCGGAACAACTGCGATCCAATGGCACCCAGTCAGTTCGAGAACGAACTTACGATCCACGGCCACGAGCAGGCGGGGACGCTGGACGAGTTCCACCGCGCCTACGAGGCCGCGGTCGAGGATGTCCGATCCGGCTTCGGCGAGACGCATCCCCTCCGGATCGACGGCGAGTTGGTCGAGACGGCGGAGACGTTCGCCGTCACGAACCCGGGCGACACGGACCAGGTCCTCGGCGAGTTCGCCGCGGGCGACGAGACGCACGTCGACGCTGCCGTCGCGGCCGCGAGCGACGCCTTCCAGGAGTGGAAGGGGACCCACTGGGACGAGCGCGCCGCGATATTCCGCGAGGCCGCGGACGTGGTTCGGGACCGCAAGCTCGAGATAACCGCGCTGATGGCCTACGAGAACGGAAAAAACCGAACCGAGGCGATCGCCGAGGTCGACGAGGCCATCGACTTCCTCCGGTACTACGCCGCGGAGGTGGAGCGGAACGAGGGGTACACCGCCGACCTGCGGGAGCCCACGCCGGGGCAACGCTGCGTCAGCGACCTCCGGCCGTACGGCGTCTTCGGCGTCGTGGCCCCGTTCAACTTCCCGTTCGCGATCCTCGTCGGGATGACGACCGGCGCGCTGATCACCGGGAACACCGCGGTCGTGAAGCCGGCGAGCTCCACGCCGCTGGTGGCGCACGCGTTCTTCGACGCCCTCGAGGAGGCGGGCCTGCCGGACGGCGTCGCCAACCTCGTCACGGGCGGCGGCCGCGCGGTCGGCCAGCCGATGATCGAACACGAGGACGTCGCCGGCTTCGCGTTCACGGGGTCGCGCGAGGTCGGGCTCCGGATCCGGCGGACCTTCGACGAACTTGACAAGCGCGGACCGGTGATCGCGGAACTGGGTGGAAAGAACCCGGTCATCGTCTCCGACAGCGCCGACCTCTCGAAGGCGGTCTCCGGCGTGAAGTTCGGCGCCTTCTCGTTCAGCGGGCAGAAGTGCTCCGCGACCTCGCGCGTGTACGTCCACGAGGATGTCGCCGAGGAGTTCACGGAGCGGCTCGTCGCCGAGACGAACGACCTCGCCGTCGGCAAGCCGGAGGACGAGGAGACGGTCGTCTCCCCTCTGATCGACGACGGCGCGATCGAGCGCTACGACGACATCTGCGAGACGGCGGCCGCGGACGGGACGGTCCTGACCGGCGGGAGCCGCGTCGACCGCGACGACCTCCCGACCGGTCGGTACGTCGAGCCCACCGTGGTCGCGGACGTTCCCCACGACCACGCGCTCGCGACCGACGAGCACTTCCTCCCGTTCGTCACCGTCCACCCCGTCTCGAGTCTCGAGGAGGGGATCGCGAAGAGCAACGACAGCGACTACGCGCTCTGTGCCGGCCTCTTCTCCGAGGACGAGGCCGAGATCGACGCGTGGTTCGACCGGATCGAGTCCGGGATGTGCTACGTGAACCGCGAGCGGAGCGCGACGACCGGGGCGCTCGTCGACGCTCAGCCGTTCGGCGGCTGGAAGTACTCCGGGACGACCGGGAAGTTCGCGGGCGGTCCGTGGTACCTCCAGCAGTTTATGCGCCAGCAGAGCCGGACCGTCGTCGGCGACGCCGGACGACCCTGAGCCCGCCGCGAGGACGGAGCCGGCGGCCGGTCCGGCGGTCGGTCCGGCGGTCGGTCCGGCGGTCGGCGTCGCTGCCGTGAGCCTCCGCGGCGTCGCCGTCCTCCTCCGCCGTCGGCGTCCGGCGAGAGGGTTTATCAGCGCGGCGGCCGTTCCCGGAGACAGATGGAACTCCGCCGGCTCGTGCGCGGGACGGTCGACTGGCCCGACCTCGAGCGGGTCGTCCGCGAGCTGGCGGCCCGCTACGACCGCGAGGAGGTCCGCGTCCGGTTTCTCGACGCGGACAACTGGCTCTCGACGCCGCTGGTGCTCGACGACGACCTGTTCGTGAAGGTGATCACGCCGCAGAACACGCTCGTCCACGCGCTGTTCACTACCGGCAGAAATCTGGGGGCGTTCTCGGCCGGCACGGAGGGGTTCTTCCAGCGGTTCGACTCCCCCTACGAGATGGCCCAGCACGAGCTGGAGGCGACGCGTCGGATGCGCGAGCTAGGGGTCAACGCGCCGGAGCCGGTCGAGGCGCTGGAGGTCGGCGAGTTCGGCGTGGTCGTGCTGGAGTACCTCCCCGAGTTCCGCACGCTCGACGAGTTGGACCGGGAGCGGGAGGCCGCGCTCGCCCCCGAGCTGTTCGGCACGCTCCGAACGCTCCACGACGCCGGCCTCGCGCACGGCGACCTCCGCGCCGAGAACGTCTTGATCCGCGGAGACGACCTCTACTTCATCGACGCGACGAGCGTCGACGAGGAGGCGGGTCGCGAGAGCGCGACCGCGTACGACCTCGCGAGCGCGATGGCGGCGCTGGAGCCGCTGATCGGCGCCCCTCAAACCGTCGCGGCCGCCTCGGAGTGGTACGACGCGGAAGAGCTCCTCGCCGCACAGCGCTTCTTCGACTTCGTCGCCATCCGCCCGGACCACGAGTTCGACGCCGCGGCGCTGAAGGGCGAAGTCGAGAAGCGCGCGAGCGGCATCGAGCAGTAGGGCGGGTCGAAAAACGCAGCGAGGGTCGTCGACCGTCGGCGACCACCGCGAACGCCCCGGGGATGACTGGTGAGTTTGGCCGGCGGGTTTAGCCGCCGAGGTAGAGCTCGGAGACCTCGTCGTCGGCCAGCAGCTCCTCGCCGGTCCCCTCAAACCGGACCGTCCCCTGGTCGAGGACGTAGCCGCGGTCGGCGATGTCGAGGCCCTTCGTCACGTTCTGCTCGACCATCAGGATCGCCGTGTCCATGTCGTTGACCTGCTGGACGTTCTCGAACACGTCGTCGGCGGTGTTGGGCGCGAGGCCGGCCGAGGGCTCGTCGATGAGCAGCACGTCCGGCTCCATCACGAGCGCGCGGGCGAACGCGAGCACCTGCCGCTGGCCGCCCGAGAGCGTGCGCGCCTTCGCGCCGCGCTTCTCGTCGAGGATCGGGAACCGCTCGTAGAGCCGGGCGATGACGTCGTCGAGCCCCTCCTCGCGGGCGACCCCGCCCATGCGGAGGTTTTCGTCGATCGAGAGCGAGCCGAACACGTTGTCGGTCTGCGGGACGTAGCCGATCCCCTCGCGGACGATCTCCTCGGGCGCCATCCCGCCGATCTCGCGGCCGTGGTAGGTGACGGTCCCGGTCCACGGCTCCAGCATGCCGAAGGCCGTCTTGAGGACGGTCGACTTGCCGGCGCCGTTCGGGCCGACGAGACAGACGATCTCGCCGGCGTCGAGGTGCAGGGAGAGGTCGTCGAGCACCTGCACTTCGCCGTAGCCGCTGTCGACCTCCGACAGCGCGAGGACGGTCTCCCCCGGATGGGTCGGTTCGGCGACGTCCGCCGCGCCCGCGTCGGCCGCGTCAGCGTCGCCGTCGGCGTCCGGGGCGTCGCTCACGCGCCACCTCCCAGGTACGCCTCGATGACGCGCTCGTCGTTTCTGACCTCCTCGGGGCTCCCCTCGGTGAGGACGTGCCCCTGGTCCAGTACGATCACCGGGTCGGCGAGGTTCATGACGAACTCCATGTCGTGTTCGATCAGCAGGAACGTGGTGCCCTGCTCGTTGAGGCGGCGGATCTGCTCCTCGAGCTTCTTCGCGAGCGTCGGGTTGACGCCCGCGACCGGCTCGTCGAGCAGGAGGATCTCCGGCTCGGCGAGCATCGCCCGCGCCAGCTCGACCAGCTTCATCTGGCCGCCGGAGATGTCGGTGGCGGGCTGGGTCGCGAGGTGGTCGATCTCGAACTCCTCGAGGATGCGCTGAGCGTCCGCGAGGTTTTTCGACTCCGCCTCGCCCACGCTGCCGGGCGAGGTGAAAAGCGAGAGGAACGACTCGCCGGGCTGGTTCCGCGGCCCGACCAGCATCGCCTCGCGAACGGTCATCCCCTCCAGCTTCCGGGGCGTCTGGAACGTCCGGATCAGGCCGCGTTCGGCGACCTGATACGGCTCCATGCCGGTCACGTCGGTCTCGCCGACCGTTACGGTGCCGCCGTCCGGCTCGTAGAAGCCGGAGATCAGGTTGAAGATGGTCGACTTGCCGGCGCCGTTCGGGCCGATCAGGCCGGTGATCGTGCCGCGCTCGACCTCGAAGGTCGCGTGGTCTGTCGCCTGTAACCCCCCGAACGCCTTCTGGAGGTCGTCGACGCGCAACACCACGTCCTCTTTCGGGAGCAACTCGGGGTTCTCACTCATCGGAATCACCGTCCTTCCGCTCGCGGACGCCGCTCTCGGGGCGCTGTGGCGCGCGCTCGTCCTCGACGGCGCTCGGCCAGATCAGCTCCCGCTGCGGCGGGAGGATCCCCTGTGGCCGGAACCGCATCACGACGACGATCAGCAGGCCGATCAGCAGGAGCCGCAGCGGCGCGGCGTCGACCGCGATCGGCAGGTCGCCCATGAACCGGGTCCCCTCTCGGATCGCGACGACGACGATGCCGCCGAACAGCGCGCCGCGGTTGGAGCCGCTGCCGCCGAGGATGACCGCAACCCAGACGTAGAACGTCGTGATCGGGTCCAGGTCCCCCGGCCCCACGTAGAGGTTGAGGTGGGCGTAGAAGACGCCCGCCAGCGCCATGATCAGGCTGCCGAGCACGAACGACTGCATCTTGAACGAGTAGGTGTTCTTCCCGAGCGCCCGCGCGAGGTCCTCGTCCGACCGGATCGTCCGGAGGACGCGGCCCCAGGGCGAGCGGTGCGCGCGCCGCAACACGAGGTACGCGACCGCGGCGAACGTCACCACCAGCAGGACGTTCAGCGCCGACTGCCAGAACGGCGTCTCGAGCAGGACGGGCGACCCCGGGATCACCTCGATCCGAAGGCCGGGCATCGCCTCGGGGAACGTGCCCAGCACCGGCCAGCCGTCGAAGAAGCCGGGGATGCCGCGAAGGCCCGCGCTGCCGTTCGTCCACTGGCGTTCGTTGAGGACGACGAGCCGGACGACCTCCGCGAGCCCGAGCGAGGCGATCGCGAGGTAGTCTGCTCGAAGCCGGAGCGTCGGGATGCCGATCAGAAGTGCCAGCACGAGGGCGACGACGAGCGCGGTCGCCAGGCCCGCGACCGGCGAGAAGCCGCCCGCGACCGGCGAGGAGTCCGCGGTCATCAGCGCGGTGCCGTACGCGCCGACGCCGAAGAAGGCGGCGACGCTGAAGTTGATCAGGCCGGTGAATCCCCACTGGGCGTTCAGCCCGAACGACAGCAATCCGTACATCCCGGCCAGCCCGACGAGGAACATGAAGTACGACGCGCCGAGCCTGCCGGTCAGGAGCGCGACGAACAGGAACGCCGCGAAGGCGAGACTCACCGCGAGCACGCCCTTCTCCGCCGTCGTGAGGTCCGCCCAGTAGCCGGCGGGGTCGTCGAGGAGGCGCATCTCAGGTGGCCTCCCCGGCGATGCCGTTGGGACGGACGAGCAGGACTGCCACCATGATCAGGAACGCGACCGCGTTGGCGTACTCGATGCCGACCGACGGGACGAGCGGGAGCGCGTCCGTGAGGTCGGAGACGAGCGGCATCATCTGGTTGATCATCCCGATGAGGAACCCGCCGAGCATGGCGCCGTAGACGGAGCCGATCCCGCCGAGGATCACCGCGGCGAAGATCACCAGGAGCAGGTTGAACCCCATCCGCGGCGAGAGCTGGTTGAACAGCCCGAGGAAGACGCCGCCCGCGCCCGCGAGGCCGGCCCCGATCACCCACATCCAGAGCGTCACCCGCCGCGTGCGGATACCGCTGACGCGGGCGAGGTCGGGGTTGTCAGCCATCGCGCGCATTTTGCGACCGAGATCCGTGTACTGCAACAGGACGTGGAGTCCGGTCACGAGCACGACCGCGGAGACGACGATGGCCACGTCGTGTTGGGTCACGCGGATCCCGTAGGGGATCAACCACTCGATCGGCCGGAGCGTTCCGACGCCGAACCGCGTGAAGTCCGCGCCGAAGCGGATCTGGATGACGGCGCGGTAGATGAACGCGATCCCGATCGACGTGATCAGCAGGCCGATCGAGTCGGTGTCGATCGACTCGTAGACCAGTTTCTCCGTGGCGACCGCGACGACCGCGGCCGCGGCGATGCCGACCAGCAGTGCGAGGAAGAAGCCGTACGGCAGCCCCAACACCGCGCCGCCGAGGCCGCCGACGGCCCCGAAGGTGACGAGCGCCGCGTAGGCGCCGACGGTCATGGTGTCGCCGTGCGCGAAGTTCGCGAAGTCGGCGATGCTGTACACCAGCGACAGGCCGATGCTCCCGAGCACGATGATGCTCGAGAAGACGAGCCCGTTCGCCAGGTATTCGAGGACCATCGGAGGGGGTTAGCCTTCGATGAAGCCGACGCCCTCGTAGGCGTGGTCCTGTACTTCGAGGATCTGCAGGAAGCCGACGGGGTCCCCGTTCTCGTCGAAGTCGATGGGGCCGCTGACGCCCTGGTAGTCCACGTCGTCCGGGCCGCCACCGTCCGCGAGGATCTCGCTCGCGGCCTCGAAGGAGGTGACCTGCTCGCCCTCGGGGCCGGAGACGCGCCGGACCGTGTCCTGAAGCGCCGCCCCGGTGAACTCGTCGGCCGCCTGAATCGCCAGCGCCGCGTTGACGACGCAGTCGTAGGCGTACGCGGCCCACGCGGTCGGCTCCTGGTCGTACTCCGCTTCGAACTCGGACGCGAACTGCTGGTAGTTCTCCTCCTCGACGGGCGCGGAGGGGACGACGATCTTCATCCCGTCCATGCTCCCCTCGGGAGTGTTCTCCAGCACGTTGTCGCCGGAGACGGAGTCGGCGCCGTAGAACTGCGCCTCGTAGCCGGAGGAGACAACCTCGTTGACCATCGTCGCGAACTCCGCCTGGTAGGTGATGAACAGCCACGCGTCCGCGCCGGAGTCGTTCATCTCGGAGACGACGCCGGAGTAGGACTGCTGCTCCTGGTCGTGGGGGCTGTTGTACGCCACGTCGCCGCCCCACGCGTTGACGAACGCGTCCGTGAGGCTCTGCCCGTAGTCGTTGTTGACGTACGTGATCGCCACCTCGTCGTAGCCGTCCTCGTCGATGAGGTTCGCGAGCGCGAGCGACTGCGCGCGCCCGGACGGCGACATCCGGAGCAGCCCGGGGAAGTCGGTGAGGTTCAGCCCCGTGGAGTTCTGGCTCAGCTGCACCACGTCGGTGCCCTCTACGACGCTCTCGTAGATGGCCAGCGAGACGCCGGAGCCGACGGCGCCGATCAGGAACGGCACGCCGTCCTGATTGACGAGCTTCTGGGCGGCCGCGATGCCGCCCTGGTTCTCGCTCTCGGAGTCCTCGACGGTGATCGACAGCTCGCGGCCGTCGATCCCAACGTCGTTGACCGCCGCGAGCGCGAGATCCTTCCCGCGCTGGTTGCGCTCGCCGAACGCCGAGAGCGAACCGGTCAGCGAGTCGACCATCCCGATCTCGTAGGCCTCCGTCTCCTCGCCGCCGCTCCCCTCTTCTGTTGCGGTGTCGCCGCCGCTCCCGTCTTCGGTCTCGGTGCTTCCCTCGTCGTCGGTCGTGCTGACACAGCCCGCGAGCGCGGCGAGCCCCGCGCCGCCGGTGGCCTTCAGCAGCGTTCTCCGGTCGGTGATATCCGTGTTACCTTGTGACATGCGTGCTCACGTATCCTGTTGGATTGGTGGTGGGTCAACCCACACCCTACCATGGTCGGCCTTCGCCTATCCCCTCGCCATCATCGGCATATATTGCCGGAACTGTTGTGTTCGATGATAGTGAAGAGAAATAATTGGTCGGGTGCCCACCTATGCGCGTAGGGAGGTGACGATCACTCATGATCCCACCGATCGCGAACGACTTCGTGGCCGGGGAAACGCCGGAGGCGGCGCTCGCGCACGTCGACGAGATCAACGCCCGCGGCGTCGCCGGCATCCTGAACCTGCTCGGCGAGCACTACGACG
>NZ_LKIR01000127.1:167604-191458 GCF_001462205.1 Haloparvum sedimenti
ACCGACGGGGGCGTCGGCGTCTGCGTGCAGGCCAACCTCAAGCGCACCCGCGAGGATCTCGCCCGACTCGCGGAGCTTCCGGGGAAGGTGCGGCTGGTGAAGGGCGCCTACGACGAGCCGGCCGAGATCGCGTACCGCGAGAAGCGTCGCGTCGACGAGGCGTACCGCGAGGACCTCGCGTTCATGTTCGAGGCGTTCGACGACGGCGTCGCGGTCGGGAGCCACGACCCCGCGATGATCGAGCATGCACAGGAGCTCCACGCCGAGTTCGGCACGCCCTACGAGGTGCAGATGCTGATGGGCGTTCGCGAGTCCGCGCAGTTCGACCTCGCGACGAACGAGGACGTGACGGTCTACCAGTACGTGCCCTACGGCGACAAGTGGTTCTCCTACTTCTACCGGCGGATCCGCGAGCGGAAGTCGAACGCGCTGTTCGCGCTGCGGGCGATCCTGGGCAACTGACCGGGCGTGCCAGCTCCCCGCCTACGCCGGTGTCAGGGGTCGAGCAGCTTCGACTCGGCCTTCCGGAGGTGCTCCAGCAGGGTGGTCTTGGAGACGCCGAGATCGTCGGCCAGCTCCCGGGTCGAGACGCCGCGAGGCCACTCGTAGTACCCCTCCTCGCGTGCGTGTTCGTACACGTCCCGTTGGGTCGGCGTGAGCGTGTCGAGGCGCTGCTCGCGGGCGCTCCCGCCGCCGGTGCCGGTCGCGGAGACCGACTCGACGGTGACCTCCGCGCCGGACTCCTCGCGGACGGCATCGAGCGAGTCGCGGATCGCGGCGCGCTCGCCGACGTAACACACCTGCCACTCCTCGCTCCCGCCCTCGATCCGGACGGGGGCGCTGTGGACGAACCCGTGTTCCAGCAGCGTCGGACATATCATGTCGGCAGGGTCGTACTCTAAGAAGAACTCGCGGACGACGTTGCCCGGCGCGTTGCGCGCGCGGCCGAACCGTTCCTGTAACTCGAGCAGGTCGCCGGCTCGGTCCGAGGCGCGGATCGCGTCGAGCAGATCCTCGACCTCCTCCTGCGAGTCCCCGAAGGCGGTGAACAGGCCGTTGACCGACTGCGGCGCGTCCACGTCGGTCTTCGGGGAGTTGTAGATCGCGTGAGCCAGCACGCCCCCGCTCGTTCGCTCGGTCGCCTCGATCGCCCAGCAGTTTGGGTGCCAGAGGTCGAGCGTCAGCCGCGTTCCCGACGCCACCTCGGTTCCGGCCGTCTCGAAGGTCGACATACGGATCCGTCTACGAGCCTCGACAACAAGAACCTACCCTCCCATGGTCGGGAGGGATCGTTAACTGATCGCGGATCACAGTTCGATCCATGCCGGACGTATTCGAGCACTACATCGACGGCGAATGGGTTTCGGGCGAGGGCGACGAGACGTTCACGAGCGAGAACCCGGCGACTGGTGAGACGCTCGGCGAGTTCCAGCGCGGGACGCCCGCGGACGTCGAGCGCGCGACCGCGGCCGCCGACGAGGCGTTCGAGGAGTGGCGCGAGCTCTCCCGTATCGAGCGCGCGGAGTACCTCTGGGACGTCTACCACGAGCTCCGCGAGCGCACCGACGAGCTCGGCGAGATCGTCACCAAGGAGTGCGGCAAGGAGATCAGCGAGGGGAAAGCGGACGTGGTCGAGGCCGCGCACATGGTCGAGTGGGCCGCGGGCGACGCCCGCCACCCGAAGGGCGACATCGTCCCCTCGGAGATCCCCTCGAAGGACGCCTACATGCGCCGCAAACCGCGGGGCGTCGTGGGCTGTATCACGCCGTGGAACTTCCCGGTCGCCATCCCCTACTGGCACATGGCCATCGCGCTGGTCGAGGGGAACACCGTCGTGTTCAAGCCCGCCGAGCAGACGCCGTGGTGTGCCCAGATCATCGCGGAGATGTTCGAGGACGCGGGCATCCCGGACGGCGTCTTCAACATGGTACAGGGCTTCGGCGACGCCGGTAACGCCATCGTGGAGTCCGACGACGTGGGGACGGTGCTTTTCACCGGCTCCGCGGAGGTCGGCCACAAGATCCAGGACAAACTCGGCGGCGTCGCGGGCAAGCGCGTCGCCTGCGAGATGGGCGGCAAGAACGCCATCGTCGTTACCGACGAGGCGGACCTCGACGTCGCGGTCCACTCCGCGGTGATGTCGAGCTTCAAGACCACGGGCCAGCGCTGCGTCTCCTCCGAGCGCCTCATCGTCCACACGGACGTCTACGACGAGTTCAAGGAACGGTTCGTGGAGGTCGCCGCGAACGTGGCGGTCGACGACCCGCTCGACGAGAACACGTTCATGGGCCCGCTCATCGAGGAGGAGCACGTCGAGAAGGTCAAGCAGTACAACCAGCTCGCCCGCGACGAGGACGTGAACGTGCTGGTCGACCGCGAGGAGCTCGACGACTCGGAGATCCCGGACGGCCACGAGGACGGGAACTGGGTCGGGCCGTTCGTCTACGAGGCGGACGCGCACGCTGACCTGCGCTGCACCCACGAGGAGGTGTTCGGCCCCCACGTCGCGCTGCTGGAGTACGACGGCGACATCGAGGAGGCCGTCGCGATCCAGAACGACACCGACTACGGGCTCGCGGGCGCCATCATCTCCGAGGACTACCGACAGATCAACTACTACCGCGACCACGCCGAGCTCGGACTCGCGTACGGCAACCTCCCCTGCATCGGCGCGGAGGTCCAGCTCCCGTTCGGCGGCGTGAAGAAGTCGGGCAACGGCTACCCCTCCGCCCGGGAGGCCATCGAGGCCGTCACCGACCGCACCGCGTGGACCCTGAACAACTCGAAGGACATCGAGATGGCGCAGGGCCTCTCCGCGGACATCAAGACGAAGGACGACTAAGGCACGCGTTTCGCGGCGGACTGCGGCGGGCCGCCCGATCACCCGGCCGTTTTCCGAACCCGGTTACGGACGGGTGCTTTTCTGAACTCGTTGCGGAGCCGGCGGGTCGCCTGCCGGCGCTCCCTACGTCTCGCGGCTCGGAGGATCGACCTGCCCGTCCCGCGGGCGATGCGGCCATGTCCAGACGAGATAGCCGATGCCGCCGAACAGGAGAAGCACGACCGCGACCTCCCACCCGAGGGGGGAGTCGTCGGAGGGCGGCTCCGTCGCGGACCGGTCGTGGTGACCGAGCGTCCGGAGGCGCACGCGGGAGCCGTCGCTCCACGCTCCGGAGGTCTCGCGGTCGTCGCGTTCTCCATCGTCGGTCGGAACCGTTCCGGCGCCGACGCCCACCGCGTGGAACCGCCCGTCGTCCGTCCCGAGGAGGAGGCGGCCGTCGGCGACGATGGGTGCGGATCGGACCGCGGCGTCGAGCCCGAGCGTCCAGCGCTCGCTCCCGTCGCTCAGCGCCAACGCGCGCACGACGCCGTCGTCACCGGCCGCGTAAACCGTGCCGCCCGCGACGGTGGGCGCGGCGCGGACGCGATCGCCGGTTTCAACGCGCCACCCCCGCTCGCCCGTCTCCGCGTCCACCGCGTGGACGTACCCGTCGTCGCTACCCACGACGACCGTGCCCGCGGCGACCGTCGGCGACGACCGGCTCGGACCGTTCGTGGCGTACGTCCAGTCGATCTTGCCGCTCGGCGTGATCGCGTAGAGGGTGCCGCCGTCGCTCCCGACGAGGACGCGGTCGTCGGCCCGCGCGGCGGACGAGCGGACCGCGCCGTCGGTCTCGACCACCCACTGAACCGTTCCGTCACTGGAGTCGAGGGCCGTGACGGTCCCGCCGTCGTCGCCGAAGTAGACCGTGTCGGACATCGGCGTGGACGTGCGAACCGGGTCCCCCAGGTCCGTCTCCCAGACCGTCGTCGGCGTCCCGGCGTCGATGGCGCGGACGGTCCCGTCGTCGCTCCCGACTACCGCATGGAGGGCGTCCGTGGCCGTCTCGGGGTCACGCGTAGGGACGAGCGTCGGGGAGGAGCGCACCGGACCGCCGGTCTCGAAGGGCGACCGCTCGCCGAACTCGTCGGCGTCGAACGGCGCGTCGCCGCCCTCCACGTCGAGCGTGTAGATCCGCCCGTCGTCGCAGCCGACGTAGAGGAGCGGCTCGTCGACGGCCGGCGTCGAGCGGACGGTCTCCCCCGTCCCGTAGCGCCGCTCGCGATCGCCGCTAGCGGCGTCGAGCGCGTGGACGGCACCGCCGCCGTCGCCGACGAACACCGTTCCGTCGACGACGGACGCGCCCGCCCGCACGGCACCGTCGAGGTCGACCGACCAGTCGACGGTTCCCGCGTCCGCCTGCGACGTGAGGACGCGGCGGCCGGAAGCGGTGTCGAGATGGCGCTCGTCGTTCGGGGCGTGGGGTGCCTGCGTCTCAGCTTCGGCTTCGGCGGGAGCGACGCTCGCGACGGTCACGCCGGCCGCCGCGCTCGTCAGGAGGGCACGTCGATTCATGGCGACGCTTCTCGAAGCGATGACTAGTGCTTTTGGGACGAACAGAGAACGGGACGGGGGCTCGGGTGGTGTGGGTGTGGGTGGATGAGCCCCGTCCCTGACGCGCGAGCGGTGCGGGTGGGTGCCAGCCACCCCCCGAGGGGGTCGCCGGACGCGCTCGCGACGACTTGATCTGGCCGTGGCCCCTTAATAAATGACTGGCTCAGATTATCGATTCTGAAACTCGCACCGCGGCTCCCCCACTATCGAGGCGGGAGGCGGGGAAACGCGTCGCGGAGCGAGGTGCTACGGGACGAGAAACGACGAGAGGCGGAGCGAGGGACGACGCCAGCGGTCGGGCGCGTCGCGGCGGACCCCCATTGCGCGACGCGGACGGCGTCGTCCCGGGCGTCGGGACGGGCGTGGATCGAGTTGTACCGATCTTCCGACGAGAAAAGCGTCGAAAGCTCGGCATCGAACCGTACGCCGTTCTCTCGGATAAATGTACGCAATCGGGGCGGGACGGCGGCGTTCGGCGCCGCCGATCAGAGCCGGCGGTCGCGCAGCGCCGGAAAATCCTCGCGGACCGCCGCGACGCGGCCGGGGTCGACCTCGGCGAACACCGTCCGCGGGTCGTCGTCGGCGGACGCGACCGTGGTCCCCCAGGGGTCGTACACCGTCGTCCGGCCGAGCAACTCCGCGTCGTCGAAGCTTCCGCTTCCGTTGATCGCGGCGACGTACGCGAGGTTCTCGATGGCGCGGGCCCGCGGCAGCGTGCGCCAGTGTTCGACCCGGGGATAGGGCCACGCGCTCGGGACCAGCACGAGGTCAACGCCCCGATCGACAAATTCGCGGTAGAGCTCCGGGAACCGCAGATCGTAGCAGGTGCTCACGCCGACGCGGAGGCCGGCGACCTCGGCCGTCCCGACGCGCTCGCCGGGGACCAGCAGGTCCGTCTCGGCGGAGTCGTAGCCGAACAGGTGATGCTTCCGGTAAACGAGGCGGCGCTCGCCGTCGGCGTCGAACAGCACCGCGGTGTTGGCGAGCCCCGAGTCGGCCGGGACCTCGATCCCGTCGGTCGCGGAGGCCTCGAGGTCCTCGACGACGGTCCCCGCGAGGAGAGCTACGTCGTGTTCGGCCGCCCGCTCCGCGAACCGCGCGAGCTTCGGCCCGTCGAGGCTTTCGGCGGCACGGGCGTACGAGTCGAACGCGAAGTATCCCACGTCGAACAGCTCCGGAAGCGCGACCAGGTCCGCACCGCGCTCGGCTGCGTCGTCGATCGCTGTCAGCGCACGGTCGAGGTTGCCCTGCACGTCGCCGCCCTCGACGGACAGCTGCACGCAGGCGAGCCGCATCAGTCGCCCCCCGCTCCCTCGCTTCCGCGCGCTTCCGACTCGGCCTCCGCGTCCTCGATCCGAGCGTCGGCGTGAAGCGCCGCCTCGAGGTTGTCCAGTTCCTTCTCGAAGTTCCGCTTGAAGAACTTCTCGACGCCCGGGATCTCTCCCTCGACGACGAACTCGTTTTTGAGACGACAGCCGCCGTCGGCGGTCTCTTCGATGGTGTGCTCGCCGGTCACCCGGAGCGCGCGGGACTTGCCGACGAACTTCACTCGGTGGGGCGGTTCGCGTTCGATCTCGGTCGTCTCGACCGGGACCGTGGAGTCGAGAAACGGGATCGGCAGCGAGACGTGCCACGTCGCGTTGCGCTCGTCGTGGACCTCGTAGGAATCGACGACGCTTATCGCGCTGGCCCGCTTGCCGGGGTCGCTGATGAACGCCCAAACGTCGGCGGGATCGGCGTCGAACTCGAAGGTCCGCGAGACACGGACGGTCATGAAGCGAGATACGCCGGGGGGTCTCAAAAAGGGCGGGTTCCCGGCGGCCGTCGTCGCCGCCGCCCGCCGGTCAGCCCTGCGTGACGCGCCACGTGGTCGACTTGGCGCGGCCCCACTTCTCGATCTCGACCTCGTCGGTCTTCTCGGCGAGGTTGGGGAGGCGGACGCCGACCTGTTTCGCCGTCAGGCCGATGGCGTTCGCGATGGTCTTCGAGCGGACGTACCGCTCGCCACGGGCGGCGCTGTCCCGGAGGTACGCGAGGATGCGCCGTTCCTCTTCCGTGTAGTCGGTCATCGGCGGAGATAGGGGCGGTCCAGCCTTACGGCTTCCGGTCGATCCGTCGGCCGAACGGGACGGCTTCCGACCGGTTAGTCGAACGCCTGGAACGCCGCGACCGAGATCACGGCCGCGACCATCGCGCCGCCGAAGCCCCACGCGGTGCCGATCTGTGTCGGTGCGCCGAACATCGCGACCGCGCCCACAAGCGTGATCGCCGCGAACGCCAGCCCGATGCCGAGTCCCTTGTCGGACTCGATGGTTCCCTCGCTCATACCCGAACCTTCCCGGGGCCGTACTTAGTTCATTCGACCCCGGAGGACCGCGGCGGCCGCTCCGCGCCGCCGGCCGAGCCCGGACCGCGCGACGGCGGACCATCGCGCTCGGTCGGGTCCGTCCCGCGCTCCGACGTATCACGCCGTCAAGAGGACGGGATGGCGTTTTACGTCTCGACCGTGTGCGGTCGATATGGTACTCGGCCGCATCACGAGTCTGGGGACGGGAAAGCTGGTGGTACTCGCGCTCCTCGGCGTCGGCGTGACGATCGGCGGCGCGTTCGCGGTCGGCGTCATCGGCGCGCCGAGCGTCGTCGGCGTCGACAACGGCTTCGGCGACGTGACCGAGGGGACGACGGAGATCGAGACGAACCTGACCGTGAACAACCCGAACCCCCTCGGGGTGCGGCTCGGCGGGCTGACGATCGACTACGAGGTGCTGTTGAACGACGTGTCGATGGCGCAGGGCGTTCGCGAGGGCGTCCCCCTCGAGTCGGGCAACTCCACGGTCGCGTTCACGACCGAGATGTCAAACGAGAAGATCCCGGCGTGGTGGGTGAGCCACCTCCGGAACGACGAGCACACGACGCTGTCGGTGAACGCGGACGTCCACTCCTCGCTTCTCAACCGGTCGTTCGAGGCGCCCGCGGTCGAGCGGTCGATAAACACCAGCCTCATCTCGGCGTTCAACTCCGATGAGGAGCGCGAGGTGAACGCCGACACGACCGGGGTCGAGGACCCGGTGCTGATCGTCCGCGAGACGCGCGGCGAGTGGGGGAGCGTCTCCGAGGAGACGACGGAGGTCCGAATGGCGTTCGACGTGTACAACCCGCGGGAGTACCCCGTGGCGATCAGCAACGTCGGCTACGACGTGGCGATGAACAACGTCTCGATGGGTGGCGGCGAGACGAACGACTCCGTGGTTATCCCGCCGGGCGGAACGGAGACGCTCGAGGTGACCTTCGAGTTGACCAACGAGAACCTCGACGAGTGGTGGGTGAGCCACCTACAGAACGACCAGGTGACCACGCTGACCGCCGACTTCTACCTCCGCGTCGACCTCTCCGACGTCGGCGCCGGCACGACCGAGGTCCCGCTGGACACCATGGAGCAGACCATCGAGACGGACATCTTCGGCGAGGGCGGCGGTGACGGAACGAACGGCGGGACCGACGGCGGCACGAGCGACGACGAGAGCACGACCGGGGAGTCGACGGACGACGGAACGACCGAAACGGAGGGCGACGCGTCGACGGAGACGGCCACGCCGACGGAGACCGAGACGGAAACCGAAAGCGGCACCACCGAGACCGAGACGGACGACGGCGGCGGCCTGCTCGACGACCTCGACGCGTCCGACGCGGCGGCCGCCGGTGCGTAGTCGGGCGACCGTGCCCGGTCGAGGATCGCCCCGCAGTCGCCCGGTTTAACTCGGCTTAATCCGGGGTGAGGGACCTGACCGTATAAGGCGACGAGCCGCCTTCCTTCAGCCATGAAGCGAAGCATCCTCGCCGTCCTGCTGGCTGTCGCAGTCCTCGCGGGCGCGGGCCCGGTCGCCGCGCTCGCGGGGAACGCGGTCGGGCAGGCGGACGGCACCGAGGCCAACGGTACCGAGACCGAAAGCGGCGGCGTCGCGCCGGGCGAACAGTTCGGCGGCAGCGTGAGCGTCTCCGAGGCGGAACTCGAGGGCGAACTCGACGTTCGCGCGTTCGACCGGCGCGTCGCCGAGGCCCCCGACGACGACGCACGAGCCGCGGTCGTCGCCGGCGCGGTCAACGGGACCGCCGAGCGCCTCGCGGAGCTGCGCGAGCGACGGAACGAGCTGCGCGAGCGCCACGAGAACGGCACGATGAGCGAGGGCGAGTACCGCGTCCGGACGGCCCGCCTCGCGGCGGAGCTATCGACCGCCGAGCGGGTGGCGAACCGGAGCGCGGCGGTCGCCGACGGGCTCCCGAACGAGACGCTCGCCGCCAACGGCGTCGACGCGGAGCGCATCGAGACGCTCCGATCCGAGGCCCGCGACCTGCGCGGCGGCGAAGTGGCCGAGATCGCCCGAGGGATCGCCGGCGCGAACGCCGGCGGGTCGCCCGGCTCGCCGCCCGCCGACCGCGGGCCCGCCGGCACCCCCGGAGCGCCCGGGGGAGCGGGCGGCGGCGACGACCGACCGGGCAACGAGGCGCGGAACGGTTCGACCTCCGGCGGTGCCGGAACGGCGGATGGAACGGACGACGACGGAGCCGCGAACGACTCCTCCGAGGAGTCGGACCGCTCGGAGACGGGCGGATCCGGTGACTCGACGGAGGGCGGTTCGACTGATGACGGTTCGACGGACGGTAGCTCGGATGAGGGGGAGGACACGACGACGGACGCCGAGCCGACTGACGACGGCGTCGACACCGAGTCCCGGTGACGCGGCCGGTTCCGCCGTGACTCCCGACCTCCCGCGCCGGTAGGGTTTTGAGGTGCCCGAGCGAACCCCCTCGTATGCACCGGAGTACCCACGCTCCTGATCGAGTTCTCGGACGGTGAGATCGATTCCGACGCTGCCGGCGGCAAGCCCGGCGGCGGGACTGCCGACGCGGCCGGCGGCGCCGTAGAGGACGAACGCGAACCTTCTGCGGACGGTCGGTCGGCCGAACAAGCCGCAATCGACGCCTCGCTCGCCGCCGACGGGCGCACGGTCGCGGTTCGACTCCCCGACGGGACCCGCGAACTGAACAGGGACGCCGCCGTCGCCCTGCGCGACGCGCTCGGGGATGCCCTGACGGCCCGCCGCGAGTTCTTCAGGACGGTCGGTCGTCACCGTGAGGACGGTCGCTACGTCGTGGCGCGCCGAGGCGCCGACTCGGCGGGCAACGAGAAGGTGTTCGCGGAGTTCGCGGCCCTTCGCCGGCTCTACGATCGGCTGCCCGCGGAGTTCTCCGCGGAGGAGGTGGGCCGCGCGGGGATCACCGGGTCGCGGCGCCACATGGTCGTGCGTCACGTCGCCGAGCACCCCGCGTTCGACTGCGAGGTGGTCTCGCGGAGCCCGCTGCGCGCGAAGAAAACGGAAGGAGGCGGGCCGTAGTCGCGCCCGATCGGCGCTTACGTGATCTCGACGTGCTCGGACTCCTCGTTGAGCGCGAGGTTCGCGGCGATCTCCGCGTTCCGCATGGCGTACTCGGCGGTGTGCTGGAGGCTCACGAGCACCTCGCGGACGCGCAGGAGGTCCTCGTTGTCCATCTCGGGCAGGTCGTCGAGGATCTCCGTCTCGTTGGTGCTGAGCTCGTTGAACAGCACGCGGCACTCGACGGTGATGTCGTAGTCCCGTTCGACGACCGCGCGCACGGCCATTTCGGTGAGCTCGTCGACCTGGTCGGTGAACTCGCGGATGCGCCGCATCGTCGCCTGCTCGATGTCGAGGGTGTGACCTTCGGTCTCCATGACGATCTCGGCGATGTCCTCGGCGTTGTCGGCCGTCAGCTCGAGGTTCTTCGCGACCGACCGGTAGCCGATAAGCGGGAAGCCCTCCTCCAGCCCCACGGCGCGCGCGAGGTTGGGGTTTTGGTAGGCGGTGAAGATCAGCCGGAGCATGAGGACGAAGATCTTGTTCGCCTGCCGTTCGCGGTTGAGCGCGCGCTGTGCGAGGTCGGTGTTGCCGTGTGCGAGCGCCTTCACGGCCTCCCCGCGCATCGTAGAGCCGGTGTTCTCCAGCCGCTCCATCAGGTTGTCGAGGGTGAAGTCCTCGGGGTCGACCGAACAGCGAATGGCGATGCTCTCCGGCGTCTCCTCGATGACGCCGAGACCCATCAGCTGCGTCTCGGCTTTGTACACCGCGTTGATGTGGTCGCTCGCGAGCGGGCCGTCGCTCTCGACGTGGATGATGCGCCGCCCGAGTACGTACTGCGCGACGATGGCGCGTTCGAGCGCGCTCGCGTCCAGGTTGTCCGCGTGGATGACCGCCTCCGACTCCTCGGTGCTGGCCGACTCCGAGAGGACGGTGAGCGTCCCCTTGCCGCCCATCCGAAGCGAGACCTCGTCGCCCTTGTCGACGCCGTGTTCCTTGGCCCACTCCGCCGGCAGCGTCATCGCCAGCGTCGAGGGACCCAGCCGCTGGACCTTACGGGTTTCCATGGCAGGGGATAGCGCGCTGTCGACCTTAACCCTATCCCTATGTGCATTATATATTCGATCAATGTACAAGGTTCTTGTCCGCCGTGTCCGAGCGAGACGAGGGTAGTCACAGCCCGGCAGCCGCCACCGCAGCCAGTTCGGACCGTCTCCCGGAACGTGTCCGTCTCGGTCACCGCCCGGCCGACGAGACATCCGATGGACCGTCACTCTCCGGCGCGGTGACACGCCGCGACGTGCTCGTCGCCGGTGCGCTGGTCGTCCACGCGTTCGTTCGCGGGCGGGACGCGCTCGCAGACCGACTCGAAGGCGGCGAGGTGTTCCCGGGCGGCCTCCGCGTCGCCGTCCGCGAGCGCCTCGACCGCGGCCGTCAGCGTCGCGTCGAGGTCATCCTCTCCCACCGATTCCGGGAGGTCGAACGCCTCTCGGACGCCCGCGGGCGTGGGCTCGGCGACGCGGTCGGCCAGCGTCTCGTCGTCGAAGTCGGGGTCCGCGACCGTCAGCTTGCAGTCGAAGGCGGCGCGCCACGCGCCCGGATCGCCGTCGAACCCTTCTGGGGGGATCACGACCGGACAGCGCGTGTGGAACCGGCAGCCGGAGGGCGGGTTCGTCGCGTCCGGTACCTCCCCGGCGAGGGGCTGGGTCTCCCGCTCCGCGCTCGGGTCCGGGGTGGGCACCGAGTCGATGAGCGCCGCCGTGTAGGGGTGTTCCGGGTCTTCGAGCACCGTTTCGGTGGGACCGGACTCCACGATCTCGCCGAGGTACATCACGTTCACGCGGTCGCAGATCTCGCGGACGACGCTCACGTCGTGAGTGATGAGCAGGACGCTCAACTCGAGTTCCGCCTGCAGATCGTCGAGAAGCGACAGCACCGCCGCCTGAATGGAGAGGTCGAGCGCGGAGACCGGCTCGTCGGCGACCAGCAGGTCCGGGTTGAGGACGAGCGCCCGCGCGAGCGCCGCGCGCTGGCTCTGCCCGCCGGACAGTTCGTGCGGATAGCGGTCGTAATGGTCCGCCGAAAGCCCCACGCGCTCGAAGAGGTCGACGACGACCGCGCGTCGCGTCGCCGCGTCGGACACGCCGTGAACGCGCAGGAACTCCGCGGCCGACTCGCCGACCGTGAGCCGCGGGTCGAAGCTCCCGACCGGGTCCTGAAAGAGCATGCCCGTGCGGCGCCGGAAAGCCCGGAGCTCGTCGTCGCCGTATTCGTCGACCCGGTCGCCGTCGAAGGTCACCGTCCCGCCGGTGGGCTCCCGGAGCCGAAGCAGCGTCTCCGCGACGGTCGACTTGCCGCAGCCGGACTCGCCGATGAGCCCGACCGTCTCGCCGCGGCGCACGTCGAAGGAGACGCCGTCGACCGCGCGCAGCGGCTCGCCACCGCGGCCGAGCAGCCCCTCGCCCACGGTGAAGTGCTTCTCGAGATCGTCGGCGCGGAGGAGGGGCTCGGTGTCCCTCATCGGTCGCCCCCGTCGGACGGCGAGGGATCCCGACCAAATTCGAAGCCGGAGGCGCCGGCCGCGTCGCCCGCGTCGGACGGGGCCTTCGTACCCGCGTCGTCGGGCGTCCGCGGACCGTCCCCGCCGTCGCCTCTCTCCAGCTCGCTCCGGTCGTGATCGGGCCCGTAGTAGACGCAGGAGGCGAGATGGCTCGCAGCCTCGACTGCGTACTCCGGCGACTGGCCTCCGGTCCGACAGGCGCCCGTGGCGTGGGAACACCGGGGCTCGAACCGGCAACCGTCCGGCGGGTCGCGGGGGTCGACCGGCTCCCCCCCGATCGGGTCGAGTCCGCCGCGTCCGGGGAGACAGGACAGCAGGGCTCGCGTGTAGGGGTGGGCGGGGCGGTCGAAGATCGCCTCCACGCCGCCGCGCTCCATCGCCTTGCCGCCGTAGAGCACGACGACCCGGTCGGCCACCTCCGCGACCACGCCGAAGTCGTGGGTGACGAAGAGGACGCCGAGCCCCTCCTCCGCCTGCAACCGGGAGAACAGGTCGAGGATACCGGCCTCGATGGTCACGTCGAGCGCGGTCGTCGGCTCGTCGGCGATCAGCACGTCCGGATCCGACGAGAGCGCCATCGCGACGAGCGCACGCTGTTTCATGCCGCCGGAGAACTCGTGGGGGTACTCGTCGATCCGGGTCGCCGGCTCCGGGATTCCCACCTTCTCAAGGAGGTCGATCGCGCGCTCGCGGGCCGCGTTTTTCGATACGTCGCGGTGGTAGCGGATCGACTCCACGATCTGCTCGCCCACCGTGTAGACTGGGTCGAGCGCGCCCTCGGGGTCCTGGAAGACGTGCGCGATGCGGTCGCCGCGGACCTCCCGCAACTCGCCTGGTCCCAGGTCGGTCAGGCGGCGACCGTCGAAGGTCACGCGCCCGCCGACTGTCGCCCCTTCCTCGGCGACGAGCCCGGTGATCGCCTCGCAGGTTGCGGTCTTCCCGGATCCGGACTCGCCGACCAGACACACCGTCTCTCCGCGGTCGAGCGCGAAGCTCACGCCGTCGACTGCGTCGACCGGCCCGTCCCGGCCGTCGAACCGCACCGTGAGCTCCTCGACGGTCAACAGGGCGTCCGCGTCGCTTCCGTCGCCGATTCGTCCGCCGGTCGAAGTGGTATTCGCGTCCATGTCAGGGCTCCATCCGCGGATCGAGCGCGTCGCGGAGCGCGTCGCCGAGCAGACTCAGGCTCACGGTGGTGGCCAGAAGCGCCACCGCCGGGAACAGTACGACCCACCAGGAGACGGTGGGGAAGGCGCCGTCCGCAAATCCCATCGCGATCGTGTACCCCCACGAGAGCTCGACCTGCCAGATGGAGGCGCGGGCGGCGGGGCGGCCGGGGTTCGAGAACAGGTACGCCATCGTCGCCTCGAGCAGGACCACGAGCGGGAGCTGGAGGCTCACCGCCGAGACGACCGTGCTGGAGGTGTTCGGCACGACGTGGCGACGAACGATCCGGAACGGTTGCATACCCGCACTCCGGGCGGCACGGACGTACCCCGCATCGCGTTTGGTCAGCACGTCCGAGCGCACCATCCGGGCGAGGCTCCCCCAGTTCAGCAGCCCGAACACGACCACGAGCAGTAGCAGCCCGCCGTCGTACACGACCAACAACAGCAGGACGATGAAGAACGCGGGCAGCACCTGCTGCACGTCGACGTAGCGCATCAACACCTCATCCGTCCGGCCGCCCCGGTAGCCCGCGGCGGTGCCGACGCCGACGCCGGCGGGGATCATCAGCGCGGCGACGATGACCGCCACCTTCAGCGCGACGCTGGCGCCGTGGACGACCAGCGAGAGCACGTCCTCGCCGCGCAGGTTCGTCCCGAGCGGGTACTGCCACGTGCCGGCACAGCCCGCCTCCACGACCTCCCCGCTGCAGTAAACCGCGGCCTCGGGGACCGTCGTGAACACCGGCGGCTGTGAGGGAGCGGGCTCTCGCGGTGCCGCCTCGCCGATCAGCGGCTCGGTCACCGGCCCCGCTATCGAGGGGCCGACGACCGCGACGAGCGCGAACCCGCCGAGGTAGACCAGACTCGCGACCGCCGCCGGGTCCCGACGGAGCCGCCGCCAGTAGAGCCGCGTGAGCGCCGGACGACGAGCAAGCGGGACGACGACGTACAGCAGGAGTGCCCACAGCGCACCCCGGTAGAGCCAGTCGACGATCGTTCCCGAGGGGACGCCCGGGAGGACGTTGGCGATCCGCTCGATGCGGAGGTCGTAGGCGGCCGCGGCACCCACCGCGACCAGCCCGACGGCGAGGAGCACGACGCGTCGATCGAGGCGGCTCGGCGACTCACCGTCGTCGAGCGAGACGGTCTCGAAGGTCGGTCCGTCGCTCGTCGCCCGTTCGCTCGCTCCGCCGCGCTCGCCCGGCTCCGCCTCCGTAGTCACCTCGCCTCACCGTTGGAGAGCCGGGGACCAGTTCGTGTATCGTTCACGATCGTCAATGTCGTCCACGCGCGTCGTAATTAAAAGCTTCCACCGGAACGGTGAGTCAGTCGGTTCTTGCAAACGTTTAACATGGGCCGCGTCGACGCCCGATCCGATTCCGATGCGTCGCTACGTCGCCAGACGGCTCGGTTGGGCGGCCGTGTCGATCTGGGTCGTCTTCACCGCCATCTTCCTGCTGTTCGCGTACACGCCCGATCCCAACGAGGCGATCATCGCTCACTACTCGGGCGAGGAGGCCGTGGAAGCGTGGGCGGCCGCCCGCAACCGTGACCTCCCGCTGTCCGAGCGGTACGCCCGGTGGGTCGGGTCGTACCTGACGCTCGATCTCGGGCGGACGGTCGGCGGTGAGCCCGTCGCCGCGGTTCTGAAGCGGTCGCTCCCGATCACCCTGCTGTACGTCGTCCCGGCGACGGTCCTCTCGACGGTCGGAGGGGTCGCGGTCGGGGTGTACACCGCCGTCCGAAAGGGTGGGTACCTCGACCGCTTCGGCACCGCCGTGGTCTACTCCGGATTCGGGCTACCGGTGTTCTGGCTGAGCGAGATCGCGCTCGCACTCGTGGTGGACGAGTGGGGGCTCGTCTCGGTGGTCTGGAACGACGACGCGCCCCGGTACGCGACGGAAAACCTCGCCGCGCTCGCGTTGCCGACGCTGGTGACGGCCGCGAACCTGCTGGCGATTCAGGCGCGGTACACGCGCGCCGAGGTGCTTGAAGTGCTCCCTGAGGAGTTCATCCGCACGCTGCGCGAGAACGGTGCGCGCTCGCGGGACGTGGCCAGACACGCGCTCCGGAACGCCGCCGTGCCGCTCGTGTCCGCTTTCTGTATCGAGGCGCTCGGGCTGCTTCTGGTCACCGTCTACGTCGTCGAGATCGTCTTCGGGCTGCCGGGGATCGGCGCGCTCGCGTACGACGCGCTGTTGAGCCGCGACGCGGGGGTCGTACTCGCCGTGACGATGCTGATCGCGGTCGTCGGCGTGTTCGGCAACCTCGTCCAAGACCTGCTCTACGTCGCGCTCGACCCGCGGATCGACTACGACGAGCGGTGACCCCCTCCCGGACCCGGACTCGCGGATCGGGCCATTCCCAGCGCCCCGTCCGCACCGTCTCCCGGAACCGACCGGTCGTGCGGAGCGCGCGCGAGCCGCGCGCCGCCGGTTGACACCCGTCCATCACCCATATAAATCGCATTTCGAAACGGAACTGGCGCTTCGAATGAAAGGACATATAAGGTGTTAATGTCTCACCCACACCGATTACGTCATCGGGTTCTCTGGTCGCGCGCGGTTCGGGAACGCGGGCGGACGGGCGGCGAATTCTGTCGTGGCGCAACGCTTTAATACCTCCTCGCCTCTGGAACGAGACGCGATGACACATCATACGGAGGCTTCGTCGGACACCCCGGCGGATCGAGTTCTTCCAGGGCACGATAGCTTCTAACATCGATATCGGTCCTGTACGGATCTTCGACACGACGTTACGCGACGGCGAACAGTCACCCCGCACTTCGTTCAGCTACGACGAGAAGCGCCGCATAGCGGCGACGCTGGACGACATGAACACCCACGTCATCGAGGCTGGGTTCCCGGTTAACTCGGAGGCGGAGTTCGAGGCGGTCAGCGACATCGCGGCCGCGACGGACACGACCGTCTGCGGACTGGCCCGCGTGGTCGAGGGCGACATCGAGGCGGCCATCGACTCCGGCGCGGAGATGGTCCACACGTTCGTCTCGACCAGCGACGTCCAGCTGGAGGACTCCATGCACGCCACCCGCGAGGACGCGGTCGAGCGCGCGGTCGAGAGCGTCGAGCGCGTGAAGGAGGCGGGCGTCGAGTGCATGTTCTCCCCGATGGACGCGACGCGCACCGACCCCGAGTTCCTGATCGAGATCGTCGAGGCCGTCAGCGAGGTCGGCGTCGACTGGATCAACATCCCCGACACCTGCGGCGTCGCGATGCCGTCGGCGTTCGGTGACACGGTCGCGGCCGTCGACGCCGCTACCGACGCCCGCGTCGACGTGCACACGCACGACGACTTCGGGATGGCCGCCGCCAACGCCGTGACCGGCTTCGAGAACGGCGCCGACCAGGCGCAGGTCTCGGTCAACGGCATCGGCGAGCGCGCCGGCAACGCCGCCTACGAAGAGGTCGTGATGGCCGTCGAGTCGGTGTACGGCGTCGACACCGGCATCGACACGACGCAGATCACGGAGCTGGCCCGGATCGTGGAGGACGCCTCCGACATCCCGGTGCCGGCCAACAAGCCCGTCACCGGGCGGAACGCGTTCGCCCACGAGTCGGGCATCCACGCCGCCGGCGTCATCGAGAACGCCGACACCTTCGAGACCGGCGTGATGACCCCGGAGATGGTGGGCGCCGAGCGCGAGTTCGTGCTGGGGAAGCACACCGGCACGCACGCGGTCCGCAAGCACCTGGAGGAGGCCGGCTTCGACCCGACCGACGACCAGGTCCGGACCGTCACGAAGCGCGTGAAGGAACACGGCGCCGACAAACAGCAGGTCACCGCGGGCGACGTCGAGCGGTTCGCCCGCGAGGCCGACATTCCCGAAACCGAGGAGGCAGTCGCTCGATGACCGCCTCCGCGGTCGCGCAGCACGCCCAGCGACAGCCCCGTCGCTCGGGATCGGTGCCCGACGACGCCGGCGGCGATCCCACGCCCGAAGCGGGCGGATCGCCGAGGGATCGGTGCAACGATTGCGCGCCGCGACAAGAATTTATAAGCGGGGCGCTCATCGTGAGACGTGATGACCCCGAACGACGCGGTCCGGCTCGCCGGTCACGGAGCCGCGGCGCCCCGGCCCGCCGGGGAGCCCGCGTCGTCGGTCCTCGCGGCCGAGATCATTGTAGGGGCCTGAGCCCCTACACTACCCAATTCTCACGATTCCGACGCACCGCTTTCCAGCGCCGCTGCCACGCGCCGCGGCGCGTCCCTGGCGTCCCCGTTCGAGCAGCTCGACGCGATCGCGGGGAGACGGCACGAGGACACGACGACCGAGCCACGACTCAGATGCGACACCACAACCGATGACGGACCGAGACGAACCACACGAGACGACAGCAGCGGACGGCGCCGCCGACGCGGCGACCGACGGCGGAACGACCGCCGCCGGGAGCACCGCGGCCGACGAGGCGACCGAACCGCCGGAGCGCGCCGACGACGGCGCGATTTCGGCTCCGACGACCGGCGCCGAGGCCGTCGTCGCGGCGCTTGAGGCCGCCGGGGTCGACACCGCCTTCGGCGTGCAGGGCGGCGCGATCATGCCCGTCTACGACGCGCTCTACGGCTCGTCGGTCGGCCACGTCACGATGGCCCACGAGCAGGGCGCGGCCCACGCGGCGGACGCCTACGGCGTCGTCGCGGGCGAGCCGGGCGTCTGCATGGCCACCTCCGGGCCTGGCGCGACCAACCTCGTCACCGGCATCGCCGACGCGGACATGGACTCCGACGCAATGTTAGCCCTGACCGGACAGGTGCCGACGGAGTTCGTCGGCAACGACGCCTTCCAGGAGACCGACACGGTCGGCGTCACCACGCCCATCACGAAGCACAACTACTTCGCCGGCGACGCCGACGAGGTCGGCGAGACGGTGGGCGAGGCGTTCGCGCTCTCGTCGGTCGGCCGCCCCGGCCCGACGCTGGTCGACCTGCCGAAGGACGTGACGCTCGGCGACACCGATCGCGAGGTCGGCGCGCCCGAGGCGCCCGCCGGCACCGAGCCGGTGCCGGAGGCGAACGAGGAGTACGTCGCCGCGGCCGCGGAGGCGATCGAGGCCGCCGAGCGTCCGCTGTGTCTGTTCGGCGGCGGCGTGATCAAGGGCGGAGCGAGCGCGGAGGCGCGCCGGTTCGCCCGCGAGCTCGGTATCCCCGTCACCACGACGATGCCGGGCATCGGCTCGTTCCCCGAGGACGACGACCTCTGTCTGTCGTGGGCGGGGATGCACGGCACCGGCTACGCCAACATGGCGATCAGCCACACCGACTGCCTGATCGCGGTCGGGACGCGCTTCGACGACCGGCTGACGGGCGGCATCGAGACGTTCGCGCCCGACGCCGAGGTGATCCACGTCGACATCGACCCCGCGGAGATCTCCAAGAACGTCCACGCGGACTACCCGCTCGTGGGCGACGCGGCGACGGTGCTCGACCAGCTGACCGCCGCCGTGAGCGAGGCCCCGGACGCCGCCGACTGGCGCGACCAGTGTACGGCGTGGCGGGAGGAGTACCCCATGACGTACGCCACGCCCGACGACGAGCCGCTGAAGCCGCAGTTCGTCGTCGAGGCGTTCGACGAGGCGACGGACGACGACACCATCGTCACCACGGGCGTCGGCCAACACCAGATGTGGGCCGCGCAGTTCTGGACCTACACCGAACCGCGGACGTGGGTCTCCTCGCACGGCCTCGGCACGATGGGGTACGGCCTGCCGGCCGCGGTCGGCGCGCGCGTCGCCGCGGACAACGCCGGCGACGAGGACCGCGACGTGGTCTGTTTCGACGGCGACGGCTCCTTCCTGATGACGCTCCAGGAGCTGTCCGTGGCCGTCCGCGAGAACCTCGACATCACCGTGGCCGTCCTGAACAACGAGTACATCGGGATGGTCCGACAGTGGCAGGACGCCTTCTTCGAGGGCCGGCACATGGCCTCGGAGTACGGCTGGATGCCCGAGTTCGACAAGCTCGCGGAGGCGTTCGGCGCGAAGGGCATCGCGGTCGACGACTACGGCGAGGTCGCCGACGCGGTCACCGAGGCGCTCGAGTACGACGGCCCCGCCGTCATCGACTTCCACGTCGATCCGCAGGAGAACGTCTACCCGATGGTCCCGAGCGGCGGGGACAACGCGCAGTTCGCGCTGACGGAGGATCAGCTATGAGCGGCGACGAGAACGCTTCCGCGGACGGAGAGACCCCCGAGACGGACGGCGGCGAGGCGGTCCCCGACGTGGGGATGCCCGGCCCCGAACCCGACGAGCGCACCAGCCCGCAGGGGCGGCGCAACTCGCAGGGGATCCGGATCGACCCCGAGGTCGAGGCCGAACACGAGCCGCGGCGCGCGGTCATCTCGGCCATCGTGGACGACGAGCCCGGCGTGCTCTCGCGGGTCGCCGGCCTCGTCTCGCGGCGCCAGTTCAACATCGAGAGCCTCACGGTCGGCCCGACGACCGTCGAGAACCACTCGCGAATAACGATGGTCGTCGAGGAGCCCGACCCGGGCATCACCCAGATCGAGCGCCAGATGGCGAAGCTCAAGCCCGTGGTCTCGGTCGGCGAGATCCGCGAGGACGCCGTCCGGACCGAGCTGGTGCTTTTGAAGGTCCGCGGCGAGGAGCCGGAGAAGGTCCACGCCGTGACCGAGATGTACGACGGCGAGACGCTCGACGCCGGGCCGCGGACGATCACCGTCCAGCTGACCGGCGACGAGTCGCGGATCGACGACGCGCTGGACGCCTACCGGCAGTTCGGCATCATCGAGATCGCGCGGACGGGCCAGACCGCGCTCGCGCGCGGCGACACCCCGACCGCCCCAGGAGAGAAACCCGGCACGGCCGGCGAACCGACCCAACCCGACACCACAACACACCGATGACGACAGAAACCGACGACGACGGCGCGTACAGCTTCGACTCGAAGATCTACTACGACGACGACGCGGACCCGACCGCCATCGCGGGCAAGACCGTGGCCGTACTCGGCTACGGCTCGCAGGGACACGCGCACGCACAGAACCTCGACGACAGCGGCGTTGACGTGGTCGTGGGGCTGCGAGAGGACTCCTCCTCGCGCTCGGCGGCCGAGAGCGACGGACTGCGCGTGGAGACGCCGAGCGACGCGGTCGCGGACGCCGACATCGTCTCGGTGCTCGTACCCGACACCGTCCAGTCGGACGTCTACGAGAACGCCATCGAGCCGAACCTGGACCCCGGCGACACGCTCCAGTTCGCGCACGGGTTCAACATCCACTACAACCAGATCCAGCCGCCCGAAGATGTCGACGTGACGATGGTGGCGCCGAAGTCGCCGGGCCACCTCGTGCGCCGCAACTACGAGAACGACGAGGGGACGCCCGGCCTGCTGGCCGTCTACCAGGACGTGACCGGCGAGGCGCACGACGAGGGGCTCGCGTACGCGGCCGCCATCGGCTGCGCCCGCGCGGGCGTCATCGAGACCTCGTTCCGCGAGGAGACCGAGACCGACCTGTTCGGCGAGCAGGCCGTCCTCTGTGGCGGCGTCACCTCGCTGGTGAAGCAGGGGTACGAGACGCTCGTCGAGGCCGGCTACTCGCCCGAGATGGCGTACTTCGAGTGTCTGAACGAGCTGAAGCTCATCGTCGACCTGATGTACGAGGACGGGCTCGGCGGCATGTGGCAGTCCGTCTCCGACACCGCGGAGTACGGCGGGCTGACGCAGGGCGACGCGGTCGTCGACGAGCACGCCCGCGAGAACATGGAGGAGGTACTGGAGAAGGTGCAGAACGGTCAGTTCGCCCGCGAGTGGATCGCGGAGAACCAGGCCGGCCGGCCCTCGTACACGCAGCTCAAGACGCGCGAGGAAAACCACGACATCGAGCAGGTCGGCGAGGAGCTGCGCGGCCTCTTCGCGTGGGCCGAGGAGGACGAGGAGTCGGACGAGGAGAAGACGGAGGTGCGAGCCTGATGGGCGCCGCGGACGACGACGCGTCCGACCGCGCGACGATGGCGGACGTCTCCCACCGGAACCCCTACACCGGGGACACGATGGGCGCCGTGTTCCGCCGCGGCCCGGCTGTCGCGGACGGCGGCGTCGCCGACGGGTCCGGCCCCGACCGGGGGACAGAACCGAGCGAGACCGACGACCGAACCGCGATGCGCGAGATCGATCACACGCCGCGCAACGACGACGTGAACGCGGTCTGGGCCCGCGGCGGCCGGGCGGCCGGCCCGTCGGGGTCCGAAACCGGATCGAGCGTCTCCGGGGTACCGGGTGACGACTGAATGAGCGAGGGCACGCTGTACGACAAGGTGTGGGACCGCCACAAAGTGACGGAGCTGCCGACCGGACAGGACCAGCTGTTCGTCGGGCTCCACCTCGTCCACGAGGTCACCAGCCCGCAGGCGTTCGGCATGCTGAAGGAGCGCGATCAGAAGGTGGCGTTCCCCGAGCGCACGCACGCGACGGTCGACCACATCGTCCCGACCGACGACCGCGACCGGCCGTACCGCGACGACGCGGCCGAGAACATGATGGCCGAGCTGGAGGAGAACGTCCGGGACGCGGGCATCGAGTTCTCGGACCCCGACTCCGGCAACCAGGGGATCGTCCACGTCATCGGGCCGGAGCAGGGGCTCACCCAGCCCGGCATGACCATCGTCTGCGGCGACTCCCACACGTCGACCCACGGCGCGTTCGGCGCGCTGGCGTTCGGGATCGGCACCTCGCAGATCCGCGACGTGCTGGCGACCGGCTGTGTCGCCATGGAGAAACAGAAGGTCCGCAAGATCGAGGTCACCGGCGAGCTCGGCGAGGGCGTCACGGCGAAGGACATCATCCTGACGATCATCGGGAAGCTCGGCACCGACGGCGGCGTCGGCCACGTCTACGAGTACGCCGGCGAGGCCATCGAGAGCCTCGGGATGGAAGGGCGGATGTCCATCTGCAACATGTCCATCGAGGGCGGCGCCCGCGCGGGCTACGTCAACCCCGACGAGACCACCTACGAGTGGCTCGCGGAGACGGACGCCTTCGCGGACGACCCCGAGCGGTTCGAGCGGCTGAAGCCCTACTGGGAGTCGATCCGGACCGACGAGGACGCGGAGTACGACGACGTGGTCACCATCGACGGGTCGGCCATCGAGCCGACCGTCACGTGGGGGACCACGCCGGGCCAGACCGTCGGCATCACCGAACCGATCCCGGACCCGGCGGACCTCCCGGAAGAGGACCGCGACACGGCGAAGCGGGCACAGAAGCATATGCGCGTCGAGCCCGGCGACACGATGGCGGGCTACGACATCGACGTGGCGTTCCTGGGCTCGTGTACCAACGCGCGGCTGAAGGACCTGCGCGAGGCCGCGAAGTTCGTCGAGGGCCGTGAGGTCGACGACGACGTGCGCGCGATGGTCGTCCCCGGCAGCCAGCGCGTCCGCGACGCCGCGGAGGCGGAGGGCCTCGACGAGATCTTCACCGAGGCCGGCTTCGACTGGCGCGAGCCCGGCTGCTCGATGTGTCTGGGCATGAACGACGACCAGCTGGTGGGCGACGAGGCGAGCGCCTCCTCCTCGAACCGGAACTTCGTGGGCCGGCAGGGGTCGAAGGACGGCCGCACCGTCCTGATGAGTCCGATCATGGTCGCGGCCGCGGCGGTGACCGGCGAGGTCACCGACGTCCGCGAGATGGAGGAGGTGGCGACCGTATGAGCTCGCCCGAGTTCAGCGACGGCGAGGCGCCCGCCGAGAAGGTGACTGAGGTGACCGGAACGGGGATTCCGGTCCGCGGGAACGACATCGACACCGACCAGATCATCCCGGCGCGGTTCATGAAGGTCGTCACCTTCGACGGCCTGGGCCAGTTCGCCTTCTTCGACCAGCGGTTCGACGACGAGGACAACGAGAAGGACCACCCCTTCAACGAGGAGCAGTATCAGGGCGCGAACGTCCTCGTCGTCAACCAGAACTTCGGCTGCGGCTCCTCCCGCGAGCACGCCCCGCAGGCGCTGCTGCGCTGGGGGATCGACGCGGTCGTCGGCGAGTCGTTCGCGGAGATCTTCGCGGGCAACTGCCTCGCGCTCGGCATCCCGACCGTCACTGCGGATCAGGCGGACATCGAGGCGCTGCAGGACTACGTCGAGGCGAACCCCGACGCCGAGGTCGACATCGACGTGGCCGCGGAGACGATCACCTACGGCGACACGGTCGTCGACGCGACGGTGCACGACGCCCAGCGCAAGGCGCTCGTGGAGGGTGTCTGGGACACGACGGCGCTGATGGGTGCAAACGCGGGCGCGGTCCGCGAGACCGCTCGCTCGCTGCCGTACGTCCCCGACGAG
>NZ_LKIR01000127.1:191468-207660 GCF_001462205.1 Haloparvum sedimenti
GAGGGCGACGGCATCGGGAAGGAGGTCGTCCCGGCCGCGGTCGCGGTGCTGGACGCGGTCGCGGACGCGAACGAGGAGGTCGACTTCGCGTACGTCGAGGCCGAGGCCGGCGACGCCGTGAAGGAGGCGACCGGCGAGGCGCTCCCCGAGGCGACCTACGAGACGGCCGCGAGCGCGGACGCGACGCTGTTCGGCGCGGCCGGCGAGACGGCCGCCGACGTGATCCTCCCGCTCCGGGAGGCGGTCGGCTCCTTCGTCAACGTCCGGCCTGCCCGCGCGTATCCCGGCGTCGACGCGGTCCGACCCGAGACCGACGTGGTGTTCCTCCGCGAGAACACGGAGGGCGTCTACGCCGGCCACGAGGACCGCCTCTCCGAGGACCTCTCGACGCTGACCCGCGTCACCACCTCCTCCGCGTCGCGGGAACTCGCCGAGTTCGCCTGCGAGTTCGTCGCGGACGGGCGCGGCCCCGCGGGGGACCCCGAGGAGGGGTTCACCGTCGCGCACAAGGCGAACGTGATGCGCGAGACGGACGGCCGGTTCCGCGAGGAAGTCCTCGCTGTCGCCGAGGAGCGCGGCGTCGACGCGGACGAGGAGCTGATGGACGCGTTCGCCACGAAGCTCCCGCTCGACCCGAGCCAGTACGGCGTCGTCGTCTGCCCCAACCTCGCGGGCGACGTGCTCTCGGACCTGGCCGCGGGGCTGGTCGGCGGGCTCGGCCTGCTCCCCTCCGCGAACGTCGGCCACGACAACGCCCTGTTCGAGCCGGTTCACGGCACCGCGCCCGACATCGCCGGCGAGGGGGTCGCCAACCCGACCGCGGCCATCCTCTCGGCGGCGATGCTCTTGGAGTACCTCGGCCACGTCGACGCGGGCGCGACCGTCCGCGACGCGGTCGAGTCAGTGCTCGAGGACGGGCCACGGACGGGCGACCTCGGTGGCTCGGCGGGGACTGAGGAAGTTACCGCGGCGATCGTGGATCGGCTGTAGGCGACGCGGTCGGCGCGCCGGTCGCGAGGGTTTTTGAGCCGTCCCGCCGATACCGAGTCATGGCCGGCGTCGAACTGACCGATCGGGGACTCGTCGTCGATCGCGAGCCGAACAGGCTCGACGAACTCGCGATCGGGTTCTCGGAACTTCTCGACCGACACGACATCGATCACGTGTTCGTGTCGGGCTACGTCGCGATTCTGACGGGGCGACCACGGTCCACCGACGACATCGACGTGTTCATCGAGCGGTGCTCGGAGGACCGGATCGCGGAACTCGTCGACGCGCTCGAAGCGGAGGCGTACTGGGGGCCGGCGATGCCGTTGTCCGAGATGTACGGGAACCTCGCGGAGGGGACGAACATCTGGGTCGCGCCGGACGGGGAGATGAGTCCCCATCTGGAGGTGAAGTTCCCGGGCGACGAGTTCGACCGCGCGTCGCTCGCGAACGCGATCACGGCTCACGTCGGCGGCGAGACCGTCCCGATCGGGCCGCTGGAGCTACAGGTCGCGTACAAGCTCGCGCTCGGGAGCCGGAAGGATCTGGAGGACGCCGCGCACCTGTACGCGCTGTTCGGAGAAACGCTTTCCCGCGCGCGACTCGAAACGTGGGTCGAACGACTCGGCGTCGAAGACGAACATGAGCGACTCACGAGACTCTGACGGATCCGCGTCCGCCCCACTTCCGGATCGGAACCCGCGATACGAGAGCGTCGTCCGCTGGGTGGCGTACATGCGCGAGCAGCCGCCGGAGGTGTGGGGGCCACAGCAGAACGCGGTCGTGAACGGCCAGCTGGAGAGCGCGGCCCTCCTCGACCGCACCGCCGAGGAGGAACGCCGGATCCGGGCGTTCGCGGACGAGGTCCTCGACGGCGAGGAGAACTGATCGGCGGCGGTTTGCCGATCGGGTCGGCCGGTCGGTGTGACCAGGAGCGACAGGCGGACAGCGACACTCCTTCCGGGTCGGTGTACGGCACCGCGCCCGACATCGCCGGCGAGGGGGTCGCCAACCCGACCGCAGCCATCCTCTCTGCGGCTTTGCTCCTGGAGTACCTCGGCCACGTCGACGCGGGCGCGAACGTCCGCGACGCGGTCGAGTCGGTGCTCGAGGACGGCCCCCGGACGGGCGACCTCGGTGGGTCTGCGGGGACCGAGGAGGTCACCGCGGCGGTCGTGGAGCACCTGTAGACGGCCGGTCGGCACGTCGGAACGAGATTTTCCAACTGCCAGTACGACGTTGAAACGTAGGTGACCAACTCGGGTGACTCCGGCGAAGCGGCACTTGAGCCCAACTGCGAGCGTCAGCCGCGGTACGAGAGCGTCGTACGCTGGGTGGCGTACATGCGCGAGCAGCCGCCGGAGGTGTGGGGCCCACAGCAGAACACGGTCGTGAACGGCCAACTGGAGAGCGCGACCCTCCTCGACCGCACCGCCGAGGACGACTCTCGGACGGACGACCTCGGCGGGTCTGTGAGACCGAGGAGGTCACCGAGGCCGTGTCGAGCAGCTATCGCTGCTCTCGTTCGATCAGCGACGAGTACCTGTCCTCTACTGATAAAAGTCGAACAAAAGTCGTTCGAGACGCCCGAGTCTTCGTTACTGGCCGTTGTTCTGGTGGTCGGGGTCGGTGGCGTCGATGACGATGTTCCCCGTCTCCCACTCGGAACCGAGGCTCGAGGGCGTCTCGATCTTCACGCCGATATTCACGCCGAAGCCGGCGTTGGCCTGTCCGTTCCAGTCGCTGTCCCGGTCGAAGTTTTCCCCGGAGAGGGACGCGCCATAAAACGTGAACGCACCTGGGTTGTCCAGTCCGCTTTTGTCGATGTCGATGTGGAGGTCCTCCTCGGACTGGTTCCGGATCTGGAAGACGTTGTCGAAGTAGAGCGTGGAGTCCGGATTGAGTCCGCTACTCGAAGAGAACGCTCCGTCGTTCGAGGCACCGTCGAACTCGAGCGTGAGTTCGCCGTTATTGTACGATGCGTACTGGTCGTTCTCGAGGGTGCTGTCATCCAGATTGAGGCCGAGAAGACCGTTGTTGTCATTAACTACGCTGGCACTAACAGCACGAGTCGAGTTCTGCTGACTCACCGCACCAGTCCCGACTGCGGCCGCCGCGCCAGTTGCAAGCGATCCGACACCGATAACGAATTTGCGTCGTTCCATGGGTTGTCTACCTCGTTGGGACGCCGCGGTCCGTCGCGGCGCTTACTCATCCCATGGGACGGACCCACTATCGTTATGAACCGGCGGAAGGAGTTCGGGGCCGCGCTGAACGCATTCAGGGCCGCCGTGCGGCGTTTTCACACCTTACCTGACCGGCCAAGAACTCGGTCAGGACCGGCCTGAAGGGGTGAACTAGCGGAACGCCTGGTCGGCCGATCGTCGGAAAACCGTCGGAAAAGCGTCGGCTCGCGGTCGGAACTACGTCCCGCGACCGGTTTCGGTCGTGGTCTGCCCGTCGGCTCCGCCGGCCCCGGGATCGCCACCACCGTTCCCGTTCCTCTCGCCCGCGATCGGGTTCTCCTCGCCGTCGGTCCAGCCCTCGGGAAAGTCGATCGTCGCCGGGCCGTGCCTCGGGTTGTAGTACGTCGCCTCGCGGTCGATAAACCGGACTGCGGCCAGTTTGCCGCTCGGGTCGTACTCCTTTTTCGGCCGCGCGTTCTGGAGGTTCGTCGACGTGGCCCACTGGAACGGACCGCCGGACGGCTCGACGCGGGTCGACCCGTCGCTCGGATCCACGTAGAGCGCCTCGGTGCGGAGGGTCAACCCGTCCGGGGAGACGACGGCGTTCCCGTTCCCGGCGAAGGCGACGGACTCGATGGGCGGGACGCAGGTGACCTCGAACGACCGCGTCTCCCTGTCGCCGTACAGCTCCGCCCTGACGCCCTCCCCCGAAACCGTGACCGTTACCTCGACGACGGCGGTTCCGGCACCCTGACACGAGACCTCGCCGCGCACTTCGCCGGATTCGCCGGGCGAGAACGCGTCGTCGGTCGTCTCGACGGCAGTCACGTCGGGGTCGCCGTCGCCGCCCTCGACCGTGGCCTCCGCGTCGTCGATCGAGATATCCACGTCACCCCCGAACTGGTTGTGGACCTCGATCAGCACGACGGTGTCGTCACCCGTCACGGAGATGTCCGACGATTCGTACCCGACGACGGCCTTGTCGTCGGAGACCACGTCCACGTCGACCCCGCGGTCCATGCTCGCGCTGCTGAACGCGCCGCTCCCAAGGGTCAACGCGCCGGAGCTGCCGCCGCCGAACAGGAGGATGAGGGTGCGTCGTTTCATGGTCGATGAGGGCCGTCGTTGGCAGTCGGTAGCACGGTGTGGCCCATGGTTATGACCCGGCAGAAGGCTCGAAGGGGAGCCTTGAACCGACCGCGACCGGCCGCGGTCGGTACCGTTCCGGTCGAGGTCCCCATCGCGAGCCGTTCCGATCGGCTCGAGGGGTGGGTCATCGGAGCTCCGGCGGTTCCTCCGCGTCGCCGACGCGCATGCCGGTGGAGTAGTACTTGTGTGCGACCGCCGAGAACGCGAACGCGACCACGATCGCGACCGTCCACGCGAGGTCGGACAGCAGGACGAGCGGCCACGCGTTCACCCACAGCGCCGCGACGAGCGCGGTCGCGACCGCCGAGAGCCCCAGATAGTACTCGCTCCAGGGGATCTCGTTGCCCTGCACGACATCGAGGTACAGGTCGACCTCCTCGAGCGCGGATGTCGGCTCGATCACCCCGCGGGATTTGTTGAACTCCACGACGCCCGCCCGGTCCATCTTCGGCAGGTGCGACTGCTGGAGGGCCGTGTAGACGCGTTTCCGCTCGTTCCCCGTTATCTCCGCCGTGTCGATGTCGTTCTCCCAGGCGGCGATCTGTTCCGCCATGGCCCCGATCTCCATGGGGTCCTCGCTCCGTTTCAGCAGGTGCACGGCGAACCGCCGACGCTCGTTCGAGAGCACGTCGAACAGCTCGTCCTCCGAGAGGTCCGGTCCGGACGGCTCGGAGGGCCCACCCTCGACCTGTTGTGCAGATGCCATGTTCTCGTCAGACATATTTGAACGATACTACATAAATCTCCCGAACGCATAAGATAAGGAAAACATTACTGGACGGTACGTGAAGAATATTTTACTTCCGAAATATCCACATACAGGCCCAAATGAGCGTGTTTTCAGGGTTTTAATGACTGGTTATAAATTTCATACGTTCGGATTAAACGTCTATATGTGTCTGTTTTTGTATCATAAAGGATCGGTCGAGGGGGCGTTCGGATCGCCGCTACGTTCCTCGTCGTCGAATTCGACCGACTTCGACCGACACCACCGGCTTCAGGGAGCCCCGGAAGGTCGCTTCAGGCATCGTATTATCAAGTGGGTAGGAGTGGTTGGTCCCGATGAGCCATGTCGACGCGTCGCCGTTCCGCGATCCTCGCTTTGCTCCTGCTCGCAGCGGCGTCGCTCGCGCTCACGACGGGCGCGACGGTCATCGACGGACCGGCGGACACGGTCGCGGGCGACCGCGTCGCGATCCAGCCGGCGGACGGGCCGAACGGCGAGTACGCATACCTCGACGAAGACGACGAGATCGTCGTCGACATCTCCGCGACAAACCCGAACCTCCCGGCCGACTTCGAGGGCGTCAACCCCGACTCCACGGGGACGATCGAGGACGTGTTCACGATCACCTACACCACGGACCGATACGCACACGTCTGGATCGAACATGACGGCGACGACGTGACGTTCCTCGTCGACGGCGAGCCGATAGAGGGCGAGGCGAACAACGCTACGCTCGCGCAGAACGAGAGCGTCGCGGTGGGCCTCGCGTTCGACACGACCGGGAACTCCGTCGACGCGCAGCTGGGCGCCGACGAGTTCTCGATCCACGCCGAGGTCGCGGAGCCCGAGGCGGTCGCGGACGCGACGGGATCGGTCGCGTCGCCGACCACCACGACGGTCCGGTCGCCGAACGAGAGCGCGCGCGTGTTCGAGGCGACCGGGGTCGACGCGGGCGAGTCCGTCGCGTTCGACCTCGACCGCATGGCGCTCGCCGGGACGAACGTCACCCTCGACGGAGTGACGGTGACCCGAACGCGTGCGGGCGCGGTCGACTTCGAGGCGACGGGGAGCCCGACGCCGTTCGCGGAGGCGGGCGAACTCGACGCGCCCGCCGGCGCGGCCGCGAACGCGTACCTCTCGCTCTCCTACGACCTCGACCCCGACGCGGTCGAGTCCGCCACGTTCCGGTTCAGCGTCGATCCGGAGGACCTCGAGGACCGCGGTATCGACCCCGAGGACCTGACGCTGTACCGCCGGGCTGCGGACGGCTGGACCGAGAAGAACGTGACGGTGATCGATCCGGAGACCGCCGACGCGGAGGGGCTCGACGGGGATCGGGTCCACTTCGAGGCGACGACCGAGAACCTCTCCGTGTTCGCGGTGGCGACCCATCGCCCCCGGTTCCAGGTGCGCGACGCTCACCTCGCGGACGATGTCGTCGCGGCGGGGGACGGAACGACCGTGAACGCGACCGTGGCGAACACGGGCGGTGCGGACGGTGAACGAACGATGCGGGTCACGCTCGACGGCGAGGTCCACGCGTCGACGACCGTCCGGCTCGAGAGCCGTGACGAGACGACCGTGTCGCTCCCGGTCGCTCCGGAGGACGCCGGGGTGTATCAGGTCAACGTCGACGGGCGGTCCGCGGGAACGCTCGCGGTCGAGGCGGCCGCGGACGGTGACGCGGAGGACGCAGCCGGGACCGCGGACCCCGCTGGAACCGGCGACGGAGGCGGGGGGGAGGGAATCTCCGAAAGCGGCGGTGAAGCGGGCGCTGACGAGACGACTGACGCGCCCGGTGGCGGCGCTCCGGTCGACGAGCCCGGCGGGTTCGGACTCTCCGGGGCGTTCGGACTGATCGCGGGACTGGTCGTCACTCTCGCCGCGCTCGCGCTCGCACGCCGGGTCCCGCAGGCCCGGTGAGGGCGCCAGGTCGGCGGTACGCCTATGTGACCCGCCCGCGTGGCCATGCCCGTGACGGTCACCTCGCGCGGCGGTTGCGCCGAGGACGGCGTTCGTGGACTGCTCGGCGCGCTCCTGACGCGGTCGCGCCCCGCGGACCTACTCGCGCTCGCGGCGCCGCCGCTCGTCATGCTCGGCGCGCTCGCGCTGCCCGTGGAGACGCGTCGCGCGCTCGCGTTCCAGTACACGGACCCCACGGTGGTGACGGCGTTTACGGCCCATTACGTCCACCTGACGGTCGATCACCTGCTGGCGAACCTGATCGGATACGGGCTGCTCGCGGGCGTCGGGTACGCGCTCGCGCTCCTGGGTGGCCGTCGCCGGTTTTTTCTGACCGCGCTCGCGACGTATCTGCTGGCGTTCCCCGTCGTCCTGTCGGCGCTGAACCTCGCGGTGCCGCGGCACGCGGTCGGCTACGGTTTCTCAGGCGTCAACATGGCACTGCTGGGGGTGTTACCGCTGGTCATGCTCCCGTACGCTCGGAATCAGCTGTCCCCCGCCGTGTCGAGTCGCGTCCTACCGGCGGTGTTCTTCCTCCTCGTCGGATGGATGGGCGTCTTAGCGCTCCCGGTCGGCGGCGACACGCTCGTCGGCACCGTCGCGACGGCCGCGAGCCTCGCGCTCGGCTGCTGGTACCTCTACGCCGCGACGCGGGGATCGGATCGGCGGTGGAACCCGCACGGGTGGGTCAGAGTCGTGTCGGCACGGGAGGGGTACGGCGACCTGTTCGCCGTCGCCGGGGCGCTGCTGGTGGCGTACCCCGCGGTCGGGTTCCCCGTCGACCCCGTGACCGGAACGAGCGTGCTCAACCTCTACGTCCACCTGCTCGGCTTCTGTCTCGGGTTCATCGGACCGCACATCGCGCTCACGGTCGGCCTCTTCGACTGACGCGACGCCCGAGCGCGACGCTGGTGGGGGTCGCGTCGTGCGTTGCGACCCGAGCTGTCTGCCGATTGACTCGATCCGCGGATTTATTATGTTCCGATGACACTACCTCGCAGAGGTGAGGCGCCTCAACGAGAACGATGTCCCTTCGACGCTACCTCACGCTGGCGCTCCAGGGGTTCGTGGTCCTCACCGTCGTCTCGCTTCTGGTGGGTCAGTACCTCGGTCAACCCGTCCTGTTGAGCTTCGTCGAGACGGGGAGTATGCAGCCGGTGTTGGATCCAGGAGACGGATTCATCGCGATCCCCGCGCCGCTCGCGGGACCGATCGCTCCGGGCGACGTCGTGACCTTCGACGCTCAGGAGATCGAGGGCGGCGGGCTGACGACCCACCGCGTCGTCGAGGAGACCGACCGCGGGTACGTGACGCAGGGGGACAACAACCCCTTCACCGACCAGAACGGCGGCGAGCCGATCGTGCAGGACGCCGATGTCGTCGCCAAGGCGCTCACGTTCGGCGGGAGCGTCGTGGTGATCCCGCATCTCGGGACCGCGGTCATGTGGTTCCAGGGGCTGCTGGAGGGGTTCCAGACGTGGCTGTCCGTGACGCTCGGCGTCCGGGCCCTGCAGGGGACCCAGGGGTTGGCGTACGTGCTTCTCGGGCTGTCGACGGCCGCGTACGCCGTCGACTGGTACCTCGCGTCGCCGAGAGGGCCGGACCGCGAACGCGACCGGTCGCGGGAGGACGGGACCTCGGTTGCGTTCGTGTTCGGAGTCCTCGCGCTGGTCCTGATGGCCACGGCGACCGCAGCGATGGTCGTCCCGGCCGGCACCCAGGAGTACGGCGTCGTGAGCGCCGACTTCGAGTCGGAGGATCCGACCATCATCGAGCGCGGGACGAGCACCGAACTCGAGTACGTGGTCCCGAACGCGGGAGTGGTTCCGGTCCACGCGTACGTCACGCCCGCGAGCGAGGGGATCCGGGTCGATCCCGAGCGCGTCTACGTCGGAAGCCGCGAGGAGGGGACGACGACGCTGACGCTGTCCGCGCCCGACGAGACGGGCTACTACCGAATGCTCGTCGTCGAACACCGCTACCTCGCGCTGCTTCCGGCCTCGACGATCGACGCACTCCACCGGATTCACCCCTGGGCCCCCATCGTCGCCATCGACGCCCTCCTCGGCGGGGGCATCTACCTGCTCGGACTCGCCCTCGTGCGTGGCGAGCCCGCGCGCCTCCGAAACCGTGACTCGCGACCGAAGACGCCCGCTTACCGCCGCATCCTCCGGAAACTCTACAGAGAATGACCGAATCAACCCCAGACACGACCGACACCCGACTGCGGGCCCGTGCGTTCCTGCACGCACAGTTCACTCTCGTCCTCGCCGTCCTCCTCGTCTGTGCGGGCGTCGGCGGCGCCGCCGCCTACACCGCGCACGTCGATCCGGGCACGGAGACGGTGGAGCGTCCCACCACCTCCTGGAGCGTCTCCTCCGAGCACGCCCACTCCGCGGACGTGGTCCGCGACACTCCGGTGTTCGACCAGGGCGACACGCTTACCGACCGGGACACCTACTTCGCGACGGTGACGCCGGTGCTCGACGTCTCCCTTGCGGCATCCTACCAAGCCCCCGCTTCGGAGGACGTGACCGTCGAGACGGAGTCGGTGCTCGTGGTCCGGAACGCCGCGGAGAACACCGTCTACTGGGAGGACCGGGAGACGCTCGCGACGCGGACCGTGACCGACGTCGAGCCGGGCGAGACCGTGCGGACGAACTTCTCGGTCAACGTGACCGCGCTGAGTCAGCGGATCGACCGGATCGAAAGCGACCTCGGAACCGCGCCCGGCGAGACCGAGGCGCTCGTCGTCAGCCGGGTCACCGTCGACGGGGAGGTCGCGGGCGAACGCGTCGAGGACGTCCAGCCCGTGGAACTCGGGATCGCTCCCGGGGGCGACACCTACGGCGTCGACGACGCCGGCGGGCAGACGGAGCAGATCGACCGCACCGTGACCGAGCAGACGCCGCGGTCGTACGGCCCGGCCCGCTCGGTCGGCGGACCGCTCCTGTTCCTCGTCGGCGTCGCCGGGAGCGGAGCGCTGGCGTACGCCCGCCGCGAGCAACTCCTCGCGGTCTCGCGCGCGGAGCGGACCTGGCTCGACTACCGCGACGACCGCACGGAGTACGCCGAATGGATCACGCGGGTCGAGCTCCCGTCGGACCTGACCGGGACGTCGGCGGGGCAGGCCGAGAGCCTCGGCGACCTCGTCGACTTCGCCATCGACAACGACGTGGGCGTCGTGGAGGACCCTTCGACCGGGCGCTATCACGCGCTGGTCGACGGTCGGCTGTACACCTACGTGCCGCCGACTCCCGAGAACGGTCCCCGCGTCGCATCGACCGAGCCCGGTCGGCAGGACGGCGACTCAGCCTCGCCCGGTGACGCGGACGGGAGCGACGAACCGTCTCCGGATCAGCGCTCGGGCTCGTAGCCCGCCTCGTCGATCGCAGCGGCGACCGCGTCCGGGTCAGCCTCTCCCTCAACGCGGACCGTTCCCGACTCGTGGTCGGCTTTGGCCGATTCCACGCCCGAAACCTCCGCAAGCGCGTCCTCGACGGTGGTCTCGCAGCCGGTACACGCCATTCCGTCGACATCGATCGTCGTCATGTTCGGCCGTACGCTGCCCGCGCTTTTTGCGGTTTCCCTTGCGGATCCAAACTCCAAACGGGGTTCGAGTTCGGTTGTTCGGGCCGGCGGGGCGCTTTTCCCTTCGGACGGTCAACCTTGTCCCATGCGAACTCTCGACGAGACTGACCGGGAGATCCTCCGACTCCTCCTGCAGGACGCCCGGCAGCCCTACAGCGACATCGCCGAGCGGGTCGACCTGTCGGCACCGGCGGTCTCGGACCGGGTGGACCGACTCCGCGAACTCGGCGTCATCGAGGGGTTCACGCTGGATCTGGACCGCTCTCGGATCTCGACCGGGACGGAGGTGCTGATCCGTCTCGATGTCCCGCCCGCGGAGGTGGCGGCCGCCAGAGAGGCGCTGACCGCGGACGACCGCGTCGACCACGTCTTCGAGACGGCGGAGGGGACGGTCGTCGCCGTCGCCACGGTCGATGAGGGCGCGGTCCGGGAGATGCTTGCGGAGACGGTCGGGCTCGAGGCGGTGTCCTCGTTGGCGGTGTCGCTCGTGACGGCGTCGTCGTGGGAGCCGACGCTGGGCGATCCGGAGCTGGCCGTCGACTGCGTGGAGTGCGGCAACACCGTCACCAGCGAGGGGGAGACCGCGACCGTCGACGGCACGCGCTACTACTTCTGCTGTGGCACCTGCCGGGCGAACTTCGAGACGCGGTACGAGCGGCTGGAGGCGGGGTCGTCGTGACGACCGACCCGCCGGCAGAGCTACTGCTCGATCACGCCCGCGACAAGGTGGTCGTCATCGACGAGGAGGGAACGGTCACCTACTGCAACGAGGCGGCGCGGGAGGTCGTCGGCTACGACCCCGAGGAGCTGATCGGCGTCGACGCGTTCGACCTGATCCACCCCGACGACGTCGAACGCGTCCGATCGACGTTCAGGGAGACGGTCGAGGGCGCGCCGCCGAGGACGGGCGACGCGGACGGCTACGCCGCGGCGACCGTCGAGTACAGACACCGGACGCCCGACGGCTCGTGGGTGTGGCTGGAGAGTCGCTTCTCGAACCTCACGCACGCGGCCGTCGGCGGCTACGTCGTGAGTTCCCGGGATGTGACCGACCGCGTCCGCGCGGAACGGGAACGCGACGAGACCGCCGCGCGGCTGGAGGAGCTCGCGGAAACCGCGACCGACGTGCTGTGGTCGTTCACCGGCGACTGGAGCGAGGCCCTGTTCGTCAACCCAGCCTACGAGTCGGTGTACGGCGGGTCGATCGAGGAGGTCGAGGCGGACGCGACCGCCTTCCTGGAGCAGGTCCACCCGGAGGACAGGCCCGCGGTGAGGGGCGCCATGGCGCGGCTCTCGGCGGGGGAGCACGTCGACGTCGAGTACCGCGTCAACCCCGGCCGGAACTTCGGACGCTGGGTGTGGGTGCAGGCGAGCCCGATCGTCGAGGACGGCGAAGTCGTCCGGATCGTCGGGTTCTCCCGCGACGTGACCGACAGGAAGCGCCGCGAGAAGCAACTCGCCGTGATCGACAACGTGTTGCGCCACAACCTCCGGAACGACCTCAACAAGATCCTCGGGTACGTCGACGAGATCGGGAGTGACGAGGGGAGTCCGGGCGGCCTGAGCGGAGCGGAAGACCCCGAGATCGAGGTCATCAGGCAGGTCGGACTCGACCTCCTCGAGAAGGCGGAGAAGCAGCGCGAGGTGAACCGGCTGCTCCGTTCCGCGCCGGCGACGCGCCCGGTCGACCTCGTCGCCGCGGTCGAGCGCGCCGTCGAGACGCAACGACGGCGGACGCCCGATGCGCGGATCGAGACCGATCTCCCCGACGCCGCCACCGTCGACGCGCTCCCGGAGATCGGGGACGCGATGGCCGAACTGATCGACAACGCCGTGGGCTACGCGGACCCGGAGGCGGAGCCACCGCGGGTGGCGGTTTCGATCGCGCTCGAAGGGGACGAGGCCGTCGTCACGGTTCGCGACTGGAACGTCCCGGTTCCCGAGTACGACCGACAGGTGCTGCTCGGCAAGGGGGACGACGACGGAGTGGCACACAGCACCGGGCTGGGCCTGTGGCTCGTCCACTGGGTCGTCGACCTCTCGGACGGGAGTGCCCGGTTCGATCCTCCGGACGGGAAGGGCAACGTTGCCCGGGTCAGGCTGCCGCTGGCCGGGGACTGACGAGCCGCGACGGCGGACCGCACCGACGCCGCGACGGCTACGGCCGCCAACGCTACTCCCGGAGCCGGTAGAACGGCCGGAGGACCGCGAGGTGGTAGTCCTCGCTCGGGTCGTAGCGCCGGAACAGCAGGCTGTTCGTCATCACCGACACCGAGGAGCCGGCCATCGCCAGCCCCGCGAGCGCGGGGTTGAGCAGGCCGAGCGAGGCGACCGGCAGCAGCGTCGTGTTGTAGACGAACGCCCAGAAGAGGTTCTGTCTGACCTTCGAGAGCGTCGCTTCCGAGACGCGCAGCGCCTTCAGCACGTCCGCGGGATCGTCGCGCATCAGCGTCACGTCCGCGGACTCGATGGCGACATCGGTCCCGGAGCCGATGGCGATGCCGACGTGGGCGGTCGTGAGCGCGGGCGCGTCGTTGACGCCGTCGCCGACCATCGCCGCGCGGCGACCGTCGGACTGGATGTCGTCGACGACGTCGGCCTTGTCCTCGGGGAGCACCTCGGCGCGGACGTTGTCGGGGTCGATGCCGACCTCCTCGGCGACCGCGCGGGCGGTCCGCTCGTTGTCGCCGGTCAGGAGCATGACCTCCACGCCCCGCTCGCGCAGCGCCGCGACGGTCTCGCGGGCGCTCTCGCGCACCGTGTCCGCGCAGGCGACCACGCCGATCACCTCGCCGTCGAGGCCGACCAGCATCGCGGTCTTGCCCTCGCTCTCCAGCCGCTCCATCTCCTCGGCCGCCGCGTCCGCGTCGATCCCGCGGTCCGCGAACAGCTTCCGGTTACCGACCAGCACCTCGCCGCGTTCGGTCTCCGCCGCGACGCCGTGACCGGGAACGTTCTCGAACGACTCGGGGCGCTCGACCGCGAGCCCGCGCTCCTCGGCCCCGTCGACGATCGCCTCGCCGAGGGGGTGCTCGCTCCCGGACTCCGCGGCCGCGGCCGCGCGGAGAACGAGCTCCTCGGGCGTCTCGGCGTCCTCCGCGTCGCCCGCCTCGCCGTCCCCGACCGCGAGCGCGCCGCCGTCGGGCGCGGTGTCGCCTCCCTGCGTCGCTGCGCCGCCGTCGGTGCGGGTCGCGGATCCCGCGGCGTCGAGCGCGACCACGTCGGTCAGCTCCATCTCGCCGTGGGTGAGCGTGCCCGTCTTGTCGAAGACGACCGCGTCCACGTCCTTTACGCGCTCCAGCACGTCGGCGCCCTTGAACAGGACGCCCGAGGTGGCCGCGATGGTCGAGCCGACCATCGTCGCCGCGGGCGTCGCGAGTCCGAGCGCACACGGGCACGCGACGAGCACCGCGGAGGCGAACACGATGATGGAGAACTCCGCGACCGGAACCCCGCCCACGACCGGGCCGCCGCCGACCGGCTCCCACAGCGGGAGCGCGGTGGCGACCGCGTACAGCTGGTCGGGGAACAAGAACCACAGGAGAGCCCAGACCGTCGCGTTGAGAAGCACCGCGGGGACGAAGACCCCCGACACCTTGTCCACGACGCGCTGGATGTCCGGCTGGCGCGACTGCGCCTCGCGGACGCGGTCGACGATCTGCTGGATCGCGGTGTCCTCGCCCACCTTCGTCGCCTCCACGATCAGGACGCCGTTCTCGTTGACCGTCGAGCCGACCACCTCGTCGCCCGGCTCCTTCTCGACCGGCACCGACTCGCCGGTGACCATCGACTCGTCGACCGCGGACTCGCCGTCCACGACGACGCCGTCGGTCGGGACCTTCTCTCCCGGTCGGACCTTCATGCGGTCCCCGACCGCGACCTCGCTCAGGTCGACCTCGCGCTCCTCGCCCGTCTCGGGGTCGACGAGCGTCGCGGTCTCGGCCTCCATCTCCAGCAGCGCGCGGAGCGCGTCGCTGGCCTGCGCCTTCGAGCGCGCCTCCAGCCAGTTCCCGACGGTGATGAACCAGAGGATGAACGCGACCGCCTCGAAGTAGAGGTCGCCGGCGATCCAGCCGACCACGACCGCCGTCGAGAACAGGTAGCCGGCCGTGGTACCGACCGCGACGAGCGTGTCCATGTTCACGTCTCGGGACTTCGAGAGCGCGCGCCACGCCCCCGAGAGGAACTCGCGGCCGAGCGTCGCCATCATCACTGTGGCGATGGCGAGCTCGAACCAGCCGCGGTCGATCCCCGCGACCGTCTCGGGGATCGAGTAGAAGCCGAGCATGCTCCCCATCAGGACCCAGAAGGGGATCGTGAGGATCCCGCCGCCGATCGCCAGCCGGCGCTGGCGCTCCAGTTCGCGCTGGACCGCGCTCCGGCGTGCCGACTCGCCCGACCCGGCTCCGGCCGCGTCGCCCGCGCCGCTTCCCTCGCCGTCCCCCTCGCTCCCGGCCTCCGCGCCGGGGCCGACCTCGCGGACCGGCTCGTAGCCCGCCTCCGCCACGGCGTCGTAGATCGCGGGGAGGTCGGCGTCGGTCGGGTTGTACTCGACGCGTGCCTCGTCGCTGGCGCTGTTGACCGACACGTCGATCACGCCGGGCACGTCGCGCACGGCGCTCTCGACCGCGTCCGCGCAGTTGGTACACGACATGCCGGTGATCGCGACCGACGCCGACTCCGCGGTCGGGTCGTACCCGGCGTCGCGGATCGCCTCGTAGATCGCGTCGAGACCGACGACCTCGGGGTCGTACGCGACCGTCCCCTCGTCGGTGGCGAAGTTGACCGAAGCCTCCTCGACACCGTCGAGGGACTCGACCGCCTCCGAGACGGTCTTCGAACAGGTCGCACACGACATCCCGCCGATCTCGATGTGCGCTCGGCGCGTGCTCATGGGTGTACGTAGGGGCTACTACTTCATGCCGGTTGTGGCTTCGATCCCATCGCTGGACTTGTGGGATATTTTGGAACCGAAACTCAGGCGACGACATTCTTGCGTTTCCGTCTCGGGATGGTTGTCGCCCGGCGAACGCCCATGCTACCATCCCCCAAACGTTTATGGTCGGGTTCCGCGTTGCTTGAGACGCGATGGCGACAGGAACGGTTGCCTTCTTCAACGACACTGGAGGCTACGGCTTTATCGAGACCGAGGACGCCGACGAGGACGTGTTCTTCCACATGGAGGACGTGGGCGGCCCCGATCTCGAGGAGGGACAGGAAGTGGAGTTCGACATCGAGCAGGCCGACAAGGGGCCACGCGCGACGAACCTCACTCGAGTATAGCTCGACCTCGGCGCATCGGCACACTGACGAGTCCCGAGTTTTCTCGCACCGAGAGCGGCCGCGCTGTCGGGATACCCTCCGTGGCCGCGAGGTGCGCGGCACTACAGCTCCCCGGCTGCGGCACTACAGCTCCCCGGCTGCGGCACTACAGCTCCCCGGCTGCGGCACTACAACTCCCCGGCCGCGGCACTACAACTCCCCGGCCGAGGCCCGCTCGCGCACCTCGCGGGCGCGGTCCCGGATCGCGGTCCACTCCTCGTCGTCCTTGTCGTCGACGTGGCTGTACATCAGGCCCATGCGGCCGGTG
>NZ_LKIR01000127.1:207670-215510 GCF_001462205.1 Haloparvum sedimenti
CCTCGTTCTCCTTCAGGAAGTCCCAGTAGAGCGCGTTGAACGGACAGGCGCCCTCGCCGGTCGTCCGCGAGACGGCGTAGGGACACGAGGCGCAGTAGTCGCTCATCTCGTTCACGTAGTTCCCCGAGGAGGCGTACGGCTTCGAGGAGAGGGCGTCGGTCGCGAACGACCCCATCGCGACGACGTTCGGCGTCGTCACCCAGTGATACGCGTCGACGAAGCCGAGGTGGAACCACTCGTTGAGTTCGTGCGGGTCGGCGCCGTACAGCAGCGCGAAGTTCGACAGCACCATCAGGCGCTCGATGTGGTGCGCGTAGCCGAACGCGCGGACGTGCTCGACCGCCTCCGAGAGACACGTCATCTCCGTCTCGCCGTCCCAGAACGCGGGCGGGAGGTCCCGGTGGTTATCGAGCCGGTTCGCGTCCGCCAGCTCCGGCATCGCGGCCCGGTAGACGTGGCGCACGAACTCCCGCCAGCCGAGGAGCTGGCGGACGAACCCCTCGACCGCGTTTATCGGCGCCTCGCCGCGCTCGTAGGCGTCCTCCGCGGCGCGGACGGCCCGCATCGGATCGAGGAGGCCGAGGTTGATCGCGGGCGACAAAAGCGAGTGGGCGAGCCACGGCTCCCCCTCCACCATCGCGTCCTGATAGTCGCCGAACGCGGACAGGCGCTCGGCGACGAACCGGTCCAGCGCCGCCTCCGCCTCCGCGGCCGTGACCGGCCACGCGAAGTCCTCGAGCGACGACGCGCCCCACGTGTCGAACGTCCCCGTCACCCAGTCGTGGACCTCGCGCGTGAGGTCGTCCGGCTCGAACGTCGCCCGCTCGGGCGGCGTCCAGTCGTCCGGTGGCGTCTCGCGGTTCTCCTCGTCGAAGTTCCACGCGCCGCCCGCGGGCCGCGGCTCCGAGTCCCCGTCCGCGGCGTCGGCGTCCTCCTCCATCAGCACGCCCGTCTCGCGGCGGACGTGTCTGTACCAGTCCTCCTGTCGGAACGTCGCGTCGGGGTCGTCGGCGTCCGCGCCGGCCCACGCGCGCCAGTCGTCGGGCGTCGTGACGAACAGTTCGTTGGGGAGCAGTTCGAGATCGATGCCGCGCTCGGCGGCCAGTTCCCGCAGGCGCTCGCCCGCGCCGTGACTCGCTGGCCGCATCACCCGGAGGAGCGGGTCCTCGCGCTCGGCCGCGAACCGGTCGAACCCCTCGGCGAAGTCCTCGACCTGGAGGTACGTCACCGCGCGGCCGCGCTCGCGGAGTTCGTCCCGGAAGTGCCGCATCGCGGAGAAGACGAGGGTGAGTTTGTGCGCGTGGTAGCGCTTGCGCGCCGCGAACGCGCGCGACTCGATCATGAGCACGTCCTCGGCCTCCTCGAGCGCCGCGAGGTCGTGTGAAAGCTGGTCGCCGAGCAGCAGCAGCGTCATACGCTCGCTGCGGGCGCCACCGACAAATACGCGGTGGCGGGCCGGACCTCGCGGCTCGCCTCCCGCGTTCAGGGCTCAGTCCCGGCGACCCCAGCCGTTCTTCTCGACTCCGTCGTCGGTTTCGGCGCCGGCGTCGGGGTCCCGACGCGCGGCGTCGGTGTCGACGCTGGTGGCGGCGTCTTCGTCCTTGCGCGCCGCCCGCTCGGCCTCGTCCCAGCCGTCGACCGTCTCCCGGTCGCGTTCGTGTTCGTCGCGCACCAGCGCGTACAGGACGAGGGGCGCGACGAGCGCGAGCAGGACCGCGAAGAGGAACGCGCCGTCGGCCACGGTCAGCCGAAGAACACGTCCGCGATGGTGCTCCCGGCGGAAGCCGAGTCGCGGTACAGCTCCGAGTAGCCGCAGCTGGTACACGACACCACGCGGAACTTGTTCGTCTGGATGTCGAACATCTTGCTGAGGCCGCTGCCGGTCGTCGAGATGGAGCCGACCTCGGCCTCGTCGTGGCCGCACTTGGGACAGCCGCCGTCGCCGTGCGCGTGTTCGGTGGAGGGCATACGGACGCGACTGCGCGGGCGACCCACTAAACCGTGTCGGCGGGACGAGCCTCCTCCGCCCGGCGGCCGCGCACCTTTTTCACGCGGGACGGCGACGGGCCGGTATGGACAGCATCATCACGAACTGGCTGCTCGCGCTCGTGTCGGCCCTGCTGGCGGTGCTCGTGCTCGACACGACCGGCGAACAGTTCCTCGTCCCGCTGGAGCCGGTCGCCACGGTCCTCGCGCTCGTCACCTTCCTCTCGTTCGTGCTCGTCACGGGCGCGTTCATGGTCTACACGGCGTCGTTCAAGAACGAGTAGCGCGGAGTGCGCCGCCGACGCTCGCGCGCACGGCGCCGCCGACCACCGGCAACCGCCCCGCCGGCCCACCGATTTTTGGTCCCCGCGGCCGACCGCGTACCATGGAGTACACCACCCTCGGGTCTACCGGGATGGAGGTCTCGCGGATCTGTCTCGGCTGCATGAGCTTCGGCGACCCGGACTGGCGCGAGTGGGTCCTCGGCGAGGAGGAGGGGAAAGAGCTCGTCGAGCGCGCGGTCGAGCTCGGCGTGAACTTCTTCGACACCGCCAACATGTACTCGGACGGCGAGAGCGAGCGCGTGCTCGGCGAGGCGCTCGCCGGCTACGACCGCGACGAGTTCGTGGTCGCCACGAAGGGCTACTTCCAGATGGACGAGGGGAACCCCAACTCCGGCGGCCTCTCCCGGAAGGCCATCGACCAGGAGTTGGACAACTCCCTCGAACGACTGGGGATGGACACGGTGGACCTCTACCAGATCCACCGGTACGACCACGACACGCCGGTCGAGGAGACGCTGCGCGCGCTCGACGACGCGGTGCGACGCGGGAAGACGCGCTACGTCGGCGCCTCCTCGATGTGGGCTCACGAATTCGCGGACGCGCTCCACGCGAGCGAGCGTCTCGGCCTCGAGCGGTTCGTCACGATGCAGAACCACTACAACCTCGTCTACCGCGAGGAGGAGCGCGAGATGCTCCCGCTGTGCGAGAAGGAGGGGGTCGGCGTGATGCCGTGGAGTCCGCTTGCCCGGGGCTACCTCGCGCGCCCGGACGACGACATCGACGCGACCCTGCGGGGACAGACGGAGGAGCACATGTACGAGCACCCCTACCGCGAGAAGGGCGGTCGATCGATCAACGCTCGCGTGGAGGAACTCGCGGCCGAGAAGGGCGTGAAGATGGCCCAGATCGCGCTCGCGTGGCTGTTCCACAAGGACACCGTCGACGCGCCCATCGTCGGGACCACGAGCGTGGAGCACCTGGAGGACGCGGTTGAAGCGCTCGACATCGACCTGTCCGACTCCGATATCGAGTGGCTGGAGGAGCCGTACGAGCCGGTCCCCGTCTCGGGCCACGAATAGGCGGAGTCGGGTTACGGGACACCGGCCGGAACGTCCCTTTTCTGTCACCACGCGGTCGCGGTGCGGTCGCGGTGTGGTGCGGCCGCAGTACGCGGCGGTGCGGCGGCGGTGCGGCGGCGGTGCTGGGCGGTCGCGGTGTGGTGCTGTTTCTGTCGAGGTCGTGGTACCGCGGCGGCGCGAGGGCGCGCAGCGCCCGCAGCGCCGACCGCGGCCCCTTTTTGATCGACATTTTTCAAGGCTTGCGAGACCCGTTGGGTCTCGCTGATCCCCGAGCGGAGCTCGGGGAGAGCGGTGAGCGCGGCGCTTGCGCCGCGCGAACCCGACGCAGAAAAAGGTCGAGTTTCAGAACTCGGGCAGTCCCGAGAGGTTGTCCTCGGGGTGGTCGTCGCCGGTGGTGCGGATGAACCGCTCGCCGTCGGCGTGATACGTGATCACTCGGTCGCCGGGGAGCCAGTCGCCGTTCTCGTGGAAGGCGGTCATGTAGTCGAGACCCAGATCGAGGTCCTGCACGACCGCGTCGCGGGGGACCTCGACGGGGTCGCCGAGGCCGTCGTCGGTCGGGCGGTGTCGTCGGACCGCGTCGATGTGGTGGCCGACGTAGCGCACGTGGGTGATGACGTAGTCCGCGTCGAAGTCGGTCATACGGGACATCTCGGCCGTGGGACAGATAAGGTCGGTGGCGGTGCTGTGGTGGTCGCGGTCGCGGTGCTGTGGCGGTCGCGGTCGCGGCGCGGTCGCGGTGCTGTGGCGGTCGCGGTCGCGGCGCGGTCGCGGTGCGGTGGCGGTGCGGTTATGTGTTGAGGGCGTGGTACCGCGGCGGCGCAAGGGCGCGAAGCGCCCGCAGCGCCGACCGCGGCCGCTTTTTGATCGACATTTTTCAAGGAGCGGTGAGCGCGGCGCTTGCGCCGCGCGAACCCGACGCAGAAAAAGGTCGAAGCCAACCCTTTTCGGACCCGAGACGCAACCGGGGGGTATGGCAGACGACGAACCGGCCGAGTCCGGCGACGATGCCGGCGACGCCGCCGACGGCGAGGACGGAGAGGAGAAATCCTTCCGCGAGCGCGTGGAGGAGATCCGCGAACGACGCGAACAGGAACGCGAGGAGGGCGAGCAGCCCAGTCCCGAGGAGATGATGGGCGGCGAGGGCGGGCCCGGCGGCATGGGCGGCGGCAACCCGTTCGCGCAGATGATGTCCGGCATGATGGGCGGCGGTGGCGGCCCGCCGGGCATGGGCGGTGGCGGCGGCGGTCCGGGCGGCGCACCCGGGGGCATGGGCGGCGGTCCCGGCGGTCCGGGCGGCGCTCGCGGCGAGCGCGGCGGCGAGGAGTCGGTCGGCAACGAGGAGCTCGTGCGCGAGGTGCGCCAGCTCCGCGACGAGGTCCGCGACGCGACCCGGCAGCTGCAGCGCATCGCGCAGGCGCTGGAAGACCAGTAGCGCGGCCGCGGTCCGCGACGCGTTTTTCTCGGCGTCGATCACCGACGCCGACCTTTCGAGATGCTCCCGAGCGCCGCGAGCGTCCGGCGGGACGCCCGCGTTCGCAACGCCTTTCCCGTCCGGTCGCGCGCTTCGCGTATGGGCATTCCCGAGGAGCGCATCGAGCGGCTCCTGTCGCTCGCACGGGAGGCGGTCGTCGACGGCGAGTTCGACCGCTCGCGCGAGTACGTTCGCCTCGCCCGCCGCATCGCTGAGCGGAACCGCTGCGGGCTCCCGCGGGCGTTCACGCGGAAGACCTGCGACGACTGCGACGTGTATCTGCGACCGGGGGTTACGGGACGCTTCCGCACGCAGCCCGGACACGTCGTCGTGCGGTGTCTGGAGTGCGGCGCGACCGACAGGTACCCGTTCTGAATCCCACCGGGCCGCGTCGCGGCCGAGCCACGGATGGGGGCGACGAGGCGCTCGCGGCCGCGTACCTCAAGCTTCAATGCGCCGCGCCCTCTTGACCGCGTATGACCGATCAGCAACTCCGAAAGGAGGCGCACGACCTCGACGTGACCGTCTGGGTCGGCAAGGGCGGCGTCGAGGCAGTCGTCGACGAGTTGGCGGACCAGCTGGACGACCGAAAACTGGTGAAAGCGAAGTTCCTGCGGGCGGCCCGCGGCGGGACGACGACCGAGGAACTGGCGGCCGACCTCGCGGACCGTGTCGACGCTGAGCTGGTGGAGACGCGTGGCAACACGGCGGTGTTCCACTGATGGGGATCGGTGGTGACGACGGTGTGGTCGCCGACGCGACCGGCGCGGTTCCGGCACAGGTGCAGCCGGTTGCGGACGCGCTGACGCCGTATCTCGGCGGGACCCTCGCGGCGCCTATCGCTGCGTTTCTGGTCTTTGTCGGCGTGCTCGTGGCCGTCTACGTCCTCAACAAGTCGGTACTCTCTCCGCTCGTCGACCGGTTGCTCGACAAAAAGGGGCTGAAGCCGCACGCGCGCAAGCCGCTCAACCGGATCGCGACGGTCGTCGTGCTCTTCGCCGGCATCGCGGTCGCGTTCGGGCTGGCCGGCTACGGCAACTTCCTGCAGTCGATGGCGACGATCGCGGCCGCGGCGACGCTGGCCATCGGCTTCGCGATGCAGGACATCATCCGCAACTTCGTCTCGGGCGTGTTCATCTACACGGACAAGCCGTTCCGCATCGGCGACTGGGTCGAGTGGGGCGACAACTCCGGCATCGTCGAGGACATCTCCTTCCGCGTCACGCGCGTCCGCACGTTCGACAACGAACTGCTGACGGTGCCGAACTACGAACTGACCAGCGGCGTGGTCAAGAATCCGGTCGCGAAGGACACGCTCCGGCTGAAGTTCGTCTTCGGCATCGACTACGACGACGACATCGACGCGGCGACGACCATCATCATCGAGGAGGCCGAGAAACACGACGAGATCCTTCGGGACCCGGCCCCTTCGGTCCGGCTCAACGAGCTGGCCGACTCCTACGTCGGCCTGCAGTCCCGCGTCTGGATCGAGAACCCCTCGCGCGCGGACTTCGTGAAGACCCGCGCCGACTACGTGAAGGCGGTCAAACAGCGGTTCGACGAGGAGGGCATCTCCATCCCGTTCCCGCAGCGAACCGTCTCCGGCCGCGACGCGTGGAGCGAGCCGGGCGCCTTCTCGGGCGAGCAGTAGCGGGCGCGACTGCGTTTTTTCGCCCGTCTCGCGTCGTCGGGACGGCGCGTCGCCGGGCCGGCGCTTCGTCTCACTCGGCGGGCTCGATGGTTCGGCTCGTTCGCCCGCCCCCTGCGACGTGGAGGTGGTAGGTGACCTCGCGCGGATCCGTCGGTTCGTGTGGGCTGTGTGCGCCGAACTCGCGGTCGACCGTCTCGCCGGGCGGACACTCCAGAACGATCTCCCGGACCGGCGCGTACGCGATCTGCGGACCGACGCGGTTCAGGGCGAGCACCGTGTTCCCGTCGACGTCCGCGGGGTTGTGGACCGACAGCGAGAGCGTCGGCGACTCGTCGGGTCCGACGCGCTCGGGCGCGTCGAACGTCACCTCGAAGTCCGGTAGGGGTTCGGTGAGCCGTTCCCGCACGCGCTCGGGCGGCGTCCATTCCCCGCCGGGCCACGAGAGCCGGGCGTCCGTCGCGTCGGCGGTCTCGGGGAGCGGGAAGATCAACCACTTTCCGAACGACTCGGTCGCCGCGAGCTCCTCGGGCCAGTAGAGCCGCGCGTCCGACGGTTCGTGCGTGTACGTCTCGCCGTCGACGGAGAACGCGAATTCGTCCGCGGACGGTCTCTCCGAGGTCGAGGCGGTGCCGACGAGGAGGTATTGTCCGGCGCCGTCGACCGTGCCGATGGAGTCGTCGCCCGCCGTGACGTAGCCGGGGAAGACGCCCGCCTCGGTGACTGAGAACGAGGGCGATCCGGGCGACTCTTCGGTCGCCGGGCCGGCCGCGGGGTCCAGCGACGGACCGGTGTCGCGGAGGCAGCCGGGACCGAGGAGGGCGAGGCCGCTCGCGGCGAGCAGGGACCTGCGGCGCATAATTCGTGATTACGACTGATGCGGCAAGTGCTTTGTCTGCTCTTGTTGGATCGCAGTGGTGAGTATCCTACTCAGAGATATTCGTTTGGTACATAATAGTAATAAAACCGGAATATCATCATAGAGGTAACACTTATACACTACTATTCAAATTTATTGGCATGACAAAAGTATCGCAAAGCCACTATGAAGACAGTTTATTACCAGTAATGAAAGCTGTCGGTAACTGGATCTGTTGGGCTGAGTCACACAAAGGAGATTCGATACCAATTAACCCAAACCAATACCGAAAACATCTCCACAGATATCAACCAGAAAATTACAGAAATAAAGATGTTTGGATGCAGTACGATGAAGCACGCACTTTCGCGGAGAATAGAGAAGCAATTGATGGAATTGGATTTGTAACTATGGGAGTCGATATCTCTTATATTGATTTTGACTATTGTGTTGATTCAGGGTCTAACAAAGTTGATCCGGAGATATATGAACTCGTTCAAGAAATCGACT
>NZ_LKIR01000128.1 GCF_001462205.1 Haloparvum sedimenti
GCGCCACACAGACCACCCGCGTCCTCGACCGCACGGACGACGCGCTCATCCTCTACTCAGATTGGGAGCGCACTCCGACCTGCGCCTCAGTCCCCCACATCGCTCGCGACCACCTCGGCGACGGCGTGCTGTTCGAGACTCGTCACGAGGGCCGCCACTACACGTGGCGACTCATCCACTCCGGCGATGGCGACGTGGCGGCGTTCTTCGACGCTCTCAAAGTCGCCGTCGGGGAGTGCGCCCAGATGGAGATGCTCCGCACAGCGGACACAACATCAGCTAGGGGAAGCGACGGAACACCGAGTGGATTGCCTCCAGCCCAAGAGGCTGCTCTCCAGGCCGCCGTCGAACACGGCTATTACGAGTCGCCCCGCGAGGTTGACGTCGGCAAGCTCGCCGAGCATCTCGACGTGCCGCGGTCAACACTCACCTACCGACTCCGTCGGGCGGAAGAACATTTGGCGAAGCAACATGTCGCCGGCGAGCGGGTCACGGAAGAACAGCTGGCATCGTACTGAGGGCCGCAGTTGGAATATTCCAACAAAGACATATCGAACTCCCACTCCTACCGTGACGTGATGACAGAGAATCCGGACGCAGCAGGAGGAACGAGCGGCGGCGGACAGCGACGTGAGTTGACCGCCCGCCTCGCCGTTCCCGAGATGGACTGTCCCTCTTGCGCCCAAAAGGTGGACAAGAGCCTCCAGCGTGTCGACGGCATTACTGACGCCACGCTCCAGCCGACCACCGGCACGGCCAACGTCACGTACGACCCTGATCGGACCAGCGAAGCCGACGTAGTCAAGGCGATTGAAGGCGCCGGCTACGAGGTCGTCGGAGGCTCGGACGCCGAGGGCGAGGATGAGGACAACCAGGCGACCGATGGCGTCGACATCGCGCCACCATCGGAGGTCTGGACGAGTCCTCGCGCGAAGAAGACGTGGCTCGGCGCGGCGTTCGTCACGCTCGGCCTCCTCTTCGAGTTCCTCCTCACCGGACAGAACGTCACGGTGGCGAGCGTCCTCGAGTACCCGCTCCACATCGCAGATGTCCTGTTCCTCGGCGCCGTCGCCGCCAGTGGCATCCCGGTCGTCCGTAGCGGGTACTACTCCGCGAAGAACCGAAGCCTCGACATCGACCTGCTGATGGGGACGGCGATCATCGCGGCGACCGGTATCGGCTACTTCGTCGAGGCCGCTACGCTGGCCGTCCTGTTCAGCATCGCCGAGCTGCTCGAGGACTACGCGATGGACAGGGCACGGGACTCCCTGCGCGAGCTGATGGAACTCTCGCCCGACGAGGCGACCGCCCTTCGCGATGGTGAGGAAGTGACCGTTCCCGCCGAGGAGGTCGACGTTGGCGAGACCGTCGTCGTCCGCCCCGGCGACAAGATTCCGCTCGACGGAACGGTCATCGACGGCGAGAGTGCAGTCGACCAGTCGCCGATCACGGGCGAGAGCGTCCCCGTCGACAAGACTGCCGGCGACGAGGTCTACGCCGGCGCGATCAACGAAGAGGGGTACCTCGAGGTAGAGGTCACCTCGACCGCTGGCGATTCGACGCTCTCGCGCATCATCGAGATGGTACAGGGCGCACAGGCGAAGAAGACCGAGTCTGAGCAG
>NZ_LKIR01000129.1 GCF_001462205.1 Haloparvum sedimenti
CCCCGCGCCGCCGACATGATCATGGAAGCCACGCTGGCGGTGAATTTCGGTCTCACCGTTGACGACATCATCAATACTGTCCACCCGTTCCCAACGTTCTCCGAGGCGTTCAAACACGCCTGTCAGGCGTTCCGTCGGAATACGTCCAAAATGAGCTGCTGTATCGAGTGAGCGTCAGTCCTCGGTCGAGAACACATCGTCGAGCGTGCCGCTCTCGCCTAATTCGATGAGGGCACGGTTCAGGAGTTCGCGAACCATGAACTCCTCGTAATGCTGGGTGTCGCAGTACTCGCAAGGCTTCATTTCGCGGGCAACCGCCTCAATCTCGGTACCGTGGTCCGCATACAACGTCTCGATGAGGGCAGTCAATTCTTCGGACGCGGTAGACTGCGCCTGCGCGAGGTTATTGTCGGCGCCTTCCGGAAGATCGTAGGAGAAGACTCGCGTGTTCGACTTGTAGTACTTCCGTGTCCCTCCACCAGCCTCTTCCAGACGAGCGATTTCCACCATCCCCGCATCCTTCAGGACGTTCACATGGTGACGCACTGTCGTCTCGGCCTTCTCCTCGCCGCGACGGTGCAACTCGTCGTGGATCTCCTCGATCGTCATTTCATCGGTCACGAGCATATCGAGGATCTTCGCCCGAACGTCGTTCTCCAGTGCCTTCGCTTTCTCCGGATCCGTCGTCACGACTTCACGGATCGGCACGTCGGATTCGAGGAGCGCCATTCTTGTGAGGACGTAGGGGAACGACGATAGTAAGAGTAACGCCACACACTCGACAGCAGTCTTAGTTATTCGATACCGCTATAACTCTAGTCGTAATGGTTATCCACTTCGCTGGGTAACTAGCGACCACAATGGGAACGACACAGGAACAATTCAACGTCGGGGGGATGTCCTGCTCGTTCTGTGCCGAGAGCATCAAGAAGGCCTACAGCCGGACCGACGGCGTCGAGGACGTCGACGTGAGTCTCGCCCACGAGGAGGTCCTCGTTCAGTATGACGACGACCGCCTGAGCGAGGTCGAGGTGAAGGACACGCTTCGGGAACTCGGCTATACCATCCGCGACCCGGACAAAGCGAAA
>NZ_LKIR01000013.1 GCF_001462205.1 Haloparvum sedimenti
AAGCGGGAGATTTGCGTCATAGACAACCGCATTCTCTCGCTTCAACTCCTTTGATTTAGCGGCCTAACTCGCTGCTGTATGGCGATTCAACACAGCCCGCAATCGGGAATCTCCAGCGGATTCTAGAGGGGTCCGCGAGCGAGGAGCAGCGGGCGGCATTCGCCGAGGCCTGGCACCGGCGCGTGCAGGTCGTCCTCAACGACGATTCGCTGTTCACCGTCGAAGCGGTGTGAACACGACAGTGCAGCCCTCGTACGCTATATGAATTCACTGCGGTATACTGTCGATATCTTCGAGCGCCTCGATAGCAACGTCTCCTAACTCTCCAGCCTGATATGAGAATACCGCTCTCGCACCATCTCATCGAAATTATCTACGCTACTGATTCGATGGGGCAATCCGCTCGCTGATCTCGATCGGGCGACAGAACAGGTGACTGTCCGAACGGAAGAACGCCGGTATGGAAAGAAAATGGTCGTCGTCGAGGGGTTCGAAGGTGGCACCGATCTCGACTCACTCGCCTCAGAACTGAAATCTACACTTGGAACTGGTGGCACCGTCAAAGAAGGGCACATCGAACTCCAGGGCGATCACGAGGAACGCGTCCGCGAACTTCTCAAAGCAAACGGATACTCCGTCAGATAAAACAGTACGATTCTTCATATCCTGTAGAACACTCCACTGGTTCCGTCGTTACCGACAGCATCAACTAAACGATTTGGTAGAGGAGCACTCACAGCGTTCGGGGGTCCGGCTCAACGATCGTAGCAAAGGCGACGTTCTGTTGCACCTGTTCGATCTCAACGGTCGGTTCGTCACCGGGCTGCCCCTCCGGAACGATCACGACGTAACCGCGGTCAACCTTCGCGATGCCGTCGCCCTGGTCACCAATCGTCTCAATCGTCACCTCCCGAATCTCACCCTCTTCAACAGGCGGCTCGGGGGGTCCCTGCTCCTGAGTGGTCGGGGAGGTCTCAGACGATCTGTCCGCGGACGGTGTATCGGATAGCGCCGTTGTATGCCCGGTTTCGAGAACAGCGATTCGATACGTTTCACCGGGTTGAATAGCGTCGTGACGTACCTCACTCGCTGGAACCTCGAATGTGCAGCTTCCGTCCTCGGACTCAATAGTCGCAGTAAATACCGAGCGAAGTGTATCAGGGATGTCGACCATCACGAGAAGATTCAGTATCCGACGCAAATAGTCGTTCCTCACGCCGTCAGTCCGGCGCGTAAGCATCCTCAATATAGTCACGAAGGTCATCGGGCGTCGTCCACGTGTACGCACGATCCACCCGCTCCATCGAGAGGAGATAGTGTGCGAACATCCCGTCGTAGGCCGCGTACTGTTCCTCCTCAGTCTCGTACGTTCGATAGAAGGCTCGCGTTCGCTCCCGATAGGTCGGCTGATCGATGTAGCCCGCTTCCCACGCGTGTCCGCCCTGGGAGTGTTCGTACACCCCGACGATATGATCCGCGTAGCTGACCAACAGCTTGAATTTCGACGTGAAGAACTCCGAGATGTCCAGAATATCGTCCATCAGGAATGCGTCGACACCATCATCGGAGTTTGAGGCTGCGGCATCGCTCGCAAGTTGGTCGCGAACAGCCTCCAATCGTGGTCGCTCCTCCTCACCGTAGGAACCGAGAACGAAGTAGGACGTGTTGTTGATGAATCGTCCGAGGTCCTCGTGCATCGCGGTCTGGATCGCCTCGACCCGTTCGGGTGTGAGCGTCTCGCCCGGCTGGTCACCCAATTTGTCGATGACGGGACGGGTAGCGTCGTCGTTGGTCATACTGGGTAGGATTCACTACCGCCACCTAACGGTACGGAAATACGACCGGAAGTGGAATGCCCCGGCACTCTGGGTACCACTTCGAGTTTCACCGAAATGGTTATCTGACCAGGGGACAAACACTGAGACACAATGTCCCGGCCTGACGCCACCCCGCTCACGCCAGCCGAGAACGCGGCCGGCCTCGATCCGATCGCAGCGTTGAGTGCCCTCGACGACACGACCCGCGCGAATATCATCGGGACGATTGTCGGTCATCCGAAAGGCGCGCCCTCGAAGAAAGAACTCGAATACTACAACCCGAGCGTCGCCGCGTCGACGCTCACCGACCACCTCATTCGGCTGGAGGAGGTGGGGCTGATCAAGGCCATCGAGCGAGATCGTGAGGGGCTCGAGCGGGGCCAGCCATACCGGTTCTTTCAGCTCACCAATGCCGCCCGCGAGCTGTTCGACCGGAACAACCTCTTCGAGCCCGATGCGTACCGAGAGCTATTCGCCGAAGTCGAGAAAACGGACGAAATCAAGACCGCCGAAGACGTCGACCGTCCAGATGAACGGAACTGAAATAGACCGCGGAGCGTGCGTTTTGCTGAACGGAGAGCTCGACATTCGAGATATTCTGGAAATGTAACCAGCGCAAAGCCCACAATGGAGATCAGTCTCGATTTCGATTCAGAACAGATGAATCGTAACAGAAGGCACGCATCAATTCCATCCTCCGAGGCTGTGAAGGTGGATTCATTGTCGAAGCTAAATCGGGAAATACTGGGGCTGAGTCGGTTGTCCTTCCCAATCGTGTCATCTATTTCTGGCGAAATCACGCCACGGTTGTATTGACCACATTGGCGAAATCTCACTTTCTGCCGCCCCACAACGCCGCGAGAGTGTAGTCTTCTTCGGCGAACTCAGGGGATCAACCGTCCAAGAGAGATAGCGGATGGGCTTGCTTGACATCTTCACGACTGATTACGGGGCTGGGGACTCTTGGCTGGGAGATCATCTGAGCCCCGTCGATCACGGTACGAGATTATATGCAGAGCGTCGGTAGCTGTTGTAGCTGAATGATTCTCTCCGTATCGAGGGAGAAGAATGGTCGACGGCCCGACCTTGTTCTACCTAGCGTGCCGACATCCGGCGAATTTTGCTTTACTCACCCACATACATCAGTTGTGGCAGTCCGTTATGAACGTCCATTGTGAACGGTCATTATGAACGTACAGTATGGTCATAAGGTGTGGTCTGTAGTTGCTACAGTGAGTAATGTGGTGTGTGTCTGAGCAACTCTTATTATCGATGCGGATGATGGTGCGCACATGCTACCAATAACCGTCTATAACCAGAGTGGTGGCCAATCCAAATCCACGATCACCAGAGATCTCGCCGCCGCCTACGCCGAACTCGGTCTCAACGTCCTCATCGCGGATTTCGACGCGCAAAATGGGAGCGTCTCGAACTATCTTGGCGTCGACGAAGACAAACACAACCCCGACGCCGACGACCTAACGCTCCACCTCATTGACCAGGGCAAAGGGCCGTTCCGCGATCTCATTCGCACGGCCGACGACGGCATCGACGTCATTCCCTCACACAAACGCTTCAACCGCGTCGACCAACGCCTCGACCAACACGCCGACTACCTCGAAGCGTCCAAACCCCCCGAGTGGGAGTATCCCCGATACAAACGCTTTTTCCAAGTCCTCCAAGACAACGACATTCAGGACGAGTACGACGTCATGCTCGTCGATCCGAACGCGAAAGCCGACGAAGGCTACTATCTCGCCCTCTACGCCACCCGCAACATCCTCATCCCTGCCGAACCCACGCGCGGCGGCATCGAGAGCATCGCCGGCGTCGAAGACAGCGCCCGCAACTTCGCCGAAGAGATGGATATCAACATCACACTAAGCGGTGTCGTTCCATCGAAAGTCGACGCCGGAAAGAAGATTCACAAAGAGTACCTCACTAAGATTCACGAGCAGTATCCGGCTCCAGTCTACTTCAAAAACCTCGGTGCGTTCGAGAAGGCCGAGGAGAACTACGAGACGGTGTTTTCTCAGCTGAAGGACGGCCGCATCCGTGACTACAACGCGGACATCATGCCGAAGTTCCGCACCCTCGCATCGTACATCTACCATCGCGCGGGCCAAGACCTCCCTAACGGCGGGTGGCCGCGAGAAGATCTATTCCACGGGAACGACATCTGGGGAGAAGTCGACCTCTCTCAGCTGACAACTGGCGGTCCCGACGCCGCTGAGGTGTCACAATGAGCTTCGAGTCAGGCGGCGATATGGAGAACCCGTTCGAGGACACAAATGACGAAGGCGACGACACTCAAGCCGACGAATCAGTAGAGATGGACATGGAAGACACGCAGCCTGTCGAGGACGACGAATCGACCAACGAGACCACTGGACAGGCGTCGAGTAATACGAGGCGCGACGACTTACGTGAAGCCGGTGTCGGACAAGAATCCGAGACCGGAGTCGACTACATTAGCGACCTTAAATCCGGCCGCAGGCACTCGAACGAGCAGCTCGCGAGAGCACTCATGCAACCGGAGTATCACTCCGAGTCGCCGCCAGTCCCCTACGCGACGTGGCGAGATGGAACGTCGACGGCACGCGACCGGACCACGCTCGAACTCAACCCGGACGTCGACGACCTTGTCCGAAAGGCCCAAACCGAGTTCGAGGACCGCTATGGCACGAACATCACAAAGGCCGATCTTCGCGAGTTCGCGATGGTGTACGGCCTCGCACACCTCGATGACGTCTTCGAGATGGCTGAAGAATGGGGCATCCAGTACGACAACTGAACCTATGCGCTTCCGTAATTGGCTTCGAACTGTTCCTTGACGTCATCAATATACAGACTTGTGAGCATATCCTTGCCAACTCTAAAGACGAATGGTCCATCCGTACATGAGGAGAAACCTGAGTGGTAGAACTCAGCCAGATACGCTCTAACCAACTATCTAGTAAGGCTTTCAATTGTTACGGCTGTGTTGAATCGCTGTAAGGCGTAGAGATTCACTGTTTGACGAAGCGCTTGATGTTATAGACGACACACATCAGCGCGATTTCGCGGAATTCA
>NZ_LKIR01000130.1:0-3235 GCF_001462205.1 Haloparvum sedimenti
AAATCGCGCTGATGTGTGTCGTCTATAACATCAAGCGCTTCGTCAAACAGTGAATCTCTACGCCTTACAGCGATTCAACACAGCCGTTTCAAACGGAATTTCGTGAGTGTCGATGATGTGCTCCCAGATCCGATTGACGAGGATCGCGTCGTCCAATTTCTCACCCCATTCCGGTGACGAGAACCAGCAGGTTATCGGATCGACGAGAGGGTACACTGTCCAGTGGTACTCCCTGCCATCTGGCTTTTCGCTTTCGGAGGGCGCCTTCGCGGCTATTCGACCCTCTTCGTTCTGAGTACCATCGGAGCCGCCCTGATCATCGGCCGCCTCGTACTGGAGAGTGGGTACGACCTCTGCCGACTCCATCGTTCGAACGAAAGACCGTGGGCTCCCGACCGCTCTGGATGCGTACGATTGTATGACACTCCCGATAATGAACGCAAAGGCTGCGTATAGCACAAGTTCACCGATCGATCGCGGCAGCGGCGGATCGGATGCAGTCCCGAGTATCGTCAGCAGTCCGATCACACCGGGAAGCAGATTTCCCATGAGATCATACGCAGACAGCCCCCGAAAATATCGCCCGATAGCCATATTTTGCGATCCGTATGGCTCTTTAATGTTGTTTCGCTTCGGTTACTGTTGCCCTGCTCATTTCGGGATTTACCTCAGTCTGCTACCTTCCGTGTGCAACTCCATCGGCAACGACGGTGATACCGACGCTCGCCGCCCGGTTTCGATCAGTTTTCGGACGTCGCGAGGATCTCCCGCAGTCGCTTGGTCGGGTCGACGCCGGCCCGGAGGACGACCGCGTGGACCGCCTCGGCATCGGGGTCCGGCGCGTCGCCGCTCAGGATGGCGTCGGAGCCGGTCTCCTCCGCGAGCCAGCGGCGCCCCTCCGCGATGGCCTCGCGGTTGAGCCACGCGGGCGGTCCGCCGACCAAAAGCAGCGTCCGGTCGGCGCCGCCCGCGACGGTGCCGAGCGTCCCCTTTCCGCGAGCCGCCTTCCTGATGACCGTCTCGATCGCGCTGACGGCTTCGCTGGTGTCGACGTCCGCGGGTTCGGACGCGGAGAACAGCCCCAGCCCGAACCGCGACCCGCCGTCCGGCGTTTCGACCTCCTGCTCGGCGTAGCCGATGTCCGCGATTTCGGAGCGGTCGCCGAGCGCGCGGTTCACGTCGCTGGCGTCGACCACCTGTTGCGGGACCGACCCGCCCCCTCCCCCCGCCGCGTCGCCGGCGCCGAAGACGGCCGCGATCCGGTCGGCGGCCACGGCGTTGAGTCGCCCGCGCGCCTCGGCGAGCGTCTCGTCGCGGCGGAGCCACGCGTCGTTGTCGAAGCCGACGATCGCGTTCGCGAGCCCGTCGAGCCCGTCGAGCGTGCGGGCGGCGTTCGCGACCGCGAGCGGGCGGTCGGCGGTTCGCTCTTCGTCGGCGTCCGCCCGGCGACCGCCCGCCCGTTCGGCGAACGACTCGGCTTCGGGGTCCGCCGGCAGGACTCCGAGCACGTAGACGGGGACGTCGTGGAGTCGTCGGAGGTTCCGCACTAGTTCCGGTGCGACGCCCGCGCCTGTTCCCCCGCCGAGCCCGGTCACGATCAGAAACGCCTCCGCACGGGAGGGCGTCGCGGCGTCGAGCGCGCGGCTCAGCTCGTCGACGTGCTCCGCGCCCAGGTCGAGTCCGCGCCGGAGGTCGCCGTCGAGCCCCTCGCCGCCGGTCCGGTCGCCGAACCGATGCCGGTGCTCGTCGGGCACCGCGTCGAGCGCGTCCAGCGCGGCGGCGTCGGTGTCGAACGCGACGGTCGCGTCCAGGAACGGCTCGTCGCCGTGGTCGGCCGCGAGCCGGTCGACGATCCGACCGCCGGCGCCGCCGAGGCCGAGTGCGTGCAGGCGCATGATCGGCGTGTCACGGACCGGAGACATATCCCTTCCGCCGTGCCGGCGTGGCCTCCTCGGGCTGAAACACTTATCAGTGTGACCGCCTTCGAGACGGTATGAGCTACGATACCGTCGTGTTCGACAACGACGGTGTCCTTGTCGGCCGCACGAGCTTCGACGTCCTGCAGGAGGGCGTCCGGGAGACCTTCTCCCGACTCGGCGTGGACGATCCGGACCCCGAACATGTCGAACGACTGACTGTTGGCGCCACGCCCGACGTGGTTGTGAGCCTCTGTAACCTGTACGACCTCGAACCGGACACCTTCTGGGAGACGCGCGACACGACGCTCGCGGAGGCCCAGCAGGAGGAGGCCCGCGCCGGTCGCAAGACCCCCTACTGGGACATCGACACGCTGGCGGATCTGGACGTGGAGATGGGCATCGTCAGCTCGAACCAGCAGGAGACCGTCGACTTCCTCGTCGACCACTTCTCCGTGTTCGAGCCGTTCGGCGCCGCGTACGGCCGCGAGGCGACCATCGAGAGCCTGAACCTGCGCAAGCCGAACCCCCACTACCTCAAGCGCGCGCTGGAGGACCTCAACGGGGAGAACGCGCTGTTCGTCGGCGACAACGAGTCGGACATCCGCGCCGCCGAGCGCGCGGGCGTCGACTCCGCGTTCATCCGGCGTCCTCACCGCACCGACTGGGAGCTGAACGTCTGGCCCACCTGGGAGATCGACACGCTGGAGGACCTCCACGACATCTGCCGGGCCTGATCGGTCCGGATTCGGGACGCCTGTTCGCTCCCCGCGACCTGCGAGCCGCCGCACCGCCGATCAGTCGAGGAACGACCGGAGCATCGTCGACACGGCGTTGGTGCTGAGCCGCCACGGCGTTGTCTCGGCGCGCACGCCGAACGTCGAGAGCCACGCGTCCACGGCCGGCTCTTCGCCGACCTGCCGCCGCAGCGCCCAGACGTACGTCGCGAGTTGGAGCTGGTAGCGCGGCTCGGCGGCGTCGTCCTCGGACAGCGCCAGCTTCACGTCCTCGACGACCCAGCGACCGTCGGGCATCTTCAACAGGAAGTCCGCCGTCCCCGGAACCTCGACCTCGACGCCGTCGACGCGGATCACCCCCTCCAGCGGCTCCTCGACGTAGACGGTCTCGGCGCGGTGAAGCCGGTCCGCGAGCGCGGATTTCGAGAACTGAGGCAGCACCGTGTCCGTCACGAACGACCGGATCGCCGCGCGCTCGTCCGGATCGGCGGCCCCCGCACCGCGGCGAACGCGCTCACGAACGATCGACGCGACGCCCTCGCTCGCGGGATCGACCACACCGTTGGCGGCCCTTCCGCCGTC
>NZ_LKIR01000130.1:3245-13108 GCF_001462205.1 Haloparvum sedimenti
AGCGCGTCCTCCGCGACGGCCGCGACCGCGGCGTGGGCGATCCGGCCGACGGCGTCCGGTCCGACGGCGTCGAACGGCAGGTCGAGCGACGGCGACACCTCGTCGGTGTCCGTGTGCAGCGCACGACCCATGAGGTGGTCGACGACGTGTTCCACCGGGTTCTCCTTCAGCGGGTAGAAGGTGCTCGGACGGACGAACCGCGGGATCCACGGCGGGTACTCCGGCGACAGCGGCGGTGTGGCGGGCGGAACGCGGTCCGATCGAGTCGTCCGAACGCGGTCGACCATCCGGACGTCGTTGACCGCCACCGAGAACTCGCCGACCCGCCCGTCCGGGTACGTGAACGACGCGCTGTGTGTCGTCCGCGGCGCCCCGCGGCCCATCTCCATCGCCTCGTGAAGCGCCGCGACCCAGGAGTTCGGGGACCCTTCGTAGTCGGCCTTCGGCAGCGGCAGGACCAGGTGCTCCTGCGCGCGAGTGAGCGCGACGAACAGCAGACGCCACGACTCCGCGCGGCGCTCGGCGGCCGCCGCACGCAGGGGCTCGTGACCCACGAGCTCCGTGGCGTCCCCGCCGATCGGTGCGTGGAGCTCGACCGTCCACCGCAGCCCGGCGTCGCGGTCCGTCCGTTCCGGGTCCGGATCGTAGAGCCCGCCGTCGAACCCCGGGACCGGCGGGAGCGAGGACGATTCGTCGCCGCCGTCCTCCGCGTCGGCCGCCCCTTCTTCGTCGCCGACAGGGGCCGGTCCCTCCTCCTCGAGCGCGTTCACCGGCGGTGCCAGTCCGACGCCCTCGCCGTCGGTGACGAGCCGGTCGGCGTCGGACGGGCGCCCGCCGACCGAGCCGACCGGGTCCGCCAGCACGACCACCTCGTCCTGGTCGCCTTTCATCCCGTGGATGGTCTTCAACACCACGTCCACGTCGTCGTCGACGAGGGGGCGGTCCGGCCCCAGCGACGGGTCGACGAGGAACGGGTCGAGCAGCTCCGCCAACTCCGCGAGACCGTACGCGTCCTCGCCCTCCCACTCCTCGACCGCGGCGACGAGGGCGTCGAGGTTGGCCAGCCGCTGCCGGCGCGAGGGGTCCGGGTCGATCCCCTGCGGGTCCGTCTCGAAGCCGACGGCCTCCACCGTCTCCCTGAGGACCGCCGTCGCGGGGCGCGAGCGGAGCCGCGCCTCGTCGGCGGCGAGGTTGGCGAGTGCCCGGACTACGCGCCGCCGCCCGGCCGCGAAGCGGTCCGCCTCGGTCTCGGCGACCGCCGGGAGCGACCAGTCGTGGCTCCGGAACGTGGCCGCGACCGCGTCGAGGCCGTAGGTCCCGTCCGCGAGCGGCGACTCGGTCACCAGCCGGCGCGTGCGCTCCGGGTCGGTCGGGTCCGCGAGCCACCGCAGCACCGCCACGGTCGCCCGGACGGACTCGGTGGCGAACAGGGGGACCCGGGCGTTCCCGACCGTGAACCCGCGGGCCTCCAACGCCTCCCGGTACGGCTCCATGTTCGCCTTCGACCGGAACAGCGCCGTCACGCTCGGCAGGTCGTTCTCCCCTCGCTCGTCCCCGCCATCGCCTCCAGCAGCGCCGTCGACGAAACACCCGTCCGCGACGCCACCGGCGAGGAGGTTCGCCACCGCGTCGGCGGCACCCGGAGCGCGGCCGGTCCCGGCGACCCAGCCCGCGGACCCCGGCGTCCCGCCGTTCGGAACCGTGGCGACGTGAACGGGTGCGCGCTCGGTCGGCGGACGCGTCGCCTCCAGCGGCGGGTAGGACACCTCGAGCGTCCCGGCGTCGCCCCGCATCGGGTCGGGGAGCGTCGACGTCGCGACGGCGTTGATCGCGTGGACCAGGCCGGGGCGAGAGCGGTAGTTCCGCGTCGCCGTCCCGGTGACAGGGTCGGGCCAGTCGATCCCGAAGTACTTCCCCTCGCGGACGGCGCGCTCGAACAGGGCCGGCCGCGCGTCGCGCCAGACGTAGACGCACTGCTTGAGGTCACCCACCAGCAGGACGCGCATCTCGTCGGTGACGAGCGCCGACAGCGCCGCGTGCTGCACCGTCGACACGTCCTGTGCCTCGTCGACGATGACGCTCCCGATCTCCTCGTGGAACCGGTTCCGGAGCCGTTCACGGCGGGCTGTACGGGCGTCCCCCTCGTCGGACGTGGGGCCGTCGTGCTCCGTCCCGGTCCGGTCCGCTTCACCACCGATCTCCCCGCCGAAGTACGCCGCGACCAGGTGCGCGCAGTCGACGTGTGCGATCACCCCACGCTCCCGCGTCAGCTCGTCGTACCGGTCGCGATAGGCCGTCAATAGGGTACAAAAATCGTCCACGGCCGCGCGCCACGCGTCGTGGAGCCGACGGTCGGCCGTCAGCAGAGCCGCCCGGTCGTCGGCGTCGAGACCGCCGACGCGTTCGGCGGTTTCGCGGCCGCGGCACCGGGCGATACCCTCGCGGAGACACTCGACCGTTCCGGCGTCGCCGCCGTCGTACACGTCCGCGACGGTCGCGCGGAGCTCCCGGTGGAACGCCCCCATCGAGAGCCGGCGCTGGCGACACGTTCGGAGCGCGTTCCGCAGCAGCGTCCGCAGTCCGTCGACGTGCGCGCCGCCCTCCGGATAGGCGGCCTCCAGCCCTTCGATCCGGTCGGCGTGGTCGGGGGCCGAAGCGAGCGTCGCGTAGCAGTCCTCGTGGAGCCGCGCGAGCAGCGCCTCGTTGCCGACGGCGGGCATCTCCGCGAACCCGACTTCGGTGGCGAACGCCTCGAGGACGGACCGGAGCACGCTGTCGACGGTCCCGACCGTCGCGACGCCCCGGAGTCGACGTTCGAGTTGGCGCACGTCCGCGGCCGTCACGTCGCCGTCGCCCGGGATCTCGTCCCGGTCGTACAGCTCCCACAGCCAGTCGACGACGTCGGGAACGATGTCCGCGGCGTCCTCTCTCGAGAAGGAGGTGACGAGCAGCCGCCGCTCCGGGACCGGATCGCCCGCGAGCAGCCGCTCGTACAGACACAGTGCCGCCGCCTTCCCCGTGGCCGTCGACTTGCCCGCGCCGGGGTGGCTGTCCATCGTGAACAGCCCGGCGTCGGCGTCGCGAAACGCCTCGACGACGGCGCGCTGCGTCTCGTCGAGTTCCGGGAGGGACCGATCAGGCATCCGAATCGTCCTCCTCGGGCGTCCTCGCCAGATCAACCATCGCCGCGATGGGGTCCGGAAGCTCTCGGTCGGGGCCGACCAGTCGGTCGAGGGCGTCACGGCCGACCGGCGTCCCGTCGACCGCCTGGACGTACGGCGAGGGCCGGACCTCGATCCCGTCCGCGTCGACGGCGAAGCGCGTGCAGACGAGCCCCTCGCTCGCCGCCGCGACCGTGTCGGCGAACTGGTCGAGTTCGCCGGCCTCGGTCCAGCCCGCCCGCGGACGGAGCGCGGCACCGGGTCCGTCGGTCGTCCCCAGCAGTCGGCGAAGCGCGGCGGGGAAGGCGCTCTCGGGGGGACGCGGCCACTCCCCGTCGACGAGCCCCGCAGCGACGACGTACGGGAGATCCAGCCCCCACACGTCGTTCGCCTCCATCACGTCCACCGATCGGGCGGTCGCGTACTCGCGTCGGCCGGGGACCGTCGTCGCGATGGCGTCGAGCAGGTCCGCGACCGTCGCCCACGACCGCGGGGCGTAGCCGTCCGAGATCCAGTCCCCGTACTTGTCCGCGAGTTCGCCGGTCAGCTCGCCCATCCGGTCGAGCGCCCGCGAGGTCCGTGCCGTGCCGGTCAGAGTCGCGTCGTCGGCGTCGCGACGCGCCGGCATGACCCGAGTCCGGTAGGCCTCGAAGACGGGTGAGAGGAGGGCGTCCAGGTCGTGCGGGCCAGGGGTTGCGGGCGCCGCGTCGATCCACGCCGCGTAGCGCTCGATCGCGCCCGCGAGTCCCGGGGGTGACGACCCGACAGCGTCGGCCTCCGGCGTCCCACCCGCGTCCGATCCACTCATGTCCATCCCGTCAGCGATCCGTCGGACTTCGTCCGGCCAGCCCGCGACCGCGTGCTTCGTCTCGCCGGTTCGCCGCGCGAGCGCACCGAGCGCGGCGGAGTCGACGAGGAACGGGTCGGAAGGTTCCACGTCCGACCCGCCGGCCGGCGGCACCCACTCGAACCGGAGCGGGGCCAACAGTACGTCCACCCCGACTGCGCCACCGGTCCGCTCCCGCTCGGCCAGCAGCGCGACGACGGCGCGGGTCAATCGGTAGGGGACCGTGCGCTCGAGTCGGAGCTGCGTCCAGACGGAGAGCGTCGTCTCGTAGCGTCTCGCCGCCCGCCGGAGCGACGCCTCGTAGGCGTCCACGTCCCGAACGACGACGGTCACGTCGGACGGCGAAACGCCGGCCGAGAGCAGCCCGTCGACGCAGGCAACGACCGCACGTGCCTCGGCGGCTCGCGTCCGCGCGACGAGCGTCGCGACCGGCGCGTCGGCGAGCGCGTCGAGGCCGTCCTCGCCTCCCACCAGGGACGTACCGGGATCGGTCACTCGCGGGCCTCCGTTGGGTCGAACCGCTCCCCAGCAGTGGCCAGCTGGTCCCCGATCTGCGGGCCCGTTCCGTGTCTGAGATAGAGGTGCACGTCGATCGACGTCTCGCCGCCGAGGACGAACAGGAAGTCCTCCAGCGACGCCGTGAGCGTGCTGACGCCGGCGACCGAGAGCGTGTCGGCGTCGGGATATGCGGTCTCGATCGCCTCCGGGGCCGCGGCGGCCGTCGCGGTCGCGACGCGAAGCAGCGCCGCGTCAGAAACGGCGACCGGGCTCCTGTCGCCGAGCTCCCGCTGGAGGGCGAGGAGCCCGCCCACGAGGTCCCGCGCGTCGGCCCGCGCGGTGCCGTCGAGGGCGTCGATCGCCGCCTCCAAGGCGTCGAGCCGGCCGGGGTGGAACGCCGTCACCATCTCCAGGCCCACCCGCGCGCGCTCGATCCGCTCCGCGTGGTTCGCGACCGGCGACCCCACAGTCCGACCGAGCGGTCCCGCCACGCCGGAGGATCCCTCTCGGAGCACGCGCCGCGTCAGCGCGAGCCGGTCGAGCCGGTCGAGCGACTCCGTCTCCGGGCGCTCGTCCGGCCCCGCCTCGATCGCCGTCGCCGCCTCGTTCACGCGTCGGGCCACGTCGACCAGCCGCAGGAACTCGAACCCGCTCCGCGGCTTCCCGTCCTCGCGGAGCCGTCGCTGGACGTTGCGGCGGTGGAGCCGAACCGGCGTGACGACGAGGTGCCGGGGGCTCCGCGCGCGGTCGGCCTCGCGACGGATGGCGTCCGCCTCGCCCACGTGGACGGTGAACGGGAGGGCCGTGTCCGCCGCGTCGTCGCGAGCGGTCGGTGTCGTGTCTCTCTCTGTCACGGTGTCGGTCCATGACGGACGGCCGTCGTCCGTCGGTTCGTGACGCCGTTGGGCGGCATCAGGTAAAAGGGCTCGCGGAGCGCGGCGAAGGTGGTCGGCGCCCGGGGAGGCCGGCGGCCCGCGCCTCGTCCGCGACCTGCCCTCATTCGCCGCTCCGGCGGTCCAGCGGGTCCTCCAGCTGGCCCATGACGGTCTCGAGCGCGTCGGTCGCGGTGAGGAGGCCGACGACCGCATCGTCCCGAGTCACGAGCGCCAGCTCCTGATCCGCCGCCTGAAACCGGTCGAAGGCGTCGCTCACGTTCGTCTCCGCCGCGATCGTCATCGGCGGCGCCGCGATCTCGGAGAAGGAGAGCCGCCCGTCCCGCAGCGCCTCGAAGTGGTCGATGATCGACGGCGCGTAGACGATCCCGTGGAAATCGGTGAGCTCCGCCCCCACGAGCGGGAATCGAGTGTGTGGCGTGTTTCGGATCCGCTCGAGGTTCTGCGCCACCGAGGCGGTCGTCGTGAGGGCGACGATCTCGTCCGCCGGAACCATGACCTCCTCGACCGCGAGCGTGTCGACGTCGAGCGCGCTGAGTACCTCGTCGCGGCGTTCCTCGGGGATTTCGCCCTCCTCCAACAGCGAGTCGACCCGGTTCCGGAGCTGTGCGCGCGACTCGAGGACGTCCTCCTCCGTCTCGAGCCACGCGCCCGTCATCTCGACGCCGAACAGGTTGAGTGTCCCCTTCGCGACCCAGTCGCCGAGCGTGATCAGCGGCGAGATGATCCAGTTGAACCAGTAGAGCGGGCGGGCCCCGTACCGACACACCTGCCGCGATCGCTCGACTCCGAGGTAGGTCGGGGTCTGCTCGCCGTGCGTGAGGTGGAGGAGGTTGATGATGCCGAACGCGATCAGCGCCCCCGCACCGACGGACGCGAGCGGGGTGTTCGCGAAGTAGGGCTCGAACAGCGCGGCCAGTGCCGGCTCGGCGACGATCCCCACCGCGATGCTGGAGGCCGTGATCCCAACCTGACACGTCGTCAGGTATATCTCGAGATCGTTCGTCATCTCCCACGCTCGCTCGAGCGCCCGGCTCCCGTCCACGAACTCCGACTCCGTGAACTGCCGAGCGCGGGTCAGCGCGAACTCGATCGCGACGAAGAAGCCGTTCGTCAGGATCAACAGGAGTCCCGCGACCAGTCGAACCGTCAACTCGATCGGGGTCATCACGGCACGCTATCGCGGCTCACGGTAAGAAGCTGTGGGCCGGCGACCGCGGCCCACCGGCTACGGATCGCGGACCAACGTATTTACGCCCGCCCGCGGAAGTGCGCCACATGAGCTGGTCCGCGCTCGACGCCCTCTCCGATTCGATCGACGCATCGAAACGCCTGCTGTTGCCCTTCGACCTCCGCCGGTGGCTCACGCTCGCGGTCATCGTCTTCTTCGCCTCCGGCGTCTCGGGGCCGTCGGGACTCAACCTCAACGCCGGCGGCAGCACCTCCGACCCCGGCGGCGGAGGAGCCAGCGTCCCCGGAACGGGGCAGATCCCCACGGACGCACTCCCCGGAGCGTTCGACCCCGGACTCGGGCTGGTCCTGCTCGTCGTCGGTCTCGTGCTGGCGGTCGGGATCGCGTTCGCGTTCGTCGGCGCCGTGATGCAGTTCGTCTTCGTCGAGGCGGCCCGGACCGAGGAGCCGCGCGTGCGGGGCGTCTTCGGCGACTACCTCCGGGAAGGCCTCCAGTTGTTCCTTCTCCGGCTGGCGGTGTGGCTCCTCGCAGTCGGCTCGCTGGTCGTCGCGGTCGCGCTGGTTGCCGTCTCGTTCGGCGCGTTCCTGTTGGTCCTGTTGTTGGCGTCCCCCGTGCTGTTGCTGCTGGCGCTTCTCACGTGGCTCTTCCTGCTGTTCACGACGGACTTCGTCGTCCCGATCATGGTCGCGGACGGCGTCGGGATCCTCGCCGGCTGGCGACGGTTCTGGGGCGAGCTCCGGGCCGAGTGGCGCGAGTACGCGGTGTACGCGCTCGCTCGCGTCGTGGTGTCGATCGGCGCGGGGATCGTCGCCGGGATGGGCGCCGCGCTCGTGGGCGTCGTGCTCGCGATCCCGTTCGTCATCGTCGGGATCGTCGGGTACCTAACGTTCCAGGCCGTCGGGCTGACCCTCGTCGGACTGGCGGTCGCCGCGGTCGTCGCCGCGGGCTTCGTCGCGGCGTTCCTCGTCGCGTCGACGACGCTCGTGCAGGTACCCGTCGCGACGTACCTTCGGTACTACAGCCTGCTCGTTCTCGGCGACGTGTCGCCGCAGTTCGACCTGATCCCCGCGATCCGCGCGGACGTCGTCGATGCCGACGAGAGCGAGGCGACCGCCAAAAACGGGAACGACGGCAGCGACGCCGAGAGCGAGAACGACCGCGACGAGGAGAGTGAGACAGATCGCGACGCCGAGAGCGAGAACGACCGCGACGAGGAGAGTGAGAACGACCGCGACGCCGAGAACGACAACGACCGCACTGAGGAGAGTGAGACAGATCGCAACGAGGGTGAGACCGGTGGCAACGCCGGGAGTGAAACCGGTGGCGACGACGAGGAAGAGGACGACCGCGACGACGGCCGTCCCTGATCAGTCCTCGACGGCGATCCGAACGCGGATCCCGTCGGGATCCGTGACTGCGAGCGTCCCGTCCGCGGGACCGTCCTCGATGTCGATGCCCGCGGCGTCCGCGAGGCGCTCGGCGACCGCCTCCAGCGCCGCCGCGTTCGGGACCGCTATCTCGTACGCCACGAGGCCGCGGCCGTCCTCGCGCTTCGGTTCGCGGCGCCCCTGCCACGTGTTGAGTCCGAGGTGGTGGTGGTAGTCGCCGGCCGCGAGGAACGCAGCCTCGTCGCCGTGCTCGTGCGTCACGCCGAACCCGATCCCGTCCCGGTAGAACCCGACGGCGGCGTCGAGGTCCGTCACCTCGAGGTGGACGTGACCGAGTTGCGTCTCCGGTGGGACGGACTCCTCGGAGGCCGCCGCGTTCCGGTCGGTGTGCGCCGCTCGGACCGCCTCGAGGTCCAGCGGGAGCGTGTCGATGCCGACCCGTCCGTCGGAACGCGGCCACGTCTCCGGCGGCGTGTCGCGGTAGATCTCGACGCCGTTCCCCTCCGGGTCCCGGAGGTACAGCGCCTCGCTCACCGCGTGGTCGGACGCGCCAGAGAGTTCCCACGTCCCCTCGATCCGCTCCAGCGCCGCGCCAAGCGCGGCCCGCGACGGGAGGAGAAACGCGAGGTGGAACAGCCCCGCCTCCCCGCGGCCGCGTGCCGGCGCGCCGGGCGCCGCTCGGAGGTCGAGCAGGCGACGCTCCGCGGTCCCGAGCGCTGCGCTCGTCTCCGTGCGCTCGCGGACGGTCAGTCCCACGACATCGCGGTAGAAGTCGACGGTCGCGCCGAGGTCGGAAACGCGGAGTTCGGCGCGAGCGACCCCGGTCTCGGACGGTAGCGACGACTCGGTCGGATCGGCGTTCATGGGTCATCTTCGCGGTCGGGCGTGAAAACCGCCGCGGCGCCGGCAGTCGTCGCGGGGTGGGCGGAACGCGGTCCGGGAGGCTTACCTCCGGGCGGCCCCTCGCTCGACCATGACCGAGTTCGCGGACCTGGACGTGCGCGACGTCGACGCGGTCGCGGCCGACCGCGACGCGCTCGTCGACCGCGTGCGCGAGCACGCCGGCCGGATCGCCTACGAACTGGCGAAACTGGAGGGCGGCGACTACGGCCGGCGGACGTTCGACACCGACGCCGGCGCCTGGACGGTGAAGTACGAGGCCGGCGAACTGGAGTTCCTGCTGTTCGAGCCGAAGCGAGGTAGCGACACCTACGTCGTCTCGACGAAACAGCCGCCCGAGCCCGACGACCTGGCGACCGCGCTCGCGGACTACCCGGCGTTCGTCGCGGCGTTCAACGACCACGTCGACTCGCTCGACGGCGTCCTCGACGACGTCTCCGCCGAGTTTCCGGCGCCGGCGTCGACCGACGACGTGGTCGCCCAGCGCGACCGCGTGCTCGACGCCGTCGCGGACGCCTGCGACCGGATGGCGGGCGAGCTCCACCGCTACGAGGGGACCGACTGGGGGACGTTCACGGAGCGCGTCGAGGGCGTGCGCTGGGAGCTGAAGTGGGAGCGCGACGGCGCCTCCTACCTCCGGGCCGGCGGCGAGAACGGGGTGTACCTGCTGTCGCAGTACGAACCCCCCTCCGCCACGGACGTCCGCGAGTACGCCCCCGCGTTCCGCGCGTTCGTCGAGGCGTACAACGAGCACGTTCGCGATCTGGAACTCGACCTGCGCGAGATCGAACTCTAGGCCACGGAGTCCGCGTGCTCGTGCCGTGATGTTCGATAGCGATACTGAGTGATGCAGCCCGATTCAGACACATCGCTTTTCTGAAACTCTCGGCGGTGCGGTGCTGTGCGGTCGCGGAGCGGTGCGGTTGCGGTGCGGTGCTGTGCGGTGCTGTGCGGTCGCGGAGCGGTGCGGTTGCGGTGCCGTGC
>NZ_LKIR01000130.1:13118-15631 GCF_001462205.1 Haloparvum sedimenti
TGTTCGGCCGCGAGAGCCGCGGGCTGAACAACGAGGAGCTCCGACAGCTCGACGAAGTCTGCTCGATCCCTGCCGACACGGAGTACCCCGTGCTCAACCTCGCACAGGCGGCCAACATCGTGTTCTACGAGCTCCGCGAGCTGAACGTCGAGGAGTACCAGCTCCCGGACGTGGAGCACGAGCGCGCCGACGCCGCGGACGTGGAGCGGTTCCACGACTACTTCGCGGAATTTCTCGACCGCGCGGGACAGAAAGAGCACCAGCGCGACAAGGCCGCGGTGCTGATGCGCCGCCTGCTCGGGCGCGCGCATCCGACCGACCGTGAGGTCCACACGCTGCTGGGCGCGTTCCGCAAGGCGAACAAGAAGCTCGACCACCTCACCGAGCTCGCCGCGACGTACGACGAGCCGGTCTACCCCAGCGGGCCCTCCGGCGACGAAGTCGTCGAGGAGTAGCGTCGTCGGCAGCGCTCCGTTTCACGTCCGGTCGCTCCGGAGCGTCGGCTTCAAGCCCCGCGGGGTCGACCGACCGGTATGTTCGTCGAAGGGACGGTCCTCCGCGGCCGCGAGTTCGAGCCGGTGGAGGGGCGCGTGGTCGTCAGGGACGGCGAGATCGCCGCGATCGAGGAACGGGAGACCGACAGCGACGACCTGATCTGTCCGGCGTTCGTCAACGCTCACACACACATCGGCGACTCCGTGGCGAAGGAGGCCGGCGGCGGACTCTCGCTGGACGAGCTCGTCGCGCCGCCGGACGGGCTCAAACACCGCATCCTGCGCGCGACCGACCGCGCCGAGAAGGTCGAGGCGATGGCGCGGTCGCTGCGCTACATGGAGGCGACCGGCACCGGCACGTTCCTGGAGTTCCGCGAGGGCGGCGTCGCGGGCGTCGAGGCGCTCCGGGACGCGCTCGCGGGGCGAGACGGCGCGGAGGCGGTCGGCGAGCGCGATGTCGACGCGGTGATTCTCGGTCGCGAGGAGGAGGCCGTCCTCGAGGTGGCCGACGGCTTCGGCGCCTCCGGCGCGCGCGACGCCCACTTCGAGAGCGAACGAACCGCGACCCGCGAGGCCGACAAGCTGTTCGGCATTCACGCCGGCGAGCGCGACGACCTCGACATCAACCCGGCGATGGACCTCAAACCCGACTTCCTCGTCCACATGGTCCACGCCGGCGAGGAGCACCTGGACCGGATCGCCGACCGCGCGACGCCCGTGGTCGTCTGCCCGCGCTCGAACCTCGTCACGAACGTCGGCATGCCGCCGATCCGGGAACTGGCCGAGCACACGACCGTCGCGCTCGGGACGGACAACGTGATGCTCAACTCGCCGTCGATGTTCCGCGAGATGGAGTTCACGGCCAAGCTCGCGGACGTCTCCGCGGCCGAGGTGCTCCGAATGGCGACGGTCAACGGCGCCGAGATAGCGGGGCTGAACAGGGGCGTCATCGAGGAGGGGGCCGACGGCAAGCTGCTGGTGCTCGACGGCGACTCCGACAACCTCGCCGGCGCGCGCGACCCCGTGCGGGCGGTCGTCCGCCGCGCGGGCGAGGGCGACGTGAAGCAGGTCGTGCTGTAACGCCGCGGAGCGCGAAGTCGACCGCGGGACAGTAACCGTTTTGCCGCTCCCCGGTCGCGGGTAGTCCATGCACGCGATCACTCGGTCCGGCTGGATCGAGGTCATCTCCGGGTCGATGTTCTCCGGCAAGACGGAGGAGCTCATCCGCCGGCTCCGTCGCTCGGAGATCGCAGACCAGTCGGTGGCGGCGTTCACGCCCGCGATCGACGACCGCTACGGCGAGACGACCATCGGCTCGCACAACGGCCGGCAGTGGGCGGCGGCCGTGGTGGACAACGAGGGCGAGGGGCCTCGGGAGATCCTCGACCGCTACGACGGCGAGGCCGTGGTCGCGGTCGACGAGGCGAACTTCTTCTCGAACGCGCTGGTCGACGTCTGCTCGGAGTTGGCCGACCGCGGCGCCCGCGTCATCGTTTCCGGCACGGACCAGACGTTCCGCGGCGAGCCGTTCGAGCCTCTCCCGCAGCTGATGGCGGTCGCGGAGTACGTGGACAAGCTCCAGGCGATCTGTACGCAGTGTGGCGAGCCGGCCACGCGCAACCAGCGGCTCATCGAGGGCGAGCCGGCCCACGTCGACGACCCGACCATCCTCGTCGGCGCCGAGGAGTCCTACGAGGCACGCTGCCGGAACTGCCACACCCTCCTGACCGGCGAGCGCCCCGATGGACGCCCGGCCGGTGACGACTGACGACCGATAGCGATACTGAGTGATGCAGCCCGATTCAGACACATCGCTTTTCTGAAACTCGCGGCGGTGCGGTGCTGTGCGGTCGCGGAGCGGTGCGGTTGCGGTGCGGTGCTGTGCGGTGCTGTGCGGTCGCGGAGCGGTGCGGTTGCGGTGCCGTGCTGTCGGCGCGCGCCGCGGCGCCCCTGTGGCGCCGCGACCGCGCGAGGGAGGCGGCGGCGCGGCCGCATGCGGTGCGGTTTCGCGGCCGCGCC
>NZ_LKIR01000130.1:15768-31368 GCF_001462205.1 Haloparvum sedimenti
GGCGGTGCGGTTGCGGTGGGTGGGACTGAAAGGGGCAGCCGGCTCGAACCCGCCTGGACGACGCAAGCACCGCAGCGGGCGGTGCCGAGAGCGAGGAGCGCAGCGAGGCCCGGCGCGGTCGAGCCGGCTGGGGCTTTCGAGGTGTTGCTGTCCAGATCAGCAGGATCCGCACCAGTCACAGAAACAACGTAATCTGACAGAAAGACAGAACGAACCGCGTAGTAGACTCAGTATCGTTATCGTTCAGCATTCGACTGTGTGCCGGGAGACGGAACGATGTCCGGACCGTGTACGACGTACGTCGAACCACAATATCGTCGTGTAGCAGAACCCTTTTGCCGACGCTCGGAGACTCACGACGTAATGACTGAGGGTGGTCCCGCGTGACGATGGACGACCGTATCGAGGACCTGCGAGAGCGCCGCGCCGAGGCCGAGAAGGGCGGCGGCGAGGACCGCATCGAGTCCCAACACGAGAAGGGGAAGATGACCGCGCGCGAGCGGATCGACTACTTCCTCGACGACGGAACCTTCCACGAGTTCGACCAGTTCCGAACGCACCGCAACCACACGTTCGGGATGGAGGAGAACCAGATCCCGGGCGACGGCGTGGTGACGGGGTACGGCGAGGTGAACGGTCGGAAGACGTTCGTGTTCGCGCACGACTTCACCGTCTTCGGCGGCTCGCTCGGCGAGGTCTTCGCCGAGAAGGTCTGCAAGGTGATGGACAAGGCGATGGACGTGGGCGCGCCCGTCATCGGGCTCAACGACTCCGCGGGCGCACGCATCCAGGAGGGCGTCGCCTCGCTCGGCGGCTTCGCGGAGATCTTCCGCCGCAACACCGAGGCCTCCGGGGTGATCCCGCAGATCTCGGCGATCATGGGCCCCTGTGCGGGCGGTGCGGTCTACTCCCCCGCCATCACGGACTTCACCTTCATGGTGAAGGACACCTCGCACATGTTCATCACCGGACCGGACGTTATCGAGACGGTGACCGGCGAGGAGGTCACCTTCGAGGAGCTCGGCGGCGCGGTGACCCACACCTCCACCTCCGGCGTCGCGCACTTCGCGGAGGAGAGCGAGGAGGACGCGCTCGACGACATCGCCCGACTGCTGTCGTACCTCCCGCAGAACAACGTCGAGGACCCGCCGCGCGTCGAGCCGTGGGACGACCCCGAGCGCGCGGACGACGAGCTCAACGACATCGTTCCGGACGCGCCGCGCAAGCCCTACGACATGAAGGACGTGATCGGTCGCGTCGTCGACGAGGGCTCCTTCTTCGAGGTCCAGGAGAACTTCGCGAAGAACATCGTCGTCGGCTTCGCCCGCCTCGACGGCCGCTCCGTCGGGATCGTGGCGAACAACCCCCGCGTCAACGCGGGGACGCTCGACATCGAGTCAAGCCAGAAGGGCGCCCGCTTCGTGCGCTTCTGTGACGCGTTCAACGTCCCGATCCTCACCTTCGAGGACGTGCCCGGCTTCATGCCCGGCACGGACCAGGAGCACAACGGCATCATCCGCCACGGCGCGAAGCTGCTGTACGCCTTCTCGGAGGCGACGGTCCCCCTCCTCACCGTCATCACCCGGAAGGCGTACGGCGGCGCCTACTGCGTGATGTCCTCGAAACACATCGGCGGCGACGTGAACTACGCGTGGCCGACCGCGGAGATCGCGGTGATGGGGCCGAAAGGCGCCGTCAACGTGCTCTACCGCGAGGAGCTGGCGGCCGCGGACGACCCCGACGCACGCAGACAGGAGCTGATCGACGAGTACCGCGAGGAGTTCGCGAATCCCTACACCGCCGCCGACCGCGGCTTCATCGACGACGTGATCGAGCCGCAGGAGACCCGCGCGCGCCTCATCGACGACCTGGAGATGCTCACCGGCAAGCGCGAGAGCCTCCCGGACAAGAAACACGGCAACATCCCGATCTGATGGCGACCGACGACACCGGGCCGAACGGCACCGGCACGCGGGAGGGCGAAGCGGCGCCCGACGCGGCGCCGGCGATCGACCCCGCCGCGCTTGCGATCCCGGACGACGCCGACGAGGGCGAAGCGGCGGCCATCGTCGCGGCGGTCGCGGCCCACCTTCGCGACCGGGAGGCGGCCGCCGCCGCGGCCGCGGCAGCCGAGGGAACCGAAGAGACGTGGGACGGCGACCGCTGGACGTTTGCGGGCCGGCTGGAGTCGACGAGCCGGCGGACCGTCCGCGTCCCCCGCGACGCCCCCCGGGACGCGTGGAGCGCGGCCGGGCGCGCGGACCGGTTCTGACGGCGGTGAGGCTTGACGGCGGGAGGGTCTGACGGAGGTGAGAAATAGCGCCGGCGCTCGGCGTCGTCTGCGTGTGCGGACGAAACGAACGGCCGACGAACGTCGGCCGGCGGCGCATTCCCTCGGCTTCCCTTGTGTCGGTCGCGCCCCGAATGTGACCGGTCTTCCCCCGAATCCCGGTGACAGCGTCTCTTTCGCGCAGGAGTATAAATGTCTATCCCCCAGAACATCTCCGGTGAGAACGCGGCACGTCCGCGGGCGCGGTCGTCGGACGAGGGGCGGCGGCCGTCGGTCAACCGCGGCGATTCGCCCGGTTGACTCACTCGGGAAAGACCGACAGAATGAGGTGGTCGTTCGTGGAAGACCCTGCAAGAATGTTCGACAAGGTTCTGGTCGCCAACCGAGGCGAGATCGCGGTGCGCGTGATGCGCGCCTGCGCGGAGCTGGGGATCGACACGGTCGCCGTCTACAGCGAGGCCGACAAGCACGGCGGTCACGTCCGGTACGCGGACGAGGCGTACAATGTCGGTCCGGCGCGCGCGGCCGACTCCTACCTGGACCAGGAGGCGATCGTCGAGGCCGCGCGCAAGGCGGACGCGGACGCGATCCATCCGGGTTACGGCTTCCTCGCGGAGAACGCTGAGTTCGCGGCGCGCGTCGAGGACGCCGAGGGGATCACGTGGGTCGGCCCCTCCAGCGAGGCGATGGAGCGGCTGGGCGAGAAGACCCACGCTCGCCGCGTGATGCAGGAGGCGGACGTGCCCATCGTCCCCGGCACGACCGAACCGGTCGACGACGTCGAGGCGGTCACGGCGTTCGGCGACGAACACGGCTACCCTGTGGCGATCAAGGCGGAAGGCGGCGGCGGCGGCCGCGGCATGAAGGTCGTCGAGAGCGCGGACGAGGCGGCCGACCAGCTGGAGTCGGCCAAGCGGGAGGGCGAGGCGTACTTCTCGAACGACTCCGTCTACCTCGAGCGCTACCTCGAGAACCCCCGCCACATCGAGGTGCAGATCGTCGGCGACGAACACGGCAACGTCGTCCACCTCGGCGAGCGCGACTGCTCACTCCAGCGCCGTCATCAGAAGGTCATCGAGGAGGGGCCGTCCCCCGCGCTCTCCGAGGAGCTCCGCGAGCGGATCGGCGAGGCGGCCCGCCGCGGCGTCGCCGCGGCCGACTACTACAACGCCGGAACCGTCGAGTTCCTCGTCGAGGAGGACGGCGACCGCGAACCGGGCGAGCTGCTCGGTCCTGACACGAACTTCTACTTCCTCGAAGTGAACACCCGGATTCAGGTCGAACACACCGTCACCGAGGAGCTCACGGGCATCGACATCGTGAAAGAGCAGCTCCGGGTCGCGGCGGGCAACGAGCTCTCGCTCGATCAGTCCGACGTGACGCTGGACGGGCACGCCATCGAGTTCCGCATCAACGCGGAGAACGCCGCGCAAGAGTTCCAGCCGGCCAACGAGGGCGATCTCGAGACGTACGACCCACCGGGCGGCATCGGTGTCCGAATGGACGACGCGCTCCGGCAGGGCGACGAGTTGGTGACCGACTACGACTCGATGATCGCGAAGCTGATCGTCTGGGGCGAGGACCGCGAGGAGTGTCTGGCCCGCTCCCGTCGCGCGCTCGCGGAGTACGACATCGAGGGCGTCGTCACCATCGTCCCCTTCCACCGCCTCATGCTGGAGGACGACCGCTTCGTCGGCGGGACGCACACGACGAAGTACCTCGACGAGGAGCTCGACCGCGACCGCGTCACGGAGGCGCAGGAGAAGTGGGGCACCGGCGACGCGACCGCGGACGAGGACGGCGACGAGGAGGTCACCGAGCGCGACTTCACCGTCGAGGTGAACGGCAAGCGCTTCGACGTCTCGCTGGAGGAGCGCGGCGCTCCCGCTATCCCGACGCCGGAAGCGGGCGGTGCTGGCGGCTCCGGCCGCGCCGAGCGCCCGCCGCAGGCGCAGGGGGGCGACGGCGACGACGACGGCGCCGCGGTCGAAGTCGCTGAGGGCGGCGAGGCCATCGAGGCGGAGATGCAGGGAACCATCCTCTCGGTCGACGTCGAGGAGGGCGACGAGGTGGGCGCCGGTGACGTGGTCTGCGTGCTGGAGGCGATGAAGATGGAAAACGACGTGGTCGCCGAGCGCGGCGGCACCGTCGCGAGCGTCCACGTCGGCGAGGGCGACAGCGTCGACATGGGAGACGTGCTGATCGTCTTGGAGTAGCGGTTCGCGGTCGAGGTCGTCACGGCGGGCAGCCGAGCCGTCACGGCGGGCGGCGTCCCGCGTGGCCGTACGGTAGGCGTCTCCGGTGCGGGCTGCCGTCTCCGGCATTCCTTTATTCTCAGTGTGCGATCGGATCGCATGACGTACTCGATCTGTGCGACGGACGGCACTCGACATGGCGTGGTCATCGCGACGAAGGCACCTACGGTGGGATCGCTCGCGCCCAACCTCTCGTACCACGGCGCGCTCTCCTCGCAAGCGACCGTCTCGATCCCGCTCGGCAGACGCGCCGCCCGGCTGATGGACGAGGGCGCGGACGTGGCGGCCGCGGTCCGGACGCTGATCGACCGCGACGAGCACGCGGACGAGCGGCAGGTCCACGGCGTCGACGTTCACGGAACGACGTTCCACCACTCCGGCGAGAACTGCGTCGACTGGTTCGGCGGGATCGAGGGGGACGGCTACACCGTCGCGGGCAACATGCTCGACGGCGAGCATGTGATTGAGGCGGCCGCGGAGGCGTACGAGGCGGCCGCGGACGCGGGTGAACCGCTATCCGAGCGGCTGCTCGCGGCCGTCACCGCCGGCGAGGACGCGGGCGGCGACAAGCGCGCGGAGAACGCGCAAAGCGCCGCGTTGCGGGTTTATGACCCCGACGAGCCGCGGCTCGAGCACGACGTGCGCGTCGACGACCACGAGGATCCCGTCCCGGAGCTCCGGCGCGTCTACGAGGTGGCGAAGGAACAGGGCGAGGAGTGGGACGACGGGTTCCGGAAGATGGACCTCCAGCGGCACCCCTGAGCGCGACGATCTCCGAGAAAAAGACGCTGTGGCGGCTTACAACCCGATGTTCTTCACGTAGATCTGCTCGTCAGCGCGCGCCTCCCAGTCGAGGCGCTCGCTGATCCCGTAGAGGTTGTGGTGCTGGTGCAGATAGATCCACGGCGCCTCGTCGTGAGCCAGCGCCATCGCCTCGTGGTAGAGGTCGCGGCGAGCCTCCACGTCCGGCTCGTCCTCCGCGGCGCGGAACAGCTCGTCGAGGTCGTCGTTCGCGTACGTCGTGAGCGACCCGTAGCTCGCCAGCACCGGGATGGCGATGGCGCTGGTGTCGAAGGAGGCGTTCCCCCAGCTGATGAGGTACATGTCCGGCGACGTCTCCATGTTCCCGTCGGTCAGCTCGCTCGCGAGCGAGGCGAACTCGCGCTGTTGCACCTGACAGGAGACCCCGTCGAGGTCGCTGATGTAGCCCGCGACCGCCTGTGCGACCTGCACGTCGCCGAACACGTCCCCGACCGGCGAGTCCAGCGTCAGGCTCACGTCGTCGTAGGGGCTCTCGTCGACGAGCTCCTGAGCCCGTTCGGGGTCGTACGGGTACGGGTCCACGTCCGGGTTGTAGCCGAAGAAGTCCGGGAGCGTGGGCTGACCGAGCGCGATGCCGAACCCCGACAGCACGTTCTCGATGATCGCGTCGAGGTCGATGGCGTAGTTCATCGCCTGCCGGAACGGCACCGAGTCGAACGGCTCGACGTTGTACTTCATCGCGACGAAGACGAGCCGCGTCGCGGGCGAGGAGTCGATGCGCGTGTCCTCGTTCTCCTCGACCTGCGGCGCGTCGTTAGGGTTGAGGTCGGTGATCAGGTCCGCCTCGCCCGAGGCCAGCGCGCTCCACCGGGAGCTGGACTCCGTCGACCCCCGGAACGTCGCCTGCGCCACGTCCGGCTGATCGCCCCAGTAGTCGTCGAAGCGCTCGTAGACGAGCTCCACGTCCTCCTCGTACGCCCCGACCTCGTAGGGACCGGTGCCGTTCATCTGCCGGCCGACTTCGCCGTCATCGCGGCTCTCGGTCCACTCCCGCTCCATCACGGTGAGGTACGCCGCGAACAGCGCGAACACCGCGGGATTGACGCTGGTGAGGTTCACGTCGACGGCCGCACCGTCCATCGACGGCTCCGCGCCCGCCACGCCGGTCAGCTGGTCGGCCTGGGGGCTTGCGATCCCCACGTCGGGGTCGACCGTGCGGTTGATGCTGTAGGCCACGTCCTCGGCAGTCATCTCGTTGCCGCTGTGGAACTGTACGCCCTCGCGGAGGTGGAACCGAACGGTTTCGTCGTCGAGCCGCTCGTAGTCGGTCGCGAGCTGGGCGATGATCTCGGCGTCCGCGTTCCGCCTGATGAGTCCCTCGTACGCCTGTGCGAGCGACCGCGTCGTCACCGCCTCGCGGTGGTCGTGGGGATCGAGCGTCGTCGGCAGCGAGTCCTGGACGATAGTGATCGTGTTCGAGTCCTCGCCGCCGTCCTCGTCGTCGGTGCCGCTTTCGTCTTCGGTGTCGCTTCCGTCGTTCGTCTCGCCGCCCTCGGTCGGCGTGATGTCGTCGAGGTCCTCATCCGAACAGCCGGCGAGAAGCGTCGCGGTCGCGCCGCTGCCCGCGTACGCGAGGAAGCGTCGCCTACCGACGCCTCCGGGGTCGGCGGAGTCGCCAGGCTCACCGTCACCGCCCGCTCTCTTGGGAGTGTTTCGCATACGTCACGGTAGGAACTACCACGGATATACGTTGCAGTCGCGGCCGTTCCTGCCCGTGCTCGCGGAGGACTCCGGTGGGACCGAGAGCGCGCCTCCGGTGGAGCGCGCGGACCGCGCGCTATCGAACGCTTATTAGTCCCGGTCTCCGTGACTCCCCGTATGAGCACCACGGACGCCGCCGAGGGCACCGACGTGGACGCGTCGGGCGCCGCCGACGAGGGGGACCTCGAGCACGAGAACGCCGCACAGGACGTGATCCGCGTCGACGCCGAGGACAACGAGCAGGGGCTCGCGAACCGCCTCGACGCCCACACGGGCGACGGGATCCGCCACCGCGCGTTCACCTGCCTGATCTTCGACGGCGACGGGCACCTCCTGCTGGCTCAGCGCGCGCCCGACAAGCGCCTGTGGGACACCCACTGGGACGGGACCGTCGCCTCCCACCCCGTCGAAGGGCAGTCACAGAAGGAGGCGACGCGCCAGCGACTGGAGGAGGAACTCGGGATCACCCCCGACCAGTACAACGACCTCCGCGTGACGGACAAGTTCGAGTACAAGCGCTACTACGAGAACGCCGGGCTGGAGTGGGAGGTCTGTGCCGTGCTGAAGGTCACCCTCGACGACGCCTCGCTGGACCCCGACGAGGACGAGATCGCGGGCATGCTGTGGGTCGACTACGAACACCTCCACGAACACCCCGAGTGGTACCGCCAGCTCCGGCTCTGTCCGTGGTTCGAGATCGCGATGCGGCGCGACTTCGCGGAGTAAACGACCCACTCTCGGGTTCCGCGGTTGCAGTGACCTGAAAGACTTCGATACGTAGTGGAGCGGCGTATTTTTATCCGATATTTGTCATTAGTCTGTGTTTTTATGACTGCTGTCGATGCTGCTGGGGACAGAAACACCTAGAAAGCCCCAGCCGACTCGACCGCGCCGGGTCCGGGGGCCGGTCCGGGCTTCCTGCAGTGGTGGGCTGCCGGGCTGCGACTTGCTGACGCTCGCTCGACAGGCTCGCGAGAGCGTCGTCCGGGCGGGTTCGAGCCGGCTGCCCTGTTCAGTCCCACCCCGCACCGCAACCGCCCCGTACCGCAGCCTCACACCTCCCCAGCCTCGGCGGCGGCGCGGCCGCGAAACCGCAACGCACCGCGATGCGGCCGCGCCGCCACCTCCCTCGCGCACGTTCCTCGCGCGCGCCGACCGCCTCCGCACCGCCGCGATCATTGGCGATCACTGGCAGTCACTGGCGATCACTGGCAGTCGCTGGCAGTCGCTGGCAGTCGCTGGCGATCACTGATCCGGGGGCGTGATCGATCCCTCAGTTGGTAGCGAACTGAGAGCCACCCCCTGACGCCGAGGGCTACCGCCGTCGGGTCGACCCGAACTCGCCCGCGAGTCGCAGGAGGTACCACAGCAGCGCGAGCGCGGCGAGGAGGCCGCCGCCGAGCGCAGCCCCGACCCCCGCCGGTGAGGCTCCGACCTGAAACGCCACCAGCCCCGCGGAGGCGGTGACCAGCGCGACGAAGCCGACCTTCAGCTTCGCGTTTCCGGCGGCGCGGTCCTCGTCGCTCAGCGGGCCGACCATCAGCGCGGCCTCCCGGTGGATCCCCCGCGTCCGTCCGGCGTCGTCGCGTCCGCGTTCATGCGCTTCGATTCGGGCGGCGCGGGCTAAAACCCCGCGACCCGCGCCGGCCGCGGAGCACCGTTCGCTCGGCCGCGGTGGGGTCGGCGTCGGAACGGGGCAGCGGCCGTTCCACGCTCCTTTTTACGAGTCCGGGCGAACGGACCGGTAATGGACGAACGACTCCGCGAGCGCGTGCGCGAGGCGGCCGAGGCGGCCGCGCTGTTCAACGCGCTCAAACACGGCAGCGACCCGGACGTGGGCGCGATCATGGGCCCGCTGATGGGCGAGAACCCCGACTTCCGCCCGCACGGCGACGAGATCCCCGGCGTCGTCGCGCCCGTGGTGAACGAGATCGCGGGCATGGACGAGGCCGAGCGCCGCGAGCGGCTCGGCGATCTCGACCCCGACGCGCTCGCGGAGCTGGAGGCCGAGGACGAGGCGGACGAACACGAACTGCCCGACCTCCCGAACGCCGAGGCAGGGGAGGTCGTCATGCGCGCCGCGCCGAACCCCAACGGCCCGTGGCACATCGGCCACGCGCGGATGCCCTCCGTCATCGGCACCTACGCCGAGCGCTACGACGGGGAGTTCATCTGCCGGTTCGACGACACCGACCCCGAGACGAAGCGCCCGGACCTGGACGCCTACGACGCGATCCTCGACGACATCGACTACCTCGGCTTCAAACCGGACGTGGTCCTGAAGGCCTCGGACCGGCTGGAGACCTACTACGAGCACGCCCGCGAGCTGATCGATCTGGACGGCGCCTACACCTGCTCGTGTCCCGCCGAGGAGTTCCGCGAACTGAAGGCGGACGCGGAGCCGTGCCCCCACCGCGAGAAGGACGCCGCGACCGTCCGCGAGGAGTTCGAGGCGATGATCGCCGGCGAGTACGACGCCGGCGAGATGGTGCTCCGCGTCAAGACCGACATCGAGCACAAGAACCCCGCCCTGCGCGACTGGGTCGCGTTCCGGATGGTCGACGCCGCCCACCCCCGCGAGGAGGCGGCGGGCTACGACTGCTGGCCCATGCTGGACTTCCAGTCCGGCGTCGACGACCACCTGACTGGCGTCACCCACATCATCCGCGGGATCGACCTGCAGGACTCCGCGAAGCGCCAGCGGTTCGTCTACGACTACTTCGGCTGGGAGTACCCCGAGGTGCTCCACTGGGGCCACGTCCAGCTCGACGAGTACGACGTGAAGCTCTCAACCTCCACGATCAAGGCGCTGATCGAGGAGGGGGAGCTGACGGGCTGGGACGACCCGCGCGCGCCGACGATCAAGTCGGTTCGCCGGCGCGGCATCCGCGGGCAGGCGCTCGTGGACGCGATGACCGGCCTCGGCATGTCCACCTCCGACGTGGACCTCGCGATGTCCTCGGTGTACGCCACCAACCGCGAGCTGATCGACGACGAGGCCGACCGCTACTTCCTCGTGCGCGACCGCGACGACGACCCCGCCGTCGAGCGCGAGATCGCGGGCGGTCCCGACGCGGGCCACCCGCCGCGACACCCGAACCACGAGGACCGCGGTCGCCGCGAGATCCCCGCCGGTACGGTCCTGATCGAGGAGCGCGACCTCCCCGCCGAGGGCGACCGCGTCTGGCTGAAGGGGTACGGCTGCGTCCGCGAGGCCGACGGCGCCTTCGAGTGGGTGGGCGACGACATCGACCTGGTCCGCGAGGAGGGCGTCGACGTGGTCCACTGGGTCCCCGCCGCGGAGAGTCTGGTCACCCGAATGCGCACCGTCGAGGGCGACGTGCTCGGGTACGCCGAACCGGAGGTCGCGGACCTCGAGGTGGGCGCGTCGATCCAATTCGAGCGCGTCGGCTTCGTGCGCGTGGACGCGTTCGACCCCGCACCCACGCCCGAGGACGGCGGCCCGACCGGCGAGGAGGACGTGGTCGTTTACTACAGTCACGACTAGACCGTCCACTCGCACGCTCCGGACGGTTTCTGTCTCCTGTACGGGCGGGCGGTTTCCGAATCCTCAGGCACACGCTGAGTCGAGAGAGTGCATCCCCAGCGTCGCCACCCCGTGCCGGAACCCGATCCCTTTTACTGACTGACCGGTTAGTCAGTCACAACTCGATGACTCGATCGACACGCCGGCCGCCCCTCCGGGCCGGCTTGGAGGAGGGACGGTGAGCTTTCGCGACCGCGTCGGCAGCCTGTTCAAGGGCCGCGAGGAGTTCGACCTGACCGAGGGGAGCATCGGTAAACCCCTGTTCTACCTCTCGCTGCCCATCGTCGTCACGAACCTGCTCCAGACCGCGTACAACCTCGCGGACACGTTCTGGCTCGGGCGATACAGCACCGAGGCGCTGGCGGCGATCAGCTTCGCGTTCCCGATGGTGTTCCTCCTCATCTCGCTGGGGATGGGCATCTCGGTTGCGGGGAGCGTGCTGGTCGCGCAGTACACCGGCGCTGGCGAGGAGCGCGAGGCCGAGTACGCCGCCTCCCAGACGGTCGGTTTCGCGGTGATCGGCTCGCTCCTGCTCGGGGCGGTCGGCTACCTGCTGGTCGACGACTTCCTCGCGCTGATGGGTGCCTCCGACGCCGTGCTGCCCGGCGCGACCGCCTACATGCAGGTGATCTCCGCGGGCCTCGTCTTCATGTTCGGCTTCTTCGTGTTCATCGCACTAATGCGGGGCTACGGGGACACGATCACGCCGATGCTCGTCATGGCCGGGTCGGTCGGCATCAACATCGTCCTCGACCCGTTCCTGATCTTCGGCTGGTGGGTGTTCCCCGAGATGGGCATCGAGGGCGCCGCGGTCGCGACCGTCTTCTCGCGGGCGCTCGCGCTGGTCGTCGGCCTCTGGATCATGTTCGCCGGGCGGCGGGGCGTGAAGATCCGCCTCTCCGAGATGCTGCCCGAGATGAACTACGCCCGGCGGCTCGTCCGGATCGGCGCGCCGGCGTCGGTCGAGGGGACCGGCCGCGCGCTGTCGATAAACGCCCTGCTGTTCATCGTCGCGATGTTCCCCGACACGGTCGTCGCCGCCTACGGCATCGGGACGCGCGTGTTCTCGGTCGTGTTCCTGCCGGCCATCGCGGTCGCGCGCGGCGTCGAGACGATGACCGGCCAGAACATCGGCGCCGGCAACCCCGACCGCGCGGAGCAGGCCGCGGACCTCGCGGCGAAGACGCTGTTCGGCATCCTCGCGCTGGTGGGGGTCGTGACGTGGTTCACCGCCGGCGCCATCGCGAGCGTCTTCTCGCCGGACCCCGAGGTCGTCGCGGTCAGCGCGGAGTTCCTGCGATACGTCGCGTTCTCCTTCGGGTTTATCGGCGTGATGCGGGCGTACACCGGGAGCTTCCGCGGGGCCGGCAAGACGCTCACCGCGGCGGCCATCTCCGTGCTGATGCTCGGCGTGATCCGGCTTCCGGTGGCATGGTTCGCGGTCGGGCCGTACGGCGAGACGGGCATCTGGATGGCGTTCGCGGTCTCGAACGTCGCCGGGGCGCTCATCGCCTACGCGTGGTACCGCCGCGGGACGTGGCGCGAGGGGGACCTGACCGAGCCGGACGTGGTCGACAACGACGCGATCCCCGACGACGGCGTCGTCACCGACGACTGAGTCGCCCCGCGGTGTCTCCGCTCGACCGGTTTCGGCCGACCGGCTCCGCTCGGTCGAGCCGCCAGCCGCAACCGCTTTTTCGGTCCGCGACCGACGCCGCCCATGAACACGCGCCGCGCGCTGTTGGACGCGCTGGAGGAGGACCCCGTCTCCGGCCCCGCCCTCGCCGACCGCCTCGGCGTCTCCCGCGCCGCCGTCTGGAAACAGGTGGAGGCGCTCCGGGAGGCCGGATTCGCGGTCGAGAGCGGTGAGGAGGGCTACGAGGTCCGCGGCGTCCCCGACTACGGCGGCGACGCGATCGCCTTCGGGCTCGAGGCGCCCTACGAGGTCGAGTTCCACGAGACGCTCGGATCGACGAACGACCGCGCCCGCGAACTTGCTGAGGAAAGCGCCGGAGAGGGAGCCGGGGGGGTCGCCGTCGTCGCGGCCGAACAGACCGGCAGCCGCGGCCGGCTCGACCGCGAGTGGGTCTCCCCGCCGGGGAGCGTCTCGCTGTCGGTCCTCGTTCGGCCCGACCTGCCGCCCGCGCACGCCCCGGTGATCACGCTCGCGGCCGCGGTGGCGACGGCCGAGGCCGCCCGCGAGGCGGGGGTCGAGGCGGCGATCAAGTGGCCCAACGACGTGCTCGTCCCCGACCCGGAGGGCGGCGAGGCGGGCGACCGCGGCGGCGCCAAGCTCGCGGGGATCCTCACGGAGATGGAGGGCGAGGCGGACCGCGTCAACTGGCTGGTCGTCGGGGTCGGCGTCAACGCGAACGTCCACCCCGAGGCGCTCCCGGCCGACGCGACGAGCCTGCGCGCCGAGGCCGGGGCGGACGTGGACCGCCGGGCGTTCGTCCAGCGCCTGCTCGAACGGTTCCACGAGCTGACCGCGGACCCGGACGCGGTGCTGCCCGCGTGGCGGGAGCACGCGGCGACGCTCGGGCGGCGCGTCCGCGTCGAAACTCCCGGCGGCGTCGTGGAGGGCGAGGCGGTCGACGTCGAGTTCCCGGGAGCGCTCGTCGTCGAGACGGACGGAGGCCGAGAGCGGGTGCTGGCGGGCGACTGCGAACACCTCCGACGGGCGGAGTGAAGACGGGACGGTCGGAACGAAAAGGGGATCGGGGGACCCACCCGAGAGCGACGCGTCTAGCTGCTGCTTGAGGCCTCCGGCCCCGCGGCTCCCTCCTCCGAGGTCGCAGCCTCGGCCTCTCCGTCGCCGTCGCCGACCCGGACGGTCAGCACGGGAACGCTGGACCCGCGGACGACCTTCTCCGCGACGCTGCCGAGCAGGAGGCGGTCGATGCCGCCGCGGCCGTGGGTCCCCATCACGACAACGTCACAGCCCTCGTCCTCGGCGTAGCGGATGATCTCGCGGCTCGGCGACCCCTCGACGACCGCGGTCGTCACGTCCACGTCGAAGGAGTCGCCCAGCTCCCCGACCGTGTTCACCGCCGCCTTGGCGTCGGCGCGCAGCAGATCGTCGACCCCCTCCCAGGAGGTCTCCATCGGCATCCCCGCGTAGCTCGCGGTGTTTATCACGTAGAGGGCGTGGACGTCCGCGCCGTGTGCTGCCGCCAGCTCCAGCGCGTGCGAGACCGCCCGCTCCCCCTCCGGCGATCCGTCAGTCGGAACCAGAACCCGCTCGTAGAGCGCCATGGTATGTCAAACCATGATAGACGATTCGGCGATATAACTCTTTGCACGCTTTGCCGGTTCCTGTCGACGATGGGGGCGAGAGCGCCCGTCAGGAGCTCTCGCTGCGCTCGTCGACCACCGCGTCCGTCGGGTCGGCGGTCGCGTCGCGGTAGATCGCGGGGATCCGGAGCAGGAGTCCGACGAGCAACGCCGTCGCGAGCACGCCGGCCACCGAGCCGCCGCCCGGGAGGAGGTCCGGACGGAACAGCGCGAGCAGCACGGCCGGGACGACGCCCAGTTTCGCGGAGCCCCAGCCGAAGTAGCGCGCGGCGTCGAGCGCGTACTCGGGCGCGGTCGCGGCCGTGAGCGGCGGCGATGACACCGGTTTCTCGACGCGGATCCGGGCACCGTCCGAATGGTCGAGCGACACGCGCTCGCCCGTCGACTCCCCGGCGCCGTCGACGATCTCCAGGTCGCTGACGGTGGCGTCCGCGGAGTGGTACACGTCGAGCCCGTCCGCGGCGTCGTCCGCGGGCTCCACGGTCGAGACCTCCGCGTCGCTCTCCGCGGTGAGGTCGACGCCGCGCGAGGAGATCGCCCCGAGCAATCCCGTCGCCCGCGGTCGGACGGTAACGCGGTGATACGCCGACGTGCGCGGGACGAAGTCGTTGTCGAGCAGCAGTCGGTGCAGGGACGACTCCGCCCGCCGGGCGGTTTCGGCGCTCGTCGGAACCGTGTAGGCCGTGACCGCGTTTGCGTTCTCGTCGGGGGCGCTGAACGCCGTCAGTCGCCGCACGTCCGTCGCGAGGTCGGGCGCGTCGATCGGCTCCCTGATGACCGAAACGCGGTCGTCCGCGTACTCGTTGGGGAACAGTTCGGCGCGCCCGGCGGTGCCGCTGATCGCGTCCACGTCCGGATGCATCAGCGCGTGGCAGTCGCCGCACAGGCCGACGAGGTTGTCGAGCGCGTTCGAGCCGCCGTCCGCGAGGTGGACGACGTGATGGACCTCGTTCACCGAGGCGTCGCCCTTGTACGTCCCGCAGCGTCCGCACTGGTACTTCTGGCGCTCCCAGACCGCCTCCCGCCGCTGTTCCCAGTCCGGCGGATAGCGGCCGTTCCCGTAGTGGGACCCCCGCTCCCCGTAGCTTCCGGGGTCGTCGTACCTGCTCTCGATGCCGTGGTCCCGGTACGTCGTCGAGGTTCGACTCACGGTTTGTACCCCTCCGTTTCCCCACCGGTGGCTAAAGCCTGACTCACGACCCCCACGCTTGCCGTCAGTTCGCGAGCGGTCGCTCCCGGGGGACCGGCGGTGACCGAACTCCCGACCGCGGTCGGCGGTCGCGGGCTCACCGCTCGACCTCCCGGCCGAACGGCTGCACCCGGTAGCGGTCCTCGCCGCGGGACGCCGGAATCCGGCCGATCCCCCGTTCCCCGGGTTCGAGCGTCAGGGCGACCCCCTCCGGGAGGAACGGCCAGTCGGACGCGGTGGGTCGGTCGGCGTGGAACTGCGCGGCCCCGCGGAACGTCCCCGGCGCGTCCCCGGTGTTCTCGACGGTCACCTCGACGACCGGGTCGCCGCCGTCGGCCGTCGCGTCGACGCGAGCGTCCACGAGGTCGAACGCCGGGAGCGCGGGCGCCTCCGCGTAGGACTCGACCACCACGTCGGCCGTCTCCCCGTCGAGGGAGATCGAGACGGTCCCCTCCGCGAGGGCGTCGTCCGGAAGCTCCTGTACCGCGGCGAGCTCGACCGT
>NZ_LKIR01000130.1:31378-38336 GCF_001462205.1 Haloparvum sedimenti
CTCGGGGATCACGAGCGCGGACAGGCCGTCGCGCAGCACCTCGCCGTCGACGGGGTCGGCCGGCTCGCCCCCGAGCCGCGCGTTCACGAAGTGGTTATCGGCGAGGACGCTCCCGAACCCGACCGACCGCTCCGCGTTGGTGTTGGTGACCGCGAACCGATGGACGAGGAGCGCGTTCCCTTCCTCGGCAGACAGGAGGCCGGTCGCGTCCTCGGAGAACATCCCGATGCCGCCCTCTTCCGTTTCGTAGTGGAGCGCGCGCTCGACCGACGGTTCGCGGGCCGCGATCTCGAAGCCGCCGACCTCGGAGGCGACCGCCTCTCCGGGAGCGAGGCGCCGGGGGGCGACGTCGATCCGGCGCTCGAACTCCGGGTGTTCTCGGGCATCCGTGGCCACCCGCCACTCGCCGGCGGTGTTGACCCGGAGGTCCGCCTCGACGACCGTCCAGTCTCCGGACTCCACGTCGGAGACGCCGACCGAAACTGGGTCCGGCTCCGAAACGGTCGCCCTCGTCAGCCCGTCCTCCTCGCGGACCCGTTCGACCCCGACCTCGATCGACAGATCGGAGATGGCGGCGCCCCCGACGTTCGCGACGGCGATCTCGACGGGGAACTCGTCGAGAAACGCGATCGACTCGGGATCGCCCATCACGGCCGCGTCGAGCACCATCGGTCGGGGCTGCGCGTCCTCGTCGACGCTGAACTCGGGGAGTTCCGACTCCCGCACTCCCGCCTCGGTTTCGGCCGCGCCCCCGGGCCCGTCAGTCCCGGTCGAGGTACAGCCCGCGAGCAGGCCGACTCCGGCGGCGACGCCGGCCAGACACGACCGCCGGGTCAGTCCGTCGGTCGGTCCGTCGGTCGACTCGGGAGTCACTGCGACCCCTCCCCGTCCCCGTCCGCGGCCGCGTAGCCGGGGTCGTAACACTCGCGGCCGAGCAGCGCGACCGCCGACCGGACGAGTTCGACGAAGTAGGCGCGGTAGCGCGTGAGGTCGCCGGGACACAGCGCCGACCGCCGGAACAGCCGCCGGACCTGATCGGTGTCGTGGCGCGCCCACCAGATCAGGTGGTTGATAAGCGCGAGCCGCGCGTGGCGGGGCTTCTCGTACACCTCCCTGACGGCCGGCGACTCCCAGCCGTGGTCGAACAGGAGCTGGAACCGCCGACCGTTCTCGGCGGAGCGCGCCTTCCGCACCAGTTCGTCGTCCTCCAGCACCGAGATACCGAGTTCGGGTGGGTTCGTCGTCATGCACTCGGTGCGTGGGCCGCCGGAACGGTAAATACTGTCAATTTTTATAAATGTAATCGGCTCGCCGGCGGAAAGCGGCTCGCGCCGTGGAAGCATTTACGGTATCAGAATCGGTTGGGAATACCAAAGCGATGCAACACGACTGGACGATGTTCTACCAGGAGGAGGTGAAATCCGACCGGAAGATCCCGCTTCCGCCGGAGGTCCACACCGTCGTCGGCGACGACCACGAGGTCCACGGCCACTCGGTCTACTGGAACTACGAGCGGAACGCCGACTACATCGTCCTCTCACAGTACGCCCTGCGGGAGCCGAACTACGGCGACGTGACTCGAACGAAGGTGTACGGCGCGGAGCACGGCGAGGAGGCGACCGGCTACATCCGGATCCCCGAAGGGCTCGACGAGCTCGTCCGCTCCAACTACCTCGAGGGGACTCGGGTGAACTACATGGCCTACGAGGAGATGCTCGCGGGGGACAACCCCACGGTGTTCCTGCTCTCGAACGCCCAGTTCCAGCGGCTGCTCCCCTCCGGCGTCCGCGCGTCGGTCGACGACCGCGAGGACGCGGACGACCGCGACCTCGAGGAGTCGCTGCTGAACCTGCCGGCGTTCCTCCCGTCGCCGTGACGCTCGCGCGGGTCGCCGGGTCGCTCGCCGGCCCGTGGGACCTGGTGCGCCGGGAACTCGACGCCGCGCTCGGCGAACCGACGCGCGAGAGCGGGAACGAGACCGAGCCCGAGTGGCGCTGGTCACGAGCCTCGCGGCTGTTCACCCTGCGCGCGAGCGCGAACCCCGCCGCGGGGCGGGTAGAGGTCGCGGTCGACACCCGCCTCCCGTACGCGTCGCTGGCCGCGCTGGCGGGCGTCCTCGCGGCCGCCGTTTTTCTCTCGCCGGCCCCTGCCGTCCCGCTGACGGGCGCCGCGCTGAGCCTCTGCCTCCTCCTGACGCTCGTCCCGCTCGTCCCCGGATGGGTCCACTTCCGGCGGTTCCACCGCCGGACCGGCTCCGTCGTCGATATCGACACCTACCGGATCACGCCGGCGGCGCTGCCGCCGCTCGGGGGGGTCCTGATCGGACTGTGGACCGCCGGAACGGGCGGCTTCCGGTGGCCGGTGCTGCTGCTGTCGATATTTCTGTGTGCAGCCTTCGCGTACGCCAGTGCGCCCGGATCGGTGACGCTGCGACGGCAGTTCCCGGTGTGGGCGCTCGCCTTCTTCTCGGGCGTCCCGCTCCTGCTCACTGGCGGCAACGTCGCCCTGCTCGTCGTCGCGTCGGACGCGGTCGGTCCCGCGGGCGTCGCCGCCCTGACCGCGGCGCTCGTGATCAACACGCTCGCGGCGCTATACGCCTACGTGCGGCTCTGTCGGCGGTTCCTCGAGGGGGTCGACAGCGTTCCGAACCGACCGATCGACTCGCGTCCGCTCCGCGTGGCGTGGTTCGGGGCCTTCCTCACGCTGAACGTGCTCTCGGTCGGCGCCGTCGTCGCTTTCCTGGCCGGCACGTGGCCGGTCTCAACCGCGGCCGAATCGGCCGATCCGACCGCCGTCGCGACCGCCGCGACCGCCGCGTTCACCGCGGTCGGCGTGCCGTTCCCGCGGGCCGCGGCGCTCGTCGCGCTCGCGGTCCTCACGCTGCCGCTCGTCGGCCTACTGGGACTGTGGGGGGTCCACCTCGTCCGACGGATGCAGACGTACCGGACGCTCCGCGCTCGCACACGCCCGATCGAGTCGACCGAAATCGGCGTGGCGGGAGCGGCGGTCGGAGCCGAGAGGACCGTCGAGACCGGGGCGACCGCCCGGATGGGGTCGGAAAGCGGCGCGACCGCCGCCGTCGAGGCGGTCGAGGCCGGCGAGGGGAGCGTTCCGGTCCGCGTCCTCGCGACGCCGCGCGCCGTCGCGTTCGCGACCCAGTCCCTCCCCGGTCGCGACGCCATCGTCGTGAGCACCGGGTTGCTCGAGGAACTCACCGACGAGGAGGTCGCGGCCGTGATCGCCCACGAGGAGTATCACGTCCGAAACGGCGACCCGCGCTGGAACCTGCTCGCCTCCCTGTTCGGCGCCGCGGTCGGCGGCCGGAACGCCCTCGTCGTCGCCCGCGACTATCCGCGCGTGGAGCGTGAAGCCGACCGGCACGCCGCACGCGAACACGGAACCGAGACGTTCGTCCGGGCGCTGCGTCGCCTCGAGCGCCTCCGAGCGACGCTGCCACCCGCGGGCGGTGCGGGCGGCGCGGACGCCGAGCCGGCAGAGACGGGACCGCTCCCGCGGTTCCTCGCGGCCCCGTACCGCGTGCTGTTCGGGGCCGTCGTGCTGGAGAACGCCCACGCGAGCACGGACGAACGGATCGCGGCGGTGCTGGCCGACGAGGAGGGGTGAGGCGCCGAGACGGGCCCGGTCCCCTACGCTCGGAGCCGAACGGTCGCCTCCTCGCCGTCCCCCTCCACGTCGACCAGCCCGTCGTCCGCGAGGTCCTCGACCAGCCCGCGGAGCCACTCGCGGCCGTACTCGCCGCCGGGCGCGTAGTCCACGCGGACGCGCGGTCCGAGCTCGTCCAGCGTCAGCTCGTCGAACTCGCCGAGGACGCTCACCGCGCGGCCGCGCATCTGGCGCCGGCTCCCCTCGAACTCGGGCTGTTCGGGCACGTCCGGCGCGGTGAAGTCGCCCGTCTCGTAGGCGTGACACCAGCGCCGCCACGGACAGCCCGCCTCGTCGCACCGCGGTTTCGTCCCGCAGGCGACGCCGCCCAGTTCCATGATCGCGTTGTTCCAGACGCGGGACTCGCCCTCGGGCATGAGCAACGACGCGACGCGCTCGAACGCGTCGTCGTCGTCCGGCACGGCGAAGGCGCGGTGGAGCACCCGCTTGACGTTCGTGTCGACGACCGCGTCGCCCGCGTTGAACGCGAAGGAGGCGACCGCGTTGGCGGTGTAGGGACCGACGCCCATCAGCCCCTGCAGTTCCTCGGGCGTCTCCGGGAACGTCCCGCCGTGCTCCCCGAGGACCTGCGTCGCCGCCTCGTGGAGGTACTTCGCGCGGTTGTTGTAGCCGAGCGAATGGCTCGACCAGAACGCGACCACCTCGCCGCGGTCGGCGGCCGCCAGGTCCTCGACTGTCGGCCACTCGTCCAGAAACGCCTCCCACGCGGGCACCACTCGGTCGAGCTGGGTCTGCTGGCTCATCACCTCGCTCACGAGGATCTCGTAGGCGTCCTCTGTGCGACGCCACGGGAAGTCCCGGTGGTCGTCCTCGTACCACGCGACCAGCGCCTCGCGGACCGCGCCGCGGTCGTCCGGCAGGGCCGGCGCGTCGCCGTCCGCGAGAGCGCCGCCGCCGGCGTTCGTCCCCGCGGTCGCGCCGTCGTCGTTCATGTCCGCGGATCTGTCCGGGCGCGGTTTAGCGGTGCTGGTTCGCAGTCTCAGTTCGCGTCCTCGATGGCGGCCGACAGCAGTTCGCAGCCGAGTTCGATCTCGCGTTCGGTCACGTCCATCGGCGGAAGGATCCGGAGCACCTTGTAGCCGCACGCGAGCGTGAGCAGGCCGTGCTGGAGCGCCGCCTCCAGCACGTCGTCGCGGAGCTCCTTGCTCTCGAACTCCACCGCGAGCATCAGGCCCTTGCCGCGCACGTCGACGACGCCCTCGTGGTCGGCGTCGCGCATCGCCTCGAGGAACTGCCGGCCGCGGACCGTCGCGTTGTCCATCAGGTCGTGCTCGTGGATCGCGTCGAGCGTGAGCGACCCCTGGAGCGCGGCGATCACGTCGCCCGCGCCCCACGTCGAGGAGAGCCGCCCCTTCTCGTCGGGGAACACGTCCGACCGCGAGATGGTGGCGCCGACGCGGAGCCCCTTCGCGCTGGTGATAACGTCCGGCTCGATGGGGTAGTGGTCCGAGGCCCACATCTTCCCGGTCCGTCCCACGCCGGACTGGATCTCGTCGGCGATCAGCGTGATGTCGTGTTCCTCGGTCAACGCCGCGACCTCCTCCATGAACGCGTCGGAGGGGAACCGGTAGCCGCCCTCGCCCTGGATCGGCTCCATGATGAGGTACGCCACCTCCTCGGGGTTGATGTGGCCGCGGTCGGGATCGAGCTTCCGGCGGAGCCGCGAGACGCCGTCCGCGAAGAAACCGCACGAACAGGACGCGGGGTCACAGCCCGCGTCGTCACAGAAGGGAACGTCGTGGACGCCGCTGATCTCCGGGAACTTCCGGCGGTAGACCTCCTTCGAGCGGTTGAGCGAGAGCGCGCCGAGCGTCCGGCCGTGGAACGCGCCCTCGAAGGTGATCGCGTACTTCGCGCCGTCGCTCTCGTCGTAGGCGATCTTGATCCCGTTCTCGACCGCCTCCGCGCCGGAGTTCGACAGGAACACCATGTCCATGTCGTAGTGGTCGGTCGCGGCCGTCAGCCGGTCCATCAGGCCGGCCGGTCCGGGGAGGCGATCGCCGGGCGAACCGCCGCCGGAGACGTAGAAGTCCTGTCCGGCGATCTTCAGGGGGTCGACGAGGTCGAACTCCCGGAGGTCGTCCATGATCTTCGGGTTGTTGTAGCCAAGCGGCGCGGCCGCGACGTGGCTGGTGAAGTCCATGAGGACGTTGCCGTCCGCGTCGGTACAGAAGGGTCCCTCCGCCGGCGCGGAGCGGTCCCACACGAAGTCGTAGACGTAGGTGCTGGGTGCGGCGGACTCGTGGTGGTACTCGACCCACTCGCGGGCCCGCGGGCCGGGGAACGTTTCGACCTCGGGGCGTGCGGTGTCCCTGTCCATGCGGATCCGTGTCTCGCGAGAGGGAGTTAAATTCGAGCCTCACACTGAAACGTTGGAGAGAACTGCAACCGCCGGCCACCGGGCCGGATCAGAGCAGCACCATGACCGCGGTCGCGAGGAAGCCGACCGCGAGCGTCACGGCGCTCCAGAGCGCGACGCGGCGGAGGAAGTCCCGTGGCGCGCCGGCCGCGAGGGCCACCTTCACGAGGATGCTCGCGGCGGTTGCCAGCAGGATCGCGATCACGGCCTCCTGGCTGCCGATGGTTCCACTCCGGTACAGGAGCACGGCGGAGGTGGCGACGCCGGCCGACGAGACCAGTCCGGAGACGAGCGCGCTGACGAAGAGACCGGCTGCCCCGAACTCTGACTGCGCGACCGACGAGCCGGCGAGGATGAACAGGAAGACCGAGCCGAACGCGAGCGCGTTCCGGATCGAGAAGGGGTTCTCCAGTTCCATCTCGATCTGGGCGTCCCACTCCGCGACGAGGTAGGCGATGACGACGCTGGCGACGATGATCGCGCCGAGCGGCACCGCCGTCTCCCACAGCACCGCGGAGCCGACCGTGACCGTGAACGCGACGGCGATGGCGAGGTTCCGCAGCGCCATCGCGGCGTTGGACAGCAGGACGCCCGCGACGCCGTAGTTGGTGCTCTCGGGGTGGCTCTTGATGTGGTCGAGCATCGCACCCACGACCGCGGCCGAGGAGGCGAGGCCGCCGAAGAAGCCGGTAACGGCGATACCGCGGCCGCCGTAGGTCCGCACCAGCACGTAGTTGGCCATGCCGATGGCGGCGACGGTGACGACCATCAGCCACGCGACGCGCGGCTCGAGCGGGACGCCCAGCACGTCCACCTGACCGGTCGGCAGCAGGGGATAGATCACGAACGCGAGGATGGCGAACTCCGTCGCCGACCGGATCTCTCGGCGCGAGAGCTTGCCCGCGAACGAGTGCA
>NZ_LKIR01000130.1:38710-46074 GCF_001462205.1 Haloparvum sedimenti
AACGTCCGGATCCCGGCGTCCTTGTCCGACCACTCGCGCTCCAGTCCCAGAAACAGTCCCAGCGCCGCCGCCAGCGCCAGTCGGACCACCGGCTCCTCGAAGGAGACGCCGAAAAACGTCTGTGCCGGCGCGGGAAAGAGAGACACCGCGCCGGTCGTGACCGCGTCGATCATGGAGACCGCCTACTCGGTCGGGGGGTATAAGCGCCCGGTCTCCGGGGACCGTCTCCGAGGAGGGGTCCGCGGGCGGGCTCCGAGGGAGGATCCGCGGGCGGGGCGAAGCGTCCGGATCAGGCGTCGACGTACTCCGCTTCCCACTCCTGGCGCGCCTCGATCTCGCGTCGTCCTCGCCGGGTCAGCGTGTAGTAGTTCGTCCGCCGGTCGCGCTGCCCCTTTTCGACGAGCCCCTTCTCGACGAGCGTGTCGAGGTTCGGGTAGAGGCGCCCGTGGTGGATCTCCTTCTCGTAGTAGTCCTCCAGCTCGTCCTTGATCGCGAGTCCGTGGGGTTCGTCGAGACCGGCGATCACGTAGAGGAGGTCACGTTGAAAACCTGTCAAGTCGTACATTGGCGTGGTCTTCTCCAACGTTCTTGTCGAGATACCATAAAAATATCGTTCCAAATCACCAAACACGGCTGCAGAACCCACGAACGGGCTCAATATAGCGAGCGACTTCTGTCAGACAAATCAATAAGACTGGTGACGCGACGTGAACGGATTCCGGTATTTCCTCTCTTCGGAGGGTTCGGCGGCCGGGAACGAGCGGTCGCGTCGCTCGCCGTGCTGATCGCTGCCGAGGCGGGCCCGCAGAGCGGTCGCTCGGGGTCAGTTACGTCGAAAAGGCCGCGAACCCACGGTGAAAAGAGCGTGGGTTCGCGGCCCTCGAATTGGTCCCCGCTGACGCTTCGGCCCTCCAAGACGAAGCGTCACCAGCACGTACCGGAGGCGGAGGAATAAACCTGTCGGGCGTGCGCCCCACCTGCATGGACGCGGCCGTGGCGGCCGGGCGCGCTAGATATGTTCTTCCTCCAACACCCACCCGAGGGCTCGCTTGTAGTAGGTGAACATTTCCCTGACGCCTTCATGGCGCATCTCCTCGTCGTCGAGCTGTTCGGCCAGGAACTCGTACTGCTCGCGGATCTCCGCCTCGTCGCGCATGGTCGCCGGTTCGAGCCCCGTGCCGTTAGCCGCTGTGGTCGGTCGCGGGGCGCGACGAACCGCCGTGTGCGGGGCGTGACGGACCGGCGTCCGCGGTCGGCGCTCGCGGAACCGCGGCCGCGAACGGCAACGCCTTTCACCCGACCGCGTCAAGCGAGGGCGAGCGATGGACGACCGCACGCGCGAGTACCTCCGGGGTCGGTTCCGCGACTACTACCGGAGCGTCTCGCCCTCGCCGCCCCCGGACGCCCACGAGCGCGAGTGGGGCCACATCCCGTGGACCACCGGGACGGGGACGACGATGGTGCGCCACCAGTCGATGCTGGACCTCGGCGATCTGGGCGCCTTCTTCGCCGAGACCGCGCCCAGACACGCCTACTTCTCGGCGGCCCGCTACGACGACCCCGGCGCCTCGACGATGGGCGGGAAGGGGTGGCGGTCCGCGGATCTGGTCTTCGACCTCGACGCCGACCACCTGCCCGGCGTCGACCCCACGGAGACGACCTACGCCGAGATGCTCGCGGCATGTAAGGACGCGCTCGGGCGCCTGCTGGAGTTCCTGGAGGACGACTTCGCGTTCGAGGACATGGAGGTCGTCTTCTCGGGCGGGCGGGGGTACCACGTCCACGTCCGCGACCCCGAGGTGCTGGAGCTGGACAGCGACGCGCGCCGCGAGGTCGTCGACTACGTCCGGGCGATCGACCTCGACACCGAGAACCTCGTCCACACGGTGTCGGCCGACGGGACCACCCGCCGCGTGCTCCGCAGCGAGGGCGGGTGGGGGAAGCGCGTCCACGAGGCGCTCGTCGACTACGCCGAGGAGCTCCGCGGGATGGACGACGACGCCGCGATGGAGAAGCTGCAGGAGCTCGACGGCATCGGCGAGGGACGCGCGACGACGATTCTCGGCGCGTTTCGCCAGAACCCCGAGGCGCTGGAGCAGGGGAACCTCGAGGCGGGCGGGCCGGGCGTCCGCCGGCTCGCGGAGGCGCTGACCGCGCGGGTGACCGCCACCGAGACGGCCCCCATCGACGAGCCGGTGACGACGGACACGCGGCGGCTCATCCGACTCCCGGGGACGCTCCACGGCGGGAGCGCCCTTCGAGTCACGCGGATCGACCGGGAGGACCTGGCCGACTTCGACCCCCTCGTCGACGCGGTGCCGGAGCGATTCGAGGGTCGCGAGATCGCCGTCGAGTGCGACGAGGAACGCGAGGTCGTCCTCGGCGGCGATACATTCATGGTGGAGCCGGGACGAAACACGCTCCCGGAGTACGCGGGCCTGTTCCTGATGGCCCGCGGCGACGCGCGCAAGGTACCCGAATCGTGACCACACCACAGCCCCCCGCATGAACCTCGACGAACTCCGCTCCGTACAGGCGAAGGAACGGCGGAAGGACAGCCTCCAGCACCTGCGGGACGACTTCTACGACGAGGTCGCCTCCTACGTCGCGGACCTGCGCGCGGCCCGCGACCGCCGTGCGGAGTCCGTCGAGAACCCCTTTTCGGACGACGACGTGCGCCGGATGTCCGACGAAGTCGAGACCGCGGAGGAGGTCGCGGAGGCGCTCTACGAGCGGCGCGTCGGCAAGGTCGTCAAGCTCGCCTCCTTCGCGGCCGCGGACATGCCCGTCGAGCGCGAGGGGATGACGAACGAGGAGCGCGAGCTGTTCGAGGACCTCGTCGGCCGCATCGAGGAGAACAAACGGAGCGTCCTCGACGTGCTGTCGGGCGAGGTGGCCCCGTCCGCCGAGCCGGTCGACGCGGACTCGAACCCGGACGCCGCGCCGCGAACCGAGGGCGTCACGGAGGACGCGCCGACCCCGTCTGCCGACGACCCGGTTCCGCCCGCGGACCCCGCGACCGAGCGCTCCGCCGATGCCGACGGCGGCGCCGCGGACGAGGGCGGCGTCCTCGCGGACGCGATGGGCGCTGGCGGCGACGACCCGTCCGCCTCGGGCGAGCCGAGCGAACCGACCGCGGATGCGGGTCCCTCCGAGGGGCCGAGCGCAGGCGCCGGGTCCGCCGACGCGGACGCCGACGGCCGCACGCCCGTGGCCCCCGACCCCGCGCCGCCGGGCGCGCCCGGCGCGTCCGAGCCCGACGACGGGGGCGAGGAGACGGCCACCGCCGACGCGGCGGCCGATCCCGCGGACGAGGAACCGCCTGAGACGCCCTCTATCGGCGAGATCGACGACCGGACGACCGTCCGGATCACCGCCGACGTGGGGGAGATCCTCGGCGTCGACGAGCGGGAGTACGACCTCGCCGCCGAGGACGTGGTGACGCTCCCCGCCGCGAACGCGGAACCGCTGATCCAGCGCGACGCCGCCGAGCGGATCGACTGACGGGGCGCCTTTCTCGCGGTGGGATCGATCGCCGCCGAGCGGAACGGCTTTCCCGGTCGCGCTCGCGCGTTCGACCATGCTCGACGTCGGCACCGACGCACCCGAGTTCTCGCTCCCCGACCAGCGCGGCGAGACGGTCTCGCTCGACGACTTCGACGGGGAGTACGTGGTCGTCTACTTCTACCCACGCGCGGACACCCCCGGCTGTACGACCGAGGCCTGCAGTTTCCGCGACAACTGGGACGCGTTCGCGGACGCGGGCGTCTCGGTCGTGGGGATCAGCGACGACCCCGTGGACGACCTCGACGCGTTCGCCGCGGAGTACGACCTCCCGTTCCCGCTGCTGTCCGACGAGGAGGGAGAGGTGGCCGCCGCCTACGACTCCTACGGCGAGAAGAACATGTTCGGGAACACCTTCGACGGCGTGTTCCGGAACACGTACGTCGTCGGCCCGGACGGCGACGTGGTCCTCGCCTACGAGGGCGTCGACCCCGAGGAACACGCCGAGGAGATCCTCTCGGACGTGCGGGAGCTCTGAGGGCCGCGACTCGCGGCCGGTCGGGGCATCTCAGCTACAGCCCTTCTTCGCTCTCCTGTGAGAGCAGCACCACCATCGAGAGCCCCGAGACCAGCAGCAGGATCAGCGACGGCACCGCGGCGTACTGGAAGTAAGCCGCCGCTTGCGCCCGCCATATCTGGGTGACGATGGTCTCGAAACCGGTGGGGCGGAGTATCAGCGTCGCGGGCAGCTCCTTCATCGTCGTCAGGAACACGAGCGCAGCCCCCGCCGTCACGCCGGGCGCGATCAGTCGCAGCGTGACGCGCCGGAAGGCGCCGCCGGGCGACTCGCCGAGCGTTCGGGCCGCCTCCACGAGCGTCGGATCGACTCCCAGCGTCGCGGTGCGGATCGAGCCGAGCGCCTGCGGCATGAACCGGACGACGTACGCGAACACCAGGAGCGGGACCGTCTGGTAGAGCCACGGCGCGTAGCCGGCGCCGAAGTAGACCAGCGAGAGCGCGAGCACGACGCCCGGAACGGCGAATCCGAGGTAGGTGATCCGCTCGAAGAAGTCCGTGAGTCGGCTTCGGTGTCTCGCGGCGACGTACGCGACCGGGAGCGCGAGCGCCGCGGCGACGATGGCCGCTGCGAACGAGACGCCGACGGAGTTGAGCGCGAAGCTCCACTCGAACGCCAGCGAGGGCCGCGATCGACCGCCCGACCGCACGACCCACAGCAGCAGGATCCAGACCGGGACCACGAGCGCGAGCCCCGCCACGCTCGCGGGCAAAAGCGTCGCCGGCCACCGGAGCCGGCCGAGGCTCACCGCTCCCCGGTCGGTCGACGCGGAGCCGTCGCCCTGGACGGTCTCGTCCGGTCGGATCCGGCGCTCCACCGCGAGCACCACCAGCACGACCGCGAGCAGTTCCAAGGAGAGCAGGGCGGCGTAGTCCGCGCCGAAGGAGTTGTACTCGACGTATATCTGACGCGTGAACACCGCCAGCCGCATGATCGACGGCGTCCCGAAGTCGGAGACGGCGTACAGCGCGGCCAGCAGCGCGCCGGCCAGCACCGCGGGCCTGATGTGCGGCAGAGTGACGCGACGGAACGCGCCCAGCTGACCGTGGTTCAGGGTGCGGGCGGCCTCGACGAGCGAGGTGTCGAGCGAGAGCAGCGACGCCCGCGTCGTGAGGAAGACGTAGGGGTAGGTGTACAGCGTGATCACGAGCACCGCGCCCGGGAGCCCATAGATCTCCGGCAGGCGCTCGACCCCGAGCGGGGACAGGATCTCGTGGAACTCCCCTCGCGGACCGAACGCGGAGACGAACGCGAACGCGCCCACGTAGCTCGGTACGACGAGCGGGAGCGCGACCAGGATCGTCCAGAACCGGCGGAACGGCAGGTCAGTTCGCACCGTCAGGAACGCCAACGGCACGCCGATCAGCACCGAGAACACGGTCACACCTGTCATCAGAAGGAGGCTATTGAGGAGCACCTCCAGCCCGCCCGACTGGAACAGGAGTTCGCGCGCGCGGTCCGGGTTCACCTTTGCGGCCTCGACGAACAGCCACGTCAGCGGGAACACCAACACGGCGGCGATGGCTCCCGACAGGAGGGTGAGTCCGACCGACCGAAGCGACCGGGACCGACTCATCGTCTCCCCGTTCGGCGAGCGGACACTTGAGTGACGCCATTCGCGCACGCGGTCGGCCTCGTTCTCCGCACGAGCGGTCGTTCCACACCGATCCACATAAGTTTAGGTTCACCTAAGACGGCCCATGGAACTGACGAGGCGGGACGCCGCGGCCGCGCTCGCCGCGTTCGGCGTCGGGGGCGTCGGCGCGGCGGGGGTTCGGGAGTGGCGGCAGTCGTCGGCCGAGGGGTCGGAGGACGCGCCCGTCGCCTCCGACACGGCGGTACGGGACGCCCTCGTCGCGGTCGCGGAGGTCGTCTACCCGAGCGAGGTCGAGGGCGTTCCCTCGTTCGTCGAATCGTTCCTCTCCGGTCGGCTCGTCGACCCGGACGACGCCGCCGGCGCGAGCGAGTTCGAGCGCGCGCACGACGCCGGGCTCCGCGAGGCGGTCACAACGCTGAACGACCTCGCGGCCTCGTGGTACGACGCCCCCGTCGCGGACCTTCCACCGAGCGACCGCGACGGCCTGCTTCGGGAGGTCGGCGCCGATACCGCCGAAGCGTCTCCAGACGGGACGGACGCCGAGCGCGTGCGCTACTACGTCGTCAACGAACTGCTGCTCGCGCTGTACGCCTCGCCGACCGGCGGCGAGTTGGTCGGTATCGAGAACCCGCAGGGCCACCCCGGCGGGACGGACACCTATCAGCGAGGGCCGACGTGATGAGCGGCGCGGAGGGCGGCGCGACCGGCGAGCCCGCCCCCGACCGCACGCCGGTCGAGAACGCGGACATCTGCGTCGTCGGCGCGGGGCCCGCGGGGGCGCTGGTCGCCGACCGACTGGCGGGGCGGGGCCACGAGGTCGTGGTACTCGACGCCGGGCCGCGGTTCGACCCCTCCACGCGGCGCCGCAGACAGGAGATGGCGATCAGGCCTGCCCACGACCGACCGGACGTGTGGGACGGCGACCCCGAGCGCGACGCCCACTCGGCCTCCGGCGAGTGGTTCTACCCGCTGAACCACGCCCGCGTGAAGGGCGTCGGCGGCTCGACGCTCCACTGGCAGGGGATGGTGATGCGGCTCCACGAGGACGACTTCGCGTCGGCGACCGAGCGCGGCGTCGGGGTCGACTGGCCCATCGACTACGCGGACCTCCGTCCCTACTACGCCGAGGCCGAGGCCGAACTGGGCGTCGCAGGGGCCTCCGACAACCCCTACGCGCCGCCGCGCGAGGAGCCGCACCCCATGCCCGCCTTCGAGCCCTCCTACAGCGATTCGCTGTTCGCGGAGGCCTGCGAGGAACTGGGCATCGACATGCACTCGGTGCCGAACGCGCGCAACTCCGAGTCCTACGACGGCCGGAGCCAGTGTGTCGGGTACGGCACCTGCCAGCCGGTCTGTCCTTCCGGGGCGAAGTACGACGCGACGGTCCACATCGAGCGGGCCGAGGAGAAGGGAGCGACGGTCATCGACCGCGCGCCCGTGGAGTACCTCCACCACGACGCCGACCGGGTCACGGCGGCCGAATACGCCACGCCGGACGGCGACCGCCACAGACAGGACGCCGACGCGTTCGTGCTCGCTGCCGGCGGGGTCGAAATCCCGCGGCTCCTCCTGCTCTCGGAGTCCGAGACGTATCCCGGCGGACTGGCCAACTCCAGCGGCGCGGTCGGGAAGTTCTTCATGGACCACCTGTTCGCGGGGATGGGCGGAACGCTCGACGAGCCGACG
>NZ_LKIR01000130.1:46092-60415 GCF_001462205.1 Haloparvum sedimenti
AGGACTGGGGCGACGACCTGCTGGACCGGCTGCGAGACGGGTACGGCACCCACATCGCGATGGGGGGGCTGGTCGAGCAGCTTCCGCGCGAGGACAGCTACGTCGCGCTCGACCCCGACAGGACCGACGACCGCGGCAATCCGGTGCCGGACGTCCACTGGAACGTCGGCGACCGCGCACTTCGGACGCTCGAACGCGCTAACGAGGTCCAGCGGTCGGTGCTCGAGGAGCTCGGCGCGGAGATCGAGTGGAGCGTCGGTCCCGACAACACAGGCCCCGCGTACCACCACATGGGCACGACCCGAATGGGAACCGACCCGACCGAGAGCGTCGTCAACGCGGACCTCCGCACGCACGACCTCGACAACTGCTGGATCGCCTCCAGCAGCGTCTTCCCCACCGCCGGCGCGATGAACCCGACGCTCACCATCGCGGCGCTCGCGCTGCGGGCCGCGGACGCGGTCGACGCGGCGCTTTGAGGGCGAGGAATCGCGGCCGGCCGTTGTTTTAGGCAAACCTAAAAACATAAGTCCCCCCGGTCGCAACGAGCAGGTAATGAGTCAGGTACACGCGGGGGCGGACCCCGCCGAGCGACCCGATTCCGGTGATGATGAGTCGACGACCCAGCACGCCGCCGGCGACGCGGAACCGGCCGCGGACGAGGCGACCGGCGAGAACGCCGCGACCGCGGAGGACGCCGCGGACGCGTACACCTTCGACGATCTCGCGGTCGTGATGGGAACCTACAACGAGGAGGCCGCCATCGGGACGGTGCTGGAGGACATCGAGCGCGTCACGGACGGCCGCGCGAAGGTCGTCTGCGTGGACGGTTCCTCGGACCGGACGCCGGAGATCGCCCGCGAACACGGCGCGACCGTCGTCGAGCAGGAGCCGCAGGGGTACGGCGTCGCGGTCCGCGAGGCCGTCCTGACGCCGGACCGGCCGGTCGTCGTCACGACCGACTGCGACGACACCTACCCGATGGAGAAGCTCCCCGAGTTCCTCGAGTTGATCAACGAGGGCTACGACGTGGTCAGCGGCGACCGCCTCTACCACGGCGCGGAGACGATGCCCGGGTTCAACCGCTTCGGCAACAAGGCGTTCGCGGCCATCGCGAGCGTCCTGACGACCGAGCGCGTCCACGACACCACCACGGGGATGCGCGCGTACCGCCGCGAACTGCTCCACGACATCGAGTGGACCGAGAACACCGGTCTCTCCGCCGAGCTCCTGATCCGGCCGCTGATGCGCGGCTACGAGATCCGCGAGGAGCCGATCCCCTACGGCGAGCGCGCCGGCGAGACGAAGCTCGACCCCATCGAGGGCGGTGCCGCCATCGCGAAGTCCATCGTGAAGGTCTGTCTGCAGGAGCGGTTCCGGTAGTCGTCTCGGGACGCGGTCTCGCGAAGAGGTGGGGTCTTCGACCCCGCGGCCGCGATCGGCGACTTTTGCTTCGGTTTCCGTCCCACCGTCGGAAGGAGGGTTTTCTGTCCTGCTGTCAGAGATGGATCTTCCGTCCTGCTGTTAGCGACCGCTCCGACCGCTCCGCCGGCTACCTCTCGGAGTCGCCCGCGGTCGCGGAGACGTTCGTCTCGAACGAGACGCCCGAGGGGTGTTCCTCGGGGTGGTCCGGGAGGTACGTCCCGCGGTTGTCACAGGCGTCGACCAGCGGGCAGACGGACCGATCCGGCGGCCAGATGACCTCCACGCGGTCGCCGTCGGTCCTGACGGTCACCTCTTGTCGGTAGGTGAGCGTCGAGCCGTCGAACGCCGTCAGCCGAACGAGAACCAGCAGTTCGTCCGTCTCAGCGACCGGGACCGCGGCGTCCGACGCGCTCGCGTCGCCGCCCGCGGTGGTCCTCGCTCCGGACCCCGCGGCCGGGCCGGTCAGCCGCGCCGCCCCGTCGTCGACCGACCACGCGACGGTCAGGTCCTCGCCCGGTTCGACCCGGCCGGCGTCGACCGGCGCACTCACGTAGTCGCCCGCCTCGTTCTCCAGGCGCACTGTCGCGCGGTCGACGCCGGCCGGCACCCCGACCGTCGTCTCGGCGTCGAGCCGCTCCCCGCCGCGCACCTCGAGCGCCTCCAGTTTCGGCGTGACCTGAATCGTCGGGTCACCGGTCCACAGCCCCCGATACGCGTACCGATGGAGCGTCCGGTTCGGGAAGCGGTCGATCACCGCGAAGTCGCTCTCCGGACCGCGGTCGAGCGCGTACACCGCGTCGCCCTCCAGCGCCCCGTCGTTGCGGAGGTACTGGAACGGGTGGTTGAGCCAGTCGCCGTACGGCGTCGGAAGGAACACGAGCGCGTCCTCGAAGTCCGCCGCCTCGACCGGCGCGTACGCGCGGTCGTACTTGTCGGTGTAGGCGGCGCTGCGCTCGACCGGGCCGTCGAGCACCGCGGCGTTCGCGGCCCCGGCGAGCAGGACGCCCGAGAGCGCGAGCGCGACGAGCAGCGCGCGGACGACTCGTCCGCGGTCGGGTCGCCCCCGCTCGCGGAGCCCGTCTCGGACCAGGCGCCAGCCCGCGACCGCGCCGACCGCCGCGAAGATCGACAGCGGGACGAGCAGATCGAAGTGGTAGAAGGGGCCGAACTGCGCGACGATGCCGTCCGTCGGGTCGGTGACGTCCGCGAGCAGGTTGTGCGTCCCCCAGAAGAACAGGTTGCCGACCGGCACGGTCACCAGCAGGCCGGCGACGAGGACGCCGGGGAGACGCTCCCGGTCGGCGACTGCTCCCGTCCACCAGCGGCGAACCGCGACCGCGAGCCCCGCGACCGCGGCGGCGGTCCCGAGGAGGCCCGCCGTGAACCACCGAGAGATCAGGTACCAGAGGCCGTAGGCGTTCGTCTCCAGCGCGACCGCGGGCGTGTACGTCTCGGCGTGGCCGAGGATCTCGCGGTAGCCGAATCCGGGGCCGTCCTGCGGCGCGAACGCCTGATACGGGAACGTGAGCGGGTCGCCCGTGAGGTGGGTGTTGTACGCGAGCGCGACGCCGACGAACGCCAGCCCCAGCGCCGCGGTGTGGAGCTGGCGGACGACCGCCTCGCCGGGCGGCCACGCGCCCCTCGTTCGTGCCGACGCCGCCACCGTCCACAGCGCGTGGGCGATGAACGGCGCCGCGAACAGCACCGCGGTGAACGGGCGAGCGAAGAAGGCCAGTCCGACGGCGACGCCGGCGAGCGTCGCGTAGACGCGGCTCTCGCGACGCGTCGCTCGGACGTACGCGACCGCGAACAGCAGGTTCAGAAACGTCGTGGGGGCGTAGGGAAGGAACACGGCTCCCGTCAACAGCGCCATCGGCGCGGCGGCGAAGACCGCGGCGGCGACGACGCCGACGCGGCGGTCGAAGGCGGCCGACGCCAGCGCGTAGATACAGGCGGCGTTGCCGGCACTCACCGCGGCGAGCGTGACGCGCGGCTCGTCGAACAGCGCCATCGAGACCGCGTACATCGCGGACGGCACCGGCGAGTACTTCGGGTAGAGGCGACCGCCGTCCTGCACGAAGAACCAGGGATGGACGGCGCCCGCGATCTCGCCCGCAAACAGCTGGAGCTGCCCGTCGAGCAGTAGCCCGGCCTGCTGAAGGTACACCGCCTCGTCGTGGTTGCTGGAGTGGTACGGGAACAGTCCCGTCGCGGTCAGGAAGGTCACGACGCCCGCCGCGAACACGACGAGGGCGGCCGCAACCCGGGCGCGAGTCGCGGGGTCCTCGCGAATCCGCGTCCGGGCGCTCGTCGCCGTGCGCGCGAGCGTCGTGCGGTCGACCACGGCCTCAGATGTCGATGCCGGCGTCGCGCATCAGGTCGACCGTCTCCTGGAGGTCGGACAGCTGCGCGAGGTCGATGTTCGGCACGTCGAGTTCGTCGATGCTCGGGAGGTCGCCGACCGGCGGGACGCCCTCCACGAGGGGGTACTCGAAGGTGCGGACGGCGAAGTAGTCCTGCGCCTCCGTGGAGAGCAGGTGGCGGATGAAGTTCTCCGCGAGCGTCGGGTCGCTCGCCTGGTCGACGACCGCCGCGCCGGCGACGTTGAACACCGCGCCGGCGTCGCCCTCGGTGAACGTCGTGGCGATCGGCGGGTCCTCGCGCCCCTCGATGACGCGCTGGATGTAGTAGTGATTCGTGAACCCGGCGTCGATCTCGCCGTCAGCGACGGCCTGCGAGACGACGAACTCGTCGGGGTACGACTCGATCCCCGCCTCCTGAATCGCGTTGAGCCACTCGCGGGTGGCTTCCTCGCCCTCGATGATCCGCATCGCCGTGACGAACGCCTGACAGGATCCGTAGGAGGGGGCCCAGCCGAGCTGGGCGTCGAAGTCCGGGAACTCCATGACGCTGTCGGGGATGTCGCCCTCCGACAGCGCGTTGGTGTTGTACGGAACCGACCGCGCGCGGCCGGAGGTGCCGATCCACTGCTCCGTGTGGAACTCCTCGCGCACGAGTTCGAGCAGGTCGTCCGACAGCGCCGCAGTCCTGCCCTCGCCCGCGAGCGCGCCGAGCGCCCCCGCGTTGACGGAGTAGAACACGTCGGCCGGCGTCCCGTCGCCCTCGTTGACGATCTGGTTGACGAGGTCGGTGGCCCCGCCGTAGCGCACCTCCAGCGAGAAGTCGTCGTACAGCGACTCGATGTAGCTCACCAGCTGGCCGACGAGGAACTCGCCGCGGCCGGAGTAGACCGTCAGCTCCCCCTCCAGATCCGGCATCTCGGACATCGGCGTCCCGCCGAGTTCACCGCGCTCGCGGCCGTAGCCGAGTGATTCCAGGTCGTCGGTGCCGCTTCCGCCCTCGGGTTCGGACGTTTCGGTGCCTCCGCCGCCGTCCTCGCCGTCGCCGGTACATCCTGCCAACCCCGCGATCCCCGCGGCCGCCGTGCCGCCGAGGAACGCTCGTCTGTCAACGGGCGTGCCGTCGATCCGTGTGCGTCGGTCGTCTTCGCTCATGAGTTTAGGTTTGCCTAAAACAACTTATAGCCGTCGGATCAGGCCGCCGTCGACTCGGTCGCCTCGACGTGCGCGAGCGCGTCCAGGCAGTCGAGCCAGTCGTGCATGTACTCGCCGACGTGGTTGAAGAACGCGCCGTTGCGGTACTCGTCGAACTCGCCCTCGACGAGGCGGTCGGCCATCGCCGCGAAGACGGTCGCGTAGTCGTCCGGCGTCGCGGCCGCGGGGTCGTCCGGCAGTCCCGCCGGCTCCACGTCGTCGACGAGCTCCCAGAGGTGCTCGTTGAGTTCGAGGCCCGCGACCTCGTTGTGGAGGTCGTCGAACGTCGAGCGGGGCGCCTTGTTGTGCTCACAGAGCGGCGCGCCGTTGTACACCTGCTTGCCGAGCAGGTCCGCAGCGCGCTTGAGGAAGACGCCGCTCCAGATGTCGTCGAACCGCCCCACGTCCCACTCGTTGTCGTCCATCGGGAGCTGGTAGAAGGCGGGGATCACCTCGCGCTCGAACGCGAGGTTCATCGAGCAGACGGTGAGGTAGTTGTCGGGCGCGGCGACGAAGTCGTCCTCGAAGTCGTCCCGGCTCGTCCGCGTCTGGGCCTGTCCCTGCAGGTCGCCGTCCATCAGGATGCGGACCGCGTCGAGGTCCGGGACGTTGGTCCAGAGCCCCTGCGAGGCGACCACGTCGGCCACGTCCTCGGTGTCGGTCTCGACCGTCTCGTCCATCGCGGAGTAGGGGTAGCCGCGGGGGTAGAGCCCGTGTTCGTCCGCCCGCTCGTGGAGCACGTTCACCCACTGCTTGTCCGAGGAGACGGACTTGACCTCCCCCTCGAACGCGAGGTTCTCCATGTGGGTGCCGAAGAAGTCGTCCTCCGGATGCGGGAGGGTGTCGTCGTCGATGAAGAACCCGTAGTCGAACCGGTCGTTCGCCCACATGTACAGCAGACCGAAGCTCGTCTCGGCGTGGCTGGCCGCGGGGACGACGTGACCGTACTCCGCGACGCCGTGCGCCTCGTACCACTCCTCGCGGCGCGAGCCGTCGAAGACCTCGCCGGAGACGCCCTCCTCGTCGAGCATCGCGCGCATCTCGTCGGTTTCACAGAAGTCCTCGGTGACGAGAACGACGTGGAGCCGCGAGAGGTCGAACCCGTGGTCGCGAGCGTTCTCGAAGTACGCCCGCATGCGCTCGTACTCTCGGATCGTCGGGACGATAACGCAGATGTCCTCGCTCATCGCTTGTTCGGTCGTGTGTTTAGGCTAGCCTAAAGAGTACCGGTTCGGATCGGCGATCGAACGGGATCGGTCGGGGGGAGTCGCCAGCAGAACCACCCCGCCCCCCACCATCAGAACCACCCCGCGACCGCCGTCTTGACCCGCGGGATCTCTCGTCGGATCGCCGCCCGCTTCAGCAGGCCGAAGCCGGCGACGATGACGGCGAACCCGACCACCGTGTAGACGGTGACCGGCTCGTTCAGAAGCACCGCGCCGGCGACCGTCGCGATCACGGGGACGACGTAGGAGACGAGGTTGACCTGAAACGCGCCGACCCGGTCCAGCAGTGCGAAGTAGAAGCTGTATGCGACCGCCGACGAGAGCAGTCCGAGGAACGCCAGCGCGAGCAGCGGCAGCGGCTCCGCGACCGGCGCCATCTGTCGCTCACCGAGTCCGAGGCTGAACCCGTGGATCAGCAGGCCGCCGAGCAGCATCGCCCACGCGGTCAGCGCGACGCTCGGGATCGACGGGGAGACGGTTCGGATCCCCACCGCGCCGATCGAGACCGCCACCACGCCGATCAGGATGAGTCCGACGCCGACCGTCACTCCGCCCGTGAGGTTCGCCGGGTCGGGCTGGGCGACCAGCGCGACGCCGACGAACGCCAGCACGACGCCGACGTAGCCGCGGGCATCGAGCCCGGAGTCCCCGAGCCAGGTCGCGGCCGCCGCCGCGGTGGCGATGGGGACCAGGCTGTAGACGACGGCCGCGATGCCGCTCGTGGTGTACTGCTGGCCGACGAACAGCAGCGAGTTGTTGGCCGCCACCGAGAGCCCGCCGCTGAACCCGACCGCGACGAAGTCGGCGCGCGTCCGCGGGAGCGGTGCGTCCTGTGTGAGGAGCACGTAGCTCACGAGCGCCAACGCCGCCAGATCGAAGCGGTAGGCGGCGAACAGCACGGGCGGGTAGAACGCCAGTCCGACCTCGATGGCGACGAACGAACCGCCCCACAGAAGCGCCACCGCCAGGAACAGGACGGCGTCGCGATAGCGTGACACGGCGAAGTCAGTACCCTCGGCTGATGAGGTAGTCCGCGATGTCTTCCAGCAGGCTCCGCGCCTCGTTGTCCGGCAACACCGAGAGGTGGTCCTTCGAGCGCGCGGTGAGGTCCTCGGCCGTGTCGCGGGCGTAGTCGATGGAGCCGACCTCCTCCAGCGCCGCGACCGCCTCGTCGACCTCCGCCTCGGTGACTTCCGCGGGGGTTTCCGCGTCCACGAGGTCGTCGACGTCGACGCCCTGTTGGCGCGCGTGGAGGGTGATCAGCGTCTCCTTGTCCTCGACGAGGTCGGAGCCGCGCTGTTTGCCGAGCTGTTCGGAGGGGACCGTGAGGTCCAACACGTCGTCCTGGATCTGGAACGCGCAGCCGGAGTCGATCCCGTAGCGGTAGAGCGCGTCGACGACCTCCTCGTCGGCACCGGTCAGGATCCCGGCGGTCGCGGCCGCCGCACCGTACAACACCGCGGTCTTCAGCTCGACCATCTCGAGGTACTCGTCGGGCAGGATGTCGTCCCGCTCCTCGAAGGCCACGTCGAGCGCCTGTCCCTCGCAGATCTTCGTGCAGGTCGACGCGAGCGTTCGCATCGCCTCCAGCCCCGCGGCGGGGTCGGCGCCCGTCTCCGTCATGATCTCGAACGCCTTCGAGTAGAGCGTGTCGCCGGCGAGGATCGCCGTCGACACGTCGTACTGCTCGTGGACCGCCGGCACGCCGCGCCGGAGGTCGTCCTCGTCCATGATGTCGTCGTGGATCAGGGTGAACGACTGGATCACCTCGATGGAGACCGCGGCGCGCATGAGGTCGAACGCGTCGGCCCCGCCCAGCGCCGGGAATTCCCGGTACGGCGTCGAGAGGGGCGGCACGTCCGTGACCGCCTCGGCCGCGATCAGCGTCACCGTCGGCCGGAGCCGCTTACCGCCCGCCTCGAGGATGTACCGGGACGCCTCGTAGAGGCGCTCCGGCTCGGCCATCGGCAGCTCGTCGTCGATCGCGTCGTTGACCAGCTCCCGGCGCTGACCGATCGCGTCGAGCACCCGTTCTTCGGTCGCTTGGTTCGTCATTCGACCAGCTGGATGGTGTTGCCGTTTCGCGTGACGTGCAGGTCACGGCCCAGCTCGTACCCCTGCGAGTCGGCCAGGTCCACGTACGGGGAGAGACCCTTCATGTTCTGGTGGGCCGGGATGACGTGTTGCGGCTGCAGCGTCCGCAGCATCTCGTAGTGGCCCTCCTCGCTGAGGTGGCCGGAGACGTGGATGTCGTCGAAGATGCGGGCGCCCTGCATGCGCAGCAGCGTCTCGGCCTGGTAGCGTTGCCCCTCGTTCGTCGGCTCGGGAATGACGCTGGCGCTGAAGATCACCTTGTCGCCGTCGTCGAACTCGTAGGGGGTCTCCCCGCGAGCCATCCGGGTGAGCATCGCGCGCGGCTCCCCCTGATGGCCCGTCACGATGGGGAGGTACTGGTCTTTGCCCTCCTCCATGATCCGCTTGAACGTGCGGTCGACGGACTTGCGGTGGCCGTACATGCCCAGGTCGCCCGGGAAGTTCACGAAGTCGAGCCGCTCGGCGGTGCCGGCGTACTGCTCCATCGACCGCCCGAGCAGCACCGGCTCGCGGCCCATCTCGCGGGCGAACTCGACGAGGGACTTCACGCGGGCGACGTGCGAGGAGAACGTCGTCGCGACGATGCCGCCGTCGTAGTCGGCGACGCTCGTCATCACGTCGTGGAGGTGGTCGCGCGCGACCGACTCGGAGGGCGTTCGCCCCTTCTGGCCGGCGTTGGTACAGTCCTCGATGTAGCAGAGGACGCCCTCGCCCTCGCGGCCGATCTCCGCGAAGCGGTCCATGTCGATCGGGTCGCCGAGCACCGGGTCGTGGTCCAGGCGCTTGTCGAGCCCGTAGACGACCGCGCCCTCGGGCGTGTGGAGAACCGGGTTGATGGCGTCGATGATGGAGTGGGCGACGTTGACGAACTCCAGGTCCAGCGCGCCGGAGTCGCCGATCGGCATCGTCTCACCGGCCTCCATCTTCACCAGCTCGTTGCCCACGTCGAACTTGCTCTCGCCCTGGATCTGCTGTTTGACCAGCTCGATCGTGAACGGGGTCGCGACGATGGGCGCGTCGTAGCGGTGGGCGAGCTTCGGGATCGCCGCGATGTGGTCGAGGTGGCCGTGTGTGGGCACGATGGCCTGTACGTCCCCCTCGAGTTCGGACATCACCCGGTCGTCCGGGATGGCGCCCATGTCGATCAGGTCGAGACTGTGCATGCTCTCGGTCTCCACGTCGTCGTGGATCAGGACCTTGCTCAGGTTCAGGCCCATGTCGAAGATGACGATGTCCTCGCCCGCACGGACGGCCGTCATCTGTCGACCGACTTCCTCGTAACCGCCGATTGTCGCGATCTCGATTTCCATAGTTGTCCTGTGTGGACCGCCGCGGTGCGGCGATACCGGTCACTGAAACGCGGGTCGGTTGGGGCCGACGACCCCGGCGTGTGACAGCGCGTCGGCGAGGCCCCGCTACGGTCGAGCCGACTCGGCTCACCGTGTCCCGCGGGATGTGGTGATTCGGGCTACACGCCCGCTCGGTAAAAACTGTATGGGTCGGCGGTTTCACACGGATCGCCGGGAGACGCAGTGAACTCCATTTCTGTGTCTGTCGCGGATCCTGCTGATCGGGACAGCAACGCTCAGAACGCCCCAGCCCGCTACCCCTTTCATCCCCGCCTCGCACCGCGACCGTACCGCAGCCTCACGCCTCCCCAGCCTCGGCCGCGGGCCCCGCGGACCCGCAACGCAGCGCGGGACAAACCGCGTCCCGCTGGCCTCTGGCGTGCAGTGGCGCGCCGGAAATCGGAGATTTCCGAGCCGCCGTTCGCTCCGCACCGCGCTCACGGCGACGCCGGAGACACCGCATCGCGCCGGGCCCGCGACCTCCCTCGCGCGTTTCTCGCGCGCCGACCGCACCACATCCGCACCCGGACCGCACCACATCCGCACCCGGACCGCACCGCACCACATCCGCACCCGGACCGCACCGCATCCGCTACTGCACCGCTTCGCGACCGCCCCCTCTTCGGACCGCGACGCTCGTTTTCGGTCCCCGTCTTCCCTACGTCCTCCTCAACCGCGACCTGACGCCGCCGGTCCCGACATTTTTAATAGTACGACGAATCGCGGTGTACATCATGAGTGGTCGACCCCTCGACGTGCTCGAAGCGTCGCTCGACGACGCGGTGACGGTTCACCTCAAGGACGGCACGACGTACTACGGAATCCTCGCCGGCTACGACCAGCACATGAACGTCGTCATCGAGCCGGAGGAGGCGGCCGAGGAACGCTTCGACGTCGACGAGGAGTTCGCCGTCGCGGTCGAAGACACAACGATTATACGCGGCGATAACGTCGTCACCATCAAAGCATGACCGGAGCCGGAACGCCCTCTCAGGGGAAGAAGAACAAGACGGTCCACGTGAAGTGCCGCCGCTGTGGCGAAGCATCCTACCACCTCAAGAAGGAGCGCTGCTCCTCTTGCGGGTTCGGCAAGTCGGCGAAGCGTCGCTCCTACAGCTGGCAGTCGAAGTCCGGCGACAACTGACGCGATTCTCCGCTGACCCGTTCTCTCCGCTCCCGAGCGACGGCGCTTTTGAGAACTCCCGTCCGGAACCGCCGGCTCTCAGACCCGCGACAGGCTCTCAGACCCGCGACAGGAACTCCGAGAGCGCCGCGTTGAACGCGGCCGGCTGCTCCAGCATCGCGAGGTGGGCCGCGTCCTCGATCAGCGCGCGCTCGCAGCGCGGCATCTCGTCAGCGAGGTAGTCGTGGTACCGCGGCGGCGTGAGCCCGTCGTACTCGCCGACGACCGCGAGCGCCGGCACACCGATCTCCCCGAGCCGGTCGCGCACGTCGAACCGGTGGCAGGTGCGGAAGTCCCGCTCGGCCGTCGCGCGGCCGCATTCGCGCATCGCCGCCTCCGAGAGCTCGACGTACTCGTCGGGCGCGTCGTGAAACAGGCGGTCCTCGCCGTGGAGGAACGCGACCGCGCGGTCGAAGTCCTCGGCGAGCCAGTCGAGCAGGTCCTGCAACACGGCGAGTTTCGCGCCCGTGCCCGCGAGCACCAGTCCGTCGAGCGAGAGGTCGCGCTCCAGCGCGACCCACAGCGCGACCGCGCCGCCCAGCGAGTTCCCGCAGACCACCGACGCTCCCGTCTCCTCGGCGACCGCGACCACGTCGTCCGCGTACGCCGCGAGCGTCTCCGGGCCCGGTCGCGCGTCCACGTCCCCGCTCTCGCCGTGGCCGGACAGGTCCACCGCCACTATCGGATATTCGTCGGCCAACCGCGCCTGAGCCTTCCAGACGCCGTGGTTCCCGCCGCTGCCGTGCACGCAGAGGACTCCCGGACCGTCCGCGCCGCGGTCCGAGACCCGGTAGGCCGTCTCGCGGCCGTGGTGTGTGACCCGCTCCATGCCGCACACTCCGCGGGGCACCCTCAAAAATCCCGCACCGGATCACGGCCCGCGAACCGCCCCCGCGACGCCGGCGTCGAGACGAGAGCCGTCCGCGAATGCGTGCCCGAATCGCTACCCTACCGCTCGAACCCCTACACGTTCACGTCCGGCGATTTATTGGCGACAGGTTTATATATTCTCTCGGCTAACTTGGAGTTAGCACTAACATGAGACTCACACACTCTCAGGAGGGTGAAAACCTCCTCCGTCGCTACGAGTACGACGACCGGCACGTCGTCGCCGCGGACGTGGGCGTCGACGACGACGCGATCAGCGTCGACACGGTCGGCGACACCGCCATCGTCGTGATCGACCACGGCGACGGCGAGTCGGAGGCGGAACTCGACCTGCCCGGCCCGGCCGCGTCCGTCGCGGTGACCAACGGCGTCCTCACCATCGAGGTGGAGAAATGAAGCTCACGGTCAAGCCGCTGAAGCAGAAGGACGCCGGTCGGCGCCTCGCCGCGATCGACCGCGTCGCCGCCGACGAACTCGACCTCTCGGGCGGCGACTTCGTCCGCATCGAGGGCCAGTCGAGCAGCGCCATCGCCCGCGTCTGGCCGGGGTATCCCGAAGACGACGGCACCGGCGTGGTCCGCATCGACGGCCGTCTCCGCCAGGAGGCCAACGTCGGCATCGATGACCGCGTCGAGCTCGAGAAGGTCGACGTCAAGCCCGCCGACAGCGTCACCGTGGCGCTCCCCCAGCGGCTCGGCATCCGCGGGAACATCGAGGCGCTGATCCGCCGCGAACTGGGCGGCCAACCCGTCACGCCCGGACAGAACGTCCAGCTCCCGTTGGGCTTCGGCTTCATGGGCGGTCAGTCGCAGGCGGTCCCGCTGAAGATCGCCGACACCAGCCCGTCGGGGACGGTCGTCGTCACCGACAGCACCGAGATCCACGTCTCCGAACAGCCCGCCGAGGAGATCGTCGAACAGGCCGGTAGCGGCGCCGGCGCTGGCAGCGACGGCTCCCCCGACGTGGCCTACGAGGACATCGGCGGCCTCGACGAGGAGCTCGAGCAGGTCCGCGAGATGATCGAGCTGCCGATGCGGCACCCCGAGCTGTTCAAGCGGCTCGGCATCGAGCCGCCGAAGGGCGTCCTCCTCCACGGCCCGCCGGGCACCGGGAAGACGCTGATCGCGAAGGCCGTCGCCAACGAGATCGACGCCAGCTTCCACACGATCTCCGGGCCGGAGATCATGTCGAAGTACTACGGCGAGTCCGAGGAGCAGCTCCGCGACGTGTTCGAGGAAGCCTCCGAGGAGGCGCCCGCCGTCATCTTCATGGACGAGCTGGACTCCATCGCGCCCAAGCGCGAGGAGGCCGGCGGCGACGTGGAGCGGCGCGTCGTGGCCCAGCTCCTCTCGCTGATGGACGGGCTGGAGGCCCGCGGCCAGGTCGTCGTCATCGGCGCGACCAACCGCGTCGACGCCATCGACCCCGCGCTCCGGCGCGGCGGCCGCTTCGACCGCGAGATCGAGGTGGGCGTCCCGGACCGCGACGGACGCAAGGAGATCCTGCAGGTTCACACGCGGAACATGCCGCTGACCGACGGGATCGACCTCGACGAGTACGCCGAGAACACCCACGGCTTCGTCGGCGCCGACCTCGAGTCGCTGGCCAAGGAGTCCGCGATGCACGCGCTGCGGCGGATCCGCCCCAACCTCGACCTTGAGAGCGACGAGATCGAGGCCGAGGTGCTCGAGTCCATCCAGGTCACCGAGAACGACTTCAAGGAGGCGCTGAAGGGCATCGAACCCTCCGCGCTGCGTGAGGTCTTCGTCGAGGTGCCCGACGTGACGTGGGCCGACGTGGGCGGGCTCGAGGACACCAAGGAGCGACTCCGCGAGACCATCCAGTGGCCGCTGGAGTACCCCGAGGTGTTCGACCAGTTGGACATGGCCGCCGCGAAGGGCGTCCTGATGTACGGCCCGCCGGGCACGGGGAAGACCCTGCTCGCGAAGGCCGTCGCCAACGAGGCCGACTCCAACTTCATCTCCATCAAGGGGCCTGAACTGCTGAACAAGTTCGTGGGCGAGTCCGAGAAGGGCGTCCGCGAGGTGTTCAGTAAGGCCCGCGAGAACGCTCCGACCGTGGTGTTCTTCGACGAGATCGACTCCATCGCCACCGAGCGCGGTCGCAACCAGAGCGACTCGGGCGTCTCCGAGCGCGTCGTCTCCCAGCTGCTGACGGAGCTCGACGGGCTGGAGTCGCTCGAGGACGTGGTCGTCATCGCGACGACCAACCGCCCGGACCTGATCGACTCCGCGCTGCTGCGCCCCGGCCGGCTGGACCGCCACGTCCACGTGCCGGTGCCCGACGAGGACGCGCGCCGGAAGATCCTCGACGTCCACACCCGGCACAAGCCGCTGGCCGACGACGTGGACCTCGACGAGATCGCCCGCCGCACGGAGAACTTCGTCGGCGCCGACATCGAGGCGCTCGCCCGCGAGGCCGCCATGGCGGCCTCCCGCGAGTTCATCGGCTCCGTCTCGCCCGAGGACGTGGGCGAGTCGGTCGGCAACGTCCGCATCACGATGGACCACTTCGAGGCCGCCCTCGAGGAGGTCGTCCCCAGCGTCACGGAGGACGTCCGCGACCAGTACGAGGAGATCGAGA
>NZ_LKIR01000130.1:60871-84482 GCF_001462205.1 Haloparvum sedimenti
TCCCCTGACAGGAGAGCCGGAAGCCGCGGTCGACGAGGTCCTCCGTGAGGATGTGGTCGACGGGCATCGAGATGTCGCCCTTGATCACCGCCACCGCGCAGTTCGCGCAGGCGCCGCCGCGACAGGAGTAGGGCCAGCGGTACCCCTTCTCCATCGCGGCCTCCAGCAACGACTGGTCGGGCTCGACGAGTACGCGGCCGAAGTCCGACGGGGGGAGGTTCGCCTCGGCGGCGCGGTCGAACAGGTCGGGGTCCTCGAGGTCCCAGCCGTAGTCCTCGACCGCCTCGTAGTTCAGGAAGTCCACGCGCCGCGCCTGCGGTTCCGTGCGGACCGATACGTCCTCGGGGTCGAACGCTCCCTCGCCGTTCTCCGTCCAGTCGCCGTCGGTGATGCGCTCGTAGGCCGTCCTGACGAGCTGGAACTCCTCCAGCGTGCCGCCGTGGTCGGGGTGGGTCTCCTTGACCGCTTCGCGGTAGGCGCGCTCCACCTCGCGGTCGTCGGCGTCCGACTCGATCCCCAGCACGTCGTAGGGCGACCCCATCAGCGTCCCGTAGTGGTCTCGCGTGTAAGAGCCTTCGTCCGAGTCCCGCTGCGTGGGACCGACGACGCGACGCCGGCGCTGCTATCCCCGGCCACACTCACGACCGCGCTCAGGGCCGCGTCTCGGCCACGCGCTCGATGGCCGCCGACAGCACTGCGATGCCGCGGTCGAGGTCGGCCTCGTTCACGTCGAACGTGGAGGTGTGGTGCCCGCCGGGGTGGTCGGTGCCGACACCGACGTAGCAGGCGAGCCCGCCCTGCTGTTGCACGCGCTGCATCAGGAACGTCGCGTCCTCGCTGCCGCCCAGATCCGCGCGCTCGACGAGGTTCGTCACGTCCGCGGCCTCCGGCGCCACCTCGCCCACGATGTCGACCAGCTCCTGATCGCTTTCGGCGCTCGGCGCCTGCCCGAGCAGCTCCACCTCGAACTCGCAGTCGTGCATTCCCGCCGCGTTATCGAGCACGCGCTCGGCGTTCTCGTACATGTAGTCCGCCAGATCGGTCGTCTTGCCGCGGACCTCGCCCTCGATGAACGACTCCTCGGGGATGATGTTCGTCGCGGTGCCGCCGCCGACCATTCCCGCGTTCACCCGCGTCGGGCCGTCGGAGTGGCGCGGGATGGCGTAGAGGTTCTGGACCGCGCTCGCCATCGCCTGCACCGTGTTGCGGCCGGCCTCCGGCTGGGCGCCCGCGTGGGCCGGCTCGCCAGTGAACTCCGCGAGGAAGTGCCGCACCGCGAGGAAACCGTCGACGCCGCAGACGATCTCGCCCGAGGGGTGGTCGAGCCCGATGTGGACCGCGTAGAGGTAGTCCACGTCGTCGAGGTGACCTGACTCCGCCATCGGCTTGCCGCCGACGATCTGCTCCTCGCCGGGCTGGAAGAACACCTTCAGCGTGCCCGAGAAGTCGGAGTCGAGCACTGCGTCGATGGTTCCGAGCCCCATCGTCGCGTGCGCGTCGTGCCCGCAGGCGTGCATGTGCCCCTCATTCTCCGATCGGAACCCCTCCGCGGCGGGGACGTGCTCGCCGTCCTCGGACTCGGTGATCGGGAGGCCGTCGATGTCGACGCGGAGGCCGACCGTCGGCCCGGCGCCGCGCTCGACGACCGCGACGCAGCCGGTGTAGCCCCCCTCCAACTGGTCGAGCACGTCGGGGTCGGCGCCGGCGTCGCGGGCGCGCTCGAACCACTCCGAGAGCGTCGCCTCGTCGGGGACGTTCAGTCGCTCCCCGCCGGCCAGCGCGTCGCGGCCGACGTGGAGCGCGTCGAGGTCGCGCTCGCGGAGCTCCTCGACGATGCGGGCGGTGGTGTAGAACTCGCACCACGCGGGCTCGGGGTGGCGGTGGAGGTCGCGGCGGAACTGTCGATAGCGGTCGGTCGCTGTCGCGCTCATACCCGGAGGTAGCGACGAGAGGACATAAATGGACGAGCAGCGGCAGAGCCGTCGCGGATCCGAGGGACTGGTCGTTCCCCGCGACGGCCGACGCGACCCCGCCACGACGACCGACGCGTCCGCCTCGACGACGCCGACCGCGACCGGTTCAGTCGCGGCGGTGCCCGAGCGGCTTCTTGCGGTCGATCTCGATCTCGACGTGGATGGAGTCGGGGAAGTCGCGGCTGGCGACCTCCGCGGCGATGTCGTCGGCGCCGTGGATCTCCATCGACCGGGCGTACACCGAGTAGTCCCACGACGGGAACTGGTCGCCAGCGCCGAGACGTTTGTACAGCGGGACGCGGAGTTCCTGGGGCGGCGAGGAGTGCGGGCCCTTACACTCCGCGCCGCGGCGTTCGATCTCGTCGCGGAGCGCCGAGACGGTCTCCTCCAACACGTCTCGGTCCCCCGACTGGAACGCGAGTTTGGTTACGAAGGTCATGAGCGGGAGTTACCGACACGTGCGTTCCCGAGGGGTAAAAGCGCACCTACCCCCGGCTCGCGTGCGAGCGCCCACCACGCGCCCGGCGGCGAAGCCGAGCGGTGTTGGACACACGATCGGTGTCGAACTCCCGCGAACGGCGGGACGCGGGCCACGTCGTCGCCCGACGGATCGCGTCCGAAGGAGGCAGTTCGTTCCGCGGTCCGACACCCTCTTTACATGGGGTCGCTTACCTTTCGCCAATGACGGTCGAAGCGACGAGCGCTGGAGCCATCCTCTTCCGCGACACCCGCGGCGAACGGGAGTACCTGCTCCTGAAGAGCCGGCCGGGGGACTGGGAGTTCCCCAAAGGCGGGGTCGAGGGGGACGAGGAGCTCCAGCAAACGGCGATCAGGGAGGTGCAGGAGGAGGCCGGAATCGAGGACTTCCGGCTCATCGACGGCTTCCGCAAGGAGTACGACTACGTGTTCGAGGCGAACGGCAAGACCATCCACAAGACGGTCCACCTGTTCGTCGCGCACTCCTTCGAGGCGAGCGCGGAGCTGTCGAAGGAACACCGCGACCTCCAGTGGCGCGACTACGATCAGGCGATCAACACGATCACGCAGGACGGCCCCCGCGAGATCCTCGAGGACGCCCACGACTTCCTCGACGAGAAGAAGACCGAGTCGGACAGCGGCTACGTCTGACCGGGAGGGCCACTCCACGAGGGAGACGGTCAGCTGTCGGGGGGCGTCTCCCGACGACAAGGCTGAAATGCGCTCTCTCCGAGGTACTCCTATGTCCGAGAGTCGCGACGACGTACTGGCCTCGCTGTTCCGTGATACGCGACGGAACGCCGCGATCGGCTGGATGATCGTCGCCCTCACGGTGTTGACGCTCGGCGAGTCGGTGATCACGCTCGATTACCAGTGGTCCCTCCTCTCGGGGACGGTCCTCGCCGTGATGCTCCTGCCGCCGCTGGCGCGCCGGGACCGGCGCGTCATGCTCCCGTGGGAACTCCTCCTGCTGGCCGCGCTGCCAGTGGCGGTCCGCGGCGCGCTCACGCCGACAGTCGAATTGGGGACGTTCGCGACCTACCTGTCGCTGGCGGCGCTGGCGCTGCTCATCGTGGTCGAACTCGACATGTTCTCCCGAATGCGGGTGACCCACTGGTTCGCGGTCGCGCTCGTCGTGGTGACGACGCTCTCCTCGGTGGCGCTGTGGACCATCGTCCGCTGGAACCTCGACCGGACGATCGGGACGAGCTACCTCGCCGACAACGAGACGCTGATGGTCGAGTTCGCGTGGGTGACGGTCGCCGGACTGGCCGCCGGCGTCCTCTTCGACCTCTACTTCCGGCGGCGCGACAGGGTGCTCCGTCGCCGTCTCCAAACGGAGGAGGGGGTGGAGCTGTGATCGACCGGCTCCGCGGCCGGCTGCCGGGCGACACGCAGCGTCGCCTCACGCGCGCGATGCAGGGCGCCCTCGTCGTGCTGTTCGCGTGGGGGATCTGGGCTAACCAGCCGAAGGCGGTGACCAACTCGCTCGTCGGGCTGGGAGTGACGCTCGCACCGGCCGTCTTCGAGCGCAACTCGCGGGTGGCGCTCGACCCCTTCCTCACGCTGTGGCTCACGACGGCCGTGGTGCTACACACCCTCGGGTCGGCGGGGCTGTACGCCAGCCTCGGCTGGTGGGACCACCTCACGCACGCCGCGTCCGCGTCGTTCGTCGCCGCGATCGGATACATCGGCGTCCGTGCCATCGACGTGCACCACGAGGAGGTCCGACTCCCGACTCAGTTCTTCGCGGTCTTCGTCGTGCTGTTCGTGCTCGCGTTCGGCGTCGTCTGGGAACTGTTCGAGTTCGCGCTCGACGTGATCTCCTTCCGAACGGGGATCCGGATGCCCCTCGCGCAGTTCGGACTCGACGACACCGTCCGCGACCTGATGTTCAACACCGCCGGCGCCGTGATCGTGGGGATCTGGGGGCAGGCGTACCTGTACGGGCTCGGCGAACGTCTCGTGGAGTCGTTCCGCCTGGCCGACTGAGCCGACCGCTTTTTCTCCGGGCGGCCGCTATCGGACCGCGAGCGTGGACCCCGACTCCGAGTTCGGCTACGAACTACTCGTCTGCCGGTGGGCGGAGCGAGCGTGGCACCCGACAGAGGGGCCGCGTCCGATCGTCGTCGGCAGACAGATCGGCACCCGGAGCCGCCGCTGGGACACGGTGGTCGTCGAGGTCGATCCCGAGGGACTGCGACAGCGCCGAAAGTTCGGCGACGCGGCGCTCGACTCGGACCTGCTGGGCGTCGTCAGAAACGCGTCCGCGGAGTGGGCGTGGTACCGCGAGGCGCTCCCCGAGCCGGACTACCCCTGGCGCTACGTCCGGGAGGCGGTCCACCGCGCGGCGGACCGGGACCTGATCGAGAAACGGAAGCGTGACGGCCGGATCGAGCTCCGGCGCAAGCGTCCCTATCCGGACTGGGTCCGGCGGATCGTCGCGGTCGAGAACAAGCCCGACCTCGACGCGAGCGCGGCCGCGGCGCTGTCGGACCAGCTCGACCACGACGTGGCGACCGCCCTCGCCGATGAGGTGTGGCTGGCCACCTCCGCGACCGGCGGGCGCGTGGAGCGCGCGCTCCTGCGCGAGATGCCGGTCGAGGCCGGCATCCTCGTCACCGACTTCGCGGACGGCGTCGCGGCGAACGCCGCCCGCGTCGAGTGGCTGCCGAGCGGCCTCGCGCCGACCGGCGACCGCGACGCCGCGGCCGAGCGCCGCCGCCTCGTGCTCGCCGAGCGCGCCTACGGCCGCGGCTGGCGCTCCTACCACGACACGATGCGCCCGGACTGCCGGAACTTCGAGCTCCGGCGGGCGGGCGACGCCGTGGTGCCCTTCTGTACGGCCAAGGGCCGGGTCCCGACCGCGCGCGAGTGCGCCGGATCCTGCGGCTCCTTCGCTCCCGAGCCGCCCCAGTGGCGGACGAAGGGCTGGCCCATCGAGGGCGGGCCCGGAAAGGGGATACAGCAGTTGCTGGCGAACCGCCGCCGCCGCGCCCGATACCGGACGCTCCGGCGCTGAGACTGGTCGCGGCGCCCCGTCCGCGACTGTCCCCTCCGACCTCGGCACAGCCCGTCCGACGCCCGACCCGAGTTGGCCGCGGTTTCCCTGATAAATGGTCGGACGCTGGACGCAGCCGGGGACAAAGATGGCCCGCCACAGGGACAGAAATGGCCCGCCACAGGGACAGAAATGGCCCGCCACAGGGACAGAAAAAGCTCTCAGCGCAGCGCGGCCGCGACTTTCTCGACGGGATGCGGCGGCTCCGCCTCGACGCCGAGGTGCTCCAACTGCGACCGACAGGAGTTGCCGGGCGCGACGACGGTGTCTCCGGGGCTGTCGCCGACCTGCTCCGCGAGGATGGCGCCGATGGACTCGCTCATCGAGAGGTGCTCGGCCTCGTAGCCGAAGGTGCCGGCCATGCCGCAGCAGGTCGAGTCGAGGGGGTCCACGTCGTAGCCGGCGCGGCGGAGCACGCCGACGGCGTGGTGGTCCTTGCTCGTCGCCTTCTGGTGACAGTGCCCGTGATAGGTGAGCGTCTCCCCGGGCGCGTCGAAGGCGAGGGCCTCGTCGAGTCGGTGCGCGTCGACGTACTCCAGCGCGCCGTAGGTGGCGCTCGCGACTGCCGCGACGCGGTCGTCGTCCACGTCGCTGGCGGCGCCGCCGAGCAGGTCGGCGTAGTCGCTCTGGAGCATGACGGCGTCGGAGGGCTCGACGACCACGACCTCCCAGCCGTCCGCGACCGCGGGCGCGAGTTCGGCCATCGTCGCCTCGGCCGTCTCGCGGGCGCGGTCGAGGAACCCCTTCGAGTGGGCGGGGCGCCCGCTCCCCGGCACCTCGGCCATGCGGACGTGGCAGTTCGCGGCTTCGAGGAGCGCGACCGTCGCCTTCCCGGCGCTCGGGTTGACGTAGGTGGTGTACGCGTCCGGGAACAGCAGCACCTTGCGGTCGGCGTCCCGGAGCGGGACGCTCGCCCCCTCGCGCTTCTCGAACCAGTCGCGAAGGCTCTCGCGCCGGAAGGTCGGCAGGTCGCGGTCGGCCGCGATGCCGACGGTCTTCTCTAGGAGCGTCCCCGCGCCGGGGAGCTTCGGCAGGCGGTTGGCCACGGGCGCGAGCGCGGACCCGATGGGCGCCAGCGCCTCGAACCCCGCGAGCATGCGGTCCCGCAGCGAGGATCCGTGCTCCTGGTGTCTGGCGTGTTCCACCTCCGCCTTGAGCTTCGCCATGTCCACCTCGCTCGGACAGTCCTTCTTGCAGCCCTTGCAGCCGATACAGAGGTCCAGCACCTCGGTCGCGAACTCGTCGCTCGTCGGGTCGTCCGGGAGGTTCCCGGACAGCGCGCCCCGGAGCGCGTTCGCGCGGCCACGGGTCGACTGTACCTCCTCTTCCGCCGCGCGGAACGTCGGACACATCACGCCGCCCGTCGTCTCCTGCGGGCCGCGACAGCCCCCGCAGCCGTGACAGAGCTCGACCATTCCCTGGAAGCCGTTCTCCTCCGGCCAGTCGAGCGCGGTGTCGAAGTCAGCGTCGAACGCGTAGCCGGCGCCGAACCGCAGGTGCTCGGTCATGTCCGTCTCGCCGCAGACGTTTCCGGGGTTGAGCAACCAGTCGGGGTCGAAGGCGGTCTTGAGGCTCCCGAACGCCTGCCAGAGGTCCTCGCCGTACAGTTTTCTGTTCCACTGCGTGCGTGCGCGGCCGTCCCCGTGCTCGCCCGAGACGGCGCCGCCGAGTTCGACCACCAGATCCGTCACCTCCTCCGCGATGGACGCCATCGCCGCGACGCCGTCCGCGCTCTTCGTGTCGATCAGCGGGCGGACGTGGAGTACCCCCGGCCCGGCGTGGGCGTAGAACGTCGCGAAGGTGTCGTGGTCCGCGAGGATCTTCTGGAACTCGCGGGTGTACTCCGGGAGGTGCTCCGGCGGGATGGCGCAGTCCTCGATGAAGGAGATGTGCTTCCGGTCCGACGTGCGCGACAGCAGGATCGGGAGGCCGGCCTTCCGCATCTTCCAGAAGCGGTCGCGGGTGGCCTCGTCGTGGGCCTCCATCGCGTCGCGGGCGCGACGCGGGGCCGCGGTCGTGTCGGCCGCGCCGGCGGTCGGGTCCGCGGCGGTGTCGGGACCGTGCGTGTCGGCGTCGGGCGCGTCGGCGTCGGGCCCGCCACCCTCCGGACCCCCGACGCGGTCGGCGACGAGGTCCGCGACCTTCTGCCGGCCGTCGTCGTCGCTCTCCGCGTAGAACTCCACGAGGAGGGCCGAGTCGGTTCCGTCCGGGAGCATGCCGACCACGTCGCCGAACTCCTCGGTGTCGCGCGCCAGTCCGAGCAGCACGTCGTCCATCACCTCGACCGCGGCCGGGTCGTGCTCTAAAACCGGCGCCACGTCCTCCATCGCGTCCAGCAGGTCGTCGTAGGTGAGCAGACAGACCGCCTTCGTCTCCGGGATGGGGACCAGCGAGACGGTCGCTTCCGTGACCGTCGCGAGCGTCCCCTCGCTCCCGGCCAGTAGGCGCGCGAGGTTGACGACGCCCTCCCCGCCGTACTCGCCGCGCGCCTCCGCCAGCAGGCGGTCGAGGTTGTAGCCGGAGACGTTCCGCTTCAGGTCGGGGTAGCGCGCCTCGATGGCCTCGGCCTCCTCGTCGAGGATCCTGACGACCTCGGCGTAGATCCGGGGCAACAGGTCGTCCGCCTCGAGGTCCGCGTCCTCGCGGAGTTCCTCGACCGTGACCTCGCCGAGGGTCGCGACCGTGCCGTCCGCGAGCACGGCCTCGACCTCCTCGACGTAGTGGTCCGTCTTGCCGTACTTCAGCGAGTGCGACCCGGTGGAGTTGTTGCCGATGGCGCCCCCGACCGCGGACTTGTCGCGCCACGCGGGGTCGGGCGCGAACTTGAGCCCGTGGGGTTCGGCCGCGGCGTTGAGGTCGCCGACGTACGCGCCCGCCTGAACGCGGGCGACGCCCGCCTCGGGGTCCACGTCGACCACTTCGTCCATGAACCGCGAGAGGTCGAGCACCACCGCCTCGTTGACGGTCTGGCCCGCCAGCGACGTGCCGCCGCCGCGGGGGAGCACCGGGACCCCCTCTGCCGCGCAGTACGACTGCACCGCGGCCACGTCCGCGGTCGATTCGGGCAGGACGACACCGACCGGCGTCACCTCGTACGCCGAGGCGTCGGTGGCGTAGAGCTGCCTGGAGTAGGCGTCGAAGCGCACGTCGCCCTCGACGCGCTCCTCCAGCGCGGCCACGAGGTCGGGGCGCTCGACCTCGCCGCCGACGTAGTCGAAGTCGGCGTCGGTCCGCGGGTCGACCGGGTCGACGGCTCCGCCCGCGGTCCCCGACTCGGCGGCGCCGGTCCCCGGCGCGTCGCTTGACATGCTCCGAGCAACGCTCCGACGGACCAAAAGTCTCACCGACGGGGCGGGCGTCGCCGGGGACGCCGCGCCGTCGCGGCCGTGGGTGCGCGGCGATCAAGCGGTGCGGGGCGGTCAGGCGACCGTGAACAGGAACAGGTTGTGGACGCCCGGGCCGAGCCCAACGGCCGCGACGAAGCCGAGCAGGAGGTATCCCTCGGCCGGGTCCTCCTCCACGTACTCGGCGAACAGCGCGACGACGCCGGCGATCACCGCGAGCTTTACGAGGACGAACAGCCAGCCGACGCCGATGAGGTCGGCAGTCGGAAGCGCGGCCGCCGCGTCCATGATGTGCCGCGAAAGCGGGGACCGCTCGCCGAAGCCGAGCACGTCGACGCCGACCGCGGTCGAGACCGCGTCGAGCGCGTGGCCGAACGTCGCCAGCGCGCCGACCGCGCCCGTGACCGCCGCCCGCGGGACCGCGCGCACGACCGCGAGCCACGTCGCGGCCGCCGTCGGAACAGACAGCGCCAGCGCGACGGCCGGCCAGAACGGCGAGAGTGTCCCGCCCTCCGCGCCGGCCAGCAGCGTCGCGGCGGCCGCGAGCGCGAACGCCGCGAGGCCGACGCCACCGAGCAGTGCGGGAACGCGGTCCGTTTCGGGGGAGGTACCTTCCGTGACATCGGCCGCCACCCAGACCGCACCGGCGGCCGCCGCGGTGGTGAGGTACACCGCGGGCGTCCCCCCGAGCGGCCGCGCGACCGGGGGAAGCCCGCCGGCGACGTGGAGGACGTGGAGACACGAGCCGACCGCGATCCACGGCGCGAACGCGAGGACCGTCCGCTCGGTGACGGCGGGCCGGCGGGCGCGGAGGCCCGCTCCCACCGCGGCGAGCGCCAGGACCAACGCGGCGAGGTACGGCAGCGGCGGGAGTGCGAACCCCTCGGGGAGCAGCTGCATGCCCGGAGCCGGGACCGCTCGGCGTGAAAGGGTTTCGGGTCGGACGCGGCGGTTCGCGGTGTCCGGGGTCGGATGCCGCCCGCACACCGGCTCGGTTCCGGCGAAGCTCGTCGCGTATCTTCAAGGCTTTACGTGCGGCCGGCGAGCGCCCACACATGAGCCACCGTATCCTTCTGCTCGGTGCCCCCGGTGCGGGGAAGGGCACCCAGAGCAAGAAGCTGGCCGAGGAGTACGACCTCGAACACGTCACCACGGGCGACGCGCTCCGCGCGAACAAGGACATGGAGACGGAGTACGGCACGCCCCGTTCGTTCATGGAAGCGGGTGAACTCGTCCCCGACCCGGTCGTCAACGAGATCGTCGAGGCCGCGCTCGCCGAGGCAGACGGCTTCGTGCTCGACGGCTATCCGCGCAACCTCGACCAAGCGGAGTACCTCTCGGAGATCACCGACCTCGACGCCGTCATCTACCTGGACGTGGACGAGGACGTGCTCGTCGACCGCCTTACCGGTCGTCGCGTCTGCGACGAGTGCGGCGCCAACTACCACGTCGACTTCCAGCCCCCCGAGGAGGCGGGCGTCTGCGACGAGTGCGGCGGCGAGCTGATCCAGCGCGAGGACGACCAGGAGGACACCGCCCGCGAGCGGCTGGAGGTGTACCGCGAGAACACCGAACCGGTCATCGAGCACTTCCGCGACGAGGGCGTCCTCGTGGAAGTCGACGGCGAGGGCACCCCCGACGAGGTCTTCGACGAGATCACCGACGTGGTCGAGTCGTAGGCGTCGCGCCGGCGCGCTCAACCCTGGCGGAGCCACTACCGGGCCGTCCCGCCCGAGCGCGCCGAACTACAAGGTTCTTAACCGTCCCTCGCCAACCTCGCGGCAATGAGTAAGGTCGAACGCAAGGTTCGCGCCCTCGTCGCCGAGGACGGGGAGATGCGCGAGGCGATCCAGGCGGTCCTCGACCGCGCCTCCGACGGCGAGGTCAAGTGGGTCGACGTTCGCGACGATATCACCAGCGGGCAGTGGGGCCGGCTGATCGAGAAGGGTGTGCTCGTCGACGGCGAGTCCGGCTTCGCGCTCGCCGACCGCGACGCCATCGCGGCCGGACTGGAGCCCGAAGAAGACGACTCCGGTTCGGCCGCCTCGACTGGGCCGGACACGGAGACCCCAGAGGGGGCCTCGTGGTCGAAGTGGGACAAACTGGCGGGGCTCGTCACGGTCGGCTTCTTCGTCGGCTACATGATGGAGCCGGTTCGGAACATCATCGCGGGCGCGGTCGACCTCGTGTTCGGCCCGCTCCTGAACGTCGTGCCCTTCTACGTGGTGGTGATGGTCGTCGCGCTCGCGACCGGGCTTTACTCCACGCTGTTGCGCGCCGGCCTGATGGACATGGAGCGGATGAGCCAGTATCAGGACCGGATGAAGGAGATCCAGGAGCGCCGCAAGGAGGCAAAGGAGCGCGACGACCAGGAGGCGCTCGACCAGATCCAGGAGGAACAGATGGAGGCGATGGGCGACCAGCTCGGCATGTTCAAAGAGCAGTTCCGCCCGATGGTCTGGATCATGTTCCTCACCATCCCGGCGTTCCTCTGGATGTACTGGGCGGTCGGCTACCGCGGCAGCGAGGCCCAGTACGAGCTCGGCCAGCTCGTGGTCCCCATCGCGGGCACCGTCGAGTGGACCGCGGGCATCGTCGGCCCCATCCAGATGTGGATCGTCTGGTACTTCCTCTGCTCGATGGCGTTCACCCAGATCGTCCAGAAGAGCCTCAACATCCAGATGTCGCCGTCCTCCTCGTAGGGCGGCGGTCGCGGTCGGTCCGATTCCGGGATTTTTTTTTGTAGCGGGGGTTTCGGCCCGGTGTAGTGGCTCTAGGGTGGTCCGTCTCAGCTGAGTGCTTTCCCCACGTTCAATCGCTCAGTACAGCCAATCTACCAAACGTTTAACAAAGACTGGAGGCCATCGCGGTGTATGTCTAACAGCCACGACGAAGACGTCCAACCGACGATTTTAGAGGTCGATCTCTTTCCCACTACACCTACGGAGCAAACCGACGAGGATTTTGACCGGATAGCGCAGTTACTCGCTGATCATGAGTTCTCCGTCGCTGATGTCTCCCTCGAACAGGGTGGTAACCCCGTGTTGACAAACGCATTTCTCAGCACACCCGAGAACCTCGATCAGATCAATGATATCCAGCAAACACTCGCTGCTTGGTATCCCGATTATGAGGTTACGTACTCTCAGACCTATTCGGATTTCTATCGTGAAACTGCTCTCTTTCCAGAAGTACAGGTAGTTTCAGTCACGTCCTCAGGTGACAGTTCAAGAGACCAATAAGCGGGTCTACCGACGGGCTATTTCGGACAACGATGTCTCGGAAAAGCCGGATCTCGCCGGAGCCTTTTTATTCTGCTTCCTCGCTCGGGACGCGGTCGGGCGCGTGCTCGCGGATCAGCGCCAGCACGCGCTCGGCGCCGACGAACCCGTCCGCGATCCGGTCGACCGGCTCGTCGCCCTCGAACAGCACCAGCGTCGGCACGCTGCGTACGTCGTAGTCGGCCACGAGGTCGAGGTCGTCGCCGGGGTTCACGGACGCGACCGCCACGTCCGCGACCTTCGCGACGGTTCCGAGGATCGGGTGCATCGACTGACAGAGCGTGCAGCCCTTCGTGTAGAACATCACCAGCGACCACTCCGAGTCGGCGAGCAGGGCGTCCAGTTCCTCGCCGCCCGAGAGGTCGACCGGGCGGTTCGCGTCCGGGCGGTCGGCGTCGTCCGCGGTCGTCGTCTCGCTCATGGGGGCTGTAGGCGCCGCGGACTGATAAGGAAACAGTCGGCGCGGCCGTTCGGCTGCGGTCGGTACGGCGGCCGCTCCGGGAAGAGTGCGGCCGCTCGAGGGGTAGGCGCCGAACGAGAAGTGGAGTGGCCGGGGCGGGCTCCGAACCACATGTTTACATGGCCAGTGATATACCCCCTGTGTATGACCGACCAGCCGGAGTCGGCCGTCGCTCGCAACGTCAAGCGGTGTCAGAATCGTGATGGAATGTCCGAAGCTGACGCCGAGGCGCTGCTTGAGGCCCACCGACACATGGAGTTGCTCGGGCAAAGCGAGGTCTCTCCCAGCCAGCACAGCGACGTCCTCATGCGGGGCGTCAAGATGGCTCGCGAGGTCGGCGGGCTCGCGGACGCCCTCGAGGACCGCGAGGCTGCCGAGGAGATCGTCCGCTGGATCAACCGGGAGTACGACAACGAGGAGACCAACCGGGGCTACCGGAAGTGCCTCCGCGCGTATGGCCGCCACGCTCTCGGCGTCGACGAGACGCCCGAGTCGCTCGAGTGGGTCCCCGCCGGCTACTCCAGCACTTACGACCCTGCGCCCGATCCAGCGAAGATGCTCACCTGGGACGAGCACATCAAGCCGATGATCGCGGCCGCGAACAACGTCCGCGACGAAGCGCTCATCGCCCTCTGTTGGGACCTCGGGCCACGGACCTCCGAGCTCCACGAGCTCCAGGTCAACAACATCACCGACGGCGAGTACGGCCTCCGCGTCTCGATCGAGAACGGCAAGAACGGCTCGCGCTCGCCGACGATCGTCAAGTCTGTCCCGTACGTCAGCGACTGGCTCGAGCGCCACCCGGGCGGTCCCGAGGACTACCTCTGGAGCCGCCTCCAGACGCCCACGCGTGTCTCGCGCAACTACCTCCGCGACACCCTCTACCGCATCGGCCGGCAGGCCGACACGACCCTGCCCGCGAAGCCGACCCCGACGCGTTTGCGGAAGTCCTCCGCGAGCTACCTCGCCAGCCAGAACGTCAACCAGGCTTTCCTCGAGGACCACCACGGTTGGACTCGTGGGTCGGACAACGCCGCCCGGTACATCGCCGTCTTCGGGAGCGCGAACGACCGGGCGATCGCGGCCGCCCACGGCGTCGACGTCTCCGTCGACGACAACACGCCCACCATGCAGGAGTGCGTCCGGTGCGAGTTCCTCAACGAGGCCGACCGGAGTCGGTGCCGGCGCTGCGGTCAGGCGCTCAACCAAGAGGCTGTCGAAGCCGAGGACCGCCGGCAGGACCGGCTCAACAAGCAGCTCGCAATGCTCGACGAGGAGAAGGCGATCCGTCTCCTCTCGCTCGCCGAGCGTCTCGACGATCCCGAGGTCCTCGAGCGGCTCGACTCTGTCTCCGAGTGACGTCGGCGCCATTAGGCATCACCCTCTGACGACTCGTCGGCATCGAGCGCGTCGAGCAGCTTCCGGGCCTCCGGGGCAAACGGTCCGTCGTCCTCGACGATCTCCTCGAGGAGGTCGCGCTCCTCGGCGATGGCTTCCCAGCTGTCCGTCTCGTCTCCCGGGGTGTCTGTCGTCGTGCTCATCCCATCTCCTCCAGATTCGCCGCGTCGATGTCGGCCAGATAGCTGGTCTGATACTGTGCGTCGACGGCGGCCGCGACCGCGACGCCGTAGATGGTGGTGATGTACTCCGGGAGGAGCCCGTACGCGGTGACGAGCGTGTCCTCGCGGCGGAAGATGACGACGTCCGCGCGGGCGTCGTAGCGCGCCTCGTCGTGCTCGGGGACCGGGGACTCGTCGGGGATGTCGAGGCGGTCGCCGCGGCGCCACGCTCCGCGAACGCTCGTGATCGACGAGCGCCGGATGCGGAGCTGCTCGTCGACGTGGTAGCTCGTCCGGGCGTCGGCGCGGCTCACGTCAGGATCACCGCCTCGATCACCAGGCCGACGACCGTCGCGAGCGCGAGCGCCACTAACCACCAGACGGAGAAGCGCACGGGACCGCTGCCCTCAGACATCGATCCCACCCCACTTCTCGGCGGTCGACTCTAGGTCGCCCGCGATGTCGCGGAGATCCTCGGGGTCGAGCTCGGCCGCGTGCCGCTGGATGACGGTCCGGATCTCGTCGCGAGCGCTCGTCTCGCTCATGCGGTCTCGCCCTCCTGCGCTTCGAGCGTGTACTTCTGCCAGCTGTCGTCACCCTCGGGCTTCTGTGCCTCCGCGTTCGCCCGCTCCTGACGACCCTTGAGCTTGAGGTACTTGGCCGACGAGACGCGGCCGACGACCGCGACCGTCTCCACCTCCTCGAGTCGACGGTAGGGGCGACCGCCGCGGTCGCCGTAGAGCCAGACACCGTCGCCGGTCGCGACGAGGTCCTTGGTCATCTCTTGGCCGGCTCCTGACTCGATGCCGATCCGGCGCGTCTGCCAGTTCTCACCAAGGGGCGTCTCCCACTCGACCGGCTCCTCGACCTCGCAGACGTAATGGTCTGTGGCCCACGAGGTACCGTTCGCGAACGTGATCTGCAGTCGCTCGCCTAGCGTCGCCTCGAGGACGACCTCGCCGGGCGACTCCGCGAGCGGCTCCGGCTCGGAAGCCTCCTCGCTGTAGTTGCTCCACTCGCCCGCGCAGTGCTCACACTCGCACAGGTCGTGATCGTCGACGTACTCCCACGATCGCTCTTCGAGGTCTGCTCCGACCTGTGTGACGACGCGGCAGTCCGTAGTGTGGTACGTCCCGGACCGACGTGGCCGACCAGTCAGTACTGCCTCCCCGCGCCGCACCGCGAGCGGGAGCGCGGACTCCCGGACGACCGACTCGGTCGCCTCGAAGTCGACCTCGCGAGGATCTGGATCGCCGGCGACCTGCTCGGCGACCTCGCGGATCGTCGCCGCCCGCGTCGCGGAGACGTACGGGACGTCCATGAGCGCGCCCTCGTCGGCGATGAGGATGTCCGACACCGTCTCGATGCCGGCGTCCTCGAGCCGCCTCGCGCCCGCGGCGCCGAGCCCGTCGACGTGCTCCGCGAGTGTGACGACGTCCGTCGTGGCGTCGAGCTCGTCACTCGCCATCGTCGCCCTCCTCCGCCAGCGAGTAGATGGTCATCCGCGGATCCGTCGGGCACGGCCGCCGCGCTATCTCGCCGGCGTCGCAGGCCTGCCGGATCCCCTCACGCACGGTCGACGGATTGAGCCCGACCGCCTCGACGAGCTCCGGCCCGGTGGCCGTGCCGCGCTCCGCTAACTCGTCGAGCGCGGCAGTCACGGCCGTGTCGACGACGTGCGGGTAGGCGGCGGACCTACTCACCATCGGCCCGCACCTCCGGCCCGGTGGCGGCCAGCCCGAGGATGGTCGCGCGCATCAGTCATCCCCTCCGACGATCCGCCCGCGCTCGTCGAGCTCGGGGTACGCATCGTCCCGCGGACGCAGCGGCGCCTCGTAGCCGGTGTCACAGCTTGGGCAGTAGTAGGGCTGCTCGGGGTCGGCACCGCGGTAGTGCTCGCTCGCGTTTTTGGGCACGCGCTTGCGGATACTGACCGTGAGACAGCCGGGACAGCGGTTGCGCTCGTCTGCGGGCGTCGTCGACTGCGCGTTGAGCATCTCCTCGAGGTCGACTGCGGTGGTCGACATTACTCCCCACCCCCCAGCACGTCGCCAGCAGTCTCGAGGACCTCGTACAACGGCGCGGCTGCGGGCCCGGCACGGTACATGTGGGTCCCGCTGTCGACCGGCTCGATGACGCCCGCCTTGCGGAGCGTGTCGAAGTGCGTCTGGTAGAGCGAGACGTACACGCGCTTGCGCTCCTGACTCGAGTAGTCCGGGCCGAACTCCAGCTCGGTGATGTACGCGACGACCTCGTTGAGGTCCCACTCCTCGCCGGCCTCCTCCGTGATGTAGCGGACGGTCCGCCGGCGCCGCTCGTTGCGCAGCACCTCGAACCCGTCGTCGAGGGCAATCCGCGCGCCCGGGTTATCCTCGCTCCAGCGTAGGCCGAGACGCTCGCGAACCGCTCCGAGGGCCGACATCACTCCTCTCCCTCCTCAGGGGCCGCGTACATCCCGCTCTCCTGCTCGGCCTCCATCCGGGCGAGCAGCTTGCACTCCTTGCACACGCCCGAGACGTTGCCCGTGCCGCACTTCTGGCAGGGCATCTAGATCGCCCCCGTGGGCGAGAACTCGATCCACGCCTCCTCGCGGCCGTCCTCTTGGAGGCGCCAGCGCTCGCGGTCAGCGCTCACCTGCAGCTCTACACGTGGCGCGTGCCCGGCCGGTGCCGGGACGTGGTCGCCGTCGTAGTTACGGCCGTCGCTTGTCAGAAGGTCTACGCTACTACCGTCGTTGGCGGTTTCGTTCATTCTTGAGCCTCCCACCAGGTGCTCTCGATGTCTCCGTTCTCGTCGATACCTGCAGCCGAGCAGATCTCGTCCCAGTCGAAACCGAACCGCCTGTAGTACGTTGAGCTGGAGTAGCTTCCCCAGTTGTTCACATCGCTAACGCGCGGGCGGCGGTCTAGGACTGCGGCACCTGCGCGCAGATCTGCGAGAAGTTCGGTGTCGCTAACATCGTCCCCTCTGCCATGATGTCGGGAGTGCTCACTCGGGGACATCGGTTCAAGGTTTTCGACCCGGTTGTCCCACGGGATCCCGTTCTTGTGGTGGACGTGTTTACCCGAGACAGAGTCGATCCCGTGTTCAGCGACGTACTGTAGTCTATGGACCGGAACTGAGACGTTCTTCTGGTTCGACGTCTTCTGCCGCCAGACGACGTGGCCGTAGTTGTTGACTTCAGTCCGCATGTACGGTACCGCGGACGGGCTCATCTCTCGGCGGACGTACTTGGTTTCTGTCCGCTTATCGTTGGGATCGGATTTTTGACCCCGGTTATCTAACGTGCTCATGGTCATCCGAAACCCTCGTGAGAGGGTCCTGCTAGGGTGACCCAGCCGTCGGCGCGCCAACGCCGGCGGGTTTTCACGCCCGCAAGGCCAGGTCAACTACCACTTACTGCGCCACCTACAAATAGCTTACTAACGGAATACAAGTTCTAACATACGGACTTACCAGTAGACTCATACGGAGTGCCACCCAAGAATGAGCTACAGACACGCTTATGAGCACCACGACAGCCGTTGGTACTGTGGCGAGGCAGCGCGCGGACTGGATGCAGCCCGTCGACGAGCGCATCATGGAGACGATGCGCGATTACGGGAACCTCACCCCCCAGGCCCTCGATAACCTGGAGGTGACCTCCCGCAGCCACGCGTCTGTCCGGCTGTCGAAGTTGCGATCCTACGGCCTTGTTGGCCGTGTTGCCGATGTTGAGGGTCTTTATCAGTTGACTCTGGAGGGCGAAGCTTTCCTCGACGAGGAGCTCGACGCGGCCGAGCTCGAGCCGCGGGAGTAGGCGGGTCACTCCAACACCACCTGGTCCCAGGGGATCAGTGCGTGTCGCTTCTTGTCGAGGATCTCGTAGTGCTCGGGGTCGACGTCGAAGCCGGCCTCGTTGAGCCGACGGCACGCCGGACACCACGCGTGATTGTTGGTGCGGTCCCAATCGGTATGCCCGTACGGACAGGTGTAGCGCCACCGGTCGGGCGTCGCGTCACGATCGACGGTCACGATCTCGTCGGCGTCGATCCTCGCGGACGGCGGCTCCGGCGGCACCGGCTGTGGCGTCGACATGCGACTGACACGACTGCCAGGGGATACTTAATAGAGATTCTTGTCCGAAGTGGAAGTAAAAGCGCAGTGCGGAGTACCCCGATGCGAGCGACGGCTTCGTGCGGCGAGAGACCACGCTGGAGGGCGTCGCGTAGCTGGTCCTCAATCGGTATCGGGTCACCGAGCGTGGAGACCTTGATGTCGGGCTGGTCGCCGTATACGCTCTCGTCAGGTTTTCTTGAGGTTCGTGCCCGCTACGAAGTTACGAATTTCGCCCCGATTACCGAGAACTGCTAACGTGCTTTAGGACGATGTACGCCAGCAGACCAGCTACGACAAACAGGGTTAGAAGAGCTTGAGAGCAATGGTGGGGAGTGAGTGGTTGCGTCTCTGAACAACCACCGCTGTCGACGACCTACCGCACGAACGTCTCCGCGAAGTACCTACTCGTGACGTCGCGTTGCGAGCAGCCGCGGTCGTGCGGCAGGTTGTCGATCGTCGTCTGCGTCTGGTCGGCCGGGTCGATCCGGACGCGAGCGCCGCACTCGTCGCACTCGAGGTACTTCGGCTCGGAGATCGCGAGCCCGTCCACGCTCGGGGGGGAGCCCGAGGGCACGATGCAGAAGTGGGTCTCGGCGGCAGCGAACGACCTCATGGGCCGCGGAACACCTCCGCGATCCCGGCCGCGACCGGCGTCACGGGCTCGCCGTCGACGCGGAGCTCGCGCAGCGGCTGGGTGCCGACGTGCTCGAGGCCGTCGCCGCGGTCCTCGCGCTCGACGAGCACCGCGCGCCACGGCGCGTCCGGGCACCGCTCGAGCGAGAGCTCGCGCCGGACGCCCTCGGCGGTGACGTACTCGATGGTCGGCAGGTCACGCATCGGCACCACCTCCGTTCTGATGAAGCCGAGTGTGTTCTCTCGTGTCCATCACTTCGATGTTCTCGGCCCGATTGTCCCACTTGACCTCATTCTTGTGATGAACGACTTGGCCACACACGGCATCGAAGCCGTATTCAGAAACGGCCAATAACCGGTGGACGTAGAGGTGTTTGAGCCCATCTTTGGTTCGCGACTGCCAGAACTCGTACCCGTCTGATCCCGTGGTGAATGTTGCATATCCGACGCGCACCGCGGAAGCTGCTGCATCTGCATGATCGCGGCGTTCGATCCCGTAGTGATCCATCCATTTCCGTATCGTTGTGGCGGACGACCCAGTTTCGTCTGCGACTTCTGGAATCGACATTCCCTCATCCCAGTACAGTGTTCTGAGTGTGTCCTCATCGCGGAATGGGACATCTTTTCGTGCTTTTCTCCCTTCCCGCTCGATGCCGAAGCGGTCCATGTACTTGCAGACAACCGATGTAGTGCAACCGAGTTCTTCGGCGATTTGTGAGGTTGGTTTGCCCTCGACGAGGTACATCTGACGAAGGCGGCCCTCATCTTTCCATTCGCCGTCATGGACTTCGTACGCCGGGTCTTTCGGGATGCCCAGCTTGTCGAGCCAATCTAGAACAGTGCTTTTGCTGCAACCTAGTCGCTCCGCGACTTCTCGAGACGTGAGCTCTTCGTCGACGTAGAGATCTCGCATCCGATCCTCGTCGCGCCACGGTTGTTCAGTCACGCGTGAACACCTCGGTCTTCCCGTGCTGAGTTTTGACCAGAACGTCGCCACGGGTATGGCGACCTAGCTCAGAATCAACAGCATCCAGGTCGGCCCAGGCAGGAATTGGCTTCGCTCCTACTGAGAATAGCGTTCTTAGAATATGCTTACAACCCCTGTCAGGCCGCCGGTGGAGCATGTCGTGACACGTGCACGTCTCCGCTCGGAGGTCGACCTCGTACTGCCGGCCGCTCCCGGAGACGACGGCGAGGCGCTCGGAGTCGCCCGCGACCGCGGGCAGGTCCTCGAGGACGGTCATGACCTCGGTCAGCGCGGCCGCCCCGCGCTCGCCCAGCTGCGGGGTGCGGCCCTCGCGAGCGCTACTCATCACGGCCTCCGCGCAGTGCGAAGCTGCGGTCGAACTCCCGGGGACAGCCGGGCCGGTGAGACGTCCGCCCGTCGCAGTAGCGACAGCCGTCACTCATCGGCGACCTCCTGGCCGTCGCGACCGGCGCGGGCGGACTCGTAGAAGACCGCGTCACAGCTGCCCAGGTCGGCGCCGCGTGGCACCTGCGCGCCAGGCTCGAAGGGCGTCAGGTCCGGCGCCCAGCCGATCTCCTGCTGCCACTGCGCGACCACCCACTTCGCGACTCCCATATCGTCGCCGTCCCAGTTGCCGTCGTAGCGCTTGCCCTCGAGGGCGAGCGTGATGAGGTAGTCGAGCGGGTTGCTGGCGTCGAGGCGGTCGCCGTCGACGGCCGTCCGCAGCACGGAGTGGCCCTCCGTCGACTCCGGCATGTCGCCGTTCTCCTCGGCCTGCCGGAGCTGTGCCGCGACCGCGGACGCGTGGCCGGTGTCGTCGTCAGACATCGTCCCACCCCACAGACGGTTTGTGGACTCGAATGTGCTCTTCGGCCGTCAGCAGTTCTATATTCTCTGGCCGGTTGTCCCACGGAATGCCATTCTGGTGATGGACTACCTTACCCTCCACAGCTTCCATCCCGAACTCCGAGACAGCGAGGAGTCGGTGGACTTTCACCTTCTTGTTTGAACGCCCACTCGATGAACGCCACACTTCGTACCCTCTTTCCGTAGTCCGGTACGTGGACGGGCGCTTCCGAACACCACGCGCAACTGCTTCTGAGTGACTTCGGCGAGAGATGTTGAGTTTCTTCATCCAGTAGTACACTGTTTGGCGGTGGCACCCCAGCACGTCGCCGATTGCTTCGAGACTCATCCTCTCCTCGTGGTGCATCCTGCGAAGCCTCCCTTCGTCCTTCCACGGCGACTCTGTCATAGCTCACCAACCTCCGCGTCCGTCCAGGACTGCTCGAGCGGCAGGTGCATCAGTCGGGCGCTCGGGAAGTCGTATGTCTTCCCCTGCTTGTGCGCGTTCTGGGGGTTCGCGTCGATGTAGCTACACTCGTAGACCGCGTTGTCCGGGCCGATCCCCGGAAGGTACGGGTGCATCTTGTACGTCGCGAGGTCGTACCCCTCGGCCTCGTAGTGCGCCTCGAGCGTGTCGTACTTGCACTGCCGGACGAACACGGCCTGCCGCGTGACGACGTCGATCGCGACGCCCTGCTCGAGTGGCTCGGTCTGGACGTCCGCGAGCGCATCCGCGAGGCGCTCCTCGTAGGGGCGCTCCGCCTCGTCGAAGTCGTTGTCGACGGCACCCTCAGGCATCGACCGCCACCTCCTCGACGTCGGGGAGTTCCTCGGGTCCGTAGGGCACGTCAGCACGCTCGGCCGGGTTCGTGTTCATCGAGAGCCACTCGCGAGCCTCGGCAGCCGCCTCGCGGAGCTTCTGCTCGTACTCGGGATCGCGATCGTCGACGTCCGCGGCCGCGTCCTCGATCGTCTCCACGCACAGCTCCGCGACGCGTTCGCGGGTGCGCTTCTCGAGCGCCCAGTGGAGCTTGCCCTGGACCTCACGATCGAGCCCGCTCGCGACGTCGTCGTACTCGAGCGCGTCCTCGCGCTCCTGGAGCGCGTGCTCGGCCTCGGCGAACGCGGCGGCGAGGTGGCGGCTCTGCGTGTCCTCCGGGAGGTAGTCGTGCATCACGTCCGCCAGGGTCGTGTCGAACCCTTCGACGTAAGGTCGCTGAACCTTCGAGAGCCGCTTGCGGGCGGAGATGTTGAGGTTCTGCATCAGGCTGACACCTCCTCGCGACCGCCATCCTGCTCGAGCTGCGCCCGGGCGTCGGCGCCAGCGACGTGGGTCCGGCGGACCTCCAGCTCGCGGCCGACGCCGTCCATCGCGACGATGGGGCCGACGCGCTCACCCTCGGGGACGACGCGCTGGCTGACGAGGTCGTCCGCGATCTCGGTCAGCGTCACGTCGTGGGTCATCTCCACGGTCGCCGCGCCGGCCCAGTGGCCTTCGACGCGGACGACGGGGACGCGCTCCTCGACGTCGCGCCCCTCGATGCCGGCGGTGCGGGTGCCGGTCGCGACGACGGTCTGCGGCCGCCGGCGCTCGTCGATCAGGACGCGGTCGCCCACCTGCAGCTGCGCCAGGTCGTCTATCTGCTCCGGTTCCTCGAGTCCGATGCACGTTAGTGCGTGCGGGTTGTGATCGCTCATGCTGTCGTTAGTGGACAGCACGGTCAGGCGCGTTGTGGCGCGCCGGGCCACTTTCTGCGGTGACCGCGTCCCGTGCTTCCTACTAGGTACTCTATCGGCCATTGACTTAAGTCTAACCATTGGTTAGAACTTTAGAGTAGCACTAACCATAATTACTTAAGCTATGAATGGTTACTTAGTCCATGGCGACAAAAGCCGCATCAGTGCTTGAACCACGCCAACTGAACGAGGCGGATCGAAAGATCCTCGACGAACTCCGCGAGGGGCGGGCGTCCCCCAGCTACCTCGCGGAGCGGACGGGGGTCGAGCAGACGTACATCAACCAGCGCCTCCGCCGCCTCGACGAGCACGGCCACGTCGAGAACCTCGCCCGCGGCCTGTGGGAGCTCGTCGACGACCCTCGCGACGACGTCGACCGGGCCGACGCGACCGCGGACGACGTCGCGGAGCTCGAGCGCGAGGTCGCCGACCTGCAGGCGCGGATCGAGTCGGCGCAGGAGTGGTTGGAGGCGACGATCGAGGCGATCACGAACGTGAACGGTGCCGAGGCCGAGGAGAACGCCCGCGCCGCACAAGCCGCACTGAAGGGTGATGAGGATGGAGAAGACTGACAAGTCGCACGTCGCGGAGACGCCGGACGAGGACCCTCGCGACAATCCCTACGCCCGACACTGTGGCCAGTGTGGAGATCCGGCGGTCGCCCGTGGCGAGGATGGCGGGCTGTACTGCGAGGCGCATGACCCGGACCGCTGTCGCGAAGGCGAGATCCGCGACGACGTCTCGACGCGAGAGATCGTCGACGACTGGCTCTGGGAGCAGTACGGGTTCGGTGTCACTCGCCTCGAGGAGGAGTTCGGCGATCTCGCCCCGACGGAGTCGGGGTTCGACACCTGCTCGAGCGAAACGATCGTGGCCGTCGAACCGAACGAGGTGACTGCGGGCGTCCACGTCCGTCGCGTGGACGTCGACCAGGAGTTCGGCGACATGCCGTTCATGGTAGAGCTCCACCAGAAAGGGGGCGTCCCCGAGAAGCGAGCGCAGGTGGTCGCACTCGTCGAGGCGGACCGGACGCATGCCGAGGTTGCTGACGTGCTCGACCTCACGAACCGCAGTGAGGTCGCGACCCACGTCAACCGATACCGAAATCAGGACATGGCACAGGCTCGGTGGCTCTCAGAACACGGCCCCGATATCTAGCACGCCCATCCAGAAGC
>NZ_LKIR01000130.1:84492-88370 GCF_001462205.1 Haloparvum sedimenti
CTCACTCGCCGGCGCCGGTCGCGACCAGCTCGATCGCCCGGTCGCTCGGGGCGTACCGGCGATCGCTCGCGAACAGCGTCGCGATCTCGCGGACGCCCGCGTCCGCATCCCAGCCCTGGCCCTTGTAGTGGAGTCTGGGGCGGGCCCAGGGCGACCGTTCTCTATGGGCCCACAGCGCCGTCTGACGGCCGCCGTCCCGAGGCGTGAGGCGCACGTGGTACTGCCACTCCGCGAGGAAGCCTGCCGGCCGGTACGCGTACGAGCCGACCTCGTAGACGCGCTCGCCGTCGACGACGTCGTACTGGATGCTCGCGAGCGACGCCGGCCAGACGCGAGGCATCGAGCGGAGATCCTCGCGAACGACGCTCGGCGGCGCGTCGATCACGCCCGCGAACTCCTGGTCTTGCAGCGGCAGGCGCGTCTTCTCGGGGATGGCGCCCTCGATGTCGGTGTCGGTCAGCTCGTCGAGCGGCTCCTCGAACTCGCCCTCGCCGACGTCGGCGACGATCGGCAGAACGATCCGGCGAGCCCGCCAGAGGTCGGGCCACCGGCCGAGGTGCTGCCGGGCGAGAACCAGCAGCACGAACGCGATGGCGGGCCCGAGCAGCGGCGCGTGCTCGATGGCGATGCGACTCAGGGTGTCGAGTAACTGGAGCATGGTCTGGCGGCCCTCGCCCTTACGCCCGGCGGGCCACGCGGGCGGTCATCGGTACGGCGCCCTCGTCAGATGCGGTCGGCGATCGCGTCGAGGCGCTGCTCGCGGTCCTCGAACACCTCGCTGATACTGCGCCGCGACTCGAAGCGGTAGGCCACCTCATCGGCGCGGTAGGTCTGGTCGCGGATCACGAGCGGGCCGTCGACGGGCATGCCGGGGTCCGAGAGCGCGGCCACGAGCGACCGCGTCGGGTCGTCCGTCACGACCGTCGCCTCCACCTCGAGGCGCGGCTCGTCCACCTGCTGGAGCACGGCGAGTGCGAGCTGCCGACACTCACGGTCGCTGGTCGCGGAGGGTACGCGGCGCTTGACCGACCGCGCATCCTCGGCGGAGACGTCCGGGATCGTCTGCTCGCCGCGGTACTTCCAAGAGTAGTCGACGGCGTAGGTCGATCCCGAGTTTAGCCCGCCGAGGTTGAACACGGCGCCGTCCTCCCAGCGGATCCGGTAGTCCGTCCCGTGCTCGAACTCGTCGCCAGTATCCGGATCAGTCACCGTCTCCGTCCCGGGGACGACCGGAGCTTCCTGGACGGTCGAGAAGCTCGACCCGTCGTTCGGCGGTGCCGAGATCGTGTCGCCCTCCTCGTCGCGGGAGGCGCCCTCGACGATGACGCGCTCGTAGCGACCGTCGATCGTCTCGCGGACCTCCCAGTCCACATGGTCGAACGCTGCCTCCTGCGTCCGCTGGCCAGCCTGTGTCCACACGACCTGGAGACCGTCACGTTCGTCGTCCGCGGCCGCGGGGTCGCGCCGGAGCTCCCACGTGAAGTCGCCTGAGTCCGCCATCCCGTTGAGGACCTCGTCGCCGTCGCCCTCGAACAGCCGGTCGAGCAGGACGGGCGTGTCCTCGAGGGTCGCTCGTAACTCGAGTTCGTCGACGTGCTGCGACTTGAAGCCGTAGCGGGGGGACTGGTCCTGCTCACCGTACCGCGAGAGCGTGATCTCGCCGCGGAGCTGCTGGGACCCGCTCGCGAACGAGCCTTCGACGAGCGCCGTGTTGGACGCTCGGACCCAGGTGCCGCCCTGATCGTTGCTGATCCCGAGCCCCTGCCCTCCACTCGTGTCGTCGATCGTCACCTCGAAGGCACCGCCGACCACCTGCTCGACGCTGGCGACGTCGTCGGTCTGGACCGTCTGGCTGGGCGGGAACTCTTCAGGGCCGTCGAGAACTGCCTGCGAGTCTGGCGTCCCGTCGAAGGTGTAGTCGAACCGGCTGTCGTTCGGGAAGCCGACGTCGACGAAGATCGACCCGTCACTCGGAGTCGAGGTCGCCTCGAACACGACCGTGTGCAGGCCGGCATCCAGGCCGCCCACTGGCGAGGCACCGAAGGAGAACCATCCCGTCCCGAAGCGGCCGCTCCCGGTCGACAGTGAACCCTCGCCCCCGCTGTTGACGACGGTGCCGTCGACGCGGATCTCGTAAGCCGGGGCCGTCCCCTCGGTCGCGAGCAGGAGGTCGAGGACGAGGTCGCCGTCAGGGATCGTGTAGCCCGAGCTGATGGAGAACTCGACGCGCTCGCCCGCGGTGTCGAGCTGTGCACACCGCCCGCCTGACCACTCCGTCCCGTCGCCACCGTCCTGGTCCGCGAACCGGGTCGTGTAGGAGCCGTCCGCGTCTTCCGCCTCGTGGAACCAGCCGGTCTGGAGCATCCCCACCCCGTCGAGTTGCGTCACCTCGAGGGGCGTGGTCGCGTCCCAGGACTGGAGGTTGTCCTCGATGCTGGACTCTTGTGCGCTCAGCATCACGATGTCCGACCGCGTGTCCGTCGCGGGGTCGTCGACGTCGACCGCGTACGGTGTGTTGCTCGTGACGAAGCTCTCGGCCTCGGCGTGCGTCTCATTCTCGTCGACCTGGTAGCCCTCGACGAGCTCCGAGAGGTGCCGGCCACCGCTGGCCTCGAGCGTCGCCCCGGTCGGTGTCACGCGAGCACCGTCGAGCGTGTCGATCGGCAGGCGCTGGCCGTCGATCCACACGCGACAGGGCTGGCCCCACAGCGTCTGGTCGCGCCAGCGGTCGCCCCCGGCGACCGGAACCTCGATCCCGGGCAGGCCGTTGGTGGTCGGCTGCCACGCCGGGTCGCCCAGCAGCGTCGGCCGGAGGACGTCACCCGAGGGTGTCTCCACCTCGACGTGCCAGCCCGTCGACGGCACGCTCTGGCTTGCGAGGCCGACCGCGGGCGTCGTCGCCGTCTCAGTGTTCGAGTCCGACGACGTGTACGCCGTGTACGGCCGGACACGGTACCGGTACTCGCGGCCGGGCTGGGCCGTCGTGTCGGTGTAGCTCTCCGTGTTCGCGCCCGCATCGTCGACGATCTGCTCGGGCCACCAGTTGCCGTCGGGACCGCGGCGCTCGCGAACGATCTTCTGGCCATCCTCGTTATCGGCGTTGTCCATCCATGCGAGATCGACCGTCGTTGCGTCGACGACCGTCGCAGCGAGCCCGGTCGCCCCCGGGAACTTGGTCGTGATCGCGACGGGATCAGTCCATGCCCCCGTCCGGTAGTCGGTCTCCGTCCGGGCCCGAACCTCGTACTCTTCACCGTCGGCCTTGTCCACGAACTCCATCGTGAGCGTGTCGAACGCCCCGATGAACTCTCCGAAGCCGCCGGCCGTGGAGTCCCACACGGACGCGCCCGCCTCGCGGATCTGGATCCGGACCGAGCCGTTGTTCGAGACGGCCGCCTCCCGGTCGACGGCGACCTCGTCCTCGACGCCGTTTCCCAGCACGGGCGCGTCCTCGTCTGGGAGGGTCGTCGTCCCGGTCGCGATCGTGCTGTCGCTGCTCGCGTCCGCGGTGTAGGCCTCCGCGTAGATCTCGTACTCCTGCCCGTTGAGCACCCCCGTGTGGGTGTACGACTCCACCCCGGCCCCGAGGTCCGCGACCTCGGACCAGGTCCCGCCGGTTGGACGCCGGTAGACGCGGACGCCATCCTCGTCGACCGACTGGAGCGTCCACGACTGGTCGAGCTCAGAGTCCCGCTCGGCGTCGACGGTGTTGTCAGTCGGCGCTGGGAGGCTGGTCGTGATCGACGTCTGCGTCGAGTCCGCGGTCGTGTCTCCCGTGTCGCGCCGGAGTGTGTAGTGGTAGGTCCGCCCCTCTGGGAGGCCACTATCGGTGTAGGACTCGGTCGAGACGGCGAGTCCGCCTGTTAGATCCGTCCCGA
>NZ_LKIR01000131.1:0-2244 GCF_001462205.1 Haloparvum sedimenti
CGTAGTGGGATGCGCGGCGGTGGAAGTGCCCGTCGTCCCACCTGGAATGCTTGGGAGTTGCCAGTTCCATCGGTGGCACTACTCCCTTTTCTGAAGGGGCGGACATTGATTACCGTAGCCGAATGAAGGAGACCTATGGCCAGAATCACGCAATCGACCCGACTAAGCCGGGTTCAGCACATCGTCGGTAGCGGAACGGGGGTGCTCGACTTCGCAGTAGATGGGGAGGACGACTACTACACGTGGGACGGCAATGAAGACGCTGATTGGGAGGTTGAGGATGTGGCTTCCATTCAGAATATCGACGAAGATCGGTACATTATGTATCCAGAAGGGGAATTCTTCGTTTGCGAAATCGAATCACAGGGCGAAGAGAAGAACACCGGGCCAGTTCACTGTTGGTGTGAGTAGACGGTGAATCCTCAACTGTAGTAGGTTGGTACAAGTTGATGATTCGGCACCTCTTGTAGGCGTTCAGTGGATAGTTCATCGGATTCAGCGAGATCCCACACAATATCGAAGAACTCGACGGCAGCATCAACGAACTGTATTCGTTCTGTATACACTCCGCACTCGGGGTTCCAATCGTAGCTGTTCTCCATAAAGTTCGCCGAACCGAGTAATGCTGCGCCTTCTTCTGGTCTCCCGATGGTCTGAACCTTCCCGTGGATGCCGAATTCACCAAGGTCACGGAAATCCATGTCTGGAGTTACCCGCTGGTGCTGTTTGAAGCGCGAATAGCTACGTATCGTGACCTGCTCGCGATGTTGCTTAATTTCGCTGAGCAGGTTCTGCTGTAGACGCCGCCACTCCCAGGGTTCTTTCGTGTGGCGGGTCAGCAATCGTAATTCGAATCCCTGTTGCAGGAGGCGCCGTATCTGGGAGACGTATTCGTTGAACGTGTCGTCGTCAAACGGAGTCATAATCCGGAGGACCTTGTCGTCGAGATCGCGTTCGAGCCCGAGGCTGAACAGGCGGTCGGTCATCGCCGTGTACGACCGCATCCCAGCAGGTCGATTTTCGTGCCAGCGCCGTAACCTCGCTCGTTCCCGTCCAAGACCACGAGAATCCCCCACGTAGTCGTCCATCTTCTTCTCGCCGAGAGCGTCAGGATCAACGAGGGTAAATGTGAAGTACGCTGGCGCAACGTCACCGTCGGAAAGAGAGTCGTAATCTTGAGCAATAATGGCGTCAGTAGCAATTGGTGACAATGTCGTCACTGACGCTCGGGACAGAACCTTGATTCGCCGCTTGACTGCTGCGCACCGATCGATGAGATGTGTGGTGTACTGCTCTTGGAGACTGCTGCCGTCAACCTGGGCCGGAACAGTAGCAAATTCGATGACCTCGTTGCCATTGATTTCGCAATCGACGCCGGGAACTTCGGACAGGACCTGATAGAGTTCATAAGGCGTCGCATCGAGCCGATCGGTCACGAAGCCCAAATCGAAGGTCGAGAACCTCGAGTGGGCAGAGACAGTGGCGATGATGTTGATGAGAACGTCTCGACCAGCCTCGCTGATTTCAGTGTCACCACGAACATCAGAAACGCTGACCCGCCTTCCAACGTCGACCTGTGACAGTTCGGTTTCTACTGGTGCGGCCAGTAGGGAACGCACTGTCTCAAATTGACGTTCGTACTCGTCGTGTTGCTCCTCGATTGCGTCTTCAACCTCACTGGTGTCGTGAAGGAGTACAGCGTTATCTGCGAGCGAGGCAGCGACTGATTCCAATGAGAATGAATCGTTCGATAGTTCTCCAACCAATCGCTCCGTGATGGCCTTAAGACAGTCACCATCTTCGATACCTGAAAGCTGTGGGAGAACGTGTAGATAGCTCTCAGCGATGGCAGCTTCGGTCGGTACCTCTCTCTGTGCTTCAAGCACTGGTTCGATGCGCTCGAAGTTCGGTTCTACACTATCTGGGTAGATCGTCACGAAGCCGGCAGACCCGAGAAGCGGCCCGAGGATTGTTTCCTCCCAGTCACCCGCTAGCAGACTGTCGAACTCTCGGCGAGGTAGAACTTCATCTTCAATCCCGAGACTCGATCGTAGGACTCTCTCGGCTGTTCGAGAGCTTGCAACGATAATTGCCTGAATGAGCGGGCGTGGTTCGTCTACTGAAAGGACTAAGGCACCAGCCAGAGTCGGACGGTCTCCCTCAATAAGGTCCAGTTCGTCGAGTATCCAGTTGTGTATCTCTGTGATCTGCTTCGGTTCTCGTTCATCATTCGTCCGCAGCATT
>NZ_LKIR01000131.1:2254-9347 GCF_001462205.1 Haloparvum sedimenti
TTCGAGACCGTCCTTGGTTACACTCGCCGATAGTGCCGCGTAGATACTCTCCGGTGAGACTCCCCAGAGTCGTTCCGGGGAGCGAGTTCGAAGAGATCGTGCCGTATCGATTACGTTATTTTCAGTCATCGTTCCTCGCTTCCAGATGGAGATCGTGCGAAAGCAGTTCGAGTAGCTTGTCCTTGTCGAACGAGTCAGGGTCATTCTGCTCGGAACAGCCGTACTGATAGAGACAGAACGGGCACCCGTCCTCACAGTTACACTCCGACTCCTCAGGAGAGAACGCATCGTGCATTATCTCGACCGCTCTCTCGAACTTCTGACCGTCATCCTGTGTGAGGAGTACGGTGATTCCACTTCCCCCCTCGTCCGAGTCGTACACTAAGGTGCCTTCCTCTTCGATCGATTCAGGAACTTGGCGAACGCTTACCCCGCCGATGTATTGGAGTGCCACTCGGAGTCCGTGAGCAAACCCGTGCTCAAGTTCCTCACTGTCGAACCGAACACGAGCGGCCTTGGTGTCGAACTTGGTGGCGGGACGTACTGCGATACTTTCGTCCACGGGATGTTCCACGTTGTTCGTACAGACTGCGGACTCCCCCACGTTGGCAATCATGCCGTTGCATCCTTCAATACCACAGACCTCGAATACGTTCGGTAAAGGATCTGAACCACCGTTCTTGTACGTCGCCCAGTATTTGCTCGTCGAGGCGGCGATCGTCACGTCACCGTACTCGAACTGACCGTGTACGTTCCCGCTTTCGTCGACGATGTCGTATGATATCGTAGGTTCGAACGAGTCACCTGCATCGGTTTCGACCGGCGCATAAGTGCTCTGGACTTCCTCGTCAGCTTGGTACACACTCGACGGCTCAAGCTCACGAGCGTTGGGCGTTATTCCCAACGGCAAATCATGCTGGAACGCAGTCACGCGTTCAGGCACTTTCGTCACAAGTCGCTTTAGCCGGGAACCGCACGACTCGCAGTGAGACGTATCAGTGTCGTACTCCGCAGCACATGTCGGGCAGATAGCCGCGTCCTGGAATTGTTCGCTGATACGAGCGGTTTCTAGTGGCTCCCACTCCGTGCGCGTCACGACGTACGTCTCTCCGCTGTGGAGGTACGCTGCCCCCGGGTGAAGCTCGGAGAGTGCGATACGACGGTCCCGAGAACCGTCACTGACGTTTTCGAACTCCTCGCCGACGAGTTGATAATCGACCGAATCACCCACAGACCGCAAACCGAACGCCGTCGGACTCTCGCGGTTGAGGTACTGGCCGAAGTCCATGTCCTCAAGTCTTCGCAGATAGTCGTCTAACTGATCAGCGCGCCGACGAAGTTGCTGCTTCTGTTCGCGGAGTGTGCGTTTTTCTTCCCGGTCTCGAGTGCGTCGTTCTTTGCTCCGGACATCAGCGACCTCTTCGTCAAGTTCCTCCAAATCAGCGTCAATCGCGTCTCGTTGAGCGTTGTAGAGGTCGATAATCGACGCTTCGATGCCACGATGGTCGTCAGTTCCCCGTAGTGCTCCTTCGACGGCGTCGTCGTACTCGTCTAAGATCGATTCAACTGAACCGCTACAGCTGTCCCTCTGACATTCACCTTTGTATCCGTCTTCGTGTTTACGGCCACAGCTCGAGCAAACACCGAAGGAAACCAGATCCTGCAGCCACTGTTCAATCTCGTCTTGATTCTCATTGATGACCGAACGCAGCACTTCCAGTGGGGCGTCGTCGCTCTGATTCTGTACTTGGAAGTTCGACGACGACAGAACGCTAGTAAACCGCAGTAGATCGTTGGGCTTGGATTCGGACCGTGGAGACGGAGCGTCTTTACAGACAACAAATTCGTCGAGCCCACTCTGGTCTCGTCGCCAAGGGACCCACTGTGTCGTCGCTACCCAGTCGAGAATCCCCCACGTGAGGGACTGGTGGAGAACCTCACGGTTCACTTCATTGAGTGGGACTTGCTGTGGGTCAGACGCGATGAGTTCCTCGGGATGCTCGTGATAGTAGTAATCGATCGGGTTTCGCTGACTGACGGAGTGCACGAGTGAACTCCCAGACTCCCGCCCGGCACGTCCGATGCGTTGGAGGTAGGAGTTCGCATTCGGGGGCGTACCGTAGAGGAGCAACGTGTTGAGGTCACCGATGTCGACGCCGAGTTCCATCGCCGGTCCCGAGGACAGGAAGTGAGGGAATCGCCCCTGCCTGAACTGGTATTCCAACTCTCGCCGTTCGTCTCGGTCCGTCTCACCATAGTACGCCCTCGCGAGGAGCATCATAGGATCGGACGTGGTAATCTGCTGGGCCGTCAGAGAGAAGTGAGGATGCGAGAACGTCGAACGGTCCTCTGGCTTCGAATCGAATTTGACGATGTCGTCAGGAACGTCGGCCAGCGTTGACTCGAGGCTCGTGACGAAGTCCTCTTGACTTGGACTATAGTACGTTGGCGTCGCTTCATCGACAACTGCACATTCAATTGTGTCCTCCTCGACCATCACGTACCGGCTACCGTCTTCTTCGACCCGACGTACCAGACCCCGGTTGATCAGTGAATCGAGGTGACTGTGACCATCCTCGACTTCGTCGATGAGGTGAGGTTCGTACCGGTGGTTCTGTCCAATACACTCAGCGAGGAGTTCCAGTTCTCCCGGGTCGAGATCGGCGGTGTCGGCATTTAGACGGACGTCGACGATCCCCTCGTCAGTAAGTTGCTTACTCCGGTAGCGTTCGCTGTACTGTCCAGCGAAGATTCTGGACAACAGTTCTTCCGTCAGATACTCGTCGACTGACTGGTCGTAGTTAGTGAGGAATTCGAACGCATTCGGTGGGTTGTTAGTTCCCCCTTCGAGGTCCTCCTCGTACTGCTTTGCCTCAGCTACGCCACAGTCGACGATGTCCGCGAGGGTCCCCCATCCGGAAGCGTCGGCCTCATTCCTAACGCTCCTGACGAATAACTGGTCGAAGAAGAACGCCTCTTCGGGTTCGCGGAAGTTGCGCTCCAGTTCTTTCATGTCGGACTGGCTATCCGCGAACGAGAGCATCTTGGATTCGGTGAAGGATTCCGGGTTGTCTCGGTCAGCGAGCGACCGCAGCAGGTACCGTCCTGTCGTCACCGCTGCGTTAGCCGGGCCCCGCAGCATCGCGTCGTATCTGCTGCTCTTAGAGTATGTTTCCCGTTGGTCCTGATGGTAACAGGGGAGACCACCGGGGAACTGGCTCGACTCCCGAATCCGACCGTCGTCATCGACCATCCGGAAGTTGCTGTATCCTTTTGCCCGCGTCACGATTTCTGGATCGTCACAACTGCAGTCCTGTCGACCACCAGGGAGGAACTCGTGCTCGCAGGACGTGCACTCGTCGACCATCTGGATGTCGAACAACGCGGTCCGGACGAACCGCCGGTTTCCGCAGGTGCAGGTGTTCGGGGACCGACCAAAGTACACTTCGTCACAATCCGGGTCGCCGCAGGTCCATCCAAGCAAACGCTTCGGTGTGAGGTTGCCATCACAGTCTTCGGCCGTGCACTCCTGTACGTCGGGGTCTTCGTATATCTCCCCACACTCAGTACAGTACTGGACGCTGTCGTCTGTCAGGGGTTCCAACGCCTCAGTGTCACAGGAATGGCAGGTCGGCTCCCGTGCCTCCTCGACTGTGACTTCCTCGCCACAGTCTGGGTTCGAGCAGATGTGGGTTTCCATTGAGTCGTCGAGTACCATCGAGGAACCACACGTCGAACAGTCCTGCTGGTGGTCGATCTTCTGGCGCTCACCACATTCGGAACATTCGTAGAACGGCCGCCAGTAGACGCGGACCATCTCGGGCGTTTCGCCGTCGGGCGTTTCGCACTGGCACTCGCGTCGCGAGAAGTAATCGAACCGTCCCTCTTCTGAGGTCACAGTATGTGGCTCGAGCCGTTCGCAGTTCGGACAGAACCACGACTCGAGTGACTCCTCACCGCACTGGTTACACAGTGAGAGTTTCGTCACGTAGTGGTGCCCGCATTCGGCACAAGCCGACTGCGGGGTATCGTAGACCGTCCCACAGTTGATACAGGAGTAATAGCCGTCGAGGGGCCAACTGAACAGATGGGCACGGCGCTCCAGAATTCCGGACACGTCACCGATCGTCATGAAATTCGACACCACCGTGTCCGCCTGTTCCTCGGTTAGATCGGCTGATTCGACGAGCCGATCGCGTAGGCCGTCAGGTCGAAGCGGTTTCTCTCGAAGAGCTGAGTAGATGCCGCGAACGAACTCCAGCACTTCGCTGTCGCCTTCTACGAGGTGTTCGTAGAGGTCGCTCTCTACGTCCACCCCCTCGCCGGAATCGTGGATACCCGCTGCTTTTAGAACGAGTTTCGCAGTCTCAGTCTCTCCGGCACGCAACTCGTCGCTTGCCAGTTCGGTGGTAGTGAATTCGTCATGGACGTAGCTGGGGAAGGGAGCGTCGATTGTGCGTCCTTCTTCCTCGACCACCTCGATGTCGGGGTCGACGAACGGGTTGATGCGCTGGAAGACGGAGAGCTTGTTCTCGACGGTGGCACTCGCACCAACGATGGTGAGATCGTCGTCACTCTCGCTGTCGTAGTCGTTGAGTTCCTGTCGCTCCCGGATGTACCGCCGCATCAGCGCCGAAGTGAACGAACCGAAAAGCTCAGAATACTCGTGAATCTCGTCGAAGACGAAGTATTTCGGCTCGGCGACGAACCGTTGCTGCGCTTCGTCCGCATTAACGTTGAACAGCCGGTAGTTGATCGTATCCGGGTTCGTCAGCAGGATGTCAGCTGGACTCTCGACGATGGCATCCCTAGTGACTTTGATGAAGTCGAACGTGAGATCCTCATCGTGTTCTGCCATCGGTTCGACGACGAACGAGTCGTCCGAGCGACGCCGAACAGTCAACGAAGAGTCACACTCTCCACACGGACAGTCGAAATACTGGAACGTCGTCTGGAGGTACGCTAGTTCGTCGGGATCGCGGCGTTTCGTGTCCCCGTCGTAGATCCCCACAGTAATCTGGTCGTCCGCCGATCGGTCTCGATTGAGCGTGAACAGATAGTCGATGAGGCGCTTCAGTTGGTCTTGTGCCAGAGCTTTCGTTGGGTACGTGAGAACGCATTTGACGCTGTCCGGCGGATGCGCGTCGTGCTGGCCTGCTTTCGCCTCACAGATGAACTGGAGAATCGGAATTAGCCAACCCTCTGTCTTCCCCCTCCCGGTCGCTGCGGTCAACAACGTATGGTGGTCTTCGCGGACTGCCTCAATCGAGTCCTCTTGGAATTCGAAGAGATTTCGGAATCCAGCCTCACTGAACGTTTCCGTGACGTCCGAATACAGGTCGTGGTTGTCGGCGAAGGTCTCCCACGGCGTGTCACTCATTCGGGGAAGGTCAAGCACCTGGAGGTAGGGCCCCTTCGTTCGGATGAATTCGGGAAGGTCATCCTCTAGGGACTCTCCAGCCCCCTCGTGGTAGCGGGAAACAAGACTCTTGACCGCCGGGGAGGGTTGCGAGCCGGCATAGTGTTCGGCGTACGATACACGCATCGTGTCGGCGAGTTCTAGTGGGTCGAATTCCATCGGTGGGGATTTCTGTGGGATGTAGTTAGTCAGTCAACTGTTCGTTCGCGTCCCGGTTGTCGAGTGGATGAATCGACAAATCCTGTCCGTCCAAGTTGACCTGGAGACGGTCGCGGTCGAAGGACCGCTGGTCGTTCCGGACGTCGCACCCGTACTGGTACAGACAGGACGGACAGCCATTCTCACAGTCGCAATCGAACTGGTCATCCATAAGACCGACTGCTCGCGCGAAGGCGCGGAAGTTGCCGTCGGATTGCTCGAAGAGGAGTCGTGCGACATCTGATCCACCCTCTTGTGACTCGAAGACGTCGACGTGATCTTCCCCAACGTACTCGGAGAGCTCACGGATGTTGACGCCGCCGAGGTACTGGAGAGCGACCCGGAGACCGTGCGCGAGCGTGTGGGACAGTTCGCGGTCCTCCAGTTCGATGCGCACACCCTGCGTCTCGTATTGGTACCCGAGTCTAACGAATTCAGAGTCCGCTCCTCTCCCTTCGGGGAAATGATCGGGGTCTGCACTACACCGATGTGTCTCATCGTCGTCCTCGTAGATTACGCCGTGACAGTTCTCCTCGCCGCAGACTTCGAAATGTGACTCTTGTGCGTCGACCTCGCCCGATTTGTACTTCGTGCGATATCCATCTGTGTACAAGAGGACTGAGTAATCACCGTATTCGAGCGTTCCAAGTACGTCTCCTTTGTCTGTTCGTAGCTCGTACGTCTGTCTGGTATCGAACGAGAGGATCGAGGTCTCGCGTTCGGCGTAGGTGTTCTGCACTGCCTGATTGGGTTCGTTGTGCAGGTAACGCGCCTCGTCGCCCTCAGAAGTCAGTTGGAGGTTGTCGTGATATGCGTCGACAGAATCGAGAACGGCGAGTTGGCGTCGTTTCAACGGTACATCGTTCTCACAGTCACAGTCGGTCGCATCAAGATCGTGGGTCGAATGGCAAGCCGGGCAAACAAGTTCATCCGCGAGGTGGTCGTCGATGTTCGCATCGGTGACGGATTCTCGTAAGTCAGAACCCGCCTTTTCGTCGAAACGCACCCGGGCGACAGTGTAGGTCTCACCGTTGTCGAGGTACGCCGCACCCGGGTGGAGCTCGGACAGCGCCATCCGCATCGCCCTACCACTTGATTGGTCACCGACGTTGCGTCGGTCGTACCCTTCATCGACCAGCGTTAGACCAGCCGTGGTTGCGACACTTCGCATCGAGAAATCGTACTTGCTCTCGCGGGACTCCCGGAGGAAATCGAAGTAACTCTCCTGGCCCAAGTCGGAAAGGTGCTCTTTGAGTACTTCTATGCGTTCCTGGAGCCCGCGGCGCTCACGCATGATGCGACCGCGCTCGTCCGCACTCGCACGTTGCTGGTCGCGCCGTAGCTCGCGGTCTCGTTCGGAGAGCGACATGCGTTCGCTCTCCAACGACTCCTGATACTCCTGATAGTGCGTGATGTATCGGTCGTCGAAGTTCGAGATCGCGTCCTCGACGAGGTCTCCGAACTGCTCTCCGGCGT
>NZ_LKIR01000132.1:0-30626 GCF_001462205.1 Haloparvum sedimenti
CTCCTCGCCCGTGCGGACCTCCTTGTACGTGAAGTAGACGATGTAGGGCGCGAGCCCGACCGACAGCGCCGCGAACACGATGTGGACGGAGATCGACCACGCGAACTGCACCCGGCTGGCGAGGGCCGGGTCGACGACCGCCGCGACGCTTCCGAGGACCGGGGCGAGCGCGGAGGCGACGGCGCTCACGCCCGCCTCCGCACCCGATCCGGGCCGGGTCTCGGCCGTGCGGCGATTCGTGTGCGTACGCTCATGCTTATGAGGGGGTTACTCGTCGTGGACCGTAGTGATTGGGGCGGTTCTCGGCGCGTGGGATCGGGGGGAATGGTTGGCCGTGAGGCCGGAAGCATATCCTTGAAGCCCCGGGAGGAAGAACCCGCGACCATGAGCGATTCCTGTGCACACTGCGGTGACCCCCTCCCGGACGGCGCGACCGCGTGCCCGGCGTGTGGCAACGACCCACGGCGGCGTGCGCGGATCGTCGGAGTCGCCGCGCTGCTCGTGGGGATTCCGGTCTTCTTCGTGATGCCGCCGGTCGCGGTCATCCTCTGGGTCGTCGGTCCGTTCGCGCTCGTCGGGTCGTGGTTCCTCTCCGCGGCGACTCACGACTTCTGACCGCTGTCCGGCCGCGCCGGGACGGTGCTGGACGGTTCTGTATGGAGCGGGACGGTGCTGGACGGAGCGGGACGGTGCTGGACGGAGCGGGACGGTGCTGGAGTCGAGGGTGGAGAAAGTATATATATTTGACTGGAAAAGCGGAAGCCGAATGGGTGTGATCGCGTCGGCAGTCCCGGACGCAGGGAAGCGGCGGACGGGCGGCAACTGATGACCCGGAGCGACGCGGCGGTCGGTCCCGACCCGACGCCGGTCGGCGAGCCGACGGACGAGCGGTTCGGCGAACTCCCGGTGCTGGCCGACGTGGGCCACGACCGGGTTCCCGACGTGGGACCGGACGAGTACTACCACCGCGACGCGGCCGGCGGTCGGACCGACGTGGAGGTGGTCACGCGGGCGCTGGCGCTGGGCATGAACGTCCTGTTGAAGGGGCCGCCGGGCGTCGGCAAGAGCTACCTCGCGAAGTACGTCTGCTCGCGGACAAACCGGCCGCTGTACCGGGTGACGCTCTCGGAGACGACGTTCCGCGAGGACCTCCTCGGCAACCTCCAGCTCGTGAGCGCCGACGGCGGCGAGACGGTGACCCGCTGGGTCGACGGGCCCCTGACGCGGGCGGCCCGCGAGGGGGGCGTGCTCCTCCTCGACGAGATAAACGCCGCGGACGCGAACACCGTCGCGGCGCTGAACGCGGTGATGGAGGCGCCCGAGACCCGCACGCTGACCGTCCCGCAGACCGGCGAGACCGTCGCCCCTCACGAGCAGTTCCGCGTGGTCGCGACCGCCAACCCGGGCTATCAGGGGACCTACGAGCTGAACCAGGCGTTCGAGGACCGGTTCAGACACGTCAAGCTCGAGTACCTGCCGACCGCGGTCGAGGTGGATCTGGTGTTCCAGCGCACCGGCCTCGACCGGTCACGCGAGGACGCGGTCGAGCGCCTCGTCTCGTTCGCCGGCCGGCTCCGCGAGGCGTACGTCGACGGCGAGCTGTCGACGCCGGTCACGACGCGGGAGGTCGTCCGGATCGCCCGCTTCATGGAGGACGACTTCATGTCCCTCCGGGACGCCGCCCGAAGCGAACTGGTCGCCCGCGTCGACGAGTACGACGAGACGCTCGTCCGCACGCTGGTCGACAAGCGGCTCTGATCCGGCGATGCGCCTCACGCCCGAAACGCCGTCGTCCGACCTGGCCGCGCTCGCGACGGCCGAGCGCACGTCCGACCGCCGGCGCCGCGAGCTCGAACGGCTCGCGGGGATCTGCTCGCCCCGACGCGTCGACGTGTCCGTCCGGCTCGACCCGCAGGTCGCTGCCGCCCGCCCGGGAGAGGCGGCGGGGAGCTACGAGATCCGCATCCCGACGACGCGGTACGAACAGGTCGGCGACGCGCTTCCGGACCCCGTCTGGGACCGCCGGATGCAGATCGCGCTCCTGTTCCACGAGCTCGGCCACGTCCACTATTCGGACTTCGAGCGCTTCGGCGACCGACTGGACGAGGTCGACGAGCGCTGGCGGGAGCTGTTCCGGGCCGTCTACAACGCCGCGGAGGACGCCGTCGTCGAGACGCAGATGGCGGCCGAGTTCAACGTCCGCGCGGACCTGCTGGCGCTGAACGCGGCGCTCGCCGCTCGGGCCGACGACAGACACGCCCGGTTCGTGCGGCTGTTCGCGGACGGCGAGACGAGCGACTCGCACGATCCGGTCCGGTCGTACACCCTCTTCGAGGCGGTGACCGTCGGGCTGCTCGACCGCGGGTTCGGTGACAGCGGGCGATACGCCGCGCTCCGGGACCCGGACGACCCCTCGCGCGTCGTCCGTAACGGGCGCGACGACGTGTTGGCGACGCTCGCCCCGGTTCTCGACGATTACTGCGCGGACATGCTCTCGGAGCCGAACGCCACCCGCCGAGTCGACAGGGCCGACGAGTGCTTCCGCGAGGTGCGTGACGCCCTCGCCTCGTTTCCCCCGCTCCAGCGGACCCGGATCCAGACCGCAGCCGTGCGCCCGCGGGACGCACGAGCAGCGGCGCGGTGGCCCGCCCGCAACGCGGACCGCCTGCCGGACGGGGAGACCGCCGCGCGTCGCGTCGCGAGAACGGGCGAGACCGGTTCCGAAGCCGGCGGGAGCGGTGCCACTTCGGGGCCCGTCCCCGGCGAGGTGACGACCGGCGCGATAGAGCGGCTGGTGCGCCGGCGGTCCGCGACGTCCGGCCGGGGGGCCCGGCGGTCGGGATCCCCCCTGCGGCGGGAGGCGGAGCGGCTGCTGTCGGTGGTCCGCGACCCGGACGCGTCGGTCGACGAGGTGGTCGTCGTCGACCCGGCGGCGGACGGCGGCGACCGTGAGCGCTGGGCGGCCGCGACGGCCGAGGGGCGCGGGCTCGCAGCGGACCTGCGCACGCAGCTCCGACGCGAGCGTCGCCCGCGGACCGATTCGGGCCACCGGGTCGGTCGACTCGATTCGGGGCGGCTCGTCGACGCCTACCGAGGGCAGTCGCGCGTGTTCTCGAAGCGGCTCCCCGGCCGGCAGAAGGACTACTCCTGCCTCTTGCTGCTCGACCGGTCGGGGTCGATGCGGGGGGAACCGGGCCGGGAGCGAGCGAGGGGGGAGGGGCCGATGCGGACCGCGGAGAACGCGGTCGCACAGCTCGCCGCGGCGCTGTACGACGTCGGCGTGGACATCTCGGTGCTCTCCGTCTGGCGCGGGAAGCCGTGTCTGGAACTGCCGTTCGGGGGCGATCCCGGCGACCACGTCGACCGCCTGCTGACCGGTCGCGCCGACGGCGGCACGCCGCTCGCGGCGCTCCTGACGCTCGCCCGTCATCGGATCGCGTACGGCGCGGGGGCGGTCCCGTTCGTGGTCGTGGTGACCGACGGACGGCCGGACGACGAGGACGCGTACGCCGACGCCCTCGAGCGGTGTTCGTTCCCGGTGTACGGCGTCTACCTCTCCGGGGAGCGGGACGGCGACCCCGCGTTCTTCGACCGGCTGGTCCACGCGTCGCCCGACGACCTCGGCCGGACGCTCCGCCGGCTCGCCCGGTCGTTCTTCGCTCACGGGGGCGGGTGACCCGTGGCGTTTGCCACCCTTCAGCGGCTTCGAGACGATCTCGCGGCGGGGCGGATCGACCCGAACGACGCTGTGGCCGCCGCCCACGAGTACGTGTCGTCGCCGGTCCGGGTGGTCCGCGAGGAGGCGATCGAGCTTCTCGCGACGGCGGCCGAGTGCGACCCGACGTGCGGGGACGCGGTCGCGAACGCGGTCGCGGAGCGGCTGCGAACCGGACGAGGCGTCTCGTCGACGGAGCTTCGCGGGGTGTGGGCGGCCGGCCGTGCGGCGCCTGCGTCGATGGAGCCGGTCGTCCTCGCGCTCGGGCGCCGGCTGGCGAACGTCGACCGACTCCGGGTCGAGACGCGACACGTCCGACCGAACGACGACGGGAGCGACGGATTTCGAAACACTGCCGGCCGTGCCCTCGCGGTGTCCGTCATCGGCGCCGTCGGCGGGCGGGCGCCCGGTGCCTCGAAGGCCGCGATCCCGGCGCTCGTCGCCGACTGTGACGCGTCCGCCGAGAGCTCGGTCGCGAGCGAGTCGATGTGGGCGCTCGTCGCGACGGCGACGGCGGAGCCGGCCGTGCTCCGACCGTTCGTCGCGGGGCGGGTCTGGGCGCTCGACGAGACGGACCCGCAACTCGTCGCGACGGCCCTCGACGAACTCGGTCACGTCGGCGCTTCCCTCCCGGACCACGTGCCGGCGGTCGACCGCATCCGGGCGTGTCTCGACCACGACGCACCGCGCGTTCGAGAAGCGGCCGTGCGCGCCCTCGGCAGGCTTGGCGGCGTCCCTCGCTACCACGGGGAGCCGCTCGGGAGAGCGCTCGCCACCGGGACCGACGCGCTGGTCGACCCGGTCACCCGTCGGCTTCGCGACGGGCATCCCGAAGTGCGGTCCGCGGCCGCCGGTGCGACGGAGTGCCTCGCTCGCGCCACGCCGGAGGCGGTGGCCGACCATCACCGGCGACTCGACGCGGTCACGAACGCGGACGACTGGCTCACCCGGACCAACGCCGCACGAGCGACGGTGACGGTCGTCGAGCGGACCGGCCGGGTCGACGATGCCGCAGTCGACCGGTTGCGCGCGCTCCTCGCGGACGCCGATCCCGACGTGCGGCGCGCGGCGCGCCGGGGACTCTGTGCCGCCCTCGGTGCCTCCCGAGATGCGGGGAACGCGGGCGCCGAGGACCGACGGATCGCCGAGCTACTGGTCGTCGAGCGGTTCTACGACGCGGGATACGCGTCGGAGCGCTCGACCGACGATGCGCCGGACGCGGTCGCGCACGCGTTCGACGTGCTCGGGACCGACTGGGTCGCGCCTCTCGCGGACGCCTGCCGCGCTCACGACGACTGGACCGTCCGACTGCGGGCGGTCGAGATCGCCGTCGCAGCCGCGGAACGCGAATCCGACGACCCCGCGCCCCTCGCGAGGACGCTCGAAGCGTTCCTCGCGGACGGAGACAGGGACGTACGCGAGCGCGCCCTGGAGGGCCTGGTTGCGGTCGCGGACGGGAATCCCGGTCTCAGTTCGCGGATCGCCCGCTCGGTCGCCGCGCACGCGACCGAGGGGCCGGGCGACCTCGACGCGAGCCTCCCGGCGCTGGCGGGGCTGTCCGACGGGGCGCCGATGGTCGTCGAGGCGGCCCTCTCGCTCGTCTGCCGTCGACGCCCGGACGAGGAGGCGGCGGACGCGGAGAACGCAGTCGGCGACGAGTCCACTTCGGACGACGACGGTGGCGGAATGCAGGACATCGTTCGCGACGCCCTCGACGAGCACGAAAGCGACGGCGTCGACGGTGCGCTCGCGACGGTCGCCGACGAGGCCCCCGGAGCTCTGACGACGATCACCGGCGATCTGGTCGAGCGAACGGGACAGGTGAGAACCGCCGGGACCGCAAGGGCGCTGTTCGCCGCTGTCGCCGAGTGGACCGAGTCGCCGCCGAACTTCGCGAGCGGCGACGTGCTCGACCGCGTCCGCGTGGAGTCCCTTCTGAACCTCCTGGAAGACCCGGCGACGCCGACTGAGGTACAGGCGTGGACGGCGGGAACCGTCGCGGTCGCCGGCGCGGTCGGGAGCGCTGACGACCGCGCGACGGCGTTCGCCCGTGAACGTCTCCACTCGCTGATCGAACGGGACGGGACGACCGCCGCGACCGCGGTCGTGACGCAGGTCGCCGCGGCTTCTCCCGCCGATACGGCCCCGTTCGTGCCGGCACTTCTCGACGAGCCGGATCCCGACGCTATCCCCGAGTACGCTCGGCTTATCGCGGCCAGCGACGAGTTCGTTCTCCCGGTGACGAGAGCGCTGACTCGGCTGCCGCGAGAGCTCGACGAGGTGCCGACCTCGGGGCTGTTCGAGCCGCTTTCGGCGACCGACTGGTGGCCGCAAATCGCCCCCGTCCTGCGCGCCTCGTTCCCGCTCGCGACCGGCGTCGTCGCGTCCGCCACCGGGCCGAATCCTCACGACAGCCGTACCGACCACGAGGCGGTGCCGCCGTGGGACCTTCATCCGGTTCCGGGCGCGCGGGCGGTCGAAAGCGACCGAACCGGCGGGGTGGCGGACGACCCTGCCGCTGGCGACGAGCTCGACGCCGACGACGAGCCCGACCGCGACAAGCCCGCTGACGACGACGAGCCGGACCTCGCCGCGCTCGTCGGGGTCGGGCTGGCGGCCGCCCGGACAGCGACCGAACCGGATGCGGGGAGTGTCCGCGACAACCGCGACGACCGCGGCACTGCGTGGCGTCGCGTCGTCCGAGCCGGGCTCGCGGCGGACGACCCGGCAGTGCGGCGGACCGCCGTTCGCGCCGCCGACCGCGTGTTTGCGGCGACTGCGCCCGACTTGGATACCGGCGCGGCGCTGGTCGAAGCCGTCGACGACGCCGAGCCGACCGTTCGCGCGGCGGCGGTTCGGGTCGCCTGCCGGTGGGGAGGGTCCGGAACCGTGGACGAGGACGTGCTGGTGGACCGCGTCTCGGCACTGCTCGCGGGGAGCCGACTCGAGCGACGCCCCGCCTGCGACGGGGCAGCCGACCTGCTGGGACGCGGCGCCGTGTCCGGGGAGCGGCTCCTCGCTGAGGTACGCGGCCAAGCGACGGCGGCCGAGCGCGGCGTCCGACGGCGGGCCGTCGCGGCGCTCGGCCGCGCGGCCGCAGCGGGGGCGCTTCCCGACTCGGTGAGACCGGCGGTTCTCGACCGCCTCTCCGACGCCGCCGTCCGGGGGACGCTCGCGGTCGGGGTCGACGCCGGCGGCGACCGGGACGACAGCAGGCCGGCACACGCTGCGGGCGTACTCGCCGAGACGCTCGTCGAGACGGAGCGAGAGCGGAGCGCACACGCCGTCGGGAGGCGTCTCCACCGCCTCTCGACCACCGCGCCGACGCCGACCCGGACCGGCGCGGCCGAGGCGCTTCGGGCGGCGATCGACGGGACGGAACGCGGCGACGAGGGAACGCTGATGCTGGGGTACGAGGCGGCCGCGTACTGGTTCTGTCGCGTCGCCGCGCAGCTGGCCGCGGCGGACCGGTCGGCGATCGGGGCCTTCACGACCGTCGTGGAGGGGACGCTGGACCGGACCGCTGAGACCGGACCGGACGCGCCCGGGTCGGGAGAACTCGGCCGGGCGCCGGCCGTCGACGGGACCGCGCTTCGCCGGGCGGCGCTTTCCGCGGCCGGCTACGGGGCGCTCGAGGCGTTCTCCGACGGGATGGCGTCCGCGCTGGCAGACACGGGCGACGGGGAGTCACCCCTCCCCGACTCCGCCGCGACCGCGGCGTTCCTGCGGCGCGCGGACCCGGACCCGAGGTCCGCGGGCGTCGACGCGCTCGCCGACGCGGATGGCGGCGCGTATCCGGCGACCGTGGTTCGGTCGCTCGCGGCGGCCGCAGACGATGGAGAGCGACGCGGGGCAGGGCTGACCGCGCTCGCGGAGCTGGCACCGTCCGTGACGGAGCCGGAAGCGACGAGAGACGCCCTCGCGGCTGCGACGAGCGCGTTCGCGGACGGCTCTCCGACGGTTCGACGACGTGGCGTCGCGCTCATCGCCGCGTTGGGGGAGCGCGACCGGATCCCGGCGGACGAGGCGGTCGCACACCTCCTCGGGGTCGTGCGCGATGCCGACGTGCGCGTCCGGCGCGACGCCGCGGACGCGATCGCGACGATCGTCGGGGAGACGTACCTCGGGCGACCGGCGGTCGAACGGATCGCCGACCGTCTCGCGGCCGACCTGACGACCGACGCCGCGAACGGCGGGATCCTTCTCGCGCACGCGCTCGCCGTGACCGAGGAGTGAAGCGGACCGATCAAGAACTCTCCCGACGGCGAACGCGAAGGGGTGCCGGACGAGGGTGTCTCTCGTTCGCACACGACGCGAGGGCTTTTGGTCCGAGAGACGAAGCGAGGACCATGCCGATCGGCCTGATCTCGGACATTCACGCGAACCTTCCGGCACTGGAGGCGGTCTTGGCCGACATGCCGCCGGTGGACACCGTGGTCTGTGCCGGCGACGTGGTGGGGTACAACCCCTGGCCCGCCGAGTGCGTCGAGCGCGTCCGCGAGGTCTGTGACGCCGTGGTGCAGGGCAACCACGACAGGAACGTGGAGACGCCGCACCGCTACCGGGCCAACCGGATGGCCGAAGCGGGACTGGAGCTGGCGAAGGCGGAGCTGTCCGCGACACAGCGGGAGTGGCTCTCGGACCTGCCACGGACGGCGACGCTCGCCGAGGAGTTCCTCCTCGTCCACGACCATCCGGAACATCAGGACAAGTACGTCTACCCGGGCGAGTTCCCGACCCTCAGGCGCTACCTCGACGACCGCGCCGGCGTCGTGATCGGACACACCCACGTCCAGCACGAGGCGACGGTCGACAACCGCCTGATCGTCAACCCGGGCAGCGTCGGGCAGCCCCGCGACGGCACCGCCGGCGCCGCCTACGCCGTCCTCCATCCAGAGGACCGGTCGGTGGACCTCCACCGCACCGACTACGACGTGGACGGCGTCGTCAGCCGCATCGAGGGAAGCGATCTGCCCGACGGGACCGGCACCAGACTGCTCGACGGCCGATGACCCATTTATGACCCGATACGTCATCTCCGACCACCACTTCGGTCACGCGAACATCATCGAGTACTGCGACCGCCCGTTCAGCAGCGTCGGCCAGATGGACGGCGAGCTGTTGAACCGGCACTACGAGACGGTCGAGGACGACGCGCTCCTCGTCCACCTCGGCGACGTGGCGATGGACATGCGGGACGGCGCGGAGACGATCGACTACTTCCAGCGGCTGGGCGGCGACCTGCTCGTCCGCGGGAACCACGACATCGGGCTCGACGCCGAGGCGGCGCCGTTCCCGGTGTTGGAGTCGTGCACGCTGGAACAGGGCGACTACCGGTTCCACTGCACGCACCGGCCCGCGGACGTGCCGGACGACTGGGACGGCTGGGTCATCCACGGCCACATCCACAACAACGACACGGACGCCTACCCGTTCGTGAACTACGACGCCCGGCGGGTGAACGTCAGCAGCGACGTGCTGGAGTTCCGACCCCTCTCGCTCGACGCGCTCACGGAGCTGCTCGACGCCTGCCCGCCCGGAACCCACCTCGAGACGGTCGCGGACGCGCGCGAACTCCTCGACGGGGGGTGAGGCGACCGCCGTCCGGTCCGGAGCGTCGCTCGGATCCGGACGCCGTGGCTACCCCCCGTCGTCGTCCGCGTCGAACGCCTCCGCGAGCGTCGCGCGCATGTGCTCGCGGCGCATCGCCAGCGCCTGCTCGTCGTCGATGTAGTTCTCCAGGACGACCTCCGCCGAGGAACTCCCCTGCTCGGCGCCGACGACGGACGCCTGTTCGAGCGCCGCCCGCGACGCACGGAGGTATGCGTTGTACCAGAATCGCCGGCAGGCGTGCGGCGTCGGACGCTCGCCGTCGAGCGTCACGCCCGCGCGCTCCGCGAGCCGATCGAAGCGGTTGTTCACGGTCCCGGGCGCGATGTGACCCGACGCGGACGCCCCGGAGGGGAACAGGTAGCCGTTCCACTCCCGGTCGCCGCCCTCGCCGTCCTCGAGCGCGGCGACGCGGTCGGCGTACGCCTCGGTCCCGAACAGCACCTGCACCGTTCCCGGCCCGTTCTTGCGCTCCGCGAACGTCAGCCGGGGCGGGTCGGGGTCGGGGTCCATCGCCGAGGCGTGCAGCGACGCCACCTCGCTCCGCCGGAGCCCCCACGCGCCCAGCGCGACGACCATGAATCGCTCCGCGTCGGACTCCGCGGCGCGGTGGAGTCGCCGGACCTGCGCCGCCGAGAGGGCCGGCTTCGTCCCGGACTCGTCGGCGCGTTCGGCGCGCCACCCCTTCGAGAACTCGTTGCGGACGTTGACCATGGGGTTGAACGCCGCGAGCATCCGGTTCTGGAGCCAGAGGTACCAGTCGTTCGCGTCTGTGAGGTGCGCGAACTTCGAGTCGGCGCTCTCCAACTCGCGGGAGAGCTCGTCGAAGACCGCGATGGCGCGGTCGATCTCGGCGGGCTGGTTCTCGATCGATCCGGCGCGCTCGACCAGCCGCGCGTCCCCGTGGAGGCGCTCGTACTCGCGGGCGTAGCGCGCGAGCCGCGACCGTCGCGACCGGATCGTCGCGTCCGCGAGGTTGTGCCGCCGCGACCGCGAGTCGAGGTACTGCTCGAGTCGGTCGACGGTCTCCGCGTCTCCGATCCTCCAGTCGTAGCCGTCCGACTCCGGTGGGTCGACGCCGACGCAGTCGGTGAGGAACTCCGAGAGCGTGAGCCCGTGCTGCTCGCGGAGCGCGTACGCGATGCCCGAGTAGCCGCGGTCGGCGAGCCACTCGTAGGTGGGCCGGTCCGCGGTCGGGTCCATCCCCTCGCTGACCATCGCGTCCCCGATCTCCCGCTCGTAGAACGCCACCAGCTCCTCGAGCGATTTCCGGCTCCACGCGTAGGCGTCAGCCACCGCGATCACCCCGGGGAAGCGCCCGCGCGCCGCGGTCGCCGCGATCTGAGTCGACCGAATTCACGGGTGCTGCGTCACGTACCAGATAAATAATTGTTCTGCTTGTTGCTTTGTCCTGTGGAGACAACGTAGATAAGCAACGAGCCGACCGTGAACGCCACAAACCGCATAAATGATATAGCGCGATACAGAATTTTTGGTGGCAGTGATGATGGCACCCCCAGGCGTTCACCGAAGTCACCGCGGACGCTCGTTCCGATCGCAAGCGGGCGGGAGCGATCCAGGTGGCGCGAAGCGTCGTTCTCCGGGCCGTCAGTCGGGCGCGTAGGCGTCGGCGACGCGCTCACCGAGCTCCGCGGGCGTCTCCCACGTCTCCGCGCGGTCGACGCGCTCCATCGAGCGGAGGTAGTGCGCGAACATCGCGTCGTACGCGTCGCGCTGCTCCGCCTCGGTCGGGTAGGTCCGGTAGAACACCCGCGTCCGGTCGCGATAGATGGGCTGGTCGAGGTAACCAGCTTCCCACGCGTGTCCGCCGCGGGAGTGCTCGTAGACTCCAACGACGTGGTCCGCGTAGCTGACCAGCAGCTTGAACTTCGACGTGAAGAACTCCGAGACGTCCAGGATCTCGTCCATCAGGAACGCGTCGACCTCGCCGCCGGCGGTCGAGGCCGCGGCGTCGCTCGCGAGCCGGTCGCGAACGGCCTCCAGTCGCGGCCGCTCCGCCTCCCCGTAGGAGCCGAGCACGAGGTAGGACGTGGCGTCGACGAACCGGCCGAGGTCCTCGTGCATCGCCGTCTGGATCGCCTCGACCCGTTCGGGCGTGAGCCGCTCGCCGGGCTGGTCGCCCAACTCGTTGACGACCGCACGCGTCGCGTCGTCGCCCATGCGTTCACCCACTCGCCACCGTCACCTAACGGTACGCAAACGGGAGCGAAAGTGGAACGTGCAGCCACGGGAGGTATTGATTCGGTTTTCACCGAAATGGTTAACCGACCGGAACGTCAACGGCGACTCGTGATGTCCCGTCCCGACGCCGCCCCGCTCGCGCCGGGCGAGAGCACGGTCGGGCTCGACCCGATCAGGGCGCTGGCCGCCCTCGACGACACGACCCGTGCGAACGTCATCGGAACGATCGTCGGTCACCCGAAAGGCGCGCCCTCGAAGAAGGAACTGGAGTACTACAACCCGAGCGTCGCGGCGTCGACGCTCACGGACCACCTCGCTCGGCTGGAGGAGGCGGGTCTGATCGAGGCCGTCGAGCGGGACCGCGAGGGGCTCGAACGGGGACAACCGTACCGGTTCTTCCGACTCACCGACGCCGCCCGCGAGCTGTTCGACCGGAACGGCCTCTTCGACTCCGACGCGTACCGAGCGCTGTTCGCGGAGGTCGAGAAAACGGCCGAGATCGAGGCCGCGGAGAGCGTCGAGCGCCCGAGCGGCCGAACCTGAGACCCGCCTCGAGGCGGACGCTCTGCCGGACGGAGAACTCGACGTCCGGGGTGTTTCGGAGGGTAACCGACGCAAAGCCGCCGAGAGAGATCGGTCCGGGTTCAGAACGAATCGACAGAAGGCACGCAGCAGTTCTGTCCTCCGGGGTCGCAAAGCCGCACCGCTCCGCCAGCCACGGCGACCGCGGCCCCGTCCGGCAGCCATTTCCGTCAACCCGCCGAGGGCCCGTCATGGCCGACGACGGCGTCCGCGTCTGGTTGGTCGAGCGGACCTACTCCGACGACGAGCAGAACCTCATCATCCTCACCTACGCCACGCCGGAGGGCGACCGCTACTACCGGAAGGAGCGCGCGCTCACCTCCTTCTCCGACGTGCGCGACACGACCGCGGCCGTGGAGGTGGACGAGACGGACCTCGGAGCGGTCGACGACCCCGGCCTGCAGGAGCAGTACGCGGCCGAAGCGCGGCGAATGCGCGAGGTCCACGACCCGGACGACGTGATCTGAAACGGCATTCGCGGTCCTGCCGAGGGATGGATTTATCATCCTGTCGCCCGATAAACGACATATGGGATCCAAGTTGGAACTCGCACTCGGACGTGCTCGGCACGCAGCCATCGGCGCCGCGGTCGGCGCGTTCGTCGGCGGACTGATCAACAAAAACTTCGCGAGCAGCGGCGGCGCGGTCGGCGGCCTCATCGGCGCGGCCATCGGCGAGAAGCGCGTCTCGGCGGACTCGTTCATCAAATCGGTGAAAGAGCGGAAGGCGGACGCGACCGAGGAGTAGCGGACGGCGACTGACGCCTCTTTTGGACACCGCTAGCGACCCCTCCACGTAGCGCGCGGCGAGTCGGTCACAGCGACGGCCACCGATCGTGAACCCCGAGAGCTCGGACTCGGCGACGCCGCGGACCGAGAGATCCACGCTCGCGGTCGGCGGTGGTTTTATATTAGTGTATTCTAATATTAGCATGTACTAAGATGACTGCACAGAGCACGGACGAGGCGTGTTGTACCGACACCCACCGATCGGACGTCTGCTGTGCTGACGGCCATTTCCTGTCCGAGGAAGCGGTCGCGACCGACGTGGAGACGCTCTCCGCGCTCGGCAACGAGACCCGCTACGAGGCGCTCCGACTCATCGCGGCGGCGGAGGACGGGATCTGCGTCTGTGACCTGGAGCCCGAACTCGGCGTGAGTCAGAGCGCGGTCAGTCAGGCCTTATCGCGGCTGTTCGGTAGCGGACTCGTGGAGCGACGAAAGGAGGGGCGCTGGCGGTACTACACCGCGACGCCCCGGGCGGAGGCGCTGCTCCGCGTCCTCGACGAAACCAGATAACGATGCGTAGACCACCACGCACACCCGACGATCGTCTAGTTCCCGATCGCCCGTCGCTCCGGAGCGTCGCGGTGAGCTATGTCGCGGTCGCGGCGGTTCCGATACTACTGTGGGCGGTCGCGAACCCCCAGACGGCGCTGTTCGTGGCCGCGGCGCTCGCGACCGCAGTGGGGACGCTCCGCGTCGCCTTGCCGCGCGTCCGTCGCCTTGCCGATTGCGCCCGCGAGTGCTGCTGTGCGACGGTCGGTGTCGGCGAACGCGTGCGCGTTACGGTCAGTCTCACCCGCCCCGACGGCGCATGACGGGACCGTCGGTGTCGCTTCGACGGGCCGGTCCGGACGGCATCGGTCGCATCGAACGCCTGCTGCGCGCGAACGATCTCCCCGACCACGACGTGCGAGAGAAAGCCGACCGGTTCTTCCTCTGTGTCGACGACTCGGAAGAACTCGTCGGCGTCGGCGGCGTCGAGACGTTCGGACCGGACGGGCTCCTCCGATCCGTCGTCGTCCCGCAGGGAAAGCGCGGCCGAGGATACGGGTCGGCGCTGTGTGACGCGCTGGAAGCGCACGCGCGGCAGGAGGGAGTTCGGACGCTCTACCTGCTCACCACGACGGCCGCGCCGTTCTTCCGCGACCGAGGATACGCGGAGATCGACCGGGAGGTGGTTCCCGCACGCGTTCGCGCGAACGAGGAGTTCACCGACTTCTGTTCAGTCTCCGCGACCTGTCTGCGAAAGGGACTCACGTAGGACGCGCGGCTCGGGCAGCGCGGCCATAGATTTTTGCACGATCAGCCGTCCGTATTACGCATGCCGCCCTCCATTCGCTTCGACCCGCCCAGCGTTCCGACCGCAGCTCTCGCCGCCGCGTTCGTCGCCGCCCTGTTCGTGTGCGCGGCCGCGGTCGGGGGCGCGGCGGGCGTCGACTCCGGAAACGGCGTCCTCTTCGATCAGGACCAGTACCGCCTCGCGGACGGCGACGTGACGGAGATCGGGGTTCAGACCCCCACCGACAGCGACCGCCGCAACGTCACGATCCACCCCGTCGTCGACGGCGACGCCGCCGAGGAGCCGGTCGCGACGCTCCGCCTCCGCGCGGCGAGAGAGGGAGAGGACGCGCGGTTCCGGATCGACACCTACGAGAACGGCACGGACGCGTTCGTCGGCGTCGGCGCGACCGAGGTCGACGCGACCATCCACGGGAACGCCTCGCTCGACGCGGGCACCTACGAACTGCACACGCCCGGGTCGTGGCCCGCGCGACTGACGATCGGCGAGCCGCGGGTCGAGGACGTCTCCGTCTACCGCGCGCCGGCCGCGTGGGCCGACGGACCGAGCGCCGTCGGGGACGGCGCGCTCGACGAGTTCGCGACCGCGCGTGAGAACGGAACGCTCGTAGCCCAGTCCGCGACGGCCGAGGAGCGCATCGCCGACGCCGAGGGCCCGTGGGTGGCCTACGACGAGGCGCTCGTGGTCGTCGTCGAGGCGGACGGGCTGGACGCGACGGCCCGATACGGCGAGGGCGAGACGGTCCGCGAGCGTCTCGGCGCCCGGCTCGGCAGGACCGGCAGCGTGGACGGCGACGGCGCCAACCGCTCCGCGGCGCTGCGGATCGATCAGGACCCCGTCTCGATCGGTCCCTCGCTCCCGGTGAACCACGTCACGCCGTTCGACGCGAACGCGACCGGCCGCGTGCTCGCGAGCCCCGCGAACGGGACGTACGTGGTCGCCGTCGACCTCTCGGACCCGGCCGCGTTCGGCGACCACGAAGATGACCTCCTGCGCGACAGCACGAGCCTCTACAACGTCCGACTCGGCCTCGGCTGCGAGGAGGCGGAGCAGTGGGACGCCTGCGCGGGCGCGGGCAACGCGACGTACCACGCGGGCCCGGGTACGGCGTCGAACGTGACCGTCGAGCGCGCCGCCGACGGCGAGGAGGTGTTCGTCCGCGGAGACACCACGCTCCCGCCGTGGGAAACCGTCACCGTCGCCGCGGGGGACGCGACCGCCGAGGCCGACGTGGCGCTCCCGCCCTCGGGCGTCGCCGGCTTCTCGGTCTCGATCACGCCCGACGCGGACGCGGAGGAGGTTGTCGTCAGCCACGACGGCGAGCGGCTGGCGAGCCAGCGCCTGGAGGCGGACGGAGAGACGACGGCGGTGACGGACGACGCACGCGCGACGACCACGACGCCAGCGGGGACGGAGCCGGGAACCTCCGGCGACGACGCGCCCGGGTTCGGCGTCGGCGTCGCGGTCGCGGCGGTTCTCGTCACGGCCGGGGTCGCGATCGCACGGAAGCCGTGAACCGAGAGCCGGCAGGGGAGCGGAGCGGCCCGGTCGGATACTCGGTACCTACAGGTCGTACAGCGCCTCGAACTTCTCCTCCACGTAGTCGACGAAGTAGTCGGCCGTGAGCGGCTCGCCGGTCGCGCGCTCGATCAGCTCGTCGCTGGGGTAGCGGCGGCCGTGCCGGTGGACGTTCTCGGTCATCCACTCGCGCAGGGGCGCGAATTCGCCGCGGCGGATCTTCCCGTCAACGTCGTCGAGGTCCTCGCGCATCGCGGCGTCGAGTTGCGCGGCGAGGACGCTGCCGATCGTGTATCCCTGGAACGCCGCGAAGCGGCTCGACCAGTGGATGTCCTGCAGACAGCCGGCCGCGTCCGTCTCGGGGACGACGCCGAGGTATTCGTCCATCCGGTCGTTCCAGACCGCGGGGATGTCGGCGGCGTCGATCTCCCCGCGGACGAACTCGCGGCCGGTCTCGAACCGGAGGATGATGTGCATGTGGTAGGTGAGTTCGTCCGCCTCGACGCGGATGGTGTTGTCCGGATAGATGCGGTTGACGGCCTCGTAGGCCTCCTGCGGCGTGGCGTCGCCGAGGTGCGGGAAGACCTCTTTCACCTCCGGCAGGTAGCCCTCCCAGAACGCCTTCGTGCGGCCGACGTGGTTCTCCCAGAAGCGCGACTGCGACTCGTGGACGCCGGAGCCGAGCGCCATCCCGAGCGGCGAACCGAACTCCTCCTGCGGGAGCCCGAGGTTGTACTGCCCGTGACCGTACTCGTGGAGCGTCGCCATGAACCCCTTGACGGGGTCCTCCTTGAACCGGGTCGTCACCCGGCAGTCGAACTGGTTCCCGGAGGTGAACGGGTGCGGCGAGAGGTCGAGCCGGCCGCGGTCCTCGGGATAGCCGACCGCGTCGAGAACGCGCTCCGAGAGCTCCATCTGGTCGTCCTCGGGGTACTCCCCTTCGGCGAAGGGGTTCGCCAGCTCGCGGCCCTCGGTCTCGATGCGCTCGATGAGGGGGATGAGCGCCTCGCGGAGGTCCGCGAACACCGACTCGACGGTGTCGAGGTCGATGTACGGCAGCGAGTCCTCGTGCATCACCGTGTACGGCGCCGCGTCGGGGTCGACGTGGCCGGCGCGCTCGACGTGGAGCTCCCGGAGCTCCTCCAGCGTGGGCGCGAAGGCGTCGAAGTCGTCGTTCGCCTTCGCGGCCTGCCACGTCTCCTGCGCGTCGGACTGCGCGGTCGTCAGGCGCTCCACGAGGTCGCGGGGGACCTCGGCGGCGCGCTCGTACTCGCGGCGGATCTCGCGGACGACCGCGGCCTCCTCGTCCGAGAGGTCCGCCGCCGCGAGGTCGTCGAGGAGCGTCCCGACGCGCTCGTCCGTCAGTCGCTCGTGGTGCGCGGACGAGAGCGCCGAGAGCTGTTTCGACCGGGCCGGAGTCCCGCCGCTCGGCATCTTCGTCTGTTGGTCCCAGTAGAGCACGCCGCGGGCGCTCTCGAGCGCGGCGGCGCCGGCGTATCGGTCCCGAAGTTCCTCGTAGGCAGGCGACGACATGCCCATATCCCGTCACCCGGAGCGCTTCAATCCCCGGGTGCCGGAAGATCGGACGTGAGCGGGCGTCTGACGGGCGTCAGACCCGTTGTAAGGTTTAAGAAACTGGAAACGTCTGGGTACAGTGACGACCGATGTCCCGAGACAGTCAGACGCGGACCGAAGCGCCGCCGACCCCCTCGAACGTGCTTCTCACCGCGTCCAGAGAGGGAGACCACGAGTCCGCCGCCTGCAGCCGCCTGCTGGGAGCGTCACGGGACCGGCCGCGGCACGTGCTCGGCGTGACGTACGGGACCGCACCCTCTCGCTGGCACGCGCAAGTCGTCGGCGAGACGGCCGGGAGCGTGGCCGACAGCGCCGTCATAAGCGTCGGCGACCTCACGCGCGCCGCCGCGAGCGGAAGCGATCCCGACGCCGGCCCGCCCGGCGTCCCGTCCGTTCGAACGATCGGCGAACCGACCGACCTCGTCGGACTCGGGCTGGAGCTGGAGGACCAGTTGACCGCCTGGGAGGGGTCCGACGCGGAGGCCGTCGTCTGTCTGGACTCCGTCACCGACCTGCTCGCGCACGTCGACGCGGAGTCGGCGCGCCGGTTCCTGAACCGGCTGACCGAGGTCGTGGCGGCGAGCGGCGCACGCGCGCACTACCACTTCGATCCCGCAAATCACGACGACCGGACGGTTGCGGCCGTCCGGTCGGTGTTCGAGACGGAACTCGACCTGCGCGAGGACGGTGTGGGCGGTCCGGACGGAGTCTGACCGTCGGCGCCGATCCGACCGTTCTGACCGAGGGCGGCCGCCGATCAGTCGGCCGACTGGTCCCCCGGCATGAACTCGTCCAGTTGGCGCTGTGCGTCGTCGAGTCGCTCGATGGCCGGCTGCTCGCCAAGCAGTCGCAACAGCGCAGTCTGCGCGAACGTGATCGCGAGCACCAGCAGGATCGGGGCGAGGAACAGCCCGTAGAACCCGAACACGACCGGACCGAGGATGTACGCTAACATCAGCAGGCCGACGTGTGTCGTCTCGCCGCTGAGGTACGGGCGCAGGACCAGGTCGGGGATGGTGTCGACGACGACGACCGCGACAACGAGGAAGCCGACGACGTAGGCCAGAAGCTCCGTGTTGCCCTCGAGGAGGGTGGGCGCGGCGGTCGCGGCCGCCAGCGGCACGTAGACCACCTTCATTCCGACGACGGGGATCAGGCTGGCGACGCCGGTCAACACGCCGGCGAGGACCGGATACGGAACCTGCACCGTCTCCGGCACCAGCACGTTGTACCCCATGTAGGAGGCGACCGCGATGAGCGCGATGGCGATGACGTTGAGCAGGTTGCCGAACAACACCGCCTCCAGTTCGTGGTCGGCAGCTTCGAGGTACTCCCGCACGACGGCGTCGTCGTCGAACTTCAGCAGCCACGACCGGATCCGACCCCCGTCGACGAGCAGGTAGTAGGTGATGACGACGATCACGAGCAAGTTGAGGAAGAACCCCGTCACCAGCTCCGTCAACAGGGTCGCGTTCTCCGCGAGAAACTGGATCACCTGATCGAACCGCCCCGCCTGATACGCCTGCACGATCCCCTCGAACGTCGGTTCAGGGAGCTCACCCACGTTCTCGATCCACGCCACGCTCGCCCCGGAGGTCGCGATGAGCGAGTACTGGTCGATGAACCGCCGCAGCTCCAGGACCATCAGCACGACCGTGTAGGTCAACACCAGAAGCAGCGGCACCGACACGAGCGACAGCGTCAACATCGCACGCACTCGGGTCGGCAACCGAAGCCGGCCCAGTTTTCGGTGGAACCGCCGCGTCGAGTAGTAGAGGAACGTGGCGACCGTCAGCGCGGCCACGAACCGGAAGGCCATGTAGCCGACGGCGAGGCCGACAGCCATGCCGAAGAGGGTAACCACGAATCGCTTCTCGTCCATAGTCGGTCGACCGCTCGGTGACTCATAAGTCTCGGGGTCGGGCGACCGGACGGCTGCGGCTCAGTCCCCGAGCGCGTCGACGACGGTCGCGGTCGCGTCGGGCGTCGCCCGGGCGACCGCCTCGATCCGGACGTACTCGCCGAACGCCTCCGCGACGGCACGGCGGTCCGGATCGGTTTCGGTCGCGAACGTCTCGTCGGGCGACGAGAACGCCGGCGTCAGCCGCCATGCCGTCCAGCGGTCGAGCGGCGCGCCGGACTCGGCCAGCGCACGCACCGCGGACAGCGCCGCCTCGCGGGCGTCGGCGACCGCCGCGGCGTCCGCCGGGAACAGGTCGTCGCCGTCGTCGATCCGTGCGCGGATCGCGTCGAACGCGGTCAGCGTCGCGAGCGACCGGTGGGTGGCCCGCAGCGTCCACGCCGGGTGCGGCGAGTCGAAGGAGGGCCACGCGACCGGCGCGAACCGGGCGAAGTCGAAGAAGTCCCCGAACGCGTTCGAGAGCAGCCGCCGGCCGGGATGGTCGCGGGGCACGTCCCGCGAGAGGTAGGCGTCGACGTCCGGGTACGACTGGGGCCGCTCCGTCTCGCCCTCGTGCATCGCCCGGAACCGGTCCTCGACGCGTGGCGCGAGCGCCGAGAGGGCCGCCCGCATCGACTCCGCGACGGCCACGGGGTCCGACAGCGACGCGACGTACCGCTCCCGGAGGTCCGTCCCGACGGCGGCCTGTGCTCGCGTCCGCTCAAGGTCGCAGGTCGCCCGCCCAGCCCGCAGCGGGTTTGCCGCCGTCGACGGAGCCTCCGGCGTCACGAGCCGACGCCGGCGCGTCACGTCAGCCCACCGCTCGGGCGGCGCGTAGGCGACGACTCCCGCGTGCGGGTCGGTCGCGGCGTCCGGGAGCGCGTTGCCGAGGTCGTCCATCCGCCCGAGCGCCGCCGATCGCGAGAGGGTCACCGCGTCCGGGTCCCGGTCGGCGTGGATCGCCGCCCAGCAGCCCGCCGCCCGCGCCGCCCGTGCACAGGCGTCGACGCCCGCCTCGACGACCGAGAGCGTCGGCGCGTCCCCCCGCAGAGTCCGCATCCGCCGCCGCGCCTCGCGGGCCCCATCGCGCGCCTCGACGATCTCGGTCCGGATCGCTCCGTTCGGAACGGTCTCCGGCGTGAGCGGGTCCGGGATGGGTGCCAGCAGCGTCCCGACGCGGTCGGAGAGGGCCGCGACGCGCTCGTCGGGGAGCCGCACCGGCATCGGGTCCGGACGGTCCGGGACCGGTTCGTCGGTGGCGTCGTCGAGCCCGGTCGCGTCGAACGAGGGCGGGTCGTCCCAGTAGGAGCGACGCGTCCGTCCGCCACAGCCCGAAAGCGACGCGCCCAGCGCCGCGACGCCGCCGACTCGCAGCGCGTCGCGTCTGGTGAGCCCGTCGCCCCCGAACGAGCGGCGGTCGGTCACGTCTCCCCCTCCGGGGTGGCGGTGATCGCGTCGTAGTCCGTGTCCACGCCCCGGCACGGCGAGCGCCCGCTGGATCCGGAGCCGGTCAGCTCGCCGGGTATCGCCTCAGGAATCCGGATCAGCACCAGCAGCGCGTCGTGTTCGCCCTCCTCGCAGGCGGCCGCCGGCGGCCGCCGGCGGCCGCCGGCGGCCGGAGCTCCCGGCAGTACTCGTACTCCGCGCGCTGGGGTTCCCACGAGACGGACCGGATCCGGATCCGGTAGCAGGAGGGGATCCGGGAGGGGGCGGCAAACAGCGTCTCGGCCGAGAAGTCCGTCCCCTCGACGAACGACCGCAGGGCCGCGGCGTCCGACTCCGGGACGCCGTCGGCGACCGTCAGCGCCGCGGCGCGGTCGGGGTCGGTCACGAGTTCGCGCCCGATCGGCGACGCGGCCGAGTCGCCGTCGCCGCCAGCGTCGCTGCCGGCGTCGCCGCCCGTGGGGTCGAGCAGGACGGACGCTTCGAGGTCGGGGTTGCGGGCCATGACCACGTCCGGATCCGAGAGGGAGCCGGAGGAGGGGGTCCGGCGAGGGTGGTCGGTCGGAGTGACGTCGGCCTCACCCCGGCCGCCGCAGCCGGCAAGCGCAACCGCGAGCGAGGCAACGCTACTGAGGAGGGCGCGTCTGGTCGGGGACATCGTCGCTCCCGGCCGTTTCGGGCACGCGAACAAATACCTTCTGTCGACTCCGGGGTCGCGTCGGCCGTCGGCGGCGGTGTGGGACCGGCGCGCGACCGCGACAGATACACTACCGACGCGCGTCAACACTTATCATGGTCTCGGACCCGGCGGACTCGCGCGTCGCGGCGATCCGCGAGGCGACCTCGCTGGCCGAGTTGGCCGACGGGTTCGGCGTCGCCACGCCGCACGAGGCGTACTTCGAGGCGAAGCCCGTGTGGGCCGAGGTGGTTCAACGCCGGCAGGCGGCACGGTCCGCGGACGACGGGCTGCCCGGCTGGCGCGTGACCGTCGACGACCACACCTTCCACGTCCACGGCGTCACGCACGCGGGGACCGACGCCGAGCGCGACGCCCTCCGCGAGCACGTGGAGCGCTTCCGCGACCGCGGGGCGACCGTCTACTGCGAGCAGGGGATCCGGCCGCTCTACTTCGAGGACTTCCCCGCGGTCTGCGAGATGGACGACTACCGGTGGGCGCTGCGGGAGTGTGCCGACCGCGACGTCGAGACGCACCTCGACGCGCTGGCGGAGATCGGCGTCGACGCGGTGCTGGAGGACCTCACCGCGGTCGCGGACCGGTTCCGGGAGGCGGTCTTCTCGCTGGTCGAGTCCGGGGGCGCGGTGTACGGCGACCGCTTCGAGCGCGCGCTCGGCGACGTGGCCGCCGGGTTCCTGACGGATCACGCCGCAGCGGCGACCGGCGAGAGCTACGAGGCCTTCCGACTGAGCAACGCGGCCGCCGAGGACCCCGAGCGACTCGGCGCGCTGATGCGCTACTACGAGCGTGCGTTTCTCCCCCAGCCGCTCGAGCGCGAGTGGCTCCGCGGCCACGACCCCGAGCTCGAACTCGTCTCGCACGCGCGCAACGAGCGCATGGCCGACTACGCCGTCTACCACAACGAGGCGGCGACCGAGGTGCACCTGATCGTCGGCGCCGCCCACGCGCCGGGGGTGCGCTACTACCTGCGGCGCCTCCGCGACGGCGCCGAGGTTCCGGACGACTTCGCGCCGCTTTGATCCGAGCGGTCACCGAGGTCCGACACAGAGGATTACGGCACCTCCGACGCCGGAATCGGCCGGGTCATTTTTTGGACTCGGCGGGCAATCGGCCGACGAGCCATGGCGGACGCACACGCCGTTCCGAAGGGTGTGGGCCTCGACGCGCTGCGGGAGATCCTCGCCGGGTGGTCCGAGGTGGGCGCGGCCGCGGAGCCTCGCTATACCGCCGACGTCGCGGACGCGACTGGCTACTCGGACGCCGCCGGGCGGCAGACGCGGTTCCTGGAGGACCTCGGAGTGCTCGACCCGACCGAATCGGGACAGAAACACCGCCTCACCGACGAGGGGGAGCAGTTGGCGGGCGCGCTGGCCATCGACGACGAGGGGTACGCGCGGGAGCACGCCGCCGACCTCCTCCGCGAGTGGCCCGTGACCGAGGAACTCCGGGCCATCCTGCGGGGCAATCCCACGGCCGAGGAGGACCTGATCCCCCTGCTGGCGACGGTCGCCGGCGTCGACCCGGAGAAGCGCCGCGTCGAGACGGGGCTGTCCACCCTGCTGGACCTCTACGAGTGGGCCGGACTGCTCGACCGCGACGAGGAGGGGCGGTATCGGCTCCCGGGCGAGGCCGACGCGGAGGGATCCGAGACGAGCACGGAGGACGAAGAGCCCGAAACGGGCGGGGGATCTGTGAAACGGCCGGAACCGGCGGAACCGCCGACCTGCGAGCGGCGTTCGGCCGTGACGAGGCGGGATGAGGCGATGGGCGAGGCCGCCGCAGAGACCGCCCCGAGCGCCGCGGAGACGGCCTCGGTCATCGCGGAGGCGGAGGACGCCGTCCGCCGGGCGGAAGAAACAGTCGAGGAGGCGCGCGCGGCCCGCGACCTCGTCGAGCAGGCAGTCGAACGGGAGGGCGAGACCGACGAAGCCGGTGCCCCGACCGTCTCCGGTGCCGCGCGGGCCGAGGCCGGGCCGGAGACGGAGGTCGCGGATGAGCAGGAAGCGGAGGTCGCGGATGGGCCGGAGGAGGAGTCGGAGGCCGACGCCGACGCGGTCGCCGAAGCGGAGCGCGCGCTCGGGACGGCGCTGTTGTCGGCCGTCGAAGGCGCGGAGGAGTCGGAGTTGGAGGCGGCCGCCTCCGAGACGACCCGGTCGGTGATCGAGTCGGTCGCGGCGGAGACGGGGGCGGATCCGGAGGACCTCGCGGCAGCGGTCGAGGACTCCATCGCCGACGCGCTCGACGCCGCGGAGGCGCTCGCGGCAGCCGAGGGTGCGGGCGATGGAGCCGACAAGACTGGGAGCGAGGGATCCGACGAGGAGGGCGCGACCGGCGGGGGCGTCGCCGCGGAGGAGGCGACCGAGGACGAACCGGCCGAGGCGCTCGCAGAGACGGTCGAGGCGGCGACCGCGGCCGCCGAGGAGGCCGCGGAGGCCGCGCGGGAGGCGGCCGAGGCCGCTCGCGACGCCGCCGAGGCGGCAGGAGCCGGCGGCGGGGGCGGAAGCGACGCCGCTGCGGCCCCGGAGACGAAGACCGAAGCTGACGGCGAGAGCGAGACTGGCGCCGAGAACGGTGGTGCCGGCGAGGGCGGCGACGGTGAGGGCGGCGACGGTGAGGGCGGCGAGGACGGCGAGGATGGCGAGAGCGGCGAGGATGAGGGCGACGAAGGCGGGACCGCCGACGTTGCGGCGACCGCCGCGGCCGAGGCGGGCGAGTCGAACGCCGCCGAGCCCGGCGTGGGCGAGCACGCGCTCTCGCTCGGGGTCGACCTCGACGCCGACCCGGAGGAGCTCGAGCCCATCGTGCGCGGCATCAGGAACGGGCTGCTGGTGGAGGACGCCGACGCGGTGGGAAGCGAGGAGGCGGCCGACGCGAACGGCGCGGACGACGAGTAAGGTCCCCGACCGTCGGAGCGCCGGCGACTGGGGCCGCGCTACACCCGTCCGCCGCCCGGGTCCGTGCCGGCCTCGGCGGCGTCGGCGGCGGCCGCGAGTTCCTCGGCAAGCGTGCGCGCCTCCGCGGGAGTGAGACGAGCCTCGTCGACGTGCGCCGACAGGCCGTCGGTCGCGGCCAGGTCGGCGGCGTCGACCTCCAGTTGGAGCGCCACCTCGTCGGGCGATTCCCGGTGGCGGGTCACGTCGAGGACGGCGACCGCGTCGGTCTCCCGGGTCGCGGTCCGCAGCCGCGCGTCGAGGAAGTCGAACGTGGTCCGCGCCGTCACGTCCAGCAGGCGACGGTCCACGCTCAGCCGTCTCCCTCCGTCGGGGCCGAGTGCCCGCCGTTCCGCCCGGTGGACGCACGAGAACCGCCCGCGAACAGTTCCGGCGCGGCGTCCATCGAGGCGTGCTCGACGGTCGGGTCCGGCCCGTCCCCGGTGGGGGGATTCGCCTCGCGTGCGGTCGGGTCAGTCATCGCTCACCGCCGTGGCGTCGGTCGCGTCGTCCGCGCCCTCCGCGTCGGAGAAGGGGTACCACGACTGCTTGGCGTCGTACAGACAGGGGTCCTCGTAGCTCGTCTCGCGCGGCGCCGCCAGCTCGATGATGGACTCGTGACCGGTCGCCTCCACCCACTCGCGGAAGGTCTGGCCCTCCTCGCGCAGCGCCGCGAACGCGGCGACGAGGTCCGCGACGAGGCCCGGCACCTCGTCGGCGGGCACGCGCTGGTGGACCCACTCGATGAAGACGGGCTCCGCGCCGACGCCGCCGCCGACGCCGACGTCCATCGCCTCGACCATCTCGCCGTCCTTGCGGGCGCGCATGCCCTGCATCCCGATGTCGGCGGTCATCGCCTGCCCGCAGTCCGCGGTACAGCCGGACATGTGGATCTTTAGCTGGTCCACGTCGTCCGGGAGGTCGACGTTCGCGTTGAGCCAGCGGACCATCGCCGCCATCCGGGTCTTCGTCTCCGCGAGCGCGATGGAGCAGAACTCCGTGCCGGTACACGCCATCGCCCCGCGCGTGAACGTCTCCGGTTCGGGGCGGTGCGTCTCCAGCAGGGGCTCCGCGAGCAGGTCGTCGACCTCGTCGTCCGGCACGTCGACGATCAGGGGGTTCTGCCGGCGCGTGAGCCGGACCTCCCCGCTCCCGTACGCGTCCGCGAGGTCCGCCAGCTCGATGGCCTCCCCCGCCGTCAACCGACCGATGGGGACGGTCAGCCCGACGTAGCTGTGGTCGGCGTCCTGGTCGTGGACGCCGACGTGATCGTGGTCGCCGCGGTCGCTCGGCCGGCCGGCGTTGTACGTGTACTCGCCCCGGAGGTCCGTCCCGGCGTGGGCCGGATCGAAGTCGAGGCGCTCGACGAGCAGCTCGCGGACCGCCTCGGGACCGTGCTCGTCCACGAAGAAGCGGGCGCGGTTCCTGTTGCGGTTCTCGCGGTTCCCCGCCTCCATGTACAGCTCGACGAACGCGCGGACCGTCTCGACCGCGCGGTCCGACGTCACGAACACGTCCAGGGAGCGCGCGCGGCGCGGTTCGCGGCTGCCGAGCCCCCCGCCGGCGCGGACGTTGAACCCGCGGATCTCCTCGCCGTCGACCAGCTTGCGGGCCGGCTCCAGCGCCACGTCGTTGATCGAGTCCTGCGCGCAGCCCTGCCGACAGCCCGTCATCGAGATGTTGAACTTCCGGGGGAGGTTCGCGAGCGCGTCGTCGTCGCGGATCTCCGCCTGGATCTCGTCGAGCAGGGGCCGCGTCTCGACGTACTCGTCGGCGTCCTTGCCGGCTACGGGACACCCGGAGATGTTCCGCATCGTGTCGCCGCCCGCCGACCGCGAGGAAACGCCGACCGACTCCAGTTTCTCCCAGATCTCCGGCACGTCCTCCAGTTTCAGCCAGTGGATCTGGACCGACTGCCGCGTCGTGAGGTCGACGAAGCCGTTGCCGAAGACCGGGTTCGCGGCCGGCCCCTCCGCGTAGTCGCGCGCGACCTCGCCGATGGCCCGCAACTGGCCGGGCTCCAGCACGCCGCCGCAGTTCGTCAGCCGCATCATGAAGTACCCCTCCTGGCCCGAGCGCTGGTGGAACAGCCCCCAGAACTTGAACCGGGAGAACCACGCCTCCCGCTCGTCGTCCGGGATGGCGTCGTAGCCGGCCGCCGCGAACCGCTCGATGTGCTCGCGGACCTCGTCGCCGTAGCAGTCGGCCTTGACCGCCTCGGTGTCGCCCGCCACGGTCAGCCCTCCTCCGGTAATTCCCGCCCACTATCTGAACGATCATGTAATTCTTTGCTCGGAAGTTGTTCAATCTGCATCTGATTTCTGTCTAAAGGCTGCTGACGAGCACTGTTAAAGCTAAGCGTTGAGATATTCAAAATTCTATCCGTCGAAATGGGCAGCTGATCCGTTTATAATGACTTCCGCGGCGTATAAGGTCGTTATTCGGTCGCTTTTCGACCGTATTTTCTGATCGAACGGGCGGAGAAACTGTCGCCTCGGGGACCGTTTTCTCGGGCGGCGTCGCGGAGGAGCGTCGACACCGGCGGCGCCGGCGCGCGCGAGGATCGACGGAAGTCGAGGGCAGCGTATCGACGGAACGGGCGGAGCGAGGTATTGGAGCGGGCCAGGAGTGAAACGCCGACCGCCGTTCGCGGCGCCGGCCGATGGGGATCCCGGGCCGCGGCTCCGACCGGTCGAGGGGTCAGCGACGGCCGCGAGCGGGCGCGTCGGCGGCGGACAGCGCCTCCAGGCGCCGGAGGTCCGCGGGCTCGTCGACGTCGGTGAAGGCCGTGGCCGGGGCCAGCGCGCGGACCTCGGTCTCCGGTACCTCGACCGGGTCGAGCTCCGCCAGCAGCGACGCGAGGCTCGCGCCGGCATCGAGCATGCGCCGGGAGGTCGACCGGCCGACCCGAACGTGGACGACGAGCGGGAAGGGCTGTCGCCGCTCGTCGAAGCGGGCGACCGCGCCCGACTCCCCGCGGGCGGCCGACAGCAGGCGGGCCAGTAGAGCGGTCCCGACCACGGGCCGGTCGCAGGGGAGCACCGCCGCGTACCGGGCCTCGGTGGCGGAAAGCGCCGCCGCGAGGCCGGCGACGGGGCCGGCGTCCTCGCGGTCGTCGACGGCGAACCTGGTCGGGAGGGGGTCGAGCGCGTCGGCGAGCGCCGCGCGCTGGTCCGCGCGGCAGTTGACCACCACCTCGTCGACGACGGGCCGCAGGGCGTCGACGGCGTGGGCGACCAGCGGACGGCCGTCGAGCGTCGCCAGCGCCTTGTCGCCGGGCGGGAACCGCCTCGATCGCCCGCCAGCGAGCACAACGCCAGCGACGCCGGTGTCGGGTTTCGGAGGCGAGGGGCGGGTCGTCCGCCCCCGGCCACCGTCCCGCTCAGTCATCGCTCGGGGTGCCCTCGGGCGTTCGGGTCGGAGCTCCGGCGGCGTCCGCAGCGAGGGAGAGACGGACCGCGCACTGCTTGAAGTTCGGCTCGGCGGAGACGGGATCGACCGCGGGCGTGGTCATCTCGTTCGTCGCCGGATGGTGGATGGGGAGCCAGACCAGTCCGACCGGCACCGCGGGGTCGGCCTCGGCCGCGACCTCGACTCGGCCGCGCTCGGACGCGAGCACGGCGGTTCGGGGCGTTCCGGAAGCGTCCCCGTCCCGGTCCTCCTCAGCCTCGTCTGCGATCCCCACCTCCGCGAGCGTCTCGGGCGCGAGCCGAGCGGTTACGAGACCGTCGCCGTCGCCGCCCCGCGACCGCACGCCGGAGTTGTAGCCGTCCGCCTCGCGGCCGGTCGTGAGCGTGAGGGGGTACTCCCCGTCCGGGGGGTCGGGCAGGTCGGCCGCCGACCGCGTCGAGAAGGCCGCGCGTCCGGATGGCGTGGGGAACGACCACGCATCGGCATCCGTGCCGGGGTCGGCGTCGATGTCGGGGACATCCGCATCGCCCTCCGCGAGGTAGCGATAGCCGCCCTCCGCGTCGGTGTCCGGAGCCGGCCAGCGCACCGCCCCCTCGGCGTCGAGCCGCGGGTAGCCGATCCCCGAGCAGTCCGTCGTCGTCCCCGCGGTCAGCGCGGCGAACTCCTCGAAAAGCGCCTCGGGGTCGGCGCCGGTGTCAGCGAACAGGCCGGGCGCTAGCCGCCCCGCGAGCGCGACGATGATTTCGCAATCAGACCGGACGCCGGCGGGCGTCTCCGTCGCGGCGCGGACGCGGGAGATCCGACGCTCCATGTTCGTCGTCGTGCCCTCGCTCTCGCCCCACGTCGCCGCCGGCAGCACCACGTCCGCGTGCTCGACGGTCTCCGTCCGGAAGGCGTCCTGCGCGATCAGGAACGCGTCGTCGAGCGCCTCCCGGACTGCCGTCGCGTCGGGGAACCCGACCGCGGGGTTCGTCGCGACCGTCCACACCGCGTCCGGGCTACCCTCGCGGCCGACGGCGTCGAGCATCTCGACCGGGCCGGGACCGGTGTCGTCCGGAAGCCGGGAGACAGGGACGCCCCAGTGGTCGGCGACGAGCCGTCGTTCGTCGGGGTCCGCGAACGGACGACGACCCGGCCACGACCCCTTCGAGGAGCAGATCCGCGTCCCCATCGAGTTCGCCTGGCCCGTGAGCGAGAAGGGGCCGCTCCCCCGACCGAGGTTGCCGCTCGCCAGACAGAGGTCGATCAGCGCGCCCGCCGTGGCGGTGCCGCGGACGCTCTGGTTGATCCCCATCCCCCAGTAGATCAGGGTGTCGTGCGCCAGCGTCGCGGCGAGCGCGTCCACGTCCGCGAGGGAGACGCCGGCCTCCGCGGCGGCCGACTCCGCGACCGGGAGGTCCGCGACGAGGTCGTCAAACCCCGTCGTGTGCGCCGCGACGAAGCCGCGGTCGACGCCGTCGGTCTCGACGAGCCGCGCGAGCACCGCCCGCGCCAGCGCGTGGTCCCCGCCGGGGTCGGGCTGGACGTGTCTATCCGCGCGTCCAGCGGTCTTCGTCTCGACGGGGTCGACGACGACGAGTTCGCGCCCCTCCTCGTCGGCCGCGTCGGCGATCCACCGGAACATGACCGGGTGGGCGACCGCGGGGTTCGCGCCCCAGACGACGTGCCGGTCCGCCGCGGGGATGTCGTCGTAGGTCGGTGGCGGCGCGTCGCTCCCGAACGCGTCGACGTAGGCGGCGACCGCGCTCGACATGCACAGCGTCGTGTTGGCGTCGTAGTGGCGCGTGCCGACGCCGCCGCGGGCGAGTTTACCGAGCGCGTAGGCCGCCTCGTTGGTCTGCTGGCCGCTCCCGAGGACGGCGAGTCCGTCGGGGTCGTCCGCGGTCGCCGCGCGGATCCCGGAGACTGCGGCGTCGAGCGCCACGTCCCACGTCGTCGGCACGAGCTCGCCGCCGCGGCGGACCAGCGGACGCGTGAGCCACTGCCCGTCCGGGTCGGCGGTCTCGCCGACGCCGCGGCCGCAGGCGAGGCCCTCGTTGACGGGGTGGGTGGCGTCGCCGCGGACCACGTCCAGCCCCATCCCCCGCTCGACCGCGCGCTGGACGTGGCCGCAGCCGACCGCACAGCGCATGCAGGTGGTCGGGACCAGATCGGTCACGTGCCGCCCCCGGTAGAACATGAACATTCATCCACTTTCCTCCCGGCTTGACGGACGAAGCGAAGCATCGGTCTCGACTATCCCCATGAAACGACGGGAGATAAGTGTTTGTCCGACCATTTGTCCAAGAATATTCTTGAGAGACGACGTTCGTCCGTTCCTAAATGGACTATTAAGCCATTGATCGCGTGGAACGGAGAATTATCCGGACGGTTGTGGACGCTCGTCAACCCGATTTCGGGTAGGATGCTCCGCGGAGGTGGGATCGTGGGGCGCTCAGCGCGGCCGCGGAACTGGCCCCGGAACGGCCGCACGGCCGCTTCCACCGGCGGGCGGGGATCGGCTCACTCCCCGCCGCGGACGGCGACGTCGGCGACCGTGGGGAGTCGCCAGCCGTACGCGACCGCGGCCAACCGGAGACCGACCGTGACGACCGCGCAGGCCGCGGCGGCGAGTCCGGCCGCGCCGACGGCGGCGGTCACCCAGTAGGTGACGCCGCCGAGCACCGCGGGGGTCGCGTAGAAGTCCTCGAAGAGGATGAACGGCGGGCGGTCCAGTAGCACGTCCGCGGTCGCGCCGCCCCCGACGGCGTTGATCGTCGCGATCGCGACCACGCCGAACGCGGAGACGCCCGCGTCGGTGGCAACGATCGCGCCGGCGGTGGCGAACGCGGCGAGGCCGATCGCGTCCGCGAGCAGCGTCACCGGATGCGAGTCGGGCGCGTCGAGCACGAGCGGCAGCCCGATGGCGAGCGCGACGCCGACCAGCGCCAGTCCGATCTCGACCGGCGATTGGAGGAC
>NZ_LKIR01000132.1:30636-30855 GCF_001462205.1 Haloparvum sedimenti
GACCCGCGGACCGGCGGACGTGACCGAATCGGGGCCGCGCGTCTCAGTCGGACCGCGCCAGCGCCCGCTCGAGGTCCCGTCTGGCCTGGTCGAGCCGAGTTCCGAGCGCCCCGACGGCGGCGAGAACCGGATACCGGTCGTCGAGCCCGGCGTAGAGGTACGCCGGAACGTTCGGGAGCGAGGAGGGGAGGCGCATCCGTCGGCGCTGCTCGCGGAGGT
>NZ_LKIR01000132.1:30865-31120 GCF_001462205.1 Haloparvum sedimenti
TGACCAACAGGTCGCGGGTCGTCCCGCCGGCGAACGCCATCGCCAGACCGACGATCGCGATCCCGAGCAGGTCGTACTCCTCGCGGACGGCTTTCGAGGCGCCGACGAACGCGAACGCCACGAGCCCGACCGCGTTCATGACCGCGAAGGGGTCGCGAACGGCGGCGACGAACTGCTCCGTAAGCACGGGAGAAGCTACGAGGAGCGCGCTGTTGAGTCCATCGGCTCCGACAAGCACGTCCCGAAGCCGCCACC
>NZ_LKIR01000132.1:31366-38216 GCF_001462205.1 Haloparvum sedimenti
CGGCCTGCCGCCGGGCGGCGATCGCGTCGCACTTCCGGCGGAGCACCGGCACCTGCGCGCGGCGGGCGTCGAGCGCGCCGAAGTCGCGGTCTCCGTGCGAGCCGGCGGCCAGGTCCGCGACCGCCTCGCGGAAGGGCGCGAGCGCGGACGCGGAACGGTCGAGCGAGTCCGCCTCCGCGTCGAGCGTCTCGAGGAACACCTCGCGCTCCTCGATGGCCGTCTCCGTACGGTCGATCAGGGTCCGCTTGGAGCGGTCGTCGAGGGCGGATCTGCCGGTGAGGACCAGCGCGAGGTCGGCGCCGAACTCGGCCTCGACGCTCGCCTCGTACGTCTCGTCGTAGTCGTCGACGAAATGCGGGACGCTCATCACCGTCTCCTCGTAGGCGACCTTCACGGCACGGAGGCCCCGCCCCGCGGGGTCCGCGCGGTACCGGAGCGGCGGACCGCGTGCGGGTGTCGCCTCGGCGGCGATACGCCCGAGCCTGTCGCGGAACGCCTCGAACGCCTCCCGCTCGTCGACGATCTTGCGCCGTTCGACGCGGAGCGCGCGCCGTGCGGCCGCGAGTCCGTCCCCGCCGCCGGGCGCGTCGTCCGTCGCGTCGGAGGTGGTCGCCATGTGAGTCGTCACCGCGTTCGAGGGTTTAAGCGGTTATAAGAGGGGTCCGGACGGATCGGGGGACCTCCCGAGCGCTCGGGAGGGCTCCGGAGCGACCCGCTCCGGAGGGGCGGGCATGCCGGAACGGCCGACGCTCCCCGGAGTAGTCTCGGCGTATCCGCCGCCGACGGCGTCGGCGTGCGTGGGTGTCCGCCTAACAAAGTCCCCGCGCCATCGACGGGGTCGTGTGTTTTCGATAGACACGACACGGAGGATGGAGGCACCGTCGCCCGCGACCGCGCGAAACGGCACGCCGATCGCCGGGACGAGAGCGGCCGCCATCGGGGGTGATCCGCGGTGAGAGCGTTCGTGATGAACGGCGTCGGCGAGACGGGGTTCGCCGAGAAGGACCGTCCCGAACCCGGCCCGCTCGACGCGATCATCCGACCGACGACCGGGCTGGTCTGCACCTCGGACGTTCACACCGTCCACGGTGCGATCGGCGAGCGGGAGAACCTCACGCTCGGACACGAAGTCGTCGGCGTCGTCGGCGAGGTCGGTGCCGAAGTGGAGGACTTCGAGCCCGACGACCGGGTGGTCGTGGGGGCCATCACGCCCGACTGGGGGTCGGCCGCCGCACAGGACGGGCATCCCTCCCAGTCACACGGTCCGCTCGGCGGCTGGAAGTTCGCAAACGAGAAGGACGGGGTCTTCGCCGAGTACGTCCACGTCAACCAGGCCGACTGGAACCTCGCCCACGTCCCGGACGCCATCTCCGACGAGGCGGCGGCGTACACGACCGACATGATGAGCACGGGGTTCGTCGCCGCGGAGAACGCCGCCGTCCCGGTCGGCGGCGACGTCGCCGTCTTCGCCCAGGGACCGGTGGGACTGATGGCGACCGCCGGCGCTCGACTGCAGGGCGCGGGACGGATCTTCGCCGTCGAGACGGACCCGAAGCGGCAGGAGATCGCCCGGCAGTACGGGGCCGACGTCGTCATCGACTTCGAGGACGAGGACCCGCTGGCGGTCATCATGGATCACACGAAGGGCGTCGGCGTCGACGCCGCGATCGAGGCGCTGGGCGGCGCGGAGACGTTCAAACAGTGCGTCGAGGCGGTGAAGCCCGGCGGGACGGTGTCCAACGTCGGCTACCACGGGCACGGCGACGACGTGCCGATCCCGCGCGAGGAGTGGGGCGTCGGCATGGCCGAAAAGGAGATCGTCACCGCGCTCTGTCCGGGCGGGCGACTCCGGCTCCGGCGGTTGCTCCGGCTGCTCGAACACGACCGCGTCGATCCGACCCACCTGACGACCCACGAGTTCGCCTTCGAGGAGGTCGACCGGGCGTTCGATCTCATGGAGTCGAAGGATGACGGGGTGATCAAACCGCTCGTCACCTTCGAGTGAGGGCCCGGAGCGACCGGCGAGCGCGTGTCACTCCACGAACACGCGCACGACGTGGCCCCCGCAGCCGCAGCGCTCGACGTACTCCCACTCGAGGTCGCCGGCGTCGCCGTCGGCCGCCGCGAGCGCGTCGTAGAGGTACGTCTCGGGGTGGCCGTTGTCGCCGTGGGTGACGAGGTTGACGTGATTGCCGGGCGCCGTGTGCGCTATCGCGTCGAGCGCCTCCTCGACCACTCGGTCGGGGTCGCCGGCGTGCTCCGGCCCCTCGAGGTTGGCCGACCAGGAGTTGTCGTGCGTCTCGTCGGTCACCGCGGTCGCGTCGGCGGAGTGTTCCGTGGCAGTCATCTCACATATTCGTCGGTTCTCGGTCCCCCTGTCTTCGTTGGCGAACATGTACGGCACCCGTTGACGGAGCGTGAGAACTCGCGGGTGAACCCTAAGGGCGGGCGTTCGGAGATAGTCCCGTATGCGTCTGGAACGGAAGACGATCGCGAAGGTCATCGCCGTGGTGTTCGTCCTCAATCTCGCGGTGATGGGCGGCGGCGCCTGGTTCGCGTACCAGGAGGCCCCCCCGATACCCGAGGAGGTCGTCGGACCCGACGGCGAGGTGATCGTCACGGGCGAGGAGATCAGGGACGGCAAGCGCACCTTCCAGCGGAACGGGCTGATGAACCACGGCTCCATCCTCGGCAACGGGGCCTACTACGGCGAGGACTACACCGCCGACGCGCTCGAGTTGAAGGTCCAGCACATGCGCGACTACTACGCGCAGGAGCGGCACGGGAGCGATTACGCCGAACTGGACGACAGCGAGCAGGCCGCGATCGCCGAGGTGGTCAGAAACGACCTCGACGACCGGAGCGGCACGACCGCCGCGAGCGGCACCGCGGACGGCGGCGTCATCGCCTACTCCGCGGCCGAGCTGTACGCGCACCAGCAGGTCCGCGAGGAGTACGTCGAGCGCTACCACGAGGGCGCCCACGACCGCGGCGTCCCCGCGGGGATGATCGACTCGGAAGCCGACGCCGAGCGGTTCGCGGACTTCGCGATGTGGACCGCGTGGTTCTCCCACGCCGACCGCCCGGGGAGCGACCACTCGTACACGAACGACTGGCCCTACGCGCCCGGCGCCGGCAACGACGCGACCGGCGCCGCGATGACGTGGAGCGTGATCGCCATGGTGTTGCTCGTCGCGGGCGCCGGCTTCGGGATCTGGCTCTACCGCTCCGTCCGCCTGCCCGAACCGGAGGTCGAGGGCATCTCCGTGCCCGCGCCGGGCGACGTGAGCGTGTTCCCCAGCCAGCGCGCCGCCCTGCGGTTCGTGCCGGTCGCCGCGGGGCTGTTCCTCGCGCAGGTGCTGTTGGGAGGGCTGCTGGCGCACTTCTACGTCGAGCGGGCCGGCTTCTTCGGGGTCGAGGAGGTGTTCGGCGTCCACATCCTCCAGATTCTCCCGTTCGCCATCGCGAAGACGTGGCACATCGACCTGGGGATCCTCTGGATCGCCGCGACGTGGCTCGGCGCGGGGCTGTTCCTCCCCGCGCTGTTGACCGGCCACGAGCCGAAGCGGCAGGCGACGTTCGTCAACGGGCTGCTCGCCGCGGTCGTCGTGGTGACGGTCGGCGGCCTCGGCGGCATCTGGCTCGGCGCGAACGGCTACTTCGGGGACCTCTGGTGGGTCCTCGGCAACGAGGGATTGGAGTACCTCGAGGTCGGCAAGCTCTGGCAGGCCGGCCTGCTGGCCGGGTTCCTCACGTGGGCGGTGCTGGCGATCCGCGGCCTGAAGCCGCTGCTCGACCGCGAACCGCCGTACGGGCTCGCGCACATGATCCTCTACGCCGGTAGCTCCATCGCGCTGCTGTTCACCGCCGGGTTCATGTTCACGCCCGAGACCAACATCGCCGTCACGGAGTTCTGGCGCTGGTGGGTCGTCCACATGTGGGTCGAGGGCGCCTTCGAGTTCTTCATCGTCGCCATCATCGGGCTGACGCTCGTCTCGATGAACCTGCTCTCCCGGCGCAGCGCCGAGAAGGCGGTCATGCTGCAGGCGCTGCTCGTGATGGGGACCGGCGTCATCGGCGTCTCCCACCACTACTGGTGGATCGGGATGCCCGACGCGTGGATCCCGATCGGGAGCGTCTTCTCGACGCTGGAGCTGATTCCGCTCGTCTTCATCCTCTACGAGGCGCTCGGGCAGTACGACGCGATGACGACGGACGGCGAGTTCCCCTACCGGCTCCCGTTCCTGTTCATCGTCGCCTCCGGCGTCTGGAACTTCGTCGGCGCCGGCGTGTTGGGCTTCTTCATCAACCTCCCGATCATCAACTACTACGAGCACGGCACCTACCTCACGGTCGGCCACGCCCACGCCGCGATGTTCGGCGCGTTCGGCTTCCTGGCGCTGGGGATGGTGACGTACATGCTGCAGATCGCCATCGACCCCGAGCGCTGGGATGGCTCGTGGCTCCGCGCCGCCTTCTGGTGCTGGAACGCCGGGCTGGCGCTGATGGTGTTCGTCTCGGTGCTGCCGGTCGGCTTCATCCAGCTGGAAGCCGCCTTCACCGAGAGCTACGCGGTCGCCCGGAGCGTGGCGTTCTACTCGCGGCCGATGGTCCAGAACCTGTTCTGGGCGCGGCTCCCGGGCGACACGCTGCTCATCCTCGGGACCGCCATCTACGCCGCGGACCTCGTCCGCAAGCGGTTCGTCCTCCGGGAGTCCGCGGACGACCCCGACGTGGACGACATGGCGGTCGCGGAGGGGGTCCTGAGCGAGGACTGAGCGCCCGCCGGGAACGGACCCCCCGCTCCGTCCGGCGACCTGTGACTACCGTTAAGTACCCCGACCGCTTTGAGACGGGACGAATGTCCCACGACGTACAGGCCAGGTTGAGCGATCTCCGGCGCGCGTTCCATCGCCATCCCGAGCCCGGCTGGCGCGAGTTCCGGACGACCGCCCGCGTCGTCGAGGAGCTGGAGCGGATCGGCGTCGACGAGATCGCGGTCGGTCGCGAGGCGCTGGCGACCGACGATCGGATGGCCGTCCCCGACGAGGCCGACATCGAGCCGTGGCTCGACCGGGCGCGCCGGGCGGGCGTCCGCGAGGACATCCTCGACCGGACCGCGGGCGGCCACACCGGCGTCGTGGCGACGCTCTCGCGGGGCGAGGGCCCCTGCGTCGCGGTCCGCGTCGACCTTGACGGGATCTCGATGCACGAGTCGGACGACGCGACCCACCGCCCGGCCGCGGAAGGGTTTCGTTCCGAACACGAGGGGTACATGCACGCGTGCGGTCACGACGCGCACATCGCGATGGCGCTCGGGGCACTGGAGGCGGTCGAGGCGAGCGCGTTCGAGGGGACGTTCAAGGTCCTCTTCCAGCCAGCCGAGGAGATCTCCGGCGGCGGGAAGGCGATGGCCGAGAGCGGGCACCTCGACGGCGTGGACTACCTGCTGGCGCTCCACATCGGCCTGGACCACCCGACCGGCGAGGTGGTCGCGGGGATCGAGAAGCCGCTGGCGATGGCACACCTGACCGCGACCTTCGAGGGCGCGAGCGCCCACGCGGGCAAGGCGCCGAACGAGGGGGCAAACGCCATGCAGGCCGCCTCGGCGGCGATCCAGAACGCCTACGCGATCCCCCGCCACCGCGACGGGTCGACGCGCGTGAACGTCGGCCGCATCGAGGGGGGGTCCGCGAGCAACGTCATCGCCGAGGAGGTGACGCTGGAAGCCGAGGTCCGCGGCGAGACGACCGCGCTGATGGAGTACACGCGGACCGAGTTGGAGCGGGTGCTCTACGCCGCCGCAGAGATGCACGACTGCGACGTGACGCCCCGGATGATCAGCGAGTCGCCGCGGGTCGACAGCCACCCCGCGCTCCGGGACCTCGTCGGGAACGTCGCGTGGGAGGTCGAGGGCGTCGACCGTGTGATCCCGTCGGAGGAGTTCGGCGTCAGCGAGGACGGGACGTACCTGATGCAGCGCGTCCAGAACAACGGCGGCCTCGCCTCCTACATCCTCGTCGGGACCGACCATCCGACCAGCCACCACACGCCCACCTTCGACGTCGACGAGGCGAGCCTCGGGATCGGCGCGACGCTGCTGGCGGAGACCGCCGTCGAGCTCTCGCGCAGACGGCCGTAGTCGACCTCGTACAGACGCCCGCGGGCGCCGGAATCGGACGGCTGTGGCGCCCACCGACCCCACGGACCAGTACTGTTAATCCGTTTGCACCCGGTAGTGCAGCCATGAGCAAGGACGACGTGCCGGAGTCGCTCGAGGCGGCGGCTGACGCGGACCGGCCGCGCGGGATCCTCACGCCCTCCGACCGCGACTTTCTGCTCGGACGGAAGACGGACTACACGGACCACTCGCGGAAACAGAAGCGCAACCGGATCCGGCGGAGGGTCCGAAACGCCATCCTCGATTTCAGCATCCTGTTCGAGTGCATGGAGGAGCGCGACCTGAACACCGTCTTCGACCCCGACGACGAGGACCGGGAGGCGTACACGCAGGGGATCACCGACATGCTCGCGTTCCTCCACCTCGGGACGATGGGCTACCACACGCCGTTCAAGGACATGCTCTCGGAGGGCGTCGGCAAGGCCGAACAGCGGCTCGCGGGGTCGAACTACCGGATGGTCAACGTGGAGTTCAACGTCGAACCGGTCGGCCAGATCGACGTGGACGAGGTCGTCTCGAAGCTGGAAGACGAGGAGTTCGCGGAGCTCACCGACGAGGAGCTCCGGGCGTTCGTCCGCCTGCTGACGATGTCCGACTCCTTCTCCCCGGAGGACGCCGGCGAGGAGATCAAAGAGCACGTCGACGAGTTCGCCGAACAGCTCACGGAGA
>NZ_LKIR01000133.1 GCF_001462205.1 Haloparvum sedimenti
GATATCCACTAAGGGATTGGTGTTACGACTTGCCGAGACTCGCTGTCTCGAAGGGTGATTCTCCGGTCGGAATGAGCAGCTCCTGTCGGTCTCCGACCCGCTCAGCGAGCTTCCGTTTCAGATACTGTCTCGCCGTTGACGGCGTGAAGACGCCCTTGTCGAGCATGTCGCCAACGACGTCTTTCAGTGCCCGGAACTGTCCCTTCAGATGGCCGTCGCCGACCGGCTTGCCGTCGTACCAACGCACCGTCGCGAGCGCGCCGTTCCCGACGGTCTCTCCCTGTTCGACCGTCTCCGAGTCGTACTGGAGCCCGAACCACAGCGTCCGATAGGCGGTCACCTCGAACGTCGTCGACACCACGTAAAACGCCTCATGGTGGAGGTAGTCGAGATGGTCAGCGATAATCTCCTCGAGCGTGAGCCCGGTGGCGCGAGGCTTCGGCTCGACGACCGTCGACGGTCGGTCTTCGCCGGCGAGGTAGCCGTCGACGGCATCTGCCTCGAGGCCATCGGCTAACTCCGCCAGCAGCTGTTTCGCCCACTTGGAGTCGGTGTCTTCGCCACCGAACGGCGACTCAGCCGAGATTCGGTGCTTGAGCTTCAGATTTGATGCACCCCAATGAGAGTAATGGAGCGTGTACTGTCCGTCGGTTCGTTCGTACGCAACAAGTGCGCGGTGGCCCATTGAACAATCACCTCGCAGAACGATCCACGACTGGATCGCCCCGCACCCCTCCCGGGGGACGAACAACGCTACTCGTCGATCGGGTCGGGGGAACTGAGGTCCGCGTACAGCACCTCACCGTCGCGGACGACGTACCGTTTCGCCAGCACGGGAAATCGGCATTTGGTAAATCCGGCTGTCTGGATGTCGAATTCTTCGTCCGGTTCGAGATACTCCGCGAGCGACCGGAGGAACTCGTGGGTGACGATGCCACCGTCGTAGTCAGGAAGCCCGTTCTCACGGGCCTCGTACACTTCGAAGCTATCGTAGCCCCAGATGATCAGTTCGCCGTCGTCGTCCACCTCCCAGTTGAGCGTCCCGAAGCAGTGGTTCTCACAGAGCTGGCGGACGGCCTGTGGGTCTGTTACGAGCGCGCCGGTCGATGTCGTTGCGGCTTGGAGAGTTGCCATCGGTTGTTCTCGGGAGCTGTCTCGCGCCCCCGCACCCCTTCAGGGGGCGAGCAACTGCTCACGCTGTGACGG
>NZ_LKIR01000134.1:0-10992 GCF_001462205.1 Haloparvum sedimenti
CGTTGAGCTCGAACAGCGTGAGCATCACGTTCTCGTTGGCGAACGCTTCCAGCACCTGCGTCGCCTGGTCCTTCTTCTGGGAGTAGGTGTTGAGGGTGAGGTGCCAGCCGCCGAGCGCGGCGCGCGAGCCGCCGAGCCCCTCGTAGTCGGACTCCGAGGCCTCGACACCGTACGGCATCGGCATCGTACCGAGGTCCTCGCCGAACACGTCCTCGGCGCCGTTGATGACGACCGAGTACGGCCAGTTACGGTGGAAGATCGCGTTCCCGTTGGTGAACGGTTCGCGGGCGTCTTCCTCGGTGTACTGGACGATGTCGGTGTTGGTGATCTGCGGGTAGCCGTCGAGGGTGTTCTCGGCGTCGGGGCCGAGCATGAACGACCGCATCATACGGATGGTGTCGAGTACGGGTTCCTCCTCGACAGTGATCGGACGGTCGCCGATCGGGCCGAAGAGGTTGTCTCGGCCGCCGAAGTAGGCGCCGCCGAAGGAGCTCATCGTCTCGTTGAACGTACAACAGGAGAGCCCCTCGTAGGCGTCGGCCTGCGTGGTGAACCCGTAGTCGTACTCCTCCTCGCCCCCGTGGTACTCCCAGACCTCGGCGACGACCTCGGCGAACTCCTGCCAGGACATCGGCTCGGTGGCCCAGTTCTCGCCTTCGGGGTCGAAGCCGGCCTCCTCGACGAGGTCCTTCCGGTACTGCATCACCGGGTAGTCCGGGAACAGCGGCAGTCCGTAGAGGTCGCCCGTCTCCGGGTGCCGGGCGGTGTCGACGGACGCGCCGAGGTAGTCGCTCTCGACGTAATCGATCACGTCGTCCGACAGCGTCTCCGTGAGGTTGTCGAGGTGTTCGCGGACGATGAACGGGATCGTCCACCCGCTGTCCATCATGAAGATGTCCGGCTCCGAGCGACCGGCGTCGAGCGCCTGCGAGTAGGACGCCTGCCGGGAGTCGGTCTCGAAGTCGCCCGGAAGCACTTCGATGGAGATCTCCTCGTCGAGGCCAGCCTCGTGGAGCGCCTCCTCGATGTCGTCGGAGATGTCCGCGAAGTCCTGGTCCGCGGACAGCTGCACGACGTTCTCGTCGCTGTCGTCGCCGCCGCCGCCGCCGAGGCAGCCGGCGACGCCGGCCGCGACTCCGGAAGCGCCCGCCGCCTGTACGAACCGGCGCCGGGAGACGCCACTCCGCTCGTCCGCACCGTGTGGGTCAGTATCAACCATTACAGTCTGTCCGATTAGGACGAGTCCCCTATATAGCTTTGGGATATGTTACTACAGCTGTTGTAACTGGTTCGTCGGAGTGTCATCGCGGGCGGCGATCCGCCGAGTCGTCGAAGATCGACGCCAGTCGCTCGTAGGTCTCCGGGGTGACTGCCTCTCGTGCGAGCCCGTACACGCCCGCGACCTCACGCGTCCGCGTCGCCGAAGCCATCGTGGTGAGCAGCCGCTGGACGTCGTCGGCAGCCGCGTACATCAACAGCAGCTGAACGCCGTCGAAGCAGAAGCATCCGCGTCCCGACTCGACGTGCTCCATCGCGCGGCTGTACCGCATGTTGAGTCCGGTGAGGTCACTCGGGGCGACCGGTGACGTGGTCCACAGGGGCCCCTCATAGGAGAGTCCGGAGCTCGTCAGCGGGATGTGCCCGCAGCGGCTCGCGTCCCCACCCTGTCGCTCGATCGTCTTCTCGACCCGAGCCGGCGCGTTCGGGGAGACGACGAGCAGGTTCTCGAACGCGGACCCGGGCAGACTCTCGATCGCCGACGCCATACTTCCCACCGAGACGAGCGTCTGTCGACCGGGGTCGAGGTCGAGGGGCTCATTCGCCCTTCGCATCGCCGAACCCTCCCGTGGTTCCGTCCGTCTCGGTTTCGTCACGTTCCCCTCCGCCAGTTCGTCCCATTCCGCCGCCCGCGTCGAACCGCGCAGAGCCGTCGATCCGAACGAAGGGACGCGCGAAGCGTGCCACGCCGGCCGTGCCGAGTAGCGCGGCGACGAGGCTCAGGGCCTGTCCCGGGACCTGCGTCTCGACGAGGAGTCCGACCCCGTAGCTGGCCGCCAACGCGAAGAACCCGACCGAGAGCAGCACCATGCCCAGCGTGTACGCGACGTTCGTCGAGTTGCGGACGACCGGGTACGCGATCAGCACCCCGACGGCGATCAGCGCGCCGGTCTGTGCCGAGACGACCAGAGCCTCGACGGTCATACCTGTCGATACCCCCCGAGCAGCAGGAATCCCTCGGTGACATCCTCCTCGCCGTAAACGGCGAGGCTTCCCGTACTGCAGGTGGGATATTTGTCGGTCTACGACACGGCCTGTTCTCTCGTGGTAAACGTCCCGCTCTCGCGGTCGAACAGGTGTACCGATGGCTGTGCCACACAGCCGTTACTCCTATCCTCGCCGTGAGGACTCGGAGTTATCTTCTGACGCATATTCTCCGCTCCGTTACAATCCGCGTTGGCTACCAACTCGCACGACGAGCAAACGTACAGACCGCGTTCGACACGATTCGATTTCGTGTCGTCACCACACCGTGAACAGCTTTTACTGGTGTCCCACTCGTTCTCCTTCAGCACCGCAACGCCACGTATCTCGCCTTTGTATTCGAGGTACTGGTAGATGCGGTCGAACGCCCACGAGTGCAGCTTCTTGTTGCCGGTCTTGCCCCAGTCAGAGTCTCGCACGTCTTCGGGCCAGCTCACCGCGAGCGTTCCAACGCCGCGCTCAATACACTCCGTGATGATGGTATCCGTGAGCGTGTGGTAGAAGTGTGTCTCGCGTTCTGCGAGTTTCCGACGTGCCCACATCGACTTCTCCGAGGGGCCGTGTTCACCTTGGGTTTCGTACTCTTTTCGGGTGAAGTAGTGCTTATCCTCTTTGAGCGTGTTTCCGGGGTACAGGACATATTCATCGGGGAACGCGACCGTGGCGATGTTCGTGATTCCTAGGTCAATCCCCGCTACTTCGTCGCCTGCTGAGTCGAGTGTTTCGAGTTCGACTTTGCAGACGAAGTGGAGTTCCCACTCGCCGCCGTTCCAGACGGCCCGAACGTTCTGCACGCTGTTGATTTCTGAAAGGTCAACATCGGGTCGCGTCTGGTACTCGCAAAGCAGGAAGTCCGACCAATACTCCTTGAGGTTCGAGCCTTTCGAGAGTCGGACGCGGTTGTTCTCTGGGTCGTGTTTGAACCCGTCTTCTTTGAACGTGACCGTACTCTTGGGGCGTGTGTCGCCGTGTTTGCGGTAGCCGGGCGGATTCGCCTCCGGATCTTTCTGTCGCAGGTCGAACCACGACTGGAAAGCGTCGGAAAGTTCTTCGATGACTTTCTGACTGGACTGCGCATTCAAATCTTTCCAGCACGACTGGTGCTTCATGTACGATTTTAGCACGCCTTCGTCCGGGATCTCGCCGGTTGCATCCCAGATGCGGTCGGCCGTCCATCGTGCGACGTTCCAGATTTTTGAGGCGGAGTCTCCGAGCGAGTCGAGGCCATCGCAGACCTGTCGCTGGTTCTGGATGGAACCAACGTAGGTGCGAGTAACCTCAATCGCCATACATAGCCTATGTGGGATATCCTACTTAATGATATGGATGAGCGTGGAATATCCGGCCTGTCATCGGCGGTGGTTGGCGTCCGCGTTGTCGGATTCACGCCCGCCGTAAACGGCGGGATTCTCCCCTCGTTAAAAGATAGCCGCCGCCACCGCGGCCCCGACAGCGAGCGTCGAGACGATCAGGTCGTAGACGCCCGCGGTCCCGATCCCGACGATCGTGGGCACGTTCAGGGCGATAAACCCGATGAACACCACCGGGATCGGTCGCAACACGCGACCGAACGGCGAGCCGGCGAACCCCCGCGCTGCGATGACCGACAGCGGAAGGCCCGCAGCGAGGGTGAGCGTGGTCAAAAGCAGGAGCAGACGCGACAGCATGTACGTCGGCTCCGCGGAGCGGCAACTTATAACGACCGGGAGTTCCTGGTGCGGCCGCCGGTCAGGTCCACCGGTCGAGGCCGGTCTGCACCTGCGCCTCCTCGATCCGCTCGAACCCGCGCTCGACCTCGTCGGCCGCGACGCCCCACTCCTCGACGACGTACCGGCGCGCCGCCTCGACGTCGGGGTCGATGTCGCGGTCGACGTCGTAGTCGTCGGTCGCGGGCGGGTTCAGGAACAGCTCGCGGACGGCCTCGGCGTTGGCGATTTCGGCGCCGCGCGCGTCCAACACGGCCCACAGGTCGCCGTGTTCGCGGATCTCGGTGAGAGCGGTCTTCGGCCCGATTCCGGGAACCCCCTCGTTGAAGTCGGTCCCACAGAGCATCGCGGCGTCGATCAGCTCCTCACGCGTCAGTCCGAGGTTCTCGAGCGTCGCCGCCAGATCCATCAGCTCCGGGTTACCCTTGCTCGTGAGCTGTCTGAGTGTGCGCGGCGCGCCGAAAAGCAGCGTGTCGTAGTCCTCGCTGCCGGCGTAGTCGACGCGCTCGCTCGCGGCCATGTGGGCACACTGCGCCTCGCCCTCCGCGGGCGCCTCGACGTACGGCACGTCCAGCAGGTCGAACAGCTCCCGCGTCGTCGACTGGATCGTGTCGGTGAGCCGCTGCGTCCGCGCCTCCAGTCGGGCCGCCTCGACCGCGTCGCCGGCCGCCTCGGCCTCTGCCCGGCGTTCCTCCGCGGCCTCGCGCTTCTCGCGGCGCTCCGCGATCTCGTCGGCCTTCAGCTCGGTCACCGCGCCGTCGAAGACGAAGACCGGCGTCAGGTCGTGCTCGAAGAACTTCGGGAGTCCCTGCACGACGCCGACGAGGTTCGCCACCTCGGTGCCGTCAGCGGTCGTGTACACCTCGTCGCTGGTCCACTTCACCGTCGTCGTGAGGTAGCGGTAGAGCCAGTTGTGCGCGTCGACGGCGACGACGCTCCCCTCGATCTCCGCAAACTCGACCTCGCGGAGGCTCGCGAGCGAGCGCAGGTCTGCGTTTCCCATCGCCCCAACCGAGGGGGGCGGCGACCTTAAATCCGCAACTCCGGGGGCCGGGCACCCGCGCCGCGTCCCCCCGAACCGCCGTCGCCCAGGCGTTCGCGCAGGAAGGACCGCTCCGCGTCGGAGAGTCCCCCGCGCTCCCGGTAACGTGCCAGCCCCTTCCGGTAGCGGGCCGCGTCCTCGCGGTCGGCGGCGGGCGCGTCGACCGGCCGCTCGAGGACCAGTTCCGCGAGCCCGGTCTCTTTCCCGGTGAACGCGAACCCGGCCCGGTAGAGCGCCTCGTAGGCGAAGGGGTTGTTCACTGCGATGCGGACGCGGTCGAACCCGCGCTCCGCGGCCGGGTCCAGCAGTTCACCGACCAGCCGCGGACCGAGGCCCTGTCCGCGCAGGGCGGCGTGGACCGTCACGTACCGGATCCGAAGCACCTCGGGGTCGGTCCGGTCGGCGTCGAAGGCGATCACCGCCGCCACGTCCGCGTCGAACGCGGCCGCGTCCATCCCCTCCGGAAGTTCTCGGTCCGGCTCCCACCCCGGCGCGGCGGCGCTCCCGTCGGCGGTTCGCAGGGCCGCCTTCCCGGTGGTCGTCATGACGAACTTGCCGGCGTAGCTGAACGCCCGGTAGTCGAGCCGGAGCGTCGGTTCGTCCTCGGGCCAGCCGAGGAGGTCGAACTCCATGCCGGATCGTCCGGCGCCGCTCCCTTTGAACCTTCCCGCGAACGCTTATATCTCGGCCGCCGCCACTCTCGGGCATGCACGGGACCGGCGACGTGCGGTTCTTCGACCGGATCGCGCCGCTGTACGACCTCGTGATGCCGGCCGCGAGTCGCGCGGACCTCGCGGCGGGGCTCGGCGAAGCCGAGCGCCCGGTGGAGACCGTGCTCGACCTCGGCGGTGGGTCGGGGCGTGCGACGGTCGAGTTGGACGCGCCCGAGCGTGTCGTCGTCGACATCTCGAAGGGCATGCTCGCGCGAGCGCGGGAGCGCGGGCTCGACGCGACGTTCGGCGACGCCGGCCGCCTGCCCGTCCGCGACGGCGCGGTCGACGCGGTGACCGTCGTCGACGCGCTCCACCACTTCCCGGACCGGGAGGCGGCGATCCGGGAGGCGGCGCGCGTCCTCCGGCCCGGCGGCGTCCTCGTCGTCCGCGAGTTCGACCCGAACAACCCCCTCGGCCGGCTGCTCGCGCTCGGCGAGCGCGCGTTCGGGATGGACTCGGCGTTCCTCGGTCCCGACGCGCTCGCGGCCGAGATGCGCGACGCGGGCCTCGACGCGAGGGTGCTCGACCGCGGGTTCGGCTACACGGACGTCGGGATCAAGCCCTCGGACGACGACGAACCGCCGAGCGCCTGAGTCCGTCGAAGCTCCGCGAACGGATCCGCACGAAACAAGAGGGAGCCACGCGGACGGTCGGTATGGTCGACTCAGAGTTCCTGTCGCGCCGACTCGACCGGGGTGCGGCCCCCCTCGTCGTCGGCGACCTGATCGCACTGATGGCGCTGATGACGGTCGGGGTGATCCAGCACCGCGGCGTCGACGGCCTCGCGGCCGACCCGGCGTACATGCTTCTCGTCTGGCCGCCGTTCCTGATCGGCTGGCTGCTCGTCGCGCCGCTCGTGGGCGCGTACTCGCCCGGCGCGGTCGAGGCCGCGAAGTCCTCCATCCCGCTCGCCGTGCGCTCGTGGATCCCCGCGGCCGCGGTCGGGTTCCTGCTGCGCGTGTACGCGTTCGGCGACACCGCGGCGCTCCCGTTCGTGGTCGTGATGTTCGTTCTCGGCACCGTGGTCCTCGCTGGCTGGCGCGCGGTCTACTTCAAGGTTCGCGGCTGAGTTTCGGGGTCCCGGTTGAGCCGCTGCCCGGAGTTTTAATGAGTCACTCGGCGTCCGAGAGGTCGGTCGGCGTCCGTGGCGTTGATCGGCACTCGTGAGAGCGTTTACGTGCGGGTCGCCCCTATGAGACGTATGTCGGACAGGCCGAGCGATTTCGATCCGGAGTCACGCGAGGAACGCGAGATCGCCGGCGAGGCGGCGCGTGACCGGGACGGATTCCTCTCGCTCATGGGTCACGCCTACCGCGGCGAGATGGGGCGTATGACCTCGTGGCGAACGCGGATCGACCGGACCACGAACTGGGCGGTCGTGTTGACGGCGACGCTACTCACGTGGGCGTTCTCGTCCGACTCGCGACCGCACTACGTCCTCCTCATCGGCGTCGTCATGCTGTCCGTGTTTCTGGGGATCGAGACCCGACGCTACCGCGTCTACGACATCTGGCGGTCTCGCGTGCGGATTCTGGAGGAGAACGTGTTCGCGAACGCCCTCGACCCGGAGGGCGTCGAGCAGTCCAACTGGCGCGAGCTCCTCAGCAGCGACCTCCGGAACCCGACCGTGAAAACGCCGATCGTCGAGGCCGTCTCCCGCCGGCTCCGACGTGTCTACTTCGCACTGATCTCCGTCCTCGTCCTCGCATGGATCGTCCGGTTGACGGTGTTTGCGGCGCCATCGTCCGATATCGTCGCCACTGCCGCCGTCGGCCAGGTCCCGGGCAAATTCGTTCTCGCCACCGTGGGGATCTACTACGCGACCGTCCTAATCGTGACCTTCTGGCCCGGAAGCAGACAGGCGAAGGGGGAGCTGCAATCGGAGCCGGAAGAGGAGTGGAAGTAGCGCTCCGCGATCGGGTTCCACGGAAGTACGAGGTGAAAAGGGGCGCCCCGCGGCCGCAGACCGCCGAGACGCCGGCTTCGGTAGGCCCCGCCCTCACTCCCCGCGCGTCCGGCCGAGGTAGAGTCCGACGCCGGCCGCGGTCGTCGCGAACAGCGCCAGCACGGCGAACAGCGTCGGCTCGTTGGCGTACGTGAGGATGGCGCCGGCGATGGCGCCGCCGAGCGACCCGACGCCGAAGACGCCGAGGTAGGTGTAGCCGTACGAGAGTCCGCGCGTCCCGGCGGGGGTGTAGGACGCGACGGTCGCCTGGTACATCGGCTGGACCGCGAACAGGAAGATCCCCATCAGCGCACCGACGAGCATCAGCGGGCCGAGTCCGAGCGCGGCGGCGGGGAGGAACACGAGCGCGAGCACCGCGAGCGTCCCGAAGCCGACCGCGATGCCGTACTCGACCGGGAACCGGTCGGTGAGCTTCCCGCCCGCGTACTGCCCCACGACGCCGATCAGCAGCAGCCCGGAGTAGAAGTAGTCGCTCGGCGCCAGCGTCTCGCCCGCAGCCGGGTCGACGCCGAGGAGGTCCGCGACCGGGGCCGGCAGCAGCGCCGCGATGGCGATGGGCTCGAAGCCGGGAAGTCGGCCCAGAAGCTCCGGCAAGAACGTGAGGAAGCCGCGGTAGTAGAGCCCCGAACACATCACGACGACGAAGACGAGCACGAAGCTCCCGGCGAACAGCTTGCGGGACTCGGCGAGGAAGTCCCCGAACGAGTCGACGCCGCTGTCGGCCTTGGAGTCGCCGCCGTCCGCGGCGGCGCCGCCGTCATCGACCGCCGCCTGCGGGTCGAAATCCGCCTGGTACGCGTACACGGCCGCGAGCAGGGCGGGGACCGCGAGGACGCCGGCGACGGTGGTCCAGTCGAGGAACAACAGCATGGTCGCGGTCAGGAGCGGCCCGAGCCCGATCCCGACGTTGCCCGCGATGCCGTGGTAGCCGAGGCCGGTCCCCTGCTCCTCGACGCCCTTGGTGATGAGCGAGAGCCCCGCGGGGTGGTACACCGACGCGGCGAGCCCCCACACGACGAGCGCCAGCGTGATCACGACGACGCTCGGAGAGAGCGAGAGCAGCAGGAACGAGCCGCCCATCCCGACGAGACAGGCGGTGATCAGCTTTCGGGAGCCGAGCCGGTCGACGAGCACGCCCCCGGGGAGCGCACCGAGCCCGAAGAGGCCGTACCCGACGGTGACGACGATTCCCAGCGTCGCGGTCGTCACGTCGAACGTCGCGATGCCGAGGTCGATGACGGAGAACTCCACCAGCCAGATGGTCACGAAGATGGGGATGGCGAGCTCGTAGGTGTGGACCATCCCGTGTGCCAGCATGGCGAGTGCGGTGATCGCGCGGTCGTTCCGGTTCACTACCGCCTCGTCGGCCGCGGGGCGGGTTGAAGGGTTCGGTGTCGGCACGACCGGCCGCGAGGCCGCCACCGCCGAGAACGTATTCTCATAAGTTATTCATCGCCACGGAAAGAATTTCTCCGGCGTCACACAATCACCACAGAAAAAATTATATCCCTCACGCTCATACGGTTGGTTGGATTATGACTGGCTACTACGACTACATCCTCGGCCTCATTCCGGTAGCGCTCGTCGGCATCGCGGGACTCCTCCGTCTCGTGGGACTGCCCGAGCTGCTGGCGGTGCCGGCGGGCGCGACCGTCGCCGTCGGGCTGATGGTCCACGCGATGTTCGTCAACGGGCCAGTCGTCGACCGGCCGTCCGAGGCGGCCGCGAACTCGGGCGTCGGTCGCGTCGACGCGGACTGATCGGCCCCGCCTCGATAACTGCCCCCTCGATGGCCGCCGCGTGAACGGTTTTGTGGCTCCGGTTCCACCTCCCTCCATGACCGACGCGCTGTTTCTGTCCCACGAGGACGTGACCGACCTCGCCGAGCCCGCCGACTACGTCCGCGTCGTCCGCGACGCGTATCGCCAGCGCGGAGAGGGTGCGGCCGCGGAGCCCCGGACGAAGCTCGTCAACGACGACCCGCCGGGGATGTTCACCACGTACGCCGCGGTGTTACCCGAGACGGGCGTGATGGGCGGGTACAACTACTCCGCGGGGTTCGGCGCGCGCGACGCGTGGTTCGTGACGCCGCTGTTCGACGCGGAGTCCGGCGAACCGCTGGCCATCCTCGACGGCGCGTCGATGAACCCGTTCAAGACCGGCGCCGCGGGCGCGGTGGGCGTCGACGCGCTCGCCCGCGCGGACGCCAGCGAGGTGGCGATCATCGGCTCAGGCGCGCAGGCCCGCGGACAGCTCCGGACGACCGCGACCGTCCGCGACTTCGACGCCGTCCGCGTCTACTCCCCGACGGCCGACCACCGCGAGGCGTTCGCGGCGGAGATGTCGGACGAGCTCGACGCGGCCGTGGACCCGGTGTCCTCCTCGGCGGCCGCCCTCGACGGTGCCGACGTGGTCATCACGGCGACGAACGCGAGCGAGCCGGTGATCGACGACGCGAACGTCGAGCCCGGGACGCACGTCACCGCGATGGGTCAGTATCACCCGGAGAAGAACGAACTCCCGCCGGAGACGGTCGCGCGGGCGACGTACGTGCCGGACCTCCGCGCCCGTGTGACGCGGGATGCCGGGTCGTTCCTCGCCGCGAGGGACCAGGGGCTCGTCACAGAGGACGACGTTCACGCCGAGCTCGGTGAGGTCGTCGCCGGCGTCGAGCCGGGGCGCACGAGCGATGACGAGGTGACGGTCTTCGACTCCGGCGGGACCGGTATCGAGACCGCTGCGGCCGCCAACCTGCTGTACGAGCGCGCCGCCGAGCGCGACCGCGGGACGACGATCCCCTTCGCCCCCGCGAGCGAGGCGCTGACGGGACGATGAGCAGCGCCGGGGCGACGACCCGCGGTCAGATACTCCCGACGCCGAGCACGTCCCGCGCCGCGCGCTCGACCGTCTCCCGGTGTTCCGCCGGGCAGTAGACCCCGAGCCGCCACCGCCCGCGCTCGGCCGCGCGCAGGCCCGAGACGAGCTCCGAGGCGTCCTCCAGTCGCTGGACGACGCCGTCCACGACGACCGCCGACGCCGACTCCTTCAGGCCTGGGCGCGAGGGCACGTCGACGATGACCTGCGCGGGATCGAGACCGGCCTCGTCGGCGATCTCGCGCTCGGCGGCGCGCTCCGCCTCGTGGTCGGCGTCGACGGTGCCGGCGGGCACGTCCGACAGCGACGTCCAGACCGCGCGCTTGTAGAGGTCGCGGCGCTCGATGCGGCGCCCGAGTTCGGGGACCGTCTCCCGGAGCGCCACGAGCAGGTCGTGGTCGGCCATCCGGCGGAACTCCTCGGGTGTCG
>NZ_LKIR01000134.1:11002-21168 GCF_001462205.1 Haloparvum sedimenti
CCGCGACCCGGGAGACGTGGTGTCTGTAGACGATGGCGTTCATCAGCGAGCGCGCGAGGAGGAGGCTCTCGGCCGTGGCGACGTTCCCCTCCGCGAGCACGAGGTCCGCGTCGCGTCCCGCGCCGTCCACGTCTCCCGTCCCGTCGACGCCGCCGGTACCGTCGAGCCGGAGTTCGCGGACGAGCCGACCGTGGTCGATGGTGCCGTAGGGGACGCCGGTGTGGTGGGCGTCGCGCACGAGGTAGTCCATCCGGTCCACGTCGAGTTCACCGGAAACGAGCTGTCCCACGCCGCCCTCGCCCCCCACGAGGTCCGCGACGCGCTCCGGGTCGAGCCCGTGGCGTTCCAGCGTGGCACAGACCTCCCGCTCGGGGTCGGTCAGGAGCCATTCGATCTCGTCGTGGTCCCGGCCGGTCGCGCGCCGGATGACGCGCTCGGTCTGGTGGCCGTACGGACCGTGGCCGGTGTCATGGAGGAGCGCGGCCGCGCGGACGTGCGCGGCGGTGTCGTCGTCCACCGGCAGGTGGTCGAGCGCCTGCGAGGCGAGGTGGTAGACGCCCAGGCTGTGCTCGAAACGGGTGTGGTTCGCGGAGGGAAAGACGAGCCTGACGGTGGAGAGCTGCTTGACGTGCCGGAGCCGCTGGAACGCGGGCGTGTCGACGAGGTCCGCGGCGACCGCGTCGAGCGTGACGTAGTCGTGGACGCTGTCCTTGATCGCCTTCATTACCGGACCCTCGGCGCCTCGGGGGATGGACGTTTCGGGTCGGCCGGCGGAACTTCGTGAGCTCGCCGGCGCTGCCGGCCTACTCGTCGATCAGGTCCGCGCCGAGTCGCTCCTCGATGGCGCGAACGACCGACCCGCCGACGTTCGCGCGGGCCGCCCGCCCCTGCTCGACCGCGAGCACGTCGTCCTCCTCGACGCCGAGCTCCGCGGCGAGTTCCTCGACGGTGAGCCCGGCGTCCTGTCGCGCTTCCTCCGCCACGTCGCCGTAGCCCGAGACGAGGTAGGGGAGTCGGTCCTTCTCGTAGTTGGTCCCCTCCTCCTCCCAGTGCGAGGAGTCGCCGCGGCCGGCGTCGTACACCTCCGCCTGCTTGCGCGCGGCGCGCTTCGCCCGGCTCTCCTCGTCGCGGCTCTCTGCGGAACCGCCGGAGCTCCCGCCCGGACTGCTGGCGCCGCCGCTCGACCCGCCGGACCCGCCGCGCGAGCGTGCCGAGTCGTCGTGCGGGCTGCAGCTCGAACAGACCAGCAGCTCCGCGCCGGCGACGTTCGCCTTCCGCAGGTTGCCCGTCTCCGCACCGCAGAGCTCGCAGGCGTCGCCGTCGCCGGCGCCGCCGCCCGACCCCGTCGAGTACTTCGTCATGTTTCGGAGCTAAGGCCCCGGGAGGTTTTAAAAGCGCGGCTCGCGGATGGGGACGGAACCGTCCGGAGATCCATCGCCGGTACTGCCGCTCGGAGCGTAGCGTCGGAAGGATTGTGCGTGGGTGCTGTCGTAGAGACAACACCGTGCATCGGTGGCGGGTGTGCCGCCGAACGATGCGTGGGACCGGATTTGAACCGGCGGACCTCTACAGGACAGCGCCCTCAACGCTGCGCCGTTGGCCTGGCTTGGCTACCCACGCTCGCTGTGGTTCTTCGCGTCATCACGTACCCCGGCGCCGATTAAAAGCCCTTCCATTCGACGCCCGCGTGTATCGGGTTGTCACCCGACTCCGACCGGACGTTCCCCGCCGCGGAGCCAACGGTTTTGCGGCCGGCGCCCCAGTCGCCGGTATGGAGTTCCGCCCACGCGATCACGTCCCGCTTCTGACGGCGGTCTGCTCGGTCCTCGCGCTCGGGCTGGTGTTCGGCGCCGCGACCCAGTCGATCCCGACGACGTACGTCCCGCACCCGGGCGATGCCGTCCTCGCCGCGATCCCCCACCTCAACGCCGCCTTCTCGTTGACCGCGATCGGTACCATCGCGCTCGGTTGGCGCGCGATCCGGCGCGGGAACGTCGCCCGACACCGCGCGCTGATGGGGACCTCCCTCTTGCTGTTCGCCGCGTTCCTGACGGGCTACCTCTGGCGGCTCACGCTCGTCGGAACGACGCCGTTCCCCGGGCCCGAGGTCTACTACCGCTACGTCTACCTGCCGGTGCTTGCGGTCCACATGCTTCTGGCCATCGTCTGCATCCCGCTGCTGTTCTACGCCCTGCTTCTGGCCGCGACGCGGCCGGTCGCGGAAGTGTACGAGACGCACCACCGGACGGTCGGCCGGATCGCCGCGCCGCTGTGGCTGATCTCGTTCGCGATGGGCGTCGGCGTCTACGCGATGCTGCACCACGTGTTCTGAGCACGCCGTCCTTTCTCAGAAAAGCGTCCACGCCGACCGGTTCAGAAAACGCCCGGGCGAACGACGGTCAGAACTGCGGGCCGAGGCCGCCGAGCGCGTCGCTCCCCTCGACCGCCCGCGAGAGGTCGACCGTCGCGGTCCCGAGGGTCGCGAGCCGGTCGGCCACGTCCGCGTCGTCGAGGACTGGCCCCTCGCCGTCGCTTCCCCCGCCCTCGCCGTCCACGCCTTCGCGGTCCGCGAAGGCGTCGTCGGTCGCGTAGACGCTCCCGCCGACCGTGTGTGCGCCGAAGAAGGCGAACAGGGGGCGGAGCTCCTGATCGATCGCGAGGTAGTGGTGGTTCGTCGCGCCGGTCGCCACGAGGCCGACCGCGGCGTCCTCGAAGGGGGCCACGTCGCCCTGCCACATCCCGCGCGGCACCATGTCGAGCAGGTTCTTGAGCGCGCCCGAGACCGACCCGCGGTAGACCGGGGTCCCGACGACGTAGGCGTCCGCCTCGACGATCTTCGCGAGCGCGTCGGCGGTGTCGCCCTCGTAGGCGTCGATGCCGCGGCCGTCGGCCGTCTCGAGGTCGTACTCTGCGAGATGGAGCAGGTCGGTCTCGACCCCCTCGCGATCGCTCGCTGCGGCGTCGAGTACTGCCTCGACCGCGGCCCGCGTCTTGGAGCCGGTCGTCACACTGCCGACGATGCCGAGGACCGTGCGGTCGGCCGAGGCGGCGGCGTCGTCGCTCATCTGGCCACCTTCGCGCCGCCGACATCCTCGACCTCGTCCGGTTCGGTCACGTCCTCGGGATCGAGCGGCTCCGCCTCCTCGACGGCCGGGATGATCGTCTCGCCGAACCGCTCCAGTTCCTCGTCGTAGTGGAGGAAGCCGGCGAGCACGATGTCGATCCCGATCGCGTCCAACTTCCGGATCCGCTCGACGATCTGCTCGTCGGTGCCGATGAGGCCGGTCTTGAAGCCGTCGTTGTACTGCACGAGGTCCTCGAAGTCGGAGTCGGCCCACATCCCCTCGCCCTCGGCGGAGGACTGGCCGGCCTGTTTGACCTGCTCGCGGAAGGCGTCGACCGCCTCGTCGGTGGCGTTCTCGATGATGCCCTCCAGCGTCTCCTTGGCCTCCGCCTCGGTCTCGCGCTGAATGACGAACGCGTTGGCGGCGAACCGGGGCGGCTCCGTGCCGTACTCCTCGGCGTACTCCTCCACGTCTTCGATGACGGCGCGGATCTCCTGGAGGCTCCCGCCGTTGATGAACAGCACGTCCGCGTTGCGCGCGGCCATCTCGCGGGCCGCCTGCGAGTTGCCGCCCTGGAACACCTGCGGATACGGGTCCTGCACCGGCTTCGGCTCCAGCGGCGCGCCCTCGAAGCCGTCGATGTCCCTGCCGATGGTGTAGAAGCGGCCGTCGTAGGTGGCGTACTCCTCCGTCCAGAGCGCCTTGAGGACCTCGATGAACTCCTCCGAGCGCGCGTAGCGCTCGTCGTGTTCGAGCCACGGCTGGCCGAAGCCGGTGAACTCCCCCTTGAACCAGCCGGAGACGACGTTGATCGAGAACCGGCCGTCGCTGATGCGGTCCGCGGTCGCGATGAAGTTCGCGAGCGGCCCCGGCTCCCAGAGCCCGGGATGGACCGCTCCGATGACGTGGAGCTCGTCGGTCTGCGCCGCGAGCGCGTTGGCGATGGAGAGGGCCTCAAGCTGGCGGTCGGCGCCGTAGCTGCCGAAGAAGCGCGCCTGCGCCAGCGCGTAGTCGAAGCCCACGTCCTCGGCCGTCCGTGCGAGGTCGAGGTTGTAGTCGTACGTCCAGTCGGTGTCCATCTCCCAGTCGGAGACGACCAGCCCGCCGCTCACGTTCGGCACCCAGTAGGCGAACTCCGTGTCCATGACGGTCGGTTATACATACCCTGTCCGTTTATGCAAGCTGGATATGGCGAGATGTGGCGCGGCTCCCGGGTTCCCGCAAACCTTGGGTGGGAGACGTGACGCATCACGGTCGCGTGCGCATCCCGCCGCGACCGACGGTTATACGCCGATCCCGGTCGATTATCGCTCCGTGTACGTCGAACTCCGTCTGTTCGGCCCGTTCCGCGACGATGCCGGCATCGAGTCGGCCACGCTGGAGACGGACGCGACAACGTACCGCGGCCTGTTACAGGAGGTCGAGGCCCGGTACCCGTCCCTCTCCGGGCGACTTCTCGACGCCGAGGACGACGGCCTCGCCGGCGAGGTCGTCGTCACCCGCGACGGGAAGAACGTCCGGCATCTCGATGGGCTGGACACTCCGGTGTCCGACGGCGACGTGGTGCGGATGATCCCGTCGGTCTACGGCGGGTCGTAGTTCCCGGCAGTTCTTGCGCCGACAGTTCGGCCGTCGCGATCGCCGCATGGCTTATCGCCGCTCCGACCGAAGTGCGGGTATGCGCAACCACCTCCGACTACTGATCGGGCTGTTGGGCGTCGTCGAACTGGCGGCTCCGCGGGCCGTCGTCCGCGGCGCCACGCGGGTGGCGTATCGCGAGAGCGGCGATGCCGAGCCCCGCGACTGGGTGTACACCGCGGCCCGGATCGAGGGCGCGGTCCTGACGACGCTCGCGCTCGTCGGCCTCTACCGCTCCGCGACCGCAGCGGGGGTGCCCGACGACGAACACGGGGTCGACGAACGCTGACCGACGACGATACGTCGTGGAGTGGCGTCGCTGTTGCGCGCTTTTTCGGCTGGGGCTTTTTTGTCACCGCGGCGGTGCGGCCGATCGGGACGGCGCCACCTCGAAAGCGTCAAGCTGGCTCTCCCTCAGACGTGTGCGGGTTTTCTGTGACTGCTGCTGATCCTGCCACGTTGGACAGTAACGCCCGGAAAGCCCCACCCACCGCGACTGTCCCGCTCCGCACCGCGACCGCACCGCAGCCTCGCACCTCCCCAGCCTCGGCTGCGGCGCGGCCGCGAAACCGCACCGCACAGCAGGCGGCCGCGCCGCCGCCTCCCTCGCGCGCGTCGAGGTCGCGCGCGCCGACCGCACCGTAACTGTACCGCAACTGCACCGCAACTACACCGCATCAGCAGCGCATCAGTAGCGCTCCGCTCCGTGGTCAGACTACACCCACCGGAACGCGACGCCCGCTCGCTCGGCGGTCACCGCATCTCGCTCCGAGTCGCCGACGAAGACGGCGTCCTCGGGGTCGCCGCCGACGCGGTCGACGGCCGACAGCAGCGGTTCGGGATCCGGCTTGTGCGTGGAGACGGTGTCGCGGCCGACGACGGCGGCGACGCCGGGCGTCAGTCCGTGAGCGTCCAGCGCGATCCGACAGGCGTCCTCGCAGTTGAGCGAGCAGACCGCGGTGCGTCCGGCGGTCGCCGGGTCGAGCGCGTCCGCGTGTGAAAGCCGGTCCGAGGCGCGGGCGCCCTCGCGTTCGTGTGCGGCGATCGCCGCCTCGACCTCGGCTTCGAGGCCGTACTTCGGCGCGGTGCCGAGCAGTTCCCACAGGCCGTCCCCCGGCGGCTCCGCCCCCGCGTCCTCGTAGACGGCGATCACGTCCTCGGCGACCGCACCCCAGTCCACGACCAGGTCCACGAGGGTCCCGTCGAGGTCGTAGACCACGGTGCCGAACTCCCCGTGGAGCGCGGCGAGTTCCGCGGCGTCGAGCGCGGCAGCGTCGAGTGAGGGTTCGCTCACGAGTCCAACAGCCCCCGCGCGATGATCGTCTTCTGTATCTCGGTCGTCCCCTCGTAGATCTCGGTGATCTTCGCGTCGCGGTAGAGGCGCTCGACCGGGAAGTCGGTCGTGTAGCCGTAGCCGCCGTGGATCTGGACCGCCTCGTTGGTGACGTGCATCGCCGTCTCGCTCGCGAAGTACTTCGCCATCGAGGCCGCGACGCGGTTGTCCTCCCCGGCGTCGGCCTGCCGGCTCGCCTCGCGGACGAGCAGCCGCGAGGCCGCGATCCGGGTGGCCATGTCGGCGAGCTTGTGTCTGATCGTCTGGATGTCGGCGATGGGGTCGCCGAACTGCTCGCGGTCCTCGGCGTACGCCTGCGCCTCATCGAGCGCCGACTGCGCGAGCCCGACCGCCTGGGCCGCGATTCCGACCCGGCCCTCCGTCAGCGTGCGGAAGGCGGCCGAGAGCCCGCGGCCCTCTTCGGTCAGCCGGTACTCGGCCGGAATCCGACAGTCGTCGAAGGTGATGCCGGTGGTGTCCGACGCGCGCAGGCCGAGTTTGTGTTCCTTCTTGCCGACCTCGAACCCCTCCGCGTCGGCCGGGACGAGGAACTGGGTGACGCCGTCGTCGGCGCCGTCGACCTTCGCGAACACGACCGCGACGCCGCCCCGCTCGCCGTTCGTGATCCACTGTTTCTGTCCGTTCAGGACGTACTCGTCGGCCTCGTCGTCGTAGCTCGCGCTCGTCGACATCTCCGCGGGGTTCGAGCCGGCATCCGGCTCGGAGAGGCAGAACATCCCCACCGGGCGACCGTCGACCATCTCGGGGAGCCACTCCTCCTTGACCGCCTCCGAGCCGAACGCGGCGATACAGGAGGTCGCCAGACAGTGGACCGACAGCGCGGTCGCGACCGCCAGCCCGCCGTACGCGAGCTCCTCGTTGACGACCGCGTAGGTGGTGCTGTCGGCGCCGAAGCCGCCGTACTCCTCGGGGACCGTCAGCCCGGTCAGGTCCAGCTCCGCGAGCCCGTCCCACACGTCCTCGGGGAAGGTCTCGGCCTCGTCCGCCGCGGCCATCTCCGGGCGGACCTCCTCGACCGCGAACTCCCGGACGAGGTCCTTGATCGCCTGCTGCTCCGCGGTGAGCGCGGAGCCAGTCCGTGCGCCTGTCATGCGCCCGAGTACGATACCGCACCGAAAAAGGTGAACGATCCGCGCGGCCGGGGCGGTCGCGGGGGCTACTCCCGGTCGGTCTCGCCCCGGAGGAACGCCGCGACCGCCTCCGGGGCCGCGTCGAGCCCCCCGCCCTGCGCGAACGTGGGGCCGCCCCCGCCACCGCCGCCGAACGCGTCGGTCACGTCCTCGACGATCTCGCCGGCGTCCGCCGCGTCGGGGTCGGCGGTGGCGACCGCGAGGAAGGTGCTTCCGTCCTCGCCGGCGACGGCCGCGACGGCTGGCCCGTCCTCGTCCCCGACCAGCGCCGAGAGCGGTTCGCGCACGTCGTTCGGACCGGCGTTGGAGACCGTCCCCGCAGCCCACGTCGATCCCTCCCGCTCGACGGTCGGGAGCTCCCGGAGTCGGGCGTCGAGGAGTTCGGTCCGCAGTTCGCGGACCTCCGCGGCGAGGTCGTCGCGCTCCTCACGTAGTCGCTCCGCGGCCGCCGGAAGCTCCGCGACGCTCGCGTCGAGGGTCCGGCTCGCCTCTCGGGCCGCGGCGTGGACCTCCGCGGCCTCGTCGACCGCGACCGGGCCGACAGCGAACTCCACGCGCGTCGCGTCCTCGCCGGGGTTCGAGCGGTCGAGGACGGTTATCTCGCCGATATCCGAGGTGTTTCGGACGTGCGTGCCGCCGCAGGCGGCGGTGTCCCACCCCTCGACGGTGACGACGCGGACGGCGTCGGCGGCCGCCTCGCTCATCGCCCCCTCCTCGGTGCGGTCGTTGAACGCGATGTCGTCGAGCTCGCGGGCCTCGGCGGCCGGCATCGTCTCCCACGTCACCGGCAGCGAGTCCCAGACCGCGCGGTTCGCCAGCCGCTCCAGTTCGACGAGCTCCGCGTCGTCGATGGGGTCGCGGGTGGTGAGGTCGACGCGGACCTTCTCGGTGCCGATGTCGAAGCCGGCGTAGCCGAGGTCGTCGAACAGCCGCCGCGCGGCGCCGTAGAGCACGTGCGAGGCGGTATGTGCGCGCATGCAGTAGGTGCGGACGGCGTCGTCGACGGCGCACGCGACCGCGTCGCCGGCCGCGAGGTCGTGGTCCGCCGCGAGGTGGTGGACGACCTCGCCGTCGGCCTTCTGTACGTCGGTCAGCTCGACGCCGTCGATCGTCCCGCGGTCGGCGGGCTGGCCGCCGGACTCGGCGTAGAAGTACGTCTCGCCGAGCACGACCGCGCGATCGTCGACGCGCTCGACGGTCGTCTCGAACTCGCGGACTTCGGGATCCTCGGGGGCACGTGAGACGGGCATACGCCGCTATCCAGCACGGCCGGCGAAAAATCGTGTGGCTGCGGCAGGCGGCGCAGGCGGCGGCGAAAGACGAAGACGTGCCCTCAGTCCTCCAGTTCGAACGCGACCTCGACTTCGGCCTGATACTCCCGCTCGGGCGCGTTCTTCACTTCGACGCCGAACTCCTGTACCTCGGCCCAGTAGACGTTGTCGAGCGTGTCCTCGGCGCGGTCGACCGCGTTGTCGGCCGCGTCGTCGAAGCTCTCGGTACTCGTTCCGATCAGGGTGATCTTCTTGTAGACCATGACGCGTGTTACTCCGGCGCACTTCTTCATAAAGCCACACGCCGGGATCGCGTCCCAAACGGACCGGGCCGACGCAGGACGGGGGAGAAAAGTCAGTCGTCGCTCGACTCGTCGGTCGCGTCGTCCGCCAGGCCCTCGGTTTCGTCCGTCGCCTCTCCGTTCGCGGACTCCTCCGCGTCTGCCGCCTCGTTTTCTGCATCTGCGGCGTCTTCCGTCTCTGCAGCGTCTTCCGTCTCTGCAGCGTCTTCCGCCCCCGCCGCATCGCCGCCGTCGACCTTCGTCCAGCGGCGCTCGATCTCGGCGTTACCGAGCACGCGGCGATCGCCGTCAACGTCGAAGCGCGTCTTCCGCAACTCGATGGCGTGCACCTCGCCGGTCGTGTCGCCCACGACGACCCGGTCGCCGGGGTTGAAGTCGGGGTCGCGGAGGAGGTAGACCCCGGAGACGGCGTCGGCGATCATCCCCGAGAGCGCGTAGGAGACGCCCAGCGCCACGAAGCCGGTCGCGGTGCCGAGCGCCGCGGCGATGCCGCCGAGCCCGACCACGGAGAGGAACGACAGCAGGACGCCGTACCACAGGAAGCCCGCGACGATGGTGGCGACGAACTGCCGGTACACCGGCGAGTCGCCCGGGAGCGCGCGGACGAGCACGCGGTCGACGAAGGTCATCAGGACCTTCACGAGCACGGCGGCGACCGCGAGGAACAGGAGTCCCGAGGCGACACGCGGCAGTGCGGCCTCGATGTCTCCGAGGAACTCCGAGAGAACGCGGACGGCGGCGTCGAGGACGGCGTTCATGCGAGCGCCGTCGCTCGGCGGTCACAAAAAACCGCGGCCGGTCCGGACGCCGACCCCGGTCGGTGTGATGTCCGCTTGGGCCGGTCGGGTCGTGCGGGCCGCGTCAGGGACTACCCGGAGCGCCCTGCATCACGGAGAACTCGCCCCCGCCCTCGACGCCGATGACCGCCCAGTCGAACGGCGGCTTGAGGTCGAGCAGGTGCTTACGGAGGTCAGCGGCCGAGTCGTCCCACGTGACGAAACAGCGAAGCTGCGGCGGGCTGCCGCCGTCCGCCAGATACGGCTCCGGGTCGGTGGCGTCGTCCGGTCCGAGCGGCGTCACGAGCACGCGTCGCCATTTGCGTTCGGCGACGAAGTCCGACCCGTCCTCGGAGACGGAGTACCCTAGTTCGCGAAAAACGTCTCTGGCCTCGGTCGTCGGTGGCGTGGTACCAGGGGCCATCTACCGACCCATACGTCGGCACCTGTGTTAAGCTTTGCCACGGTGTGAGTACGAAGGTGCCAGTCGGCCGGAGCGGCCGGCGGATCACTCGTGGGCGGCGTCCCACTCCTCCGGCTTGCGGATGTTGCCACACTCGTTGCACTCGATGCGACCCATCGTGTCCATCGCCGTGTCGAGGCTACCGCAGTTCCCGCAGTAGAACCCCC
>NZ_LKIR01000134.1:21178-34733 GCF_001462205.1 Haloparvum sedimenti
ACGGTCCCTCGGAGCCGCGGTCGCTCGCCGCCCGCTCCACGTGGACCACCTCTCCGTCCGCCGTCTCCATCGCGTCGCGTTCCATACGGTACCCTCCGCGGGCTGAGGGCAAAGGCGTGACGGGCGCGGCGGAAACGCCGGGACGGAGAACTGGAATCGGGGCGGTCGGCGGACGAGCGTCGGCGATTACGTCCGGAAGGACTCGCCGCAACCGCACTCGGAGACGACGTTCGGGTTCTCGACGTGGAACCCCTCGGCCTGCAGGCCGGCCTCGTAATCGAGCGTGCTCCCGCCGATGTAGCTCTGGCTCGCCGGGTCGACGAAGACGCGCAGCCCGTGCGCCTCCACGACCATGTCGTCCTCCTCTGGCTCGTGGTCGAAGCGCATGCCGTAGGAGAGTCCCGCGCAGCCACCCTGCTGGACGAACAGTCGGAGGCCGCCCTCCTCGATGTCCATCCCCTCGCTCTCCATGAGCGAGAGCGCCTCCTCGGCGGCCGCGGGCGTCACCTCGACGCCGGACGCGCCGCCCTCGCCGTTGCCGTCCGCGGTCTCCGTGCTCATGGAGAGAAATATCCGCCGGAGCGTCATAACCCTGACGACGGTCCCACCGATGGGATGACCGTTCTCGGGGTCGGCGGTCCGCGCTCCGAGTCCCTACTCGAACCGCTTTCGGACGCTCTCGGCGTGGGCCTCCAGCCCCTCCGCCTCCGCGAGCGTCGTCACCGTGTCGGCGATGTCGTCGAGCCCCTCGCGGTCGAGCCGCTGGACCGTCGAGGAGCGCAGGAACGTCTCCGTCGAGAGCCCGCCGTACCGCTTCGCACCGCCGTTGGTGGGCAGGACGTGGTTCGGGCCGGCCGCGTAATCACCGGCTGCGACCGGCGAGTACGGACCGAGGAACACGGAGCCGGCGTTGGTGATCCGGTCGAGCAGCTCCTCGTCCGCGTCGGCCTGTATCGAGAGGTGCTCGGCGGCGTACTCCTCCGCGAACAGCACCGCCTCCGGCATCGAGCGCCCCAGCAGCACGCCGGAGGCGTCGTTGTCGAGCGCCGCCCTGATCGTCTCCTCACGCTCGCGCTCGGCCGCGCCCGCCTCGACCGCCTCCGCGATCTCGTCCGCGAGGTCGGGAGCGTCCGTCACCGCGACGACCGAGGCGTTCGGGTCGTGTTCGGCCTGCGCGAGCAGGTCCGACGCGACCAGTTCGGGGTCCGCCGTCCCGTCCGCAAGCACCAGCACCTCGCTCGGGCCGGCGAGGAAGTCGATCTCCACGTCGCCGCGTACCTCCGCCTTCGCGGCGGTGACCCACTTGTTTCCGGGGCCGACGACCTTCGAGACGCTCGTGACGGTCTCGGTCCCGTACGCGAGCGCGGCGATCGCCTGTGCGCCGCCGACCGCGTACACCGCGTCCGCGCCGGCCTCGTGGATCGCCGCCAGCGTGACGGGGTTGATCTCCTCCGCGGGCGGTGTGGCGACCGCGACGTGGTCGACGCCCGCGACCGTCGCGGGGATGACGCCCATCAGCGCGCTGGAGGGGTACGCCGCCGCGCCGCCGGGGACGTACACGCCCGCGCGATCGATCGGTCTGAATCGCCGGCCCAGTTGGCGGCCCGCGCCGAACTCCTCGGTCCAGTCCTCGGGGAGCAGCTCCTCGTGGAACTCCTCGATGTTCGCGGCCGCCTCCCGGATCGCGTCGAGACGCGGATCGCCCGCCTCGTCGAGCTCTGCGTGCGCGCGCTCCGCGTCGTCGGTGATGTCGATGTTCCCGAGCTCGACGCCGTCGAACTCGCTGGAGAACTCCCGGACGGCAACGTCGCCCTCCGTCCGCACTCGGTCGATGATCTCGCGGACGTCGCTCCGGGCCGACTCCACGCCCGCGTCCCGCTCGAAGAACGCGTGGCGCTCGTCCGGCGAGAGGTCCGCGATCTCGCGTACGTTCATGCCCTACCCTCCGGCGGCGACCTCAAAAGGGGTTCCGGAGTACGGGGCCGGCGGGCGGGAGGGACTGGCGAGCGGGACGGACAGCCCGCGTCACTCCTCCAGCGGCCACACGCCGACGAGGTCCAGCAATCCGCGAACGAACAGTCCCGCGAGGAGCGCGGCCGCCGCGAACAGCACCGGCGCCGACAGCAGCACCGCCGTCTCGTAGCCGACGACCAGCCGCGTCGTCCCCCGGATCAGGAACGATAAAAGCACCAGCCCGAACGCGAGCGCGGCCAGTTTGACGAACCTCTCGCGGTCCATAGACGGACCTCACCGCACCGTACCGTGGGCGTTTCGGTCGATGGATGCGAGGTTTTTCGTCCCATGACCGGCGGACTAGATCAAGCGACCTCGTACCGCCGCTCGTACTCGATGACGGTCGCGATCCGGTCGGCGAGCTCCCTGTCAAACGCGGTCTCGACGACGTACAGCGCCAGGTCGAGCCCGGAGGTGACACCGCCGGCCGTCAGCAGGTCGCCGTCGTCGACGACGCGGGCGTCCACGACCTCCGCGCCCGACTCGCGGAGCTCCTCGACCGCGGACGCGTGCGTGACCGCGCGCCGACCGTCCGTGACGCCGCCCTCGGCGAGCAACATCGAGCCGGTACAGACCGAGGCGATGCGGACGCCGGCCTCGTGCAGCGTCGCGAGCGCGGTCGGGATGTCCCCCTTCCGCGCCTCCGCCCACGCGCTCGCCTCCTCGTCGCGAGCGGTCCAGCCGCCGCCGGGGACGACCAGCAGGTCGGGGACCTCCGCGGTTCGGCCGCCCGCTTCGCCCCCGGCGACCGCCTCGGGGTCCACGAGCGTTCCGTCCACGCCGACCTCGGTTCCGTGGCTCGCCGTGACCGTCTCGCGGTCGTCAAGGGTGACGTAGGAGACCTCGACCGCGCCGTCGGTGTACTCGCCGGCGTAGTCGAACACCTCGTACGGCCCGATCCCGTCCAGCTCGTCGAACCCGTCGTACAACAGCACCTGCACGCGCATGGGTGTGAAAAGGGGCCGGCGGGGGTTGAGCGTTGCCGTCGCGGCGACGCGGCAGTGTCGAACCGCCGCGCGACGGTCGGTGCGTCGGTCGGGCTCGGAGGGACGGCGCGACCGATCAGGCTCGCTCGGCCGGCTTCCGGAAGGGGTCGCCGTGGACGGCGCGGTAGACGCGCGGGAACAGGCCGAGGCCGAGCACCTCCGCGGCGCCGCCGCTGAGGAACGCCATCCCCCAGCTTCCGACCTCGCCCGCGGCCGCGCCGACCGCGACGCAGGCGATCAGGAAGACGAGCGAGAAGTGCGCGACGCGGAGCGGCAGCGTCGAGAACTCGCCCCGCCGGGGCCACCCGCCCACGTCCACCGTGCGGGCGCGGTAGACCGCCAGCGCGATCGAGCCCGCGCCGATCGCCGCGAGGCCGGCCAGGGGAACGGTGTCGGGGTACAGCGCCTGTGCGAGGTACGCGACCACGAACGCCGGCGTCGAAAGGACCGACAGCTCCACGCCCGCGAAGAAGAACCGCTCGACCCACGCGGTCAGCCCCTCCTTGTCGTCGACGTAGAGTGATCCGGTTCCGTCGCCCGACATTATTGGAGCCTGTACCGCAGGACAGCGGCGATGCCGCCGAGGTTCGAGAGCTGTTCGCCGGGCGCGAACTCCGAGGAGAAGACGACCACATCGCCGCCCTGTCGCTCGACCGACTGGATCACCTCGTTCACGTCGATGTCCCAGTCGCCCTCCCCCTGTCGCTCGGTGCGGAGGCGCTCGTCGACGACAAGCAGCGTCTCGACCGCGCCGAACTCCGCGGCCTCGGCCACGTCCTGCGGACCGTAGGTCGCCTTCGCGCCCTGCGCGATGTTCTCGGTCAGCTGGTCGATCAGCTCGGCCTCCTTCGAGATGCGGGTCTCCTTCTGCACCTCGTCGACGGCGCCGCGTTTGAGCACCTCGTGGACGCCGCGGTCGCCCACGCCCGCGGTGTCGACGGTCGTGATCCGGTCGGCGAGGTCGCGGAACTCCTCCTCGACGTAGTCGCGCGCGTCCTGCTTCGTGAACCCCGGCCCGGCGAGGATGATCGCGTCGGGGTCGAGATGTGCGAGCGCGTCGCCCAGCTCCTCGAACAGCTCCTCTCGCGGGCGGGAGTACTCGCCCTTACCGGTCGGCTTCGTGAAGGAGGCGTACTCCTCGGTGCCGTACTGCTGGACCGTGTGGATCGAGGCGGCGCCCTCCTCGACGGTGGCGATGGCCACGTCGGGGTTCTCGGCGGCCTCGGTGGCCTCCTCGATGCGCTCGGTCTGGTCCGGTTTGAAGTGCTTCTCGACGACGAGCTCGTCGTGTTCCTCGACGTTGAGGGTGTGGTGCTGGCCGAGTTGGTCCTCGCGCGAGCAGCCGACGATGACGCCGCCGACGCGGAGGCGGTTGGCGAACCGCGCGAACTCCACGTCCTCCACCTCCAGCGTGACGTGGATGTGCTCGCGCTGGCCGCCGGTGTCCCGCATCTGGTCGTCGTTGCGCTGGATCCGGCGCGTCGTGTCGCCCTCCACGAGGTCGCCCGGCTCCAGCACGTGCGCGAGGTGCCAGAGGTCGTCGACGTTCTCGGGGACCAGCGTGAGCCGTTCCCGGCCCTCCTCGCCGTACCCCCGGTTCGCGATGCGCATACCCGGCGTTCGGGCGGTCGCCTATCAACCCTTGTCCTTCGCGGTCGCCGGGAGCCCCGCGGAACGACCGCGAGCCCCGTCCCGCAACCGCTTTGCCGCCCGCGGCCGCGCCTTCCCGCATGAGCGACCAGTCCGGCGGCGGTAAGGTCTCGCGGGCGTTCTTCGAGGAGCGGATCGCGCCGAACCTCGGCGCAGAGCGGTCCGACGTGGCGCTCGGCCCGGCCCACGGCTGCGACTTCGGCGTGATCCGACCGAACGGGAGCCCCCACGCGACCGTCCTCGCGACCGACCCGATCTCGATCCTCCCCGATCTGGGCCTCGATCGGGCGGGGCGGTTCGCGCTCCACGTCGTCCTCTCGGACGTGGCGGTGTCGGGGGTCGCGCCCTCGCACCTCTCGATCGCCTTCTCGCTCCCCGAGTCGATGATCGACGACGAATTCGGCGCGGTGTGGAAGGCGGTCCACGAGGAGTGTGAGCGGCTCGGTATCGCGGTGACGACCGGCCACACCGCGCGCTACCCGGGTGCGACGCTCCCGTGGGTCGGCGCCGCGACCGCCATCGGCGTGGGCGACCCCGACCGGATCGTGCGCCCGGACGGCGCCCGCGTCGGGGACCGGATCGTCGTGACGAAGGGGCCGGCCGTGGAGTCGGTCGGCCTGTTCGCGTCGCTGTTCCCCGAGGCGATCGACCTCCCCGCGGAGACGGTCGCGACGGCGCAGGAGCTACTGGACGACGTGCGCCTCGTCGCCGACGCGCTCGCGGTCGCGGAGGCGGCGCGGGGGGCAGTCGGCGACGGAAACGCCGGCGTCCACGCCATGCACGACGCCACAGAGGGCGGTCTCCTCGGCGCGTTCCACGAGATGGCCGCCGCCGCGGGCGTCCGGTTCGCGGTCGAGACGGATGCCGTCCCGTGGCAACCGGGCGTGAGCGCGGTCTGTGACGCGCTCGGGATGGACCCCTGGCGCGCGACGACCGCGGGGACCCTGTTGGCGTCCGTCGCGCCGGAAGCCGCGGACGCGGTCGTCGAAGCCCTCCGCGACCGCGACACCCCGGCCGCGGTCGTCGGCGAGGTGCAAGAGGGCGAGGGAGTCACGCTCGATGGAACCGAGACCGACGCGCCGACCGGCGACGCCTCGTGGCCCATTTACGCGGACCTCAGCGCGCGTGAAACGACCGATTGAGACCGATACTGAGTGACGCAGACCGAACCAGAAACGTCGATTTTCTGAAACTCCCGGCGGTCCGGTGCTGTTGCGGTGCAGTGCGGTGGGCGCGCGCCGCGGCGACCGCGGAGCGTGTCGCCGCGACCGCGCGAGGGAGGCGGCAGCGCGGCCGCATTGCGGTGCGGTTTTCGCGGCCGCGCCGCCGCCGAGGTTGGGGAGGTGCGAGGCCTGCGGTGCGGGGCGGTCGCGGTCCGGGATGGGACTGAAAGGGGCAGCCGGCTCGATCCGGCCCCGAGGCCTCAAGCACCGCAGCGAGCTGTGCGGAGAGCGAGGAGCGCAGCGCGTCTCGCGGCCGGTCGAGCCGGCTGGGGCTTTCGAAGTGTTGCTGTCCAGATCAGCAGGATCCGCACCAGTCACAGAAACAACGCAATCTGACAGAAAGACAGAACGAACCGCGTAGTAGACTCAGTATCGCCGTGGGTCATCACACCGATCCGCGGTCGACTACATTTAACCGTCCGCGCGGGAACGTCCCGGTAATGGCCATCGATCCGAACTTCGAGACCAACCGCGAGCGCGTCGGGGAGGAGGACGGCGTCGCCGTCTGGGGTCCCGTCGACCCGCCCGAGAAGCAGGGGATCCGCGGGACGCACGTCGCGGTCGACTTCGACATCTGTCTGGCGGACGGCGCGTGTCTGGAGGACTGCCCGGTCGACGTGTTCGAGTGGGTGGAGACGCCGGGACATCCGGAGTCCGAGCGCAAGGCGAACCCGATAGACGAGGACCAGTGTATCGACTGCATGCTCTGCGTCGACGTCTGTCCGGTCGACGCCATCGACGTGGACCCCGGCCGCGAGAACCGTATCGACTGACCGGCCCTTCTTTCACCCCGACTCCTCGGGATCCTCGCCACGAGCGCGCTTGAACATCGCCATTGCTTCGTCGCGGCGCTCGGAGTGGTCGACGATCGGCGCCGGGTAGTCAGGGGCGGCGCTGTCGCGCTCCGCCTGCGAGAGTTCGTGCCACGAGTGGATCGTCTCGGGGTCGACGCCGCGCAGCTCGGGCACGTACTCGGTGATGTACGCGGCGTCGGGGTCGTAGCGTTCCCCCTGCGTCATCGGGTTGAAGATCCGGAAGTACGGCTGCGCGTCGGTCCCCGTGGAGGCGGCCCACTGCCAGCCGCCGTTGTCGTTGGCGGTGTCGTGGTCCACGAGGCGCTCGCGGAAGTGGGCGTACCCCTCCCGCCAGTCGATCAGGAGGTCCTTCGTGAGGAACGCGGCGACGATCATCCGCACGCGGTTGTGCATGTACGCCTCCGCGCGGAGCTGGCGCATCCCCGCGTCGACGATGGGATAGCCCGTCTCGCCGGCCTTCCACGCGCCGAGGGCGTCCGCGTCCTCGCGCCACGCGATGGGCTCCTCGTACGACTTGTAGTTCTCCGTCACCACCTCGGGGTTGTGGTACAGCACCTGGGTGTAGAACTCGCGCCACGCAAGTTGGCCCTGGAACTCCTCGACGCTCTCCGCGGCGTCCGCCTCGGGGCGGTCCGCGGCCGCGTCCAGCGCTTCTTCCGTCGCCGCGTACGCCTCGCGGACGCCGATCGTCCCGTACTTGAGGTCCTGCGAGAGCCGCGAGGTGGCCGACTCGGCGGGGTAGTCGCGCGCCTCCGCGTAGCGGAACACGTCGTCCGCGAGGAACTCCTCCAGACGCTCGCGCGCGGCAGCTGTCCCCGCCTCGGGGAGGTCGGCGTCGGGTTCCGCGAACCCGAGATCAGCGGGGGTCGGAAGCTCCGCGAGGAGCGCGTCCAGTTCGCCGCGTGCGCCCTCGACCTCGTCCGCGGAGGCGAGGTCGTCCCCGTCGGGCGTCGGTGCCGGGCCGTCCGCCTCGCGGTCGTCCCACTTCTTCCAGTAGTAGGTGTAGACGGAGTAGGGGTCGCCGGCGTTCGTCCGGATCGAGTCGGGCGTGTGCAGGACCGCGTCGTGGTGGGCCTCCCGCGGCACGTCGGCCTCGTCGAGCGCCTGCCGGACCGCGGCGTCGCGACGCCGCGCGAGTCCGGAGTAGTCGCGGTTCCAGACGACGCGCTCGGCGTCGAGTTCGTCCGCCAGCGCGGGCACGACCGCGGTCGGGTCGCCGCGCGCGAGGAGCAGGTCGCTCCCGCGGTCGCGGTACGCCGCCCGGAGCGCGTCGAGCGCGTCGAGCAGGAACCCGACGCGGGGCGCGCCGGCGTGCTCGAGCACCGCGTCGTCGAACACGAAGACGGACGCGACCGCGTCGCGGTCGGCCGCGGCCGCGAGCCCGACGTTGTCCGCGACGCGCAGGTCCCGCCGGTGCCAGAAGAGTTCCATGCACGCATTTGGGGCGTGCACTACCTGAAAGTACGGGAGCGCGACGCCGACGGGACGACCGCGCGCCGCCCCGACGACGGGAGGGCGGGACCGCCGACCGCCACGGTCGGAAGGGCTACCGGAAGGCGAACACGGCCCAGCACGCCGCGAATCCGGCCACCAGCGCCGCCGACAGCGCCGCCACCCCCATCGCGCCGCCGACTCGGAGGAGGACGGCGCCGCTCGTCACCGCCAGCAGGCTCGCGAGGAGGAACGCGACGTACGCCCGCAGGTAGGTGCCGAGGATCGGCGTGTTCCGGAGCGCTCTCAGGGGACCGCGCACGTCCGGAACCGCGTCCGTCTCACGCAAAAGGGTTCTCCCCGCGTCCCGATCCGCCACCCACGCTTATGAGCCGGCGGCCGGTTCGGGGGGTATGGACCGCGCGTTACACCTCCCGGTCGCTTCGCTCCCGCGCCTCGACGACGTGCTGGGGCTGTTCGAACGCGGCGAGGCAGCCGGCTACGACGCCGCCTACCTCCCCGAGACGTGGGGCCGCGACGCCGTCACGACGCTGGCGCTCGCCGCCGAGCGCACGGACACCATCGACCTCGGGACCAGCATCCTCAACGTCTACTCCCGGTCGCCCGCGCTCGTCGGCGCGACCGCCGCCACGCTCCAGGAGGCCGCGGACGGCCGGTTCCGGCTCGGGATCGGCCCGAGCGGCCCGGCGGTGATCGAGAACTGGCACGGCGCCGACTTCGGCAACCCCCTCAGACGCACCCGCGAGTACGTCGACGTGATCCGGCGGGTCCTCTCCGGAGAGGAGGTGACCTACGAGGGCGAGTACGTCGACCTGCAGGGGTTCCGACTGCGCTGTGCGCCGCCCGACCCCGCCCCGCCGGTCGAGGTCGCGGGCATGGGTCCGAAGGCGGTCGAACTCGCCGGGCGCTTCGGCGACGGCTGGCACGCGCTGCTGTTCACGCCCGAGGGGCTTCGCGACCGACTCGGCGACCTCGAACGCGGCGCCGAGTTGGGCGACCGCGACTCCGACGATCTCCGGACGGTCCTCTCGCTGACCTGCTGTGTGCTGGAGGACGGCGACCGCGCCCGCGAGCTCGCTCGCCAACACCTCGCCTTCTACGTCGGCGGGATGGGCACCTACTACCGCGACGCGCTCGCCAGGCAGGGGTTCGAGGAGCGCGCGAACGCCGTGTACGACGCCTGGCAGCAGGGCGACCGCGAGGCCGCCCTCGCCGCGTTCGACGACGACCTGCTCGACCGGCTTGCGGTCTGCGGAACGCCCGCGGAGGCCGAGGCCGCCCTCGACCGCTTCGCGGCCGTCGAGGGGCTCGACGCGGCTGCGGTGTCGTTCCCGCGCGGCGCCGAGGTGGACGAGATCCACGAGACCATCGACGCGCTGGCGCCCGTCTGAGCGGTCGGCGACGGAGCGCTCCACCGCGTTCGACCGCCCCCGAACGCGTCGGGCGCGAGGCAAGTCAGAACAGGCGCCGCTCGAGGGCCCGCCGGAGCCGCCCCGGCTGTTGTGCTCCGTAGACGACCAGCGTTCCGTGTTTCGTCGTTATCGCCGCGGGATCGGGGCCGCGGTCGAATAGCCGATCGGTGAGGTCGCGCTGGACGCCGCTGACGACGAGCACGTCCGAGTCGGCCGTCGCGGCGTCGATGGCCTCGCCGGTCCCCGACTCGACGATCCGGGTCGTGACCGGTGCCTCACACAGCGCCGCGAGGTCGGCGAGGTAGTCGTCGGTCGTGTTGCGGCGGCTCTCCGGCGGGTCCGCACCGATGGGGAGGTAGAACGTGACCGTCCCGCCGACCGCCGTGGCGAGCGCGTCCGCGAGCGCCACCTTCGTCGGGTCGAACGGCCCCTCGTCGGTGACGACGCCGATGCGCTCGGCGGCGTCGTGGTCGAGGTTCGAGACCTCGACGACGCTGCAGGGCGCGTGGGCCTCGATCCAGTCCACGTCGCTGCCGAGCACCGTCTCCGACCCGGTCGATCGCTCGATCAGCAGGGTGTCGGCGCCGACCGACGCGGCGTAGTTGACGATGGCGTGGCGGGTGTCGTGGCTGACGACCTCGCCGTACCGGATCGGGATCTCCGAGTCGGTCGCTCGGTCGGCCATTCTGGCCTCGAACGCCTGATCGGCTTCGGTGAGGACGGACGCGGACTGCGGGAGCGGCGTCTGGTCGGGCGTCTCGTCGAACTGGGCGACCCGGACCCCTCCCTCGCGCGTGCGGGCGAGGTCGGTCGCGAGGTCGATCAGCGACCGCTCGACGGCGGGCGGCGTCCGCTCGGTCACCGCCACGAGGACCTCGTCGCCGGCGGTGCCGATCTCGGACTCCGTCTGTTCGACCACGTCGCGGCCGACGCTCCGGCGGACGGCGTCGGTCACCGCACCCTCGCGCCCGACTCCGCCTCGTCGGTAGACGAAGAGGTAGTACCAGCCCATCGAGCCGAGGATGATCGCGACGGCGCCGACCAGCGGGACGAACCCGATGTACCGGAGCAACACCACTCCGCCGACGATTCCGACCACCTGCGGGACGGGGTACAGCGGGGACTCGAAGCTCGGGTCATACGCCTCGATGGACCCCTGCCGAAACGCGATCAGCGCGACGTTGATCAGGATGAACACGAGGATCTTGAACGCGCTGGCGAGTTTGGCGATGTCGTCGATGGGAACGAACGCGACGAGGACGAGCAGCACGCCGCCGGTGATCGTGATCGCGTTGACCGGCGTCTCGAACCGGTCGCTGACGTCCTCGAAGATGTCCGGTGCGAGCCCGTCGCGGCTCATCGCGAAGGGGTAGCGCGACGAGGAGAGGATCCCGGCGTTGGCGGTGCTGATCAGCGCCAGCAGCGCGGCGACGACGACGGCGGCGACGCCGACGGCCGGCAGCGCGTTCTCGGCCGCGACCTGCATCGGCGTCTCGGTGGCGGTCAGCGCCGCTTCGTCGGCCACCCCCACCATCACGGTCACGATGGCGACGTAGATCGCGGCGGTGATGACGAGCGACCCGAGGATCCCGAGCGGGAGGTTCCGGTCGGGATTCTCGACCTCCTCCGCGACGCTGGCGATCTTCGTGACGCCGGCATAGGAGACGAACACGAACCCGGTCGCACCGAGGATCCCCCCGATCCCGTCGTCGAAGAACCCCTCGAAGCGGGCGCCCTCGACGCTCGGCGCGCCGGCGACGATGAACCAGACCATCACGGCCAGCATGACCGCGACGATGGCTATCTGCATCCGCCCGGTCTGTTTCGCCCCGACGACGTTCAGGACGATGAGCAGGGACGCGACGGTAAGCGCGACCGGCGTCACCGGCAGGTCGAACAGCAACACCAGGTACGGCGCCCCGCCGACCAGCGCCAGCGCCCCCTTGAACGTCAGCGAGAACCACGTCCCGACGCCCGCGATGGTGCCGAACAGCGGCCCCATCGCCCGCTCGATGTAGAGGTAGGTCCCGCCCGCCTCGGGCATCGCGGTGGCCATCTCGGACTTGCTCAAGGCGGCGGGCAACACCAGCACGCCCGCGAGGAAGTAGGCGAACACGACGGCCGGCCCGGCCATCCCCATCGCCAGCCCCGGCAGGATGAAGATGCCGCTGCCGACCATCGCGCCGATGCTGATCGCCGTCACCTCCGGCAGCCCGAGGTCGCGCTCCAGTTGCTTGCCCATCAGGTGGCGGGGTGTATCGCAGTACCGTCGTGTCCGCTCGGTCCGGCCGTCGAAGAGGGTTCAGTCATGATCGACCGGTCGTTGACGCATACCGAACACGTGTCGGCGAATACCGATAAAGGTGGTCGCTCCGTCCAATTTCGAGATTCCGAGACGGAGCGGTCGTCCTCGCCGGTCCCCTGTCGGGGGCGCGACGGGACAGAAACCGGTTCAGAAGCGGCAAGTCGGGAAAGCGTCAGAAATGCCGGTTCAGCGGCGGTGCGACTCCCTCAGCACTCGGACCAACCGCACGACTCGCAGGTCTTGCAGCCCTCCGAGTAGTAGAGGCTCATCGAGCCGCAGTCCGGGCACTCCGGGGACTCGCCGGCCGCGATGAGGTCCTGCGTGCTGTCGTCGCTGCCGGCGGCCTCCTTGCCGCCCGCGGCCGGACCGCCCGCCGAGACCGAGGCGCCGGCGTCCGCGTCGACCGCGCCGCCGTCGGTGTCGGCGGGCGGACTGCCAGCGTCCGCCTCGGCGCCGTCCTCGACATCCGTAAGGGACTGCTGCTGCGGGATCCCCTTATCTATCTCGTCGTCGAGGTAGCGGCGCAGGGCCGTGCCGATGGCGTCCGGGATGGACTGGATCTGCTCGCCCTTGTCCCACGCCACCTTCGGGCTGCGGGTGCCCTGCAGCTCGTCGACGACCTCCTCGGGGTCGACGCCGCTCCGGAGCGCGGTCGAGATGACCTTCGCGAGCGCCTCCGTGAAGGAGTTAGTGTAGCCGCCGGAGTGGCCGATGTTCGCGAACAGCTCGAACGGCCGGCCGCTCTCGTCCTCGTTGACGGTGACGTAGAGCTTGCCGTAGCCGGTCTCGACGCGCTGGGTCACGCCCGAGAGCGCGTCCGGACGGGGCTGGGTCTCGGTGTAGTCGACCGAGGGCTGCTCGCTCGCCTCGAGCAGGCTGTCGACCTCCGCGTCGATCTGGGCCCGCACGTCCTCGTTGTCGAGGAACGCCTCGAGCCCGCCGAAGACCTCGTTGATCTGCTCGACGATGGTCTCGGCCGCCTCGGTCTCGTCCGCGAACTCCGTGTTCTGCGCGCGGGTCGTGAGCACCTGCTTCGAGCGCGTGCCGTCGCGGTAGACGGTGACGCCCTTCCCGCCGTGGTCGTAGATGTAGCGGTACACCTCGTCCATGTCCTCCTTGCTCGCGGAGTTGGGGAAGTTGCAGGTCTTCGAGATGGCGGAGTCGACGCCCTCCTGACAGGCGCACTGGACCGCGGCGTGCTGCTTGCCGGAGAGGTCGCCGGTGACGACGAACAGCTCGCCGATGGCGTCCGGGACCGTCTCGAGCCCCTCGACGCCGTCGAACTCGTTGTCCGCCATCTGGGCCTGCGCCTCCTTCTTGACCTCGGTCACGTCGATGTCGTTCGCCTCGAGGGTGCGCAGGAAGTAGTCGTCGAACTCGACGAGCATCTCGTCGCCCTGCACGTCGTCGGAGACGTTCTTGTAGAAGGCGACGTTGTAGATGGGCTCACAGCCGCCCGTCGTGTTGCCGATCATCGACGTGGTGCCGGTTGGCGCGATGGTCGTCGTGTTGTGGTTGCGCACCGGGAAGCCGTCTTCCCACTCGTCGGCGTCGAGGCCGGTGTGGTGCTCGAACCAGTCGGCGTACTCCGTCGGGTTCGCGTACTTGGAGTCGTCCCAGTCGTTGAAGCTGCCGCGCTCCTCGGCGAGCTCGTGGGAGGTCCACTTCGAGCCGTGGTTGATGTGGGTCATCAGCTGGC
>NZ_LKIR01000135.1:0-44004 GCF_001462205.1 Haloparvum sedimenti
CACAGGGAGGGGCTTCGGCTGAATCTGGTATGGGCGTTTCTCCAGAAACGGTGTGGTTTGGCGCCTCGGTCTCTGTCGCGCACAACGGACACGTATCCGGTTCCGTGTGGTCGCATTCCCGCGCTCTCGTGGGCGACCCGATCGAGCCTGCCGACCTGGCAGACGGCCAGCGTTCCTCGAGGGTGCGACCGCCGTCGTTGGAGTCGTCGTCGGTACCGTCGTCGGATTCCGACCGGGAGAGGCGGGCGCCCGAGAGCGTGCGCTCGGATTGGTCGATACTGTGGGGCGAGCCGCACTCGGCGCACTCGTAGTTTACCCCGTGCTTCGCGGATTGGACGATCGCCTCACCGTGAGCCTTCGCCTGGTCGGTCTCAGGGTCGAAATACTGCTGCTGGCAGGCGTCAGCCTTGCAGGCGGCGGTCGCCCATCGCGAGCGGCTGTATTTCTGGGTGGTCGTTGCCCACTGGGAGGCAGCCCACATGAGGTATTCGTCGGAGCGTTCGAGGAGGTCCTGGTCGGGAGCGACGGCGAGGTAATCGGACACGTAGCCGGCGAAGTCCTGAATGTCATCAGCCTCACGGACAGTTACTGAATCCTCGAGTTGGTGAGCTGACCAAGAGGCACCGTCGCACTCGGAGACGTGCTTCGCAACGACCGAGCGGAAGGTCTCCGGTCCAATGGAACCCCCGTAGGAGACCGCGGTTTTGTCGAAGATAACGACAGGATGGGAATGTGAGTAACCCGTTGCCGCCTTTTGCGGACCGGGATGGGGTTCCGATTGCCACCACCAGGCGTATTCTCCGGACGAGAGACCGAGCTTGTCCTCGAGGACGTACCGGAGCGTCCGCTTCACGGAGTTCGTCGAGCCGGACCAGGCGTCGCGAATTTCCCGGTCGTGGTCAGCCATCGGCCGGTGAGACCCATCAGGTTGCAGAGAGGTAGAGGTGAGACCGAACAGCACCGTCACCGGTTCGGAGAACTCGGCTTCACAGGCTCTGCCACAAGGATATTCGCCACCCATAAATTGGCGCTTTAGGGCCTTGAGTCGGGCGTACTGTTGGGTTTGATACTCCGGCGTCAGACTGTTGTCCATCCCGACGAGGAAGGACTCGTAATCGCCCCGGACCTCCGAGCCGCGAGCCATACGAAGGAACTTGTCTCGATAGCTCTCGTACCAGTTGAGCATCTCCTCGATGGCGACGATCAACGGGAGCGCACCACGGGAGATGACTTCTTCGACGACTTTCTCTTCCGTTTCGCCGATTTGGACGGTCCGAAGGACGGTTTCAGGCTCCTCGAGGACTTCCTCTCGGAGCTTGCGACCGTGCTCAGTCGAGACGGGTTCGAAGACCCGATCTTCGTACCGGTCGATGATACCGCTCACCCGTTCCTCGACTGTCGGGAGATCAGCTGGTCGGTGAGTGAGTTCCGGTGTGTTGGGGCCTGAAGCGTTCGACGCGGGGTTAGTCCCGTTGGATAGCCGAGAGGCGGAAGAGTCGTCGGGCGCGCTCATCACACACCTCCAGAAGAGCGTACGCTCAGACGCCGCTGCGGCTCACCGCCACTCGTTTGCCGGTCGCCGGCCGGGCGACCGCCGTAGCCGCCACCCGTTCCCACCGCGCCCGCCCACCTCCACGTACCGGGCGTGCGGCTTCGCCGTTCCGGGCTTTCGCAAGGCTGGTGGGGGAGCGCGGGGCAGGAGGGAGATCGCCTCGAGCCCCGCGGTGGGGAGGTGACCTGGAAGAGAGTTGGCCGACTCACTTCTCTGGGTGGGGGAAGTGATCGGGCCGTCGCGAGCAACCGAGACGGTGACCGTACTCGAGGTCACCGGTCGGATTGCGCGTGCAGCGCGCGCCGCACTCGTGACAGAAGAACTCCCCTGGTCCGTCCGCGGAGAGGGGAGCTCCGTCCGCGAGGGAATCTCGGAGGCTCACCGAGACCACCCCGTTTGCACTCGGAAGTCCGCAAGACCGCAGCGACCCGGAACCAGTTCCCGGTCGATATACCACTCAAACGGGGGATTACGGGGATACCGAGCGCCCCGTTTTCGAAGGGTAGAACCCTTGCAGCGGGCATTATGGAATCCACCCAGTACCGGGTTTAAAAGGGATGGGCCCTGCCGGATTTGAACCGGCGCTCACCCCGTTATGAGCGGGGGGCTTTCGGCCAGACTAAGCTAAAGGCCCTCGATAATCGCTACCTGACGGCGCCTCTTTAGATTACCGGGTCGGGGTCGAGCTCTTGAAGTATCTCATCCAGCAGATAGTCCTCACGCCAGTTGATCCCGGTTTGCTGTCCGTTATCCGGCTCATCGTGTCTGATCACCATCTTTCCACGTGACGCCCGAGAGACTGGAACGGCGTACACTTCGTCCGGAACAGGGGCATAGACCCCGAACAGATCTGCATCGCCCGCGTAATCGTCCCGTCGATAGCCATCGCTTTTCGCTTTTGTCGACACCGTCTCGAAACAGACCGTGCTCTCGGAATCCCGGTACGCCGTCTTTATCTGTATCCGATGGAATTGCCCATCGAGTTCGATAACGAGGTCGTACGGCTCGTTGTCGTAGGCGGGTTTCAGGACGGGGACTCCGCGGCTGAGGAGCTCCGCTGTCACGATGGCCTCCGTCGCCTGTCCGCGTAACTGTGGTCCGTCGAGGTCACGGTAGTGGGCGGCGCGGTCGGTCACGAGGAGAGTGGTTCGCCTTCGGAGAAAAACGTCCGTAACCAGCCGACGAAAGCGGAAGAAGACGCCGAAGCCAGGACTCGAACCTGGGACCGCCTCGTATCTGCGACGCACGGGGGCGAACCACCGAGCATCGTAACAGCGAGGCGCTCTACCAACTGAGCTACTTCGGCACGCATTTCTCTGTAACGCGGACGTTTTGATAGGGCTTTCGTTTCCCCCCGACGGCGGCGCGTGTTACTGTGATCCACGATGCCGTGCCTCGACGGTCAGGGCCCCACGACCGACACGCTTTCACGCCGACGCGGAGAAGCCGGCCCATGAGCGAGGCCGACGACGCGGAACTCGCGGCGGTGCTGGAGTCGGTCCGTGAGCGCGTCACCCCGGACGCTGAGGAGCGAGAACGGCTCGCGTCGGTCGCGGCGGCGCTGTCCGACCGCGCCCGGGAGGCGGTCGCGGACCTGCCGGTCGAGGCGGACGTGGTGCAGGTGGGCTCGACCGCGCGGGGGACGTGGCTCGCGGGCGACCGCGACATCGACCTCTTCGTGCGCTTCCCGCCGGACCTCCCGCGCGAGGAGCTGGAGACCTACGGGCTGCAAGTGGGGCATCACGTCCTCCCCGAGGGGCACGAGGAGTACGCCGAACACCCCTACGTGAAGGGCGAGTATCGCGGCTTCGACGTGGACCTGGTCCCCTGTTACGACGTGGCCGACGCGACCGCCATCCAGTCGGCGGTCGACCGCACGCCCTTCCACAACGCCTACCTGGAGGCGCGGCTGGACGACGAGCTCGCGGACGGCGTCCGCCTTGCCAAGCGATTTCTGAAGGGGATCGGCGCCTACGGCAGCGACCTCCGGACGTGCGGCTTCTCGGGGTACCTCACCGAGCTGCTCGTCGCGGAGTACGGGGGATTCGTCCCGCTGATCGAGGCGACCGCCGACTGGCACCCGCCGGTCGAACTCGATCCCGAGGACCACGCCGAGCGGACGTTCGACGACCCGCTCGTGGTGATCGACCCCACCGATCCCGAGCGGAACGTCGCCGCGGTCTGCGACGCCGAGAACGTCGCCCGGCTCCAGCACCACGCCCGAGTGTTGCTCCGGGAGCCCGCCGAGGAGCGGTTCTTCCCGCCCGAACGTGACCCGCTCTCGCCAGCGGCCGTGCGCGAGCATCTCGACCGGCGCGGGACGACGCCCGTCGCGGTCGTCTTCGACGCGCCGGATCTCGTCTCCGACCAGCTGTGGCCACAGCTCCGCAAGTCGCTCACGGGGATCGTCGGCGGACTCGACGACCGCGGGTTCGACCCTCTCCGCTCGCGGGCGATGGTCGGCGGCGAGGACGGCCGGGCGGCGCTGTTCGTCGAACTGTCCGTCGCGGAGCGTCCCGCGGTCGAGCCCCACGGCGGGCCGCCGGTCCACGTCCGCGACCACGCCGAGGGGTTCTACGCGGCCTACGCCGACGACGCGGACGCGTACGGCCCGTTCCTTGATGGCGACCGCTACGCCGTCGAGCGGCCGCGGGAGTTCACGACTGCCGCGGCGTTCCTCGAAAGCGACGCGGTGTTCGATGTCGGGCTCGGGGTCCACGTCGCCACCGCGCTGGAGGAGCGGGAGGTGCTCGTCGGCGACGACGTCGCGTCGCTCGCGGACGGGTTCGGCGACGCGCTCCGGGACCACTTTGAGCCGCGGCCCTGAGCGACGCTACAGGTCGAACCGCGTCCGGAGGCTCTCCACGAGATCGGTCGTGGCCTCGTCGGGCTCCTCGTCGGGAACGACCGGGGACCGCCCGTCGAACGTCTCGTGAACCATCGAGACGCCCTCCGCGAGCGTGTCGAGGCCGTAGCCGCCCTCCAGCACGAACGCGAGCGCCGCGTCCGAGGCGTCCGCGATATCGCGAAGCAGATCGGTCATCAGCGCGTACCCCTCCGAGGAGACGCGCATCCGGGAGATGGGGTCGTGTCTGTGCGCGTCGAAGCCCGCCGAGACGATGACGAGGTCGGGGTCGAAGCGGTCGAGCGCGGGCGCGAGCGCTCCCTCGATCACGTGGGCGTAGTCCGTATCGCCCGCTCCGGCGGCGAGCGGCGCGTTGAGCGTCGTTCCGGCGCCAGCACCCTCGCCCGTCTCGTCGGCCGCGCCGGTGCCGGGGTAGAGCCCGTCCTCGTGAGCGGAGGCGTAGAACACGTCGCCGCGGTCGTAGAAGATGTCCTGCGTACCGTTCCCGTGGTGGACGTCCCAGTCGAAGATCGCGACGCGCTCCGCGAAGCCGTCATCGAGAACCGTCTGGGCTGCGACCGCCGCGTTGTTGAAGAAACAGAAGCCCATCGCGTCCTCCTCGACCGCGTGATGCCCCGGCGGTCGCCCGATCGCGAAGGGGGTCGTCCGGCCGTCGGCTCCCTCCAGCGCGGCGGTTGCGGCCCACTGCGAGAGCCCGGCCGAGGCGAGCGCGGCGTCCCACGTCGCCTCGCAGGCGACGGTGTCGGGATCCCAGTTGCCGCCGCCGTCCGCGCAGAACCGCTCGAACTCGCCGACGTACCCCTCGTCGTGGACCGCCTCCACGGCCGCCCGACTCGCGGGCGGCGCGTCGACGTACTCGACGCCGTGTCGCTTGTTGAGGCCGCGGCGGATCGCCCGGAGTCGGTCGGCGGTCTCGGGGTGTCGTTCGCCGGTGTCGTGGTCGAGACAGACCTCGTTGTAGCCGAACTGCATCCTACTCGAAGAGCGCGAAGTACGTCTCGATGTCCTCCGCCTGAATCGTCCGGCGGTCGGCGTGGTGCGCCAGCGTCGCAGCCGCGCTCGCGACGTTGTCGGCGTAGTCCTCGAGGATGTCGGCGAGGGCGATCCGGGCGTCCATTCCGACCCGGTAGCGGTCGTCGATGTGGAGCCGAGCGATGCGGTCGACCGGCGCGACCGGGAGCGTGAGGTCCTCGCGGTCGACGACCTGTTCGACGCCGAAATCCGCCGCCATCAGGGTCTTCCGACCGTCCGCCGTCGCCCGCTCGGCCGCGTCCTCGGCCAGCGTCGCGCCGTGCTCCTGTACGCGACGCGCGAGCGCCTCGGCCGCGCCGGCGCTCACGCGGAGGTTGCCCGCGTTGCGCCGGATTATCTGGTCGACCGGGGCGAACGGTAGCTCGACACTCATACCCACACACGGGGACCTGCCCCGTATAACGGTTTCCGTTGCGTCCCGGCGTAACGCCGTCTCAACCACCGATCCGTCCCATCGGCGCCGCTCAGACGCTCGTTTTCGCGACGGACTTCGGCCGGACGAAGCGGGCGGCGGACCGGACGATCGTCGAGGGGATCCGTGACCGACCGCCGGTCAGAAGACCTCGTCGGCGTCGATCGTGCCGTCCCGCTCCGTTCCGCGGACGGTCACCTCCTCGCCGAGCCGAAGGTTGGCGTCCGTCTCCACGCTCTTGGTCTTCCGGCCGTCGTCGAGCACGACCGGCTCGCCCGCCTGTACGACGGTTCCGGTGAACTCGACCTCGCCCGCCTCCGCGGTCGCCGCGGCCGCGCCGCCACCTGCGCCGCCGGCCGCGCCGCCCGTGGCGGTCTCATCACCGGAGCTTTGGTCGGAGGCACCGGAGGCGCCCCCCGACCGACCGTCGTCCGCGAACGCGCCGAGGCCCGTTTCGTCGCCCGACGCGTCCGCGGAGTCCGCGCTGCCGGCCGTCCCGCCGGTCGCCGCCTCGCCGTCGAGCACGCTCACCGTCGAGCGCCAGTTCGCGGACGCCTCGAGGTCGTCCTGCCAGCCGTCCTGGATCTCCACGTCGGTGAAGACGACGCGGTCGGCCAGGTCGATGTCGGCGTCGGCCTTGTCGCCCCACAGCGCGACGCGGATCTCGCCGGTGTCGTCCTTGATCCGGACGTTTCGGACCTGACCCTCGCTTCCGTCGTCGCGGTCGAAGGTGCGCTTTGGGTCGGTCTCGATGACGCCGCCCGCGATGTCGACGGTCCGGTCGAGCTCCACGTCCGCGATGTCGGTCGTCTCGGGGACGTACTCCACCTCCTCGTCGACGCGCTCGAGGGAGCCGCGGTCGCCGACGTGGAGCTCGAGGTCGCCGTCGCGCTCGCGGACGTAGCCGTCCACGACCTCGACGACTTCGCCCGGCTCGAACTCCTCGGCGAGGTCGGCCTTGCCGTCCCATAAGGTGATCCGGACGCGGCCGGTCTCGTCGCCGACGGTGAGGTTGGCGACGCGGCCCTCGCTCCCGTCGTCGCGGTCGAACGTGCGGACGGAGTCGGTGTCGAGCACCTTCCCGACCAGGTCCACGTCGGAGGCGCCGAGCGTGAGGTCCTCGACCTGGTAGGTGTCGAGCACCTGCACGTCGACCTCCGCGTCCTCGTCGATCTCGACCTTGTTGGCGCTCACCTCGAGGCCGTTGTACCCCTCCTTGGGGCGGCCCGCGACGCGGAGCACGTCGCCGACCTCCAGTTCTTCCTCCGTGGCGACGGCCATCTCGTCCCACAGCGCGACGCGGACGGAGCCGGAGGCGTCCGCGATCTCGACGTTGCAGACGCGACCCTCGCCTTCCTCGCCGTCGTCACCCTCGCGGTCGAAGGTGCGGATCTCCCCGATGGAGGTCACCTTGCCGAGGAACTTCACCTCGTCCATGCCCGGCTCGATGTCGGCGATCGTGTCGGCCTCGCCGTCCTTCAGCTCGTGGGCGATGAGCATCGCCGCGGTCTCCTCGTCCGCGAGGCCCCCCATCTGCTCGACCTTGTCCTCGACGGCCGCCTCGAACTCCTCGTAGGCGACGTCGGTGTCGAGGTCCTCGTAGACGTCCTCGATCACTCCCATAATCCTACGTCATGGGTGGGTGAGCCCGCGCATAAGCGTTGTCCTTGTCCCGGTGAGACGCCGCAGTCTCTCGGTTTCGACGCTCCAACGGCACGCTCGCGCGTCGGTCGCTGCATGCCCGAACGTGGCCGCGGTTTCGTACAAAAGGGTTCGGCAGCGGACCGGAAGCGACGGGCGGCCGACCGCCGCGTGGCCGCGTACTGTCGCGGCCCACCGCGGTGCTGTGGCACGGTTGCGGTCGGCGCGCGCGAGAAACGCGCGCGAGGGAGGTCGCGGGCCGGCCGCCTGCGGTGTCTCCGGCGCGCCACTGCACGCCGGAGGCCAGCGGGACGCGGTTTGTCCCGCGCTGCGGTTTCGCGGCCGGCCCGCGGCCGAGGATGGGGAGGTGCGAGGCCTACGGTGCGGAGCGGTGCGGGGTGGGACTGAAAGGGGCTGCCGGCTCGACCCGGCCCCGGCGCCTCAAGCACCGCAGCGAGCTGTGTCTCCAGCGCGCCACTGCACGCTGGAGGCTAGCGAGACGCGGTTTGTCTCGCCAAGCGGGGAGCGAGGAGCGCAGAGCGTGCCGCGGACGGTCGAGCCGGCTGGGGCTTTCTGGGTGGTGCTGTTCCAAACAGCAGGATCAACAGCATATACAGAAAACGCGTGGTAGGGAGAGCCGGCTGGGGCTTTCTGGGTGGTGCTGTTCCAAGCGGCAGGATCAACAGCAGAGCCACACAAATCGTAGCGGGAGTCGGCTGGGATTCACCGAACGTCTCACTCCCGATCAGCGGGGTCTACAGCCGAGTTCGAACCGCGGTTCAAAAAGTCGCTGCAGCCGGTTTACGCGTCGTCGCCGGTTTCGGAGACCTCGCCCTCGACCGTGGCCTCGCTACCGAGTTCGACCGTTTCGCCGGTCGCGTCGCCCGCGACCGTGGAGTTCTCGCTGACGACGACCGCGCCGTCGGCCGACAGCGAGCCCTCGACCTCGTTGCTCTCGCCGAGTTCGATGGAGGCGGCCTCCACGTCGCCGGTGACGGTCACGTTCGCGCCGGTGGTGAACGCGCCGGTGACGAGCCCGCCGCCGACGGTCGACTCGGCGCCGACGGTCACGTCCGCGCCGCCGGAGACGGTCCGCTCGACGGTGACGCCCTCGCCCAGCTCGACCGCGCCGGTCGCGCCGACGAAGCTCCCGAACGAGGCGCCGTCAGCTGCGGTCAGGGCGCCGGAGGCGGAGACCTGCCCCGAAACCTCGGCGTCGGCGCCGACCGTCAGGTCGCCGTTCGCGGAGATCGCGCCCTCGACGGTCGTGGCGTCACCGAGCGTCACGGCCGTTCCCTCCACGTCGCCGGTGACGGTCGCGCCCTCACGGACCTCGACCGCGCCGAGGCTGCGGACGGAGCCTTCGACGACGGCGCCGGACTCGACGACGACGCCCGCGCCGGCCTCGACGAACGCGGCGACCTCGGTGTCGGCCGCGACGGTGACGGTGCCGGACGCGGAGGCCTCCTCGCCCTCCCAGGACCCGTCGACCGTGAGGTCGCCCTCGGTGGCGTAGGTGCTCTCCTCGGTCGCCGTTCCGTCGTCCGCGGACCCCTCGGTTGCGGTCGGCTCGTCGTCGGTCGCTTCGCCGTCACCGCCGTCTCCGCCGGTGCAGCCTGCGAGCGCGGCGACGCCGGTGGCCGCGGCGCCGGAGAGGACGGTACGTCGGGTCAGCAGTCGCTTGCGGGAACGCATAAATCGGCCGACGGGAGCGAGGTATTTACCGCCGGGTGGTGTTCCCGGATCGCTGGATTTACCCCTTCCCTTCTCAGAGCATCGGGAGCTGTATTTTCATCACCGGGCCGAACCTTGTCAAGCGTTGTCAATTGTCTCACTGGGGGTTCGGCCGCGGACGCCGGTCTCCGCGGCGACCGCGGGCGCGGTGCCTCGTACCGACCGCGACGCTGCTCCGGAAGTTCCGGCCTGCGGAACGCTTTTCCACCGGTATGGTCTATCTCGGGTAACGATGGGACTGGGCTCGGACATGTACAGACAGCAGATCCTCGATCACTACAAGAACCCCCGCAATTACGGGGAGATGGAGGATCCGGACTACACCCACGTCGGCGAGAACCCCTCTTGCGGGGACACGATCCGGATGGACGTCCGGCTCGCGGACGACGGCGAGACGATCGAGTACGTCACGTTCACGGGCGACGGCTGCGCCATCTCGATGGCGTCCGCGAGCATGCTCTCGGAGCGCCTCTCCGGCATGACGCTCGACGAGCTGAAAGCCATGGAGACCGAGGAGATCACCGAGATGCTCGGCGTCGACATCTCCCCGATGCGGGTCAAATGCGCCGTTCTCGGCCGACAGGTCGCACAGGACGGCGCGAAGATCCACCTCGGCGAGATGGACCTCGACCGGACGAAAACCGAGGAGTAGGCAGCATCGGCGGCCCCGCAGACCGCCCCCGTTCGCGGCCCGCCGCGTTTTTGCCCGCGCACGGCGTTGTTCCGCTCATGAGCGACTTCGACAAGGAAGCGGAGCGCGAGAAGCTCCGCGAGAAGCTAGCGGATGATCAGGAGAAGCGGCAGCACACTCAGCAGCTCTCGGAGCTGCTGTTGAAGGGCGCGACGATGACGAACCGCCACTGCGACCGGTGTGGCGACCCCATCTTCCGGCACGAGGGCCAGGAGTTCTGTCCCTCCTGTGACGCGGGCGGGCAGGACGCTGCGGAACCGGCCCGGACCGCCGAAGCCGGCGACTCGGTTCGACCCGAAACGGGGGGCGGCGAGTCCGCGACCGCGGGGCCGCGATCCGCGAACGCCGCCCAGCCGGAGGCGGAATCCGGCGGTGTGGGGTCAGTCGGTTGGTCGGAGCAGGCGGCTGAGGGAGCGGAACAGGCGACAGAGGGCACGGAACAGGCGGGCGGGACCGCGGAGTCGCCCACGAAGGGCGGGGCGTCAGCCCCGGCACCGTCGGCATCCGGGTCCACGGAGGGAGATCTCGGCGCTGCCCGCGCGTCGCTCGCGCGGACGATCACGACGCTCGCGGAGCGCGCCCGAGCGGCCGAGGACCCGCGACGCGCCCGCGAACATCTCGAAGCGGCTCGCGAGGCGGCCGAGGCGCTGGCGGCATTGGGCTGACCCCGCCAGCGCGTCGCGCCCGGAAGAGCGTCAGTCCGACCGCAGCGCGAAGCCGGCGCGGGAGCCGTCGCGTCCGGTGGGAGTCACCGTTCCGGCGTGGTCGAGGCTCGCCGCCTTCTCGGCGGCCGCGAACCACGCCGTGCCGGAGCCGGCGTTCGCGTAAACGGCCCGCTCCGCGGTCGTGCGGTCCGCCGTCGACGCAGCCTCACGGATCCCGTAGTACGTGTCCGCGCTGCCCGAGGTGCCGTGTTGTGCCGCGCCGTAGACCGCTTCGTTCGTTTCTTTACTCATCTTCGAGTAATTCCTTCTGGTGATGGAACATAAATCCACCGCCGAAAATATGTATTTGATACTGTGTCCCTAATACGGCCTAAAGGATAACGCGACCGCGGAGGCGGACGCGGCTGCGAGCGCGGCCGCGTTGCCGAGCGCGCCCTCGGGGGTCGTCGCCGGGTTACTGGTACTCGCTGCCGACGACTTCGCGGATGCGCTCGGCGGTGACTGAACCGACGCCGTCGACCTCCAGCAAGTCCTCCTCGCGGGCGGTCATCACGCCCTCCACCGTCCCGAAGTGCTCCAGCAGCGACCGGGCGGTCACGGGACCGATGTCGGCGATCGCGGAGACGACGTACTCCTGCTGTTCCGGCAGGGTCTTCGAGCTCTTCTCGCCGTGGACGCTCACCTCGCGGTCGGCCGTCTCCTGTTCGCGGCGGGCGATGGTCTCCAGCAGTTCGGCGGTGTCCGCCTCGTCCTCGGTTCGCAGGACGCTCACGTCGAAGTCGACCGCGAGCGAGGCTAGCGCGCCGCGGATCGCGTTCGGGTTCACGTTGCGCTGGCCGTACAGGTCCGCACCCTCGACGACCATCACCGGGCGACTGTACGCCCGGGACATGTCGCCCACCTGCTCGAAGACGGAGCGGTCGCCGTCGAGCAGCGAGTCCACGAAGTCCGCCGCGGCCTTCCGCTCGACGGCGACCCGGTCCGAGAGCACGTAGTCGCCGACCGCGAGCGTCTCCAGCCGCGTCGTGAGCCCGTCGCGCTTCGAGAGGTCGCGGGCGATGTTCGAGTCGAGCTCGCGCTGGTCGACGACGACCTCGACGCCATCGTCCGGTTCCGGGGTGGCGACGACCCCCTTCTCCCCGTCGTCGGAACCCGTAGCGTCCGGGTCGTCTGCACCGGCCGCTTCCTCGGCGCTCTCACGCACCTCGCTGGCGTAGTCCGTGAGTCCAGCGTCTTCCTCGGCGGGCGCGTCCGTCTCTGTGTCCGTGTCTGTGTCCGTATTCGCAGCCGTGCCCGTCCTCGCGTCACCGCCGAAGGCGTCGAGTCCGGTCTGGTCGCCGCCCCCGACCGATTCCTCGATCTCGTCGGTGGCGGCTTTCAGGTCCGACAGCTCCGACTCCATCTGCTTCTCGCGCCGCCGCGAGATCCAGAAGAACGCCTCGTCGCGGGTGTCCTCGGCCATCAGCACGACGACCTGTCCCTCGGCCTGTCGACCGGTCCGGCCCTTCCGCTGGATGGACCGGATCGCGGTCGGCACCGGCTCGTAGAACAGGACCAGATCGACCTCGGGCACGTCCAGCCCCTCCTCCGCGACGGAGGTGGAGACGAGCACCTCGAACTCGCCGGCGCGGAACGCGTCCAGCGTCTCCTGCTGCTGTTTCTGGCTCATGCCGTCCGAGCCCTCCTTATCGCCCTGCCCGACGAACTTCCGCACGTCGAAGCTGGCCGAGAGGAAGTCGACGAGCGCCTCTGCGGTGTCGCGGGACTCGGTGAAGACGATGGCGCGCTCGCCCTCGTTGATCCCGAGCGTCTCCGCGAGCAGGATGCGGGTCTTCGAGAACTTCGGGTGGAGGTCGTCGAACGACTCGACCCGCCGCATCGCCTCGCGCACCTTCGGCTCCGCGACCATGCGCTGGCTCGCCTTCGAGGCGCCCGACGAGCGGGCCGCCTGCCGCTGGCGCTCGAAGTAGCGCCGGACGGACTCGACGGACTGGGTCTCGACCAGCTCGACGGCGCGGCGGAGCTTCATCACCTCCGCGTGCGTGGACATCCCCTTGTACCCCTCCGACTGGTCGTTGTCCATCATGCGCTTGAGCTTGCCGCGCATCTTGTTGAGCTGCTTCTGGGAGAGGTCCGGACTGGTCCGGTTGGTCACGCCGAGCTCCTTCAGCGTCTCCAGCCGGTCGGCGATCACCTCGTTGAGCGCGTCGCGGATCTCCAAGACTTCGTCGGGCAGGGTCACCTCCTCCCAGCGCACGTCCGTATCGTGGGTGTACTCGTCGACGTCCGCGTCCTCCTCCGTCATCACCTCGACGTTCGAGAGCCCGAGGTTCTCGCAGACGATCTCGATCTCCTCGGTGTCGCCGCCGGGCGAGGCGGACATCCCCGTCACGAGGGGATCGGCCGCGTCGGCGTGGTAGCGCTCCGCGATGTAGACGTACGCGTAGTCGCCGGTCGCGCGGTGGCACTCGTCGAAGGTGAGGTGCGTCACGTCACGCAGCGAGATCCGGTTGCCGACGAGGTCGTTCTCGACCACCTGCGGCGTCGCGATCACGATCCGTGCGGAGTCCCACAGCGCCGCGCGGTCGTCCGGCTTCACGTCGCCGGTGAACACGACGATCTCGTCGTCCGGGATCGACAGCGCCTCCCGGTAGAAGTCGGCGTGCTGCTGGACGAGCGGTTTCGTGGGCGCGAGAAACAGCGCCGTGCCGCCCGCTTCCTGAAGCCGCTCGGCGGTGACGAGCAGGCTCACCGTCGTCTTGCCGAGGCCGGTCGGGAGACAGACCAGCGTGTGGCTCCCGCGAGCGGCGTCGGCCAGCTGCAGCTGGTAGCGTCGCCGCTGTAGAAAGCCCGGTTCCAGCAGGGGGTGCTCGATGCTCGCCGCGTCGGCCTCCGTCGCCATCGTGCCTCCTTGTCCGCTCTCGCGGATAAGGCTTCGCGAAGCGAGGTGGAACTGGTCGGCGCACGGAGCGCTCCGGCGCTCTGCGGCGCTCCGCCGCGGCCGGCGGCGCGGGAACGCAGTCGCTCCGCGCTGTCTGCCCTTACGCGCCCTCGCTCGCGTCCGTCCCGGCGCCCGGTCCGCGGTCGGCGACCTCCTCGGGGACCTCCTCCCCGATGAGCGCCGCCCACTCCGCGACGCGGGCGCCGTTGTGTCGTGTCGACCCGCTCATCACGCGTGGGTATGTATCACACGTCCTAATAACCGTTACTCCGGTTCCAGCGTCTCGAAACAGGTGGCGAGCGAGCCGCCGTCGGTCGCGCACGTCGCTTCGCCGGTCGTCCCACACCGGCGCGCGCCGCGGCGGCCACGTCGCGCGTCGCCGCGACCGCGCGAGGTCGCCAGCGCGCTACTGCACGCTGGCTGCTCGAAAACCGCCGATTTTCGGCGGTGGCTGGGGAGGTGAGAGGCCGCCCTCGTCCGACAGCAGGTCCAGGACCCACCGAGCGACTGGCCGCGACGAACGGCGCTCCGCCGTCCCCTCGGCGATCGATCCGCACCGCCGCCGGTCCACTTCCACCCCGGAGGCATGAGGTTCATAGGTGATGGCGCCGAAGGGTGTCTCAATGGCTCAGGCCGGGAATCAGGACCTCACGGAGCGGTTCATCCAGTTCTACCGGAACTACTACCGCGACGAGATCGGGACGCTCGCGCAGAACTACCCGAACGAGCAGCGGTCGCTGTTCCTCGACTACGACGACCTCTACCAGTTCGACCGCGACCTCGCGGAGGACTTCCGCAGCCAGCCGGACCAGATGCGCGAGTACGCCGAGGAGGCGCTCCGGCTCTACGACCTCCCCGCGGACGTGAGCCTCGGGCAGGCCCACGTTCGACTGGAAAACCTCCCGGAGAGCATCGACATCCGCGGCATCCGCGTCCACGACAACCACATCGGCAAGCTCGTCTCCATCAAGGGCATCGTCCGCAAGGCGACGGACGTGCGCCCGAAGGTGACCGAGGCCGCCTTCGAGTGCCAGCGCTGCGGCACCATGACCTACATCCCGCAAGCCGACGGCGGCTTCCAGGAGCCACACGAGTGCCAGGGCTGTGAGCGACAGGGGCCGTTCAACGTCAACTTCGACCAGTCCGAGTTCGTCGACTCGCAGAAGCTCCGCATCCAGGAGTCCCCCGAGGGCCTCCGCGGCGGCGAGACCCCCCAGTCCATCGACGTGGACGTCGAGGACGACATCACCGGCAACGTCACGCCCGGCGACCACGTCACGGTCGTCGGCGTGCTCCACATCGAGCAGGTCCAGCAGGGCAACGAGAAGTCCGCCATCTTCGACCTCTACATGGACGGCGTCTCCGTCCGCATCGAGGACGAGGAGTTCGAGGACATGGACATCACGGCCGACGACGTCGAGGAGATCATCGAGCTCTCCAACCGCCCGACGCTGTACGAGGACATGGTGGCGTCGCTCGCGCCCGCCATCTACGGCTACGAGGAGGAGAAGCTCGCGATGATCCTCCAGCTCTTCTCGGGCGTCACGAAACACCTCCCCGACGGCTCCCGCATTCGCGGCGACCTCCACATGCTGCTGATCGGCGACCCTGGTACCGGGAAGTGCGTGGATGGGGACACGAGGGTGACGCTCGGGGACGGGCGTGAGGTCCCGATCCGCGAGGTGGTCGAGGACAACCTCGACGATCCGAAAGCCATCGATGACGGCGTATGGGACGCGGTCGACTTCGAGGTCCCCGCACTCCAGCAGGACGGGACGATCGGATCGTCGCGCGCGACGAAGGTCTGGAAGCGAGAGGCCCCGGAGCAGATGTACCGTATCGAGACTGCGTCGGGAAGAGAGATAGAGGTGACACCGTCGCATCCTCTGTTCGTCCAGCAGGATGGGCAGTTCGCCCCGACTACCGCGGACGAGCTCGAAGCTGGCGAATTCGTAGCTATCCCGAACCATCTCGACGTGCAGGCGGACGACTCACTTGACGTCGACTTCCGCCGCGCGCAGTCGTACAACGCGGTGCGTCTCGATCCCCCTTCGCAGTGGACGCCGGAACTCGCCCGCCTGATCGGCTACATCGTTGCGGAGGGCTACGTTGAGAAGCGTGGCGACCACTCCGGCTTCGTCTCGATCACGAACAACGACGAAGCTGTTCTCTCCGACGCACGGAGGGGACTTCACGCGCTCGGTCTCGAGACCACCACGCGAGAACCACACCCCGGGAAGGACGCACGCGAGTTGATGTGTTCCGCAGGCGAATTCGTCGACTTCCTCGGAAGCCTTGACGATTCGCTGCTCAAAAATTCCGCAGAGAAGCGCGTCCCGACACCGATATTCGGAGCCTCCGAACGGATCTCGAAGGCATTTATCAAAGCGTTCATCGAGGGGGAAGGACACGTCTCCACCACTCAGCGAGAGATAACCGTCGCATCGATCAGTGAGGAACTCCTCATCGACGTGCGATCCCTTCTGCTTCAGCACGGAATCTCGGCCCAACTCCACGAGCGCCATAACGGTAGCCACCGCCTCCGGATCAGCGGTACCCAGTTCGACAGATACGTCACCAAGATCGGGTTCATCACCGACCGCAAACAGCGTGCGGCCGAAGAGCACCTCAAAACGGATCGAAACACGAACCTGAACGTCGTTCCCAACGTGGGTCAAACACTTTGTCGTCTCCGTGAATCTCTCGGTCTCACGCAGTACGAGTGTGGTGTGCCACGCAACACGTATCGCCACTACGAAGCTGGGAACCGAAATCCGAGCGTCGATGCCCTTGCTCAGGTTCTCGACGCTTTCGAGGACGCCCATTCGGACTCCGACCGCCCCAGCCACGATGCGACTGCTGAAGCCGATGGTGGGTCGATCCTTTCCGGCATTGCTGCGCTCAGACAGTTCGTAGATGGAGATGCTCGTTGGGACCGCATCGAGTCCATCGAACTGGTCGATACGGGGGCCGACTGGGTGTACGACCTCGAGGTCGCGGGAACGCACAATTACGTCTCGAACGGGGTCATCTCACACAACTCCCAGATGATCAGTTATGTCGAAAATATTGCCCCAAGATCAGTTTATACGTCCGGAAAGGGATCAAGTGCAGCAGGGTTAACGGCCGCAGCTGTACGCGACGACTTCGGCGACGGTCAGCAGTGGTCCCTGGAGGCGGGCGCGCTCGTGCTCGCGGACAAGGGGATCGCCGCAGTCGACGAGCTAGACAAAATGGACTCGTCGGATAGGTCGGCAATGCACGAGGGGCTCGAACAGCAGAAGATCTCCGTCTCGAAGGCGGGGATCAACGCGACGCTGAAGGCGCGGTGTTCGCTGCTGGGCGCCGCGAACCCGAAGTACGGGCGGTTCGACCAGTACGAGCCCATCGGCGAGCAGATCGACCTCGAGCCGGCGCTCATCTCGCGGTTCGACCTCATCTTCACGGTGACGGACCAGCCGGACCCCGAACACGACTCGAAGCTCGCCAAGCATATCCTCAAGACGAACTACGCGGGCGAGTTGAACACCCAGATGACGGAGGTTCAGACGTCCGAGTTCACCAGCCAGGAGGTCGAGAACGTCACCGAGGAGGTGGCGCCGGAGATCGACGCGGACCTGCTGCGCAAGTACATCGCGTACGCCAAGCGGAACTGCTTCCCGACGATGACCGACGAGGCGAAGGGCCACATCGAGCAGTTCTACGTCGACCTGCGGTCGAAGGGGATGGACGAGGACTCGCCGGTCCCGGTCACCGCCCGCCAGCTGGAGGCGCTCGTCCGGCTCGCGGAGGCCAGCGCCCGCGTCCGCCTCTCGGACACGGTCGAGCTGGAGGACGCGGAGCGCTCGACGGAGATCGTGGAGTCGTGTCTGCAGGACATCGGCATCGACCCGGAGACGGGACAGTTCGACGCGGACGTGGTGGAGACGGGCACCTCGAAGAGCCAGCGCGACCGCATCAAGAACATCAAGGGGCTCATCGCGGAGATCGAAGACGAGTACGAGGAGGGCGCGCCGGTCGACGAGGTGCTCGACCGCGCCGGCGAGATCGGGATGGACCCCGGGAAGGCGGAGGAGGAGATCGAGAAGCTCCGCCGGAAGGGCGAGGTGTACGAACCGCAGCAGAACCACCTCCGCACGACCTGATCGATGGACCGCATCTCTGCCATCCGCAACATCGAGGACGCGATCCGGTCGTTCGAGGACGGCGAGTGCGACCTCTCCGAGACCGAGCGCCGGGTGGCGTCGATCCTCCGCACGTACGCGACGGAGTTCGACGGCGACGGCGACGTGTTCCGCGCGGTCGGCGACCCGCCCGCGGACGGGACAGTCGTGGTCGCCCCCTCGGAACCGGCGGCCCGCGAACGCGTCCGTGAGCGCACGCTCACCCGGAGCGGCGCGGACGGTGACCGGACCGCCCAGGACGGGGACTGCTCCTTCGAGATCGAACGTGTCTGAGAAGCGGTCCGCCCCACGGCTCCCCGACAAATATTCTCTTCCGATAAACTTAATTTAGAAACATTCGGAAAGGATCGTATGTTGTTGGTAGTGACGTACTCGTCGGACGCACGGACGGCGCTCCGGAACGCGTGCCGGCGCCACGAGGACAGCGTCGTCCGGCGGTTCGGCCGCGCGGCGTTGCTGGAGGCGACTGCCTACGGCGCGTTTCTCGCGCTCCGGCTTCGGGCCGCTCATCGAGGCGATGTGCAGGTCGAGCGGACGGTACCGTTCAACGAGTTCGCGGACGTGGACGCGTCGGTCCGCGAGGCGGCGGCCGCGTACGCGGAACGGGACGAACCGTCGACGCCGTACGCGAAGTTCGCCGCCGGGACGGAGCATCCGGATCCGGAGACGCTCCGCGCGCGTGACCTGTAGATGGAGGTACGCGTCGGAAGCGTCGAGGCGTCGGGGCGAGCGGTGGACCTGTCGGCCGCGGTGGAGCGCGGGGAGGTTCCGACCGACCGGGCCACGCTCGCGGAGGCGCTGGCGAGCGCCGTCGAGGCGGGAGCGGACCCCGCGTGTGTGGGCGTCCCCGTCGCGGTGTCGGCTTCCGACTCCGGCCCGGGGCACGCGGCTCTCGGGCTGGTTCCGGACGGTCGAACCGTCCGCGGGCGACTTGCCGCCGCGGCCCGCTCTCGGGGCAAGACCGCCTCGGTCGCGGAGGAGTTGGCCGCGCGCCGCGAGGAACTCGCGTCGCTGCCCGAACCGTCCGTCGACCTTCAAGAAGCCCGCGAACGCGCCGCTGATGCGCGTGGCGAGGAGGAGCGGCTTCGCGAGCGCGTGGCCTCGCTCCGCGGCGAGGTGAACGCCCGGCGGGACCTCGACGCCGCCACCGACGACGCGGAAGCCGCGCTTCGGGAGGCCGCGACGGCACTCTCGGAGGCGGAGACGGCGCGTATCGCCGCCGAACAGGCACTCGAACGCGCACGGCGGCGGGCACGGGAGGCGCGGGATACCCGTGAACGCCGCCTCGAACTCGCGGACGCGGTCGGGAACCTCGCGCGGGCTGCTCGGCGGGAATTAGCGGACGCCGTGCGTCCGGCGGTTCACGAAGCGCTCGCTGCCGTCCCGGGTCCTGATGGGTCCGTCCCGCCCACCGGCCACCGCGACCGGGACCTTTCCGCGATGGACCCCCCGACCGTCTCGCTGGCTGCGATCCGCGTCGCGGACCTGGACGCGCCGGTCGTCCTCGCACTCGAACGTCGCCGATTCGCGGACGCCGCAGCCGCGGCTCGGACGCTCGGCGTCCCCGTGATCCGCCTCTGATCGTCGCTCTATCCTGGGAAGTGCCGCTGGCCTCCGCGCGACCGAACGGACATTTATGTTCGAAAGCGAGCCACTCCGGCGCATGGACCTGCAGTGGACCCGCCGCCGCGAGGCGGGCGTCGCGTTCGTCGCCTGCCGCCTCGTCAATGACGCGAGCGTGCCTCGGAACGCTCGACTCGAGAACCGACTCGACGGGCCGGTACTTCCCCCACGTCGCGGCGGGGTACCCGAGGCGGGCTGGGACGCGGACGGGGCGACGCTCGCGGTCGACGCCGGCGAGACGCGTGCGGTCGGCTACGCCTGTCCGGCGCCGACCACGGAGAGCGACGGGGCGCCAGTCGAACTGGCGAGCGTCGAGCGCGCCGACGAGGTGGACACGAACGATACCGAGAACGGCCCCGACCCGACCGCAGCGATCCGGACACTCGGTGACCACCGCCCGCCGAGGGAAGCGTGTGACCCTCAGCTGACTGTGAACGCCCCACACGCGACGGCACCGCCCGAAACTGCGTCGTCGGCCGCAGAGGCGCCCGCGATCGAGTTCGATGAGGACTCCGCCACCGCGAGGTCATCGAGCGCCCAGTCGGGCGAGGAACGGGAAGACGGGACAACGGTTGCGCCCGCGGAGCCCGCTGCGGTCGAAGCGTGGCTGGACGCAGTCGAGCGGCGCGTCGCCCGGGCGGAGCGACTCGACGGCGCGGACGTGGCGACCGCGACGGAGGTGTTTGCGATAACCGGCGGGGCCGCGGCTGCAGCGGACCTCGTCGCCCGGGTCGAGTCGGATGCGGACCGATTGACGACGGTCGCCGAGCGGGCCCACACGCTCGCGGAGCGCGCGGCGGCGACGGAGCCACCGACCGACGCGTTCGATCGCCTGGTGTGATCCTCGCCGTCGCGGGCGGAAAGGGGGGCGTCGGCAAGACGACGCTGGCGTACAACCTCGCGGCCGCACTGTCGGCCGTCGTCGTCGACGCCGACCTCGGCATGGCCGACCTCCCAATCGGTCGAGGCAGCGGGCCGGACCTTCACGACGTACTCGCCGGTCGTGCGGACCCGGTCGAGTGCGTTCGCGGCGGACCGGTCCCGGTGGTCCCCTGCGGACGCTCGTTCGCCGGCGCTCGCGCGTGCGACCTCACCGAAGTCGCTGGCGCGCTCCGCGCGGTTGAGCGGCGTCACGAGACCGTCGTCGTCGACTGTCCGGCCGGCCGCCGGGCGGACGCCGGCGTGCCGCTGGCGGCCGCGGACGCCTGCCTGCTCGCCGTCTCCCCGCGCGCGTTCGCGCTGGCGGACGCGATCCGAATGCGGGAACTCGCCCGCGAGCTGGGCGCCGGGCTCGTCGCCGCGGCGGTCAACCGCGTCGTCGACCCCGCCGAGGTGCCGACCGGCCGCGTCGCGGACGCGCTGGGCGCGCCGACGCACGTCGTTCCGGCGGATCCGCGGGTAGGGCGTTCAGTGACCGAGGAGGAGCCCGTCGTCGACGCGGCGCCGGAAAGCGACGCGGCCGCGGCGGTGCAGTCGCTGGCCGAGCGCGTGCCGGCGGACTGATCGAGCGGAAAAGCGGACTGCGGGCAGCTACAGCCAGAGCAGTTGCGCGTGTCGGGTCTCGTCGAACTCCAGCACGGCGTCCTCGTCGACGAGGCCGGCCTCGACGGCGACGCCGACCGCTTCGGTGCCGACGATGTTCGCCACCTGCGCGCGCTTGAGTCCGGCGACGACTTCCTCGCGGGTCGCCTCCACGGCCTCGGGGCCGCCGTAGAAGTGCTCCTCGACGGTGATGGAGGCGCGCCCGTTCTCGTAGGTCTCGCCGATGCAGTCCGGGTCGCAGACGGAGACGAGCAGCCCCTCGTTCGTCTCGCGCTCGCGGAGCAGCACCTAGAACCCCTCCGGGCCCTCCCCTTCGAGCTGGCGTCCGTCGAAGGGGGACTCCTCGCCCTCGGGCTCGCCCGTCGGCGGAGCGCCGGCGCCCGGCGGGCCCGCTCCGCCGGGAGCACCGCCCGCTCCGGGCGCGCCGCCGGGACCGCCGCCGCCGTGCTCCTCGACGAGCTCCTGTTCCTGCTGTTGACGGAGCTCCTCTGCCTGTTCGGCGACCTCTTCCGCCTGTTCGGTCTCGCCCGCTTTCTCCAGCGCGCGGGCCTTCTCCTCCAGCACGTCGGCGTTCCGGTGGCCGAGGCGGATCGCGTTGTCGAAGCAGGTGACGGCGTCCTCCGCGAGCCCGCGCTCGACCAGGAAGAAGCCCCGGTTGTACCACGCCTGTGCGAACCGGGGGTCGATCTCGACGGCGCGCTCGGCGTGTTCGAGCGCCTGTTCGTGACGGCCGAACTCCCACAGCGAGTAGGCGAGGTTCGTCTCCGCGGTCGCGGCGTGCTCCGAGTCGTCGTCGATCCGGAGCGCCTCCTCGTAGGCGCCGATCGCCTGGTCGTACTCCTCCAGTTCCGCGTGTGCGGCGCCCTTGTTCACCCACGCCTCCTGCTCCTCGAGGGAGTCGTCCTCAGCGAACATGGCGGCGCGCTCGAACGTCGAGGTCGCCTCCTCGAAGCGATTGATCCCCATGTATGACAGCCCCACGTCGAGGATCTGGTCAACGTCGACCTCGTCGCTGGCGATGTTGCGACGGTCCAACTCGTCGGTGATGACGCGCGTGTCGACCGGGTCCTCCTTCGTCGGGTCGGCCTTCAGCTCCGGCGGGTCGAGCGTGAACTCCTCGTAGTCCTCGTCGAGCCCCTGCCCGGACGAGAACTCGTGGCGGTCGTCCTGCTGGTCGGTCATATGGACGCAAGTTGGCGGTCGCGGAGGGTAAGGGTTACGTCGCGGACGGCACGAATTGATAGATTCGGATAGTGCTTTCAGATTCTCAGTACGGCGTACCCGTGTGCGTCTCAGTTATGGGTCTGCTGATCGGGACAGCAACACCCAGAAAGCCCCAGCCGGCTCGACCCGCCGGGCCTCGCTGCGCGCTCGCGCCCCTCAGCACCGCCCGGCGCGAGTGCTTGCGTCGTCCGGGCGGGACCGAGCCGGCTGCCCCTTTCAGTCCCACCCCGCCCCGCTCCGCCCCGCACAGCACAGCAGCCTCACTCCTCCCCAGCCTCGGCCGCGGGCCGGCCGCGAAACCGCACCGCAGCCGGCCGGCCCGCGACCTCCCTCGCGCGCGTTTCTCGCGCGCGCCGACCGCTTTATCGGCCCGGGCGCGCTACTGTGGGGCGACCATGCGCGCGTTCTTCTCGGTCGATCTGCCGCCCTCGCTCGCGGACGGCGTCGCGAAGGTTCAGAAATCGCTTGCTGACGCCACGGGGCTCGACCCCGTCGACCCCGCGGACGCCCACGTTACGCTGGACTTCCTGGGTGACGTGGCGGACGACGAGTACGATGCGGTGATAGAGGCGGGCAGGGAAGCGGTCGAAGCGGCTGACGTCGGCCCGTTCGAGGTGGCGGTCGGCGGACTCGGCGTCTTCCCCTCGCTCGACTACATCAGCGTCGTCTGGGCCGGCGTGGAGGACGGCGCAGCCGAGCTCGCGAGGCTCCACGAGGCGCTGGAGTCGCGGACGACCGATCTGGGTTTCGAGCCAGAGGACCACGCGTTCACGCCGCACGTCACGCTCGCGCGGATGCGGGACGCCCGCGGGAAGGAGCTGGTGCAGAAGGTCGTCCGCGAGACGGACCCCGACGTGGGGCGGTTCGAGGCGACGGAGCTGCGGCTGACGGCCTCACACCTCACGGACGAGGGGCCGGAGTACGAGACGGTCGAGCGGTTCGAGTTATAAAAGACGGCGGACGCCGAGACGAGTAAGTCGAGTGCGCTACTCCTCGGAGCGACCGTTCGGCTCGTCGAGGACGATCTCGGTCACCTCGACGATCCGGTCGTCCGCGAGCAGGTCGGCGACCGCGTCGTCCGGCACGTCGGAGTCGAGGTTGTAGACGGTGATCGCCTCGCCGCCGTGGACCTCGCGGGCGTTGTACATCCCCGCGATGTTCACGCCGTGGTCGCCGAGGACGGTGCCGATGAGGCCGATGACGCCCGGCTCGTCCACGTTGCGCGCGACGAGCATGTGGCCGTACGGCACCGCGTCGACGCGGAAGCCGTCGATGCGGACGATCCGCGGGTCCTCGCCCGCGAACAGCGTCCCCTCGACGGCCAGCTCCTCGCCGTTCGCGCTCACCGCGACGCGGACGAGGCTCTGGAAGTCCTCGGTCTGGCGCGTCTTCGACTCCGTCACCTCGATGCCGCGGTCCTCCGCGAGCTGCGGCGCGTTGACCGCGTTGACCTGCCACTCCAGCGGCTCGAAGACGCCCTTCAGCGCGCTGGCGGTGACGAGCTCCACGTCCTCCTCGGCGATGTCGCCCTCGTAGGTGACCTCGATGGAGGAGACGCGGCCGTCGAGCAGCTGCGCGGCGACCTTCCCCGCGGTCTCGGCCACGTCGATGTAGGGCTTGATGCGCGGGAACGCGGTCTCGTCGACGGAGGGCGCGTTCAGCGCGTTGATCACCGGCTCGTCGCGGAACGCGGCGATGACGGCGTCGGCGGTGTCGGTGGCGACGTTCTCCTGGGCCGCCTCGGTCGAGGCGCCGAGGTGGGGTGTGACGACAACGTCGTCGACGTCGAGCAGCGGCGAGTCGGGGTCGAGCGGCTCCTCCGCGAAGGAGTCGAGCGCGGCGCCCGCGAGCGTGCCGTCGTCGACCGCCGCCGCGAGCGCGTCCTCGTCGACGATGCCGCCGCGCGCGCAGTTGATCAGGTAGCCCCCCTCGAGCTGGGCGAGCTCCTCCTCGCCGATCATCCCCTCGGTCTCGGGCAGCAGCGGGGTGTGGATCGTCGCGAAGTCGGCGCGGCCGAGCGCCTCGTGGAGGTCCTCCTCGAGCTCGGCGCCGAGCCGCGCGGCGCGCTCCTCGGAGATGTAGGGGTCGTAGACGACGAGATCCATCCCGAGCGAGTCGAGGCGCTTCGCGACCTGCTGGCCGACGCGACCGAGGCCGATGATCGCGAGCGTCTTGTTGTTCACCTCGGTGCCGAGGTACTCGCCTTTCGCCCACTCCCCGTCGACGAGGCGGCCGTGCGCCTGCGGGATGGAGCGCGCGACCGCGAACGTCATCGCGACGGTGTGCTCGGCGGCCGCGCGGACGTTCCCCTCCGGCGCGTTGGCGACGATGACGCCGTGGTCGGTCGCCGCCTCGATGTCGATGTTGTCCACGCCGATTCCGGCGCGGCCGACGATGACGAGGTCCTCCGCGGCCTCGAACACCTCGCGGGAGACGTCGGTTCCGGACCGGACGATCAGCGCGTTCGCGTCGGCGACCGCGTCGAGCAACGCGTCACCTTCGACTTCGTAGTCGGTCTCCACCTCGTAGCCCGCCTCGCGGAGTCGGTCCAACCCCGGGTCCGCGATGGGGTCGGTCACGAGTACCTTCATACTCCGAGCAACCGGCGGCGCGGGGTTAACGCTTTCCTCATCGCGCCGTTTTGCCGGGCGGTTCGATCCTCATTCGTGCGTATCAAACCCCTTCACTTCGACTGGAACCACCGTATTCGTGACTACACTATCGGTGGCTCGGTGATCCGCCCTCGGTCCGACTGTGATCGCCGGTCCGGGCTGGTCCCTTTTGTCGCACGGCGCGCAACTACGACCATGAGTCTCACCGTCAGCCTGCTCGGGATCGCGGCCATCGTGCTGTTGACCGCGATCAGCGCGTTCTTCTCCAGCAGCGAACTCGCGGTCTTCTCCGTGGCGAAGCACCGCCTCGACGCGGTCGTGGCGGCCGACGTGCCGGGCGCGGCGGCGTTGGCCGCGCTCCGAGCGGACCCGCACCGCTTCCTCGTGACCGTCCTCGTGAGCAACAACGTCGCCAACATCGCCGCGGCGTCGGTCGCGACCGCGGTGCTCGTCCAGTACCTCCCCGCCTCGCAGGCGGCGACGGGGTCGACCGTGGTCACGAGCTTCTTCGTCATCGTCTTCGGCGAGATCGCGCCGAAGTCGTACGCGGTCGCCAACGCCGAGCGGCACGCCCTCCGCGTGGCGCGGCCGATCCGGGTCATTCAGCGCCTCATCCGGCCCGTGCTGTTCGTCTTCGAAGTGACGACCGCGGCCGTGAACCGGCTGACGGGCGGCGAGGGCGAGATCGAGTCGTACGTCACCCGCGAGGAGATCGAGACGCTCGTGATCTCCGGGCAGGACGCCGGCGCGCTCGACGCCACGGAGGGCGCGATGATCCGCGGCGTGCTCGACTTAGAGGAGATGACCGTCCGGGGGATCATGGTCCCGCGGACGGACATGGTCGCCGCCCCCGTCGACGCCTCGCTCGACGAGGTGATCGACGCGGGGGCCCGAGAGGGCGTGACCCGACTGCCGGTGTACGGCGAGAACCGCGACGACGTGGTCGGGATCGCGGACATCCGGGACGCGCTGACCGCCCGCGAGGAGGGGGCGAACCTCGAGTCGGTCCTCAGGGAGCCGCGGTTCGTCCCGGAGACGAAGCCCGTCGACGAGCTCCTCGCGGAGATGCGCGCGACGGGCGCGGGGCTGGTGCTCGCGGTCGACGAGTTCGGCGCCGTCACCGGACTGGTGACGCTGGAGGACGTGCTGGAGGAGGTGGTCGGCGAGATCGTCGGTCGCGGCGAGACGCAGGCGGTCCGCGTCGCCGGGGACGGCGCCGCGGTCGTTCGCGGCTGGGCGACGGTCGGTCACGTCAACGAGACGCTCGGCACCGACCTCCCCGTGGAAGCCGGCTTCGAGACGGTCGCCGGCCTGATCCACCACCACCTCGGACGAATCGCGGAGGCCGGCGCCCGCGTCGAGCTCGCGGACGCCACGCTGGAGGTGGTCGAGGCGAGCGGCACGCGGATCAAGCGAGTGCGCGTGATCCGGAACGACGAGGCGATCGCCGGGGCGGAGAGCGGGGAGGGAGAAGCGGGCGTCTGAGGCCCCGCCACACCTGCGTCTCCGCGTTCGGTCCGCCGCGGAAGTGGGCTTGGGCGGGTTCGAACCGCCGACCTCAGCCTTGTAAAGGCCGCGTCATGACCAGCTAGACCACAAGCCCGCATCGTTCCGAAGCGCTCCCGCGGGCAAAACGGTTTCCCATCCGGACAGCGGCCGCGGCGGCTCTCCGCTCGCCGACCGCGGACCGGTCTTCACCTGCGGCGCAACCGCTATGCCTCGCCCCCTCCGAGTCGCGGGCGTGAACCGCCGTCACCTCGTCGCGGCCGCGGGCCTGCTGCTCGCGGTCCTGATCGTCGTCGCGTGGGCCAACCCCGCGCTGCTGATCGTCGGGTACGAGGAGGCGACCGTGACGGTGGCCGACGACGAGTCGGGCGCGACCCTCGCGAGCGTCGACGCCCGCGTCGCGGACGGGCCGGTGAAGCAGTACGTCGGCCTCTCCGCGACCGAGTCGCTGGCTCCCGATGAGGGGATGCTGTTCGTCCACGACGAGCCGGCCGAGCGCGCGTACGTGATGCGGGAGATGGCCTTCGCCATCGACATCCTGTTCGTGGACGCGGACGGCGAGGTGACCGAGATCCACCGCGGGGCCGCGCCCGAGGGCCCTCCCTACACGCGCTACGAGGGAGAGGGGCTGTACGTGCTGGAGGTCCGGGCCGGGTACGCCGACGAGCACGGTATCGAGGTCGGCGACGAGGTGCGGATCGAGCGAGCGGACTGACGATAGCGATCGGGTTCCGTGCCCGTCTTCGTCGTCGATCCTGCTGCGTGGGACAGCACGGTTCGGAACCCTCTGCCGAGTCAAGCGGACTGCTCCGTTCAGTCCTCCCTCGCACGGCACCGCGACCGCAATCGCCCCTCAACTGCCCCGAAATGGCCCTCCAACTGCCCCGCAATCGCCCCTCAAACCCCCCGAGACCCTCGTGATCACCCGATGACCGTCCCGCTTCACCCGGACGTTTTTCAGCGATCGGGAGCGACTCCCGCCGTGAATGCGGCGTGACCGTGGAGCGTGTGGCGCATCGTTCCGCTGGCTGTCCACCGCCGGTGTGCGCGCCGGCGCGCCCGCGTTTGCGGGGGCGCTGGCGCTCGTGACCGGGCGCGTTCGCGGAACCGACCGCTTATGATGCGCCGGGCCGTGAGCGTGGACAATGACCGACCCCGACACGACAGTGACGCGGCTCTTCGGTGGGCCGGGGAGCGGGAAGACCACGGCCCTCCTCGACCGCGTGGAGTCCATTCTGGAGGACGGCGACGCCGAGGTTCGCGACGTGCTCGTCGTCTCCTACACCCGGGCCGCGGCCGCGGAGATCCGCGAGCGGCTCGCGGAGCGACTCGACATCTCGCCGCGGAGCCTGCAGGGCAACGTGGCGACGATGCACGCGAAGGCGTACGAACTGCTCGACCTCTCGCGCGGCGACGTGGTCGGCGAGGACGACAAGGGCGACTTCTGTGAGGAGTTCGGGATCGAGTTCGAGGACGAGTACGGCGGCGCCGGCCGCCGGACCGCCCGCTCGACGACCATCGGCAACAAGATCATCGCCACCTCCCAGTGGCTCCAGCGGACGAAACGCGACGTGGCCGACTGGTACGACGTTCCCTTCCAGTGGAACGTCGAGGAAGTCCGGCTCCCGCCGGAGGAGGACCCCAACGCCCAGGAGGGGAACAAGTACACGCCGACGTGGCCCTCCGACGACGACCGCATCGACGTGCCCGAGGCGATCCGTGCGTGGCGCGCCTACAAGGGGGATCACGGGCTGGTCGGCTTCGCGGACATGCTCGAGCGCGTGAAGCAGCGCTCGCTCGTCCCGAACGTCGACTACCTCGTCATCGACGAGTTCCAGGACATCACCACGCTCCAGTATGAGGTGTACGAGGAGTGGCGCCCGCACGTCGAGAAGGCGCTGATCGCCGGCGACGACGACCAGGTCGTCTACGCGTGGCAGGGCGCGGACCCCGACCTCCTGCTCGACACGCCGGTCGACGAGGACGTGATCCTCCCGAACTCCTACCGGCTCCCCTCCGACATCCTCAACGTCGTCAACGCGGAGATCCGCCACATCGACAAGCGACAGGAGAAGGACCTCAAGCCGCGCAAGGAGGGCGGCGTCGTGGAGGGGATCGAGAGCCCCTCGATGATCGAGTTAGTGCGCAACGTCCGGTACACCGTCGACGACGACGAGGGCAGCCTGATGATCCTCTTCCGGGCGCGCTACCAGCTGTTCGACTTCATGGACGAGTTCATCGACTACGGCATCCCGTTCACCCTGCTGACGGACGGCCGGATGTGGACCGACCGCCTGCGCGACTACGTCCACGCGGTCGAGAAGTACGAGGCCGAGGAGCCGGTGAACGGACTCGAAGCGCGCCGGCTCGCGGACATGCTCCAGGAGTCCGCCTTCGGGACCAACGAGCGGGACGACTTCTACGACTTCCTGGAGGACCGCGAGGACAACGCCGGCGTCGACGACGCCGCGGAGTTCGAGGTAACCGCCGACGAGCTGAAAGAGTACGCGCCGTTCATGCCCGACACGGCGAGCGCCAGCGACATGGTGCGGAAGGTGACGAGCTTCCAGCGCAACTCGATGGAGGCGTACTTCGACGGCGACTACCGCGACGCGGACCCCGACCGCGTCCGCGTCGGCACCATCCACTCCGCGAAGGGTCGCGAGGCCGACCACGTGTTCGTCTCGACGGACCTCACCGAGAAGGTGGTCGAGCAGATGGCCGCGACCGTCGACGACCCCGCGGCCGTCGAGGGCGTCGAGGAGTTCACCAAGACCACCAGCCCGGTCCCCATCCTCACCGACAACGAGCGCCGCGTCTTCTACGTCGGCATGTCGCGGGCCCGCGAGCGACTCGTCCTGCTTGAGAACCTGATCAACGGGGCGCCGACGCTCCCCGTCAGCGTCCTGTTGTTCAACGAGCGACGGGAGGAGCCGGTACAGGAGCTGATCGACGAGGTACAGGAGGAACTGGCGGTCCCGGAACCGGAGCCGTGAGCGAGGGGAACGATGCGGCCGGCGACGACCGGCCCGCGAGCAACCGCTCAACACCGGGACGGGAGCCTGCCGACGCTCGACCGCGCCCCGACGCGCCGCCGACCGACCTGCGGTTTCTGCGCGACGCGCTGGCGGCCGCGGGAGCGGACGCGTTCGTCGCGGTCGGCGATCGCTTCGACGACGACCTGCGCTACCTCGCCCGCTTTTCGGGACCGGACCGCGACTTCGCGCTCGTCGTGACCTCGGAGACCGCGACCCTGTGTGCGCCGGCGCTGTTCGGCGAACAGGCGGAGCGGGAGTTCGCGGCCGCCGCGCCTCCGGTCGAATCGACCGACCTCGACCGACGCGTGGAGACGGCGACCGCCGGCGACCCGGCCGGCGAGCGCGCGGCCGCGGTCGTGACCGATCAGGCCGGCGAGGGGAGCGCGGTGTTGGTCCCGCAGTCGATCCCCCACGACGCCGCGGTGTATCTGGAGCAGGCCGGACACGCGATCACGTCCACGGACGCGGTCGCGGACGCCCGCGAGCGGAAGGCCCCGGACGAGATCGAGTGCCTGCGGCGCGTCCAGCGTGCGACCACCCGCGGGATGGCGCGCGCGGAGACGGTCCTCGCGGAGAGCGAAGTCAGTAGCGGACCGGGATCGGACCGGAACGACGAGGCCCCCGTCCTCGTCTGGGAGGGCGGTCCGCTCTCGACGGAGCGCCTGCGCCGACAGGTGAACGCGACGCTCGCCGCCTACGGCGTCCGCGACGCCGGCAACACGGTGATCGGCGCCGGTCCCTCCGCGGCGGACCTCCACTACACCGGCGTCGACCTCGTGCGCCCCGGTGAGACGGTGCTTCTGGACATCTCGCCGCGTGGGCCGCACGGCTACTACGGCGACATGACGCGGACGTTCGTCGTCCAGGGCGAGGGCGGGTGGGAGCGCCGCGCGTACGTCGCGGTGCGGGCCGCCCGCGAGGCGGCGCTCGCGGAGGTCGAACCGGGCGCGTCGGCCGCGACGGTCCACGAGGAGGCGGCCGCCGAGCTCGCGGCGCACGGCTTCGACCCGGCAGCGGGCGAGGGGGAGGCGGGCTTCACGCACGGCACCGGCCACGGCGTCGGCGTCTCGCTACACGAGGGGCCGTCGCTCTCAGCGAACACCGAGCTACGCCCGGGCCACGTCGTCACGGTCGAACCGGGCGTCTACGACCCGGCGACCGGCGGCGTGCGGCTGGAGGACCTGGTCGCCGTCACCGAGGACGGCTACGAGATCCTCCACGAGTACCCCCTCGGAAGCGTTCCGGAGCGGCGGTAGCGATCGCGGATCGGCTCCTCCGTCGCCGGCACACGACGGTCGTCTACCGTCGGTCCTCTCGACGCTCGATCCGGTAGTCGATCCGGAGGAACGTCGCGCCGAGGACCCACATCTCGTGCGTCGCGGAGAGCGGCGCGTCCGCGGCGAGCCCCTCGTTCCCGCCGGTTGCGTCGCTGTCCGCCCGGCGCACCACGAACCGCTGGCCGACCGGGAGCCGGAACGCGCCGACCGGCGTGACCAGAAATAGGCCAGGATCGCCGCCGCCCTCGGTCGTCCACTCGACCGCGTCCTCGCGATCGGAGCTCTCGGCGCCGTCGTCTCCGGCCCCGTCCACGTTCCGCGGGCGGAGGACAGTCGAGAGGTTTCCGCCCGGTAGCGGGACCGCGACGTTGACGAACCGCTCGCCGTCGGCCTCGTGAGCACCGTAAAGCGCGACGAAGACCGCCTCGCCCGCGACGTTCTCGCGGACCCAGCCGCGCACCTCCTCGCGCGGGTCCCCCGGCACGTCGACCGCGACGAAGCGCCCGCGGAGCGGCCGCCAGCCCGACCCGCCGCCGGGGAGGTTGAGCTGGCGGATCCGGCTCGTGACCGGTCCGACGAGGCGCGCGCCGAGCCGGAAGCCGCGACCCCAGCGCACGCGGTAGGTCATCCGGTAGTCGCCGGTCCGCTCGTAGAACGCCCGCACCGCGGGCGCGACCGCGTCGGGGTCGAAGGAGGGGCGCGCGAACGCGCCGAGGTCGTCGAGTTCGCCCGCCGGCGTCGGCGCGTCCGGGTCGACGTAGCCGGCCCGGCGGAGGAAGTCGCTCCCGACGTACCCCCCTGCCCGGACCGGTGAGAAGGGGATCCCCCGCGCGCCGCGGCGTGCCCGTCGAAGAAGGTCGACCAGCGCGAGCAGGACCGCGGCGAGCGGGTTGCGCTTCAGCACGCGGCCGACGAGCCAGACCCGGACGAACCGCGAAACGCGTCCCATACCGGCGGGCGGTCCCGCACACAGTTAAGTGATCGCGGGCGGCAGTTCGCGGCGTATGAAGGAGATCGTCCACACCGACGAGGCGCCGGCCGCGGTCGGCGCGTACAGCCAGGCGACGACGAACGGCGACCTCGTGTTCACCGCGGGACAGATCCCGCTCACCCCCGACGGCGAGCTGCTGGACGACGCGGACGTGGCGACCCAGACGGAGCGCGCGCTCGACAACCTCGTGGCGGTGCTCGCGGAGGCGGGCGCCGAGCCCGCGGACGTGCTCAAGACGACCGTCTTCCTCGCGGACATCGACGACTTCGACGAGATGAACGAGACGTACGCGACCTACTTCGAGGCGGAACCGCCGGCGCGGTCGGCGGTCCAGGCGGGGGCGCTCCCGAAGGGCGTCGCCGTGGAAATCGAGGCCGTCGCCAGCGTCGAGTAGATGGACGAGTCGGACGGGGCGTCCCCGAGCGTTCCCCCGACCACGCGAGCCCGCGCGAAGTCCGCGGCGCTGTGGGGGCTCGTCGGCGCGCTCGCGTTCCTCGCGCTCGCGCAGGGGTACGCGCTCGTCGTCGGTCCGCTTCCGGTCGGCGTTCTCGGGCTGCTCCCGATCGCGGCCCTCGTCGGCGTTGCCGTGGGTGCGATCGCCTACCAGACGGAGCACCGCCTGCGGGCGAAAAGAAGGGTTTAACAGTCCGACCGCAGTACGTCCAGTCGGGCCAGGATGGCCGAGTGGCAAGGCGCACGCCTGGAAAGCGTGTTCCCTTCCGGGATCGGGGGTTCAAATCCCTCTCCTGGCGTTTTCGTTTCTGATCTACAGATAAGCAAGGCGAGTGCCTCGGGGCTTGACCCCGAGGCGGTTCACTCGAATAGTCACGGCATTGTCCGACTCGACGGAGCATTTCCGAACGAACGGAGCCTGCACGACCATCGCGGAAAGGTTCATAAGCATGGGTGGTGTTACCACGAGTGACGATGCCAGACACGAAGGACGGCCGCGAACGGAAGGGGCGCAACAAGCGGAGACAGCTGGAGGCTCGCCTCAACGAGCGGGAGCTCACGGCCGAGGAGGAGCCCCCGGAGCCGGACGGGGTCGACTCCGACTATCTGACCGACCCGACCGAGCTGGATAGCTGATCCGCCCGGTCGCGGCCCGCGGATTTTCTGACCACGATTCGTCGCCAGCGACCGCGTCGCCGGTGAGAGTGGATCCACCGGAAGGAGGAGGTCCGCCGCCGGGAGGACGCCCAGACACAGAAACGGCCGAGGCCAACGGACACAGCACGGACACAGCTACTTAAACGCCCACGGAGCCGCACCTCATCGTGGCGGCGTATTGTGGTAACATCCAACACGGATCCGTGCAAAATCGGTCGCAGTACGTCGGTCTCCCGCATCGGACGAGCGCGACCCGGGCGTGACCCGAGTGGCCCGCCGACGAAGGTTTTATATAGAATCACAAACAATCCGTGGGTGTACATGAGCCAGCGAATGCAGCAGGGTCAGCCGATGATCATCATGGGAGAGGACGCGCAGCGCGTCAAGGACAAGGACGCGCAGGAGTACAACATCTCCGCCGCACGCGCGGTCGCGGAGGCCGTCCGCTCCACGCTCGGTCCGAAAGGGATGGACAAGATGCTCGTCACGTCGATGGGCGACGTCACCATCACGAACGACGGCGTCACCATCCTCCAGGAGATGGACATCGACAACCCGACCGCGGAGATGATCGTCGAGGTCGCCGAGACGCAGGAGGACGAGGCCGGCGACGGGACGACGACCGCGGTCGCCATCGCGGGCGAGCTCCTCAAGAACGCCGAGGACCTCCTTGAGCAGGAGATCCACCCGACGGCGATCATCAAGGGCTTCCACCTCGCGAGCGAGTTCGCCCGCGAGGAGGTCGACGAGGTTGCCGAGCCGGTCGACGCCGACGACACCGAGATCCTCCAGCAGGTCGCCGAGACCTCCATGACCGGCAAGGGCGCCGAGCTCGAGAAGGACGTGCTCGCCGACCTCGTGGTCCGCGCGGTACAGGGCGTCAGCGTCGACGCCGACGACGGCTCCACGGTCGTCGACCTGGCGAACCTGAAGATCGAGACCCAGACCGGCCGCTCGGCGGGCGAGTCCGAGCTGCTCTCCGGCGCGGTCATCGACAAGGACCCGGTCCACGACGACATGCCCTCGAGCGTCGAGGACGCGAACGTCCTCCTCCTCAACGAGCCGATCGAGGTCGAGGAGGCCGACGTCGACACCTCCGTCTCCATCGAGTCTCCCGACCAGCTCCAGCAGTTCCTCGACAAGGAGGAAGAGGAGCTCCGTGGGAAGGTCGACAAGATCGTCGAGTCCGGCGCCGATGTCGTCTTCTGTCAGAAGGGCATCGACGACCTCGCACAGCACTACCTCGCGAAGGAGGGCATCCTCGCGGTCCGCCGGACGAAGAAGTCCGACCTGAAGTTCCTGAAGAACGTCCTCGGCGCCAACATCGTCTCCGACCTGGACGACCTGACCGCCGACGACCTCGCGGTCGGTAGCGTCACCCGCGACGACGAGGACGAGCTGTTCTACGTCGAGGGCGAGGACGCCCACGGCGTCACGCTCCTCCTCCGCGGCTCCACCGAGCACGTCGTCGACGAACTCGAGCGCGGCATCAACGACGCCATCGACGTGGTCTCGACCACGGTCTCCGACGGCCGCGTCCTCGCGGGCGGCGGCGCCATCGAGGTCGAGCTCGCCAGCCGCGTCCGCGACTTCGCGGACTCCGTCGAGGGCCGCGAGCAGCTCGCCGTCGAGGCGTTCGCGGACTCGCTGGAACTCGTCCCGCGCGTGCTCGCCGAGAACGCCGGCCTCGACGCCATCGACCTGCTCGTGGACCTGCGCGCGGCCCACGAGTCGGGCGACTCCCGCGCCGGCCTCAACGCCTTTACGGGCGACGTGGAGGACACCTTCGAGGCGGGCGTCGTCGAGACGGCCCACGCCAAGGAGCAGGCGCTCTCCTCGGCCACCGAGGCCGCGAACCTGGTCCTGAAGATCGACGACATCATCGCGGCCGACGAGCTGTCCACCTCCGGCGACGGCGAGGAGGAGGGCGGCGCGCCCGGCGGCGGCATGGGCGGCATGGGCGGCGGCATGGGCGGCATGATGTGAGCGTCCGGTAGGACAGACTCACCACCCAGCCGACCGGCCGCATCGCCTTTCGATCGACCGCTTCTTTCGACCTGTCTCGGACGCAGCAGCAGTCACGGCGCCACCACCCGACCGCGTTCAGCATGACCTAAATACCCGGCCGGAAAATTTTGCGGCATGGAAACGCTGCTTCTCAACAGCGCCGACGTCGACGAGAACGCGCAGATGGACCGCGTCATCGCGGCGGTGTCGGACGCGTTCGTCGCCTACGAGGAGGGCAACGCGCAGATGCCGGCCAAGTCGTACATCGACCTGCCGCAGTACGACGGCGACTTCCGGTCGATGCCGGCCTACCTCGACGCGGGCGACTGGGACGCCGCGGGCGTCAAGTGGGTGAACGTCCACACGAACAACCCCGAGGAGTTCGGCCTCCCGACCGTGATGGGGACGATGGTCTACTCCGAGCCCGAGAACGCGTTCCCGCTGGCGATCATGGACGGCACGGAGCTGACGATGAAGCGCACGGGCGCGGCCGCGGCGGTCGCGACCGACCACCTCGCGGTCGAGGACGCCTCCTCGCTGGGGATCGTCGGCGCCGGCGTGCAGGCATACACCCAGCTCGAAGCGATCGCGGAGATCCGCGACATCGAGACGGTCGTCGTCTCGGACCTCGACGAGGACCGCGTCCGGCGGTTCATCGAGACGTTCGAGGACCGATTCACGGTGCGTGCGGGCTCGATCGACGAGGCCGCGAGCTGCGACGTGCTCTCGACGGTGACGCCCGTCGAGTCTCCCATCGTGCAGGCGGCCGACATCGGCGAGCACACCCACGTCAACGCGATGGGCGCGGACGCCGAGGGCAAACACGAGCTCGCGGACGACCTGCTGCTCGACGCGAAGATCGTCATCGACGACCACGAGCAGTGCACCCACTCCGGCGAGATCAACGTCCCCTACGCGGACGGCACGCTCACGGACGACGACATCTACGGCGAGATCGGCCAGATCGTCACCGGGAAGATCGAGGGGCGGACCGACGACGACGGCGTCACCGTCTTCGACTCGACCGGGCTCGCGATCCAGGACGTGGCCGCCGCCCACGTCGTCTACGAGTACGCCGACGACAACGACAACGGGTACCCCTTCGACCTGCTCGGCCTCGCCGAGTAACGCCGCACGCGGTCGCCGGCCAGCGAGCGCTCCCCCGTGGTCACCGCTCCGCGGTCGCCACGCCGCGACCGCGAACCGCCGGCCGGTTTCTCGATCAGTCCTCGACGCGCGGCAGCCGGATCTCCACGACGGTCCCGCGCGGGCGGTTCGCGGAGACGGAGACGGTGCCGCCGGAGCCGGTGACGATCCACGAGGTGACCCACAGGCCGAAGCCGTCGGAGTGGGTGAGCTGTGACACGTCGGCCTCGCCGTGGAGCAGGCGGCGCTCGTCCTCGGGCAGCCCGGGGCCGTCGTCCGCGACCCGGACGACGACCGCCTCGGGACAGCACGTCACGTCGACCTCGACGCGGGGCGCCTCCCGGTCGCTGTGTTCGACGGCGTTCGTGAGCACCTCCCGGAACGCGTCCCCGACGGTCGGAAGCGCCCGGGCGTGGGCCTCCTCCGGCACCGTCGCGCGGACGGTGGCGTGCGGGTACTCGTCGCCGAGGTCCGCGAGGAGGTCGCGCACGCGGGCGGCGACGTCGACGGGCTCGGTCTCGCCGTCCCCCTCGACCACCGACTGGACGTAGCGCGCCCGGTCGCCGTAGGAGGCGAGTTTCCGGGCGCGACGGCGGATCGTCTCGACCCACGCCCGCACGGCGGCGTCGTCCACGCTGTCGGCGATCCGGCCGGCGGTGCCGTGGATCACGTTGACCGCGGTGCGCACGTCGTGGCGCAGCACGCGGTTGAGCACGCTCAGTCGCTCCCGGTTGCGGCGCTGTTCGGTCAGGTCCGTGAAGATGCAGTAGCCGCGCCGCTCGTCGGTCCCGCCGGACGATTCGGGGACCACGTACACGCGGAAGTCCCGCATGCCGTCGACCGCGCCGCGGCGCACCATGTACGTCCGGCTCTCGTCCTCGCGGAGCGGGTCGTCGAGGGGCACCTCCTCGGCGTCCTCCGGCTTCCGCACGTGTGCGCCGAGGCGGTCGCCCGCCGCCTCCGCGGCGTCCACGCCGAAGGTCGCCTCGAACTGCGGGTTGACCGCTCGGGCGAGCACCTCGCCGTCGGCCATCTCGACCTCGGCGATCGGCGTGGCGACGTTCTCGAACAATGCGGAGAAGCGGTCCCGCTCGCGCTGGAGGTCGCGCCGCCGACGCCGGCTCCGCGCGTCGTACCGCCCGATCAGCAGGCCCGCGACCGCCGCGGCGACGACGGTGTACCCGATCACGTGGATGGGGTCGACCCCCTCGGAGACGAACTGGACCAGCACGACCCAGCCGATGAAGACGACCGCGAGTGCGGCCGAGACGGTGCTCCAGAGCACGACGTGGAGCGGTCTGCCGGTCTCCTCGGCGAACAGCAGACGGACGCCGTATCCGAAGACGACGACGCTCATGAGCAGCGGGACCGCCATCTCGGCGCCGATCGACAGCAAGGACCGACTCGGAAGCTCCGCGAGGCTCGACAGCGGGATGACCGAGAGCGTCGCCCCGAGGAGACAGAACAGACCGGCGGCGACGCGCGAGGAGTCCATCGATTGATCCTTTTCACCGTGGAATAAAGAACCTGCTGAACGAAACGTCTCCTTCGGGTCCCGCTTACCGCTCCGGGTGCGTCGGCGCGTCGAACCCGCCGCGAACCAGCGGTTTGGCGACGTGGCGGCGGGCGCAGGGCGGCACCTCGTACCAGCCGGGGTCGAGCGCCCGCTCGACCGGCACCGCGACCTTCCCCGGCGCCGCGGTGCCGCAGTCGCGACAGCGGTACCCCTGCCCGCGACCGGCCGAGGACATCGTCCGCCCGCAGTCCGGGCAGGTCGGCGTGGCGAGCTCGCTCCCCACGAGCTCGCGGACCGCGACCTTCTCCAGCTTCAGCGTTCCCGCCTCGTGCTCGCCGCAGGCGGTCAGCCGGTCGCCCGGGCGCAGCGCGCGCACGCGGTCGCGGAACCGGTCCGTCGGCGCGAACGCGGCCCCCTGCGCGACCGCGTCGGCAGGGAAGTCCGCGGCCGCCACCGCGGAGGGGTGATCGAGGCCGTCCGGCACCGCGTCGGACCGGACCAGCGGGACGAAGACGTGACCGCCGCGGCGCGTTTCGGGCTCGTCCGCGACGACGCAGTCGACGCGGTAGCCCGTGCCCTCGCGGAGCTCCCCAATGCGGCCGGGCGCGATATGCGCGTCCGTCCCCTGATTCGTCAGAAACGTCGCGGCGCGGTCCACGGACTCGCCGTCGATGCGGGCCGCGACCGCCCGGCAGGCGTCGGGGTCGTCGCCCCGGATCCCGTAGAGGATCGGTCCGGGGGCGTTGGGGACACAGACCGCCTCGCCCGTCCCGCGGTCGACCGTGTCCCAGACCGTCGGGTAGCCGGATTCGGCGGCCGCGAAGACGGACTCCTCGTCCACCCTTCGTGGCGTCCCGCACCGCTCGAACCGGCGATACGCGACGTGTTCGTAGGTCCAGTCGTCGAAGGCGGCGAGCGCGCCGACCGCCGCGAGCGCGCCGATTCGGCCGCGGCCCTCGACGCTTCGGTTCCCCGCGTCCGCGTCCGGGTCGCCGCCGGCGCCGAAGCCGGCGTGCTCGAAGCCGTGTTCGTCGGCGAGCGCGATGGCCTCGTCGAGGTCCAGGCGCTTGCGGAGCGCCCGTCGGGCGAATCCGGCCACCTCGTCGGGAATCGCCGCGGGCGCGTCCGCCGGAAGCGGCGCGACGATGAGCCCCGGGGAGGTCCGGGGATCGTCCGTCTCCGAGAGCCCCGCCAGCAGGTCGCCCGCGAGCTCGAACGCCTCGTCCGCGGGCAGGTCCGTGTGGAGCGCGAGCGCCGCGTTCCCCCGCGTCTTGTGTTTCACGGCGGGGTTGAGGCGCACGAGGAGCCGCCGCTCGACGCGGCCGCCCGCGGCCGCGATCCGCTCGGCGAGCCGCGTCGCGGCGTAGGTCGTACACATCCCGCGCTCGCGGGAGTCGGTGTCGTCGATCCCGACGATGGTCACGGGCAGCGTAGGGGACGGACCGGCAAGCGGCTTTCGCGTCACGTTCCATATATAAACCTACCGCCGGTGAGGCGCGAAAAACCGCCAGAGCGCGCCGAGGCCAGTCCATACCCGGCCGGCACAACGTATTTATGTAGCGAAGGGCGTATCAACGGCTATGTCCCGGAGTGCGCTCGTCGGGAACGTCACCGCCATGCTGGAGGACGCGGGGTTCCTCGTGAGCGACCGGTGTGCGGTCCGGCCCAAGAGCTTCGACCTGGCCGCTCGCCGCGGGGAAGACCTGGTCCTCCTGAAGATCCTCGGCAACGTCGACGCCCTCGACGCCGAGACGGGCGCGGAGATGCGTCGCCTCGGGGAGTACCTCGACGCGACGCCGATGGTGGTCGGGCTGCGGACGCGCGACGAGGACCTGAAGCCGGAGGTCGTCTACTTCCGGCACGGCGTCCCCGTCATCAATCCCGACACCGCGGTGGACCTGTTCATCGAGGAGATCCCGCCGCTGATCTACGCCGCCCCCGGCGGCCTCTACGTCAGCATCGACGGCGAACTGCTCGCGGACGAGCGCGAGGAGCGCGGCTGGTCGCTCGGCCGGCTCGCCTCCGAACTCGGCGTCTCGCGACGCACCGTCTCGAAGTACGAGGACGGCATGAACGCCTCCATCGAGGTGGCCGTCCAGCTGGAGCAGATCTTCGACGAGCCGTTCTCCAGCCCGGTCGACGTGATGGACGGCGCAGAGGAGGTTCACGACGCGGACCCGACCCCCGACGCGCCCGAGGCCGACCCCGACGACGAACACGTCGTCCACGTGCTGACGCGCGCGGGCTTCACCGTCCACCCGACCGCCCGCGCCCCGTTCAAGGCCGTCTCGGAGGACGAGGACAGCCGCCGGATGCGCGTGCTCACCGGCCACTCCGCGTTCACCCCGGCCGCGGAGAAGCGCGCGCGGATCATGTCCTCCATCGGCGAGGTGGCCCAGACCCGTTCGGTCTACTTCACCGAGGAGGAGAACCGCCGCGAGTCCGTCGACGGCACCGCGCTCGTCTCCTGTGAGGAGCTCGCGGACATCGACGACCCCGAGTCGATCCGCGACCTGATCCGGGAGCGGGCCGAGCGCCCGAAGGACGCGTAGCGGCGCGGGGAGCGCCTACTACTCCGAGATCCACAGCCCAGCCGCCAGCACCGCGGCGCCGACCTGCGAGGCCGCCAGCAGCGCGAACGCGACCCGGAAGCCGGCGGCGTCCGCGAGGGTGCCGACGACCGCGGGCGCGAACGCGCCGGCGCCCATCAGCAGGGTGCGGACCACGCCGAGCCCGCCGCCGGCCATCCAGTCGGGCAGGATCTCCACGAGGTGTGCACCCCGGACCGGCCGGAAGCCGTGCGCGCCCAGTCCCAGCAGGACGACGACCGCGCCCAGCGCGACCGGGCCGGCGCCGACGGCCGGCAGGACGACCGCCGCCGCGAGCGCCGCGCCCGCAAGCGCCAGCGTCGCGACGATGACCGGGAGTCGGCCCACGCGGTCGCTGAGGTCGCCGGAGACGAGTTGGACCAGACTCACGACGAACAGCGCCGAGTAGATCAGGTTCGCGGTCGCGGTCGACAGCCCGCCGGCGTCCACGAGGTACAGCGGCAGGAATGCCACCGTCCCGTTGTAGGCGAACGAGAACAGCACCGTGACGCCGACGAACGCGGAGAACCGAGGGGCACGGAACAGGTCGACGTAGTCGCGGACGCCGGGCTCGCCCCGGTCCTCGTCGACGGCGTTCGGGTCGGTCCCCGGTTCCTCCCCGCTCCCGGCGTCCGGATCCGACCCCTCGGAGAGCCGGCGCGGTACGCGAATCTGGAACGCGGCCGCCAACCCGACCGCGACGACGCCGGCGATCAGGAACACGGCCCGCCAGTCGGCGCCCGGCAGCCGCGACAGCGCCGCCGCGAGCGCGGGCGGCGCGGACAGAAACAGCACGACGGCCGCGGGCGCGACCACGCCGCCGAACGCGCCGAACGTGTCGAGCGCGCCGAGAGCGCGTCCGGTCCGGGCGGGATACACCCGCGAGAGCAGGCGGACGGCGACGGTCTTGTGGGCGCCGGTCCCCGCGCCCATCACGAGCATCGCGCCGACGAGGACCGCGAACGGCGAGTCGACGACGAGCACGAGCGCGCCCGCGCCCGCGAGCACGGCGCCCGCGACGACGACCCGCACCGCGCCCAGCCGGTCCGCGAGGACGCCGCTGGGGAACTGCATCGCGGCGTAGACGATCATGAATCCGGTGAACGCGGTCCCGACCGCGGCGTTGCTGACGCCGTAGCTCGCCTGCAGCGGCTCGAAAAGCGGCGGGAACGCGTACCGCAAAAACTTCGCGAGGAACCAGATCAGCGCCGTCAGCACGAGCACGTCGTACTCGCGGAGACGGCCGAGCGCGGTCATCGTTCCCCCGGTGGCCGACGAGGGGGTTAAACCGTCCGACTCCGGCAGATCGGCGGCGCGACGCCGGACCCGCGGCGCGCCGACGCGTCGGCGTCCGACGGTCTACCGCTCGTCGAGCGGGACGATCTCGGCGTCCTCGGGACCGGTGTAGCGGGCGCGCGGGCGGATCAGGCGGTTGTCCTCCTGATACTCGAGCACGTGGGCGATCCAGCCGCCGGCCCGGGACATCGCGAAGATGGGCGTGTACATGTCCATCGGGATGCCGAGGTGGTCGTAGACGGAGCCGGAGTAGAAGTCGACGTTCGGCGCGATCCCCTTCTCGACGAGCCCCTCCTCGGTGAGGTACTCCTCGATGGCGGTGGTGTAGTCGAGCCACTTCGTGTCGCCGGTCGACTCGGAGAGGTCGCGCAGCTTCTCCTCTAAGATCTCCGCGCGGGGGTCCTTCACCTCGTAGACGCGGTGGCCGAAGCCGGGGATCCGGCGGCCGTTCGCGCGGGCGTCCTTCGCCCACTTGACGGGGTCCTTCCCGGAGGCGTCGACCTCGTGGAGGGTCTCCATCACGTCCTGGTTGGCGCCGCCGTGGAGCGGGCCGGAGAGCGCGCCGATGCCGCCGACGACCGCGGAGTAGATGTCGGCCATCGTCGAACCGATCACCATCGCCGTGAACGTCGACGCGTTGAGCCCGTGGTCGGCGTGCAGCGTCAGCGCCATGTCGAACGTCTCCTCGGCCACGTCGTCCGGTTCGACGCCGGTGAGCATGTAGAGGAAGTTGCCGGCGTGGGAGAGCTCCGGGTCCGGCGCGACCGGCTCCTCGCCCTGCCGCGCGCGCTCGAAGGCGGCGAGGATCGTGGGGATCTTCGCGGTGATCCGCCGGCCCTGTCGGAGCGAGTGGTCGAGGTCCTCCGGCTCGCCGTCGGCCTCGGGATCGTAGCTGCCGAGCATCGACACCCCGGTCCGCAGCGCCGCCATCGGCTCGGCGTCCGCCTCCGCGAGCGTCGCGACCGTCTCCAACACGTCGTCGTCGACCGCGCGCTCGCTCGCGAGGTCCGCCGCGAACGCGTCGAGCTCGTCCGCGGTCGGCAGCTCGCCGTGCCACAGCAGATAGAGCACCTCCTCGTAGGTAGCCTCGCGGGCGAGATCCCCGATGTCGTAGCCGCGGTACACGAGTTTGCCGACGCTACCGTCGATGTAGCTCAGCTCGGACTCCGCGACGAGAACACCCTCCAAGCCCCGCTTCAGCTCGTCTGACATACCCGAACGGTTCCCGCCACCCTCAAAAAAGCGTTATCGTTTAGGAGGGTTTTTGTTCGACAGTCGTCGAACCGCAGGGCGACGTTGCACGGCGACGGCGGGTCGCTCGGAGAACCCTTTTTCACGGCGCGGCGCCAAGACGAACGGCGACCGGCCGGTCGCTCCGATCCTGATACCTCCGTGCCGACCGCGCGCCGCTCACCCGCGCGCCGGGACGACGGTGATCCGCTGTTTGCGGTCGATGGCGTCCTCCAACTCCTCGGCGATGGCGGAGCCGCGGGAGACCTGTACCTCGCCGCCGCGGCCGACGGTCGCGGTGAACAGGTACTCGTCGCCCGCGCGCACCTCGACGGTGTCGCCGACGTGCTCGTCCATCGGGATGACGACGTGCCGGGAGGTGATCTCCGGCTGGACCACCTGCTCGCGCTCCGCGCCGACCTGGCCGTTGCCGGCCCCCGCGGAACCGGCCGGACCGGACGTGCCGCCCCCGCGACCGGGCTTCTCGTCGTGCGTGCGCACGTCGATGTCGATGCCGAGTCTGTTCTCGATGTCGGTGATGCGGCCGCCGCCCTTCCCGATGACGGAGGCGATGTCGTCCTCCTCGACGTAGACGACCGCGTCGTCGTTGCCCTGCAGTTCGACGTCGACGTGTCCGCGGGCGACCGACCGGATCTCGCGTTCGATCTCCTTTTTGGCGATGCGGCCGACGCCGGTCTCGGTGCTCCCCTCGCCCTCCTCGCCGAGCGGGACGGTGACGACCTGCCGGTTGAACGTGTAGATCTCGTACTCCGGCCGGCCGGTCTCGAAGTCGGTCACCTGAATGACCGGGCGCGCGAGGTCCTCGGCGGTGAGCCCCTCGGGCACCTTCACCTCCGTCTCCACGTCGTAGACGGTCTCGACCTCCCCGGCCTCGATGTAGACGACGGTGTCGACGATCTGGGGGATCATGCCGAGTTCGACGCGGCCGACGAGACGCTGGAGCGAGTCGATGGCCCGGGAGGCGTGGACGACGCCGACCATGCCGACGCCGGCCATCCGCATGTCCGCGAACACCTCGAAGTCGTCCGTCTTGCGGACCTCGTCGTAGATGGTGTAGTCCGGGCGGACCAGAAGCAGGGAGTCGGCGGTGTTGGCCATGTCGCCGCCGAGCGCGCCGTACTGGGTGATCTCCGGGCCGACCTGCAGGTCGCGCGGCTTCTCCATCGTCTTGACCGCGTAGTCGCTGTCGTTGAGGAACTCCGCGACCGCCTGTGCGAACGTCGACTTCCCGGCCCCGGGCGAGCCCGAGATCAGGACGCCGCGTTTCGACTCCAGGAAGCGCTCGCGGAGCTCGTCCGCGAACTCGTAGTCGTCGAGGACGGTCTTCGCGATGGGGCGGACGGCCGTGATCTCGACGCCGTCGGAGAAAGGGGGCCGCGCGACCGCGATCCGGTAGTTGCGGTACTGGACGATGTCCATCCCCTCGTCGGAGAGCTCGACGTAGCCGTCGTTGGACTGTCGCGCGAGGTTGACGATGGCGGTCGCCCACTCGCGCATCTGCTCGTCGCCGGTCGGCTCGTCGTCGATGACCTCGTAGCGCATCTCGCCGAGCGTGCCGC
>NZ_LKIR01000135.1:44014-106206 GCF_001462205.1 Haloparvum sedimenti
TCGTGTCGGTCTTGAGGTGGACCGACATCGTCTCGTCGGTGAAGAACTGCTGGATGGGCAGTTCCTCGACCACGCCGCGGGTGACGGGCTCGAGGTAGTCGATCGCGAGCCCCTTCGCCTTCGCGACCTCCGCCTGCACCACGTCGCTCGTCAGGAGCGTGGCGTCGTGCTCGCTGGCCGCGTCGCGGATCACCGCGTCGATCTCGCCCTCCTCGGCGGCGTCCCGCCGGCCGGCCTCGGGGCGGACGCCGACGTACGTCAGGTCGATCCGTCCCTCGTCGGCCATCGTCGCGAGCCGCTGGAGCTCCGAGAGCCCGTCCCAGCCGGAGTCGCGGCCGTCGTTGGCCTGCGCCTCCAGTTCGCCGACGACGGCCTCGGGGACGACCACCGTCGCGCCCTCGTAGGTCCCGTCCTCGACGCGTTCGGACACGCGGCCGTCGACGACCGCACTGGTGTCCGGTACTACGTTCATACCGTCGCTGGGGGCGCGTGCCGTATAAGGGTGTTCGACCGCCGGCCCCCGGCGTCCTTATAAACCCGGGCGCGGCGTCGGGCTCCCAGCGAGGCGGTCGCGGGGGCGAGCGGGGCGGTGCTGAGGTGCTGTGCCGTGCGGTTGCGGGGCAGTGCTGTGCCGTACGGTTGCGGGACGGTGCTGAATGCGGTCGGCGCGCGCGACCCTGACGCGCGCGAGGGAGGTCGCGGGCCGGCCGCATTGCGGTGCGGTGCTGTTCGCGGTCGGCCCGCGGCCGAGGTTGGGGAGGAGTGAGGCTGCCGTGCGGCCGCGGTGCTGTGCGGGGCGGTCGCGGTGGGTGGGACTGAAAGGGGCAGTCGGCTCGATCCGGCCCCGGCGCCGCAAGCGACGCGAGAGCGAAGCACTCGCTAGTCTGAGACTTCGTCTCAGGCACCGCAGCGGGCGTTGTCTCCAGCGTCGCCGTGAGCGCGGTGGGGAGCGAACGGCGGCTCGAAAATCTCCGATTTTCGGCGCGCTACTGCACGCTGGAGGCCAGCGGGACGCGGTTTGTCCCGCGCGGCGGAGAGCGAGGAGCGCAGAGTGTGCCGCGTTCCCGCGAGGAACGAGCGGGAGCCCGTGAGTCGCAGCCCGGCAGCCCGCTACCGCAGGCAGCCCGGACCGTCTCACGACGGCCGGTCGAGCCGGCTGGGGCTTTCGAGGTGTTACTGCTCCGATCAGCAGGATCAGCAGGATCAGCACCGGAGACAGAAACAGAAAACGCGTCGAAAGGAGAACGAGGAGAGCGTTCCGAACGTCGCCGCCCCGATCGGCAGCCTCGGGACCGAACCAGGGACGCGCTCCGGCCGGTCTTGCGCCCTACATCCGGTCTCGCGCCCTACATCCGGTCTTGCACTTCGCTCTCGACGCGCTGACCGGTCTCGATGATCGCCGAGGGCGGCGCGAGGTTCCGGCGGCCGCCCAGCGTCACGACGAACAGGACCGCGATACCGACGCCGTAGGCGGCCATCAGTGGCACCGTCACGAGGAACATCGTGATGATGTCCGCGGGCGTGAAGATGGCGGCGACGGTCAACATCGCGATGGTCACCTCGCGCCAGCGGCCGCGGAACGCGCCGTAGGTGATCCCCACGGAGTTCAGAAGCACCATCAGCACGGGCACGTCCGCGAGCAGGCCGATGCCGATGGTGGTGAACACGATGAGCCAGAAGAAGTCGTTGATCCGGTAGGTGATCACCATGTTGGCGTTCAGCGCGTCCGTCACGAGGTAGCTGATGATCGTCGGGGCGATGTACGAGTAGCCGAGCACGAAGCCGCCGATCAGGCCGGCCGCGAGCGCCGCGGCCCAGCCGAAGATGACGTTCCGGCGGCCGCGGACGAACCCGCGGTCGCGCAGGGCGGGCCACGCGGAGTACGCCAACACCGGCAGCGTCATCAACGCGCCCGCGAGCACCGAGAACTTCACGAGGAAGATGAGCGCCTCCACCGGGTGGAGCGTGATGATGGTGAACGAGGAGGTGTCCAGCGCCGGCGGCACGCGGCTGATGAAGTCCTCGCGGACGCGGCCGAGGCCGCCGAGGTACAGCGCGGTGAACGTCCCGGCCATCCAGATCAGGAACCAGGCCACGATGAGGAACGACCGCGAGCGCAGCGAGTCGAAGATGAACTTGAGGTCGGTGTAGTAGCCGCCGATGTCGTCCTCGTCGGCGCCCTCCTCCGTCAGCTCGTCGAGGAACGTCGAACTCGCGCGGGAGGCGCGTTCGCCCACGTCGTCGGCGATGCCCGGCGTCTCCTCGGCGACGGCGTTCACCTCCTCAGCCGGCTCGGCGCCGGCGGACTCGTCGGCCGCCCCGTCGTCGTCGGTCTCCGCTTCGGCGTCCGCGCCGGCTTCCTCGTCCGCTTCCTCGTCCGGCGTCGCCTCGTCGAAGCGGTCGAGGATCGCCTGCGCCTTCTCGGGGTCGTCGTCGTCCATCGCCTCGCTGGCGAGCGCGAGCGCCTCCTCCTCGGCGAGGGACGCGAACGCCTGCTCGGGCGCGGCGCGGACGCCGCCCGCGTCGAGCCCCCCGATGTCGATGGCGGTCGGGTCGCCGTACTCGCCGCCCGGCGCGACGGTGTCCAGGTCGCGGTAGACGACCGCAAGCGTCGCGACGACGACGAAAAGCAGCGCCCACAGGCCGGCGTAGAGCCCGGCCGCGGCCGCCGGGTCGAGCCCGAGCCCCTCGCCCGGCGCGAGGAACCGCCGCGTGCTCCCGAGCGACCGGATTAGGTCGTTGGCCGCCGTGCGACCGCCGTACTCGTAGAAGGCGTAGACGAGGCCACCACCGAGCACCGCCGCGCCGGCGACGACGTTCCAGTGGCGGCGCACCGACTCGAGCACGTCGATGCGGTCCGAGGAGCGCCTCGCGGTGACGACGACCTTCGAGAGGTAGAGGCTGAAGCCGTACAACGCGATCAGCGGCACCGCCCACATGATCTGCGTGAACGGGTCCGGCGGCGAGAACATGGCGCCGAAGACGAAGATGATGACGACCGCGTGGCGCCACTTGTCGCGGAACGTCTCGTAGGGGACGATCTCGGCGTACGACAGCCCGGTGATGAGGAGGGGCATCTGTCCCGCCAGCCCGAACGACAGCGAGAGGAAGACGATGAACTCCGTCCACATCACGATGGAGTAGCTCGGGTTCAGCCCCGCGTCGAGACCGAACGACGCGAGGAACGAGAACATCACCGGGAAGAAGACGAAGTAGCCGTAGGCCACGCCGCCCGTGAACAGGGCGACCGCGAGCAGGCCGATCAGCGCGAGCTTCCACCGTGCGACCGGCGTCTGCGGCCACGCGCCGCGCTCGCGGAGCTCGTCGCGCGCGAAGTAGATCAGCACCGGAGCGGCGACGATGCCGCCGACGATCAGGCCGATCTTCGCCTGCAGCAGGATCACCTCGAAGGGGGTCTGGGCGATGATCTCGGTCTCGGCGGCCACGTCCGGCGGCATGTTGGACTTGGTGTTGGCCTTCAGCGTGTCCCAGACGTAGAGTCGGAGGGCGTAGAACGTGCCCATGAAGCCGATCAGGAAGACGATGAACACCTTCTGGAGGTCCTTCTGGATGGAGCGCAACACGGTCGCGGCCGCGTCGCGTCCCTCCGATAAGGTCTGCTGGGTGTCCTCGTCGAGGGCACTCGCCATACCGGGCCGGAAGCGCGTCGCGGTTATCAACCTTTTCGAAGCCGACGCTCCCGAACGCCCGCCGTCGGGGGAGATCCGGCGGCGCTATCCAAAAAGGCCTATAATAGCCCGGTGGCGTATGTCGGATGAATGGGTGAGGACTCGGATCCCGACGGCGACGAGGAGAACGCGCCGTCGGACGCCGACGAGACGTCGTCGAGCGAGGGAGCGCCGGACGCCGGGGCCGAGGCCGACCCGGTCGAGGATCCCGACAGCGACGCGTCGGCCGCGGGCGACGAATCCGGTGAGGGCGACGCGGAGGGCGATGCCGATGCGGACGACGGCGCAGATGCGGACGACGATGCTGACGCGGACGACTCGAGGGATGAGTCAAGCGACGACGAAGCGTCCGACGACGAACCGGCCGATCCCGAGCCGAACGCGCCCGACGATGACGAGCTAGAGGAGGCGCGCGCGGTGGCCCCGCCACTCGACCGCGAGGAGGCGGTCACGAGGCGGGAGGACGCGGACGACGAGGGGGACGAGGACGATGAGGGAGACGCGGACGACGAGGGGGACGCGGACGAGGACGTCGACGAGGACCCCGACGGCGGTGCGGACGCTGCGAACGAGTCGGCAGACGTGACCGAGCCGACCGCGGAGGGCCTCGACGAGGACCCCTACGGGATGAGCGAGGAGGGGGACGACGAAGACGAGGAGCTCTTCGAGGGTCCCGAGTCGGACGAGGAGATGCCGCTGGCGGTCCACATCGAGGAGATGATGCGGCGGCTCGGCATCGTCTTCCTGTTCGGCGGCATCGCGACGCTGATCGCGTTCCCGACCGCGACGGACCTGATCGAGTACTTCTGGCAGTTCCACATCCCGGAGCCGATGGCGAACCGGCCGCGGCTCTACGGCCCCCTCGAACTCGTCTTAACGCGGCTGAAGGTGGCCGGGCTCGCGGGCGTGGTCGTCGGGCTCCCCGTCTTCGTCTACGAGACGTACCGGTTCATGCGCCCCGGGCTCTACCGCACGGAGCGGCGCTACTACCTCGCAGCGGTGCCGACGAGCCTAATCCTCGGCTCCATCGGGATCATGTTCGCGCACTTCCTCGTGCTGCCGGCGATCTTCAGCTACTTCACGACCTACACGACGGGCGCGGCGGTCATCGCGTTCGGGCTCGCGGAGACGTTCAACCTGATCGTCGTCATGCTGGCGTTCATGGCCATCGTCTTCCAGATCCCGCTGTTCATCATGCTCGCGATCATGATGAACCTCGTCACGCGGCGGTGGCTCGAACAGAAGCGCCTCATCTTCTGGGGCGTGTTCCTCGGCATCGCGTTCCTGTTCAGCCCCGACCCGACCGGGATGGCCCCGATCATCGTCACGCTGACGATGATCGTCCTCTACGAGGGAACGCTCGCGCTGCTGCGCTGGACCGGGAACTGAGAGGGAATCCGTCTCTGCGTTTTCACGTTTTCACATTTTTACGTTTTCGCGGACCGCGTGAACGCGGTTCGACGATCAGCCTAACAGGTCGAGGCGCCGAACAGCGTCTTCACGAAGTTCGGCACCGGGAGCGACCCGATCAGGTCCGAAAGGAAGTCCGGCACGAGGTCCGCCACGAAGCCCGGCGGTCCGTTCGCGCCCGGCCCCTCGTCAGCGTTCAGACACTCGTCCGTTTCCCCGCCCGGTTGCGCGGCGGCCGCGGCCGGCGCGACCGCGACGCCCGCGAGCAGGATCAGCGCGACCAGCGGGATCAGCCAGTTGGTTCTCATACACGCTCCCATTGCCCCAGTACGACCATAAGGGGTCGAGACGCTGAAGTCGGATTGCACCCGTTTTGACTCGGGTTAAGCACTCCGCGTCCGTCGATCGCCCGGATTTCGCCGACCGCGGTGGCGGGACGACCGTAAGCGTCCGAACCGCTCGCAACTGCGATGACGACCGCGGCGGACGCGACCGATCCCGCACCAGTCCTTATAAGCGCCCGCGCGGCGACCGCGGATCCATGTCCACCGACGCCCAGCAGGCCTGCTTCGAGGCGGGCATCAAGTTCGGCTCGCTGTACCATCAGTTCGCGGGGACGCCCGTCAGTCCCGCGTCGACGCGGAGCCTCGAGACCGCGATGGCGGAGGCCATCGAGAACCAGCCCTTCTGTGAATCGGTCGAGGTGACGGTCCACGACGACCGCGTCCGCGAGGCCATCGACCACGAGAACGGCTACACGGAGCTCACCGGCTCGCTGATGGACGTGACGATGCGCGTGGTCTACGAGAACGTGGTCGTCCGCACGCGCATGGAGATGGAGGACGGCTATCCCCTGATGAAGCTGGTCGAAGTGGAGGAGTGAGTCGCCGCGGGGAGCCGTCCGCATCCCGCATCGTCCGGACGACCCGCGCCCTGCACCGCCCGAACCGTCCGCTTCCCGCACCGCCAGCTCCCCGCCGAAGCTTCTTGTCGAACCGGGCCGAGCCATCGCGTATGGCCGACGACTGCATCTTCTGTGCGATCGTCGCGGGCGACATCCCCGCGCGCACCGTCCACGAGACCGACGACATCCTGGCGTTCCTCGACGCGAACCCCCTCGCACCGGGCCACACGCTCGTCATCCCCAAGGCGCACCACCGGCACGTCGGGGACCTACCAGCCGACCTCTCGAGCGCCGTCTTCGACGCGGTCGCCGACCTCACCCCGCGCGTGCAGGCCGCCGTGGACGCGGACGCCGCCAACGTCGGCCTCAACGACGGCGAGGCGGCCGGTCAGGAGGTCCCGCACGTCCACGCGCACATCGTCCCGCGGTTCGAGGGGGACGGCGGCGCCCCGATCCACGCGGTCGCGGGCGAGCGGCCGGACCTGAGCGACGCGGAACTCGACGGGATCGCGGCCGACATCACGGCCGAGCTCGACGGCTGACTGACACCTCAGACGAGACAAAATCAACTCTTTTCTCGAAGAATTTAAACCCGAAAGCGCGCCAGTAGGCCCATGACCGGCACGACGCTCGCGCTCGTCGGGGCGACCGGCGGCGCGGGAACGACGCGGACCGCGGTCGAGTTGGCGGCGATGGGCGCGCGGACGGGGGAGAACGTCGCCGTGCTCGACGCCGCCTACGGGACCCAGGGGCTCTCGGAGTACGTCACCGGCCGCATCGATCCCGACCTCACGGCGCTGGTGACCGACGAGCGGGAGCGCCCCCTCGCCGACGCGGCTCACGGCGCGGGCGATACGCTCCCCGGAAACCTCACGCTCGTTCCCGCTCGTGCGCCCTTCGAGCGCGTCGCGAGGGCGAAGACCGCGGCGGCCGCCCGCGCGCTGGCGGACCGGATCGGCGCGGCCGCCGCCGAGCACGACCGCGTGATCGTCGACACGCCGCCCGTCGCCGCCAATCAGGCGGTCGCGGCCGTCACCGAAACCGATCGAGTCGCGGGCGTACGCCCGGCGAGCAGACACGGGCGCGACGCGCTCCAGCGACTCCGCGGTCGGCTCGACGACGTGGGGAGCGGACTGGACGCGACGCTCGCTGTCGACCGGTTCGGTGACGGCGGGGAAGCCGCGGCGACTGACCGCGGCGCGGACGCGACCCTGCCCGCGACCGACCCGACGGTCGCCGCCGCGCCGGTCGCGGGAACCGACGACGGGGCCTACGGCGAGGCGGTCGCGGCCGGCTTCGAGGCGGCGTTCGACGCGTCGCTCGAGGTGAGCTTCGAGGACGAGGGCTTGCTGGACCGGATCGGGAACTGAGCCTCAGCGCCGCTCGTCCAGTCCCGCCCCCAGCCCGTCGCCGAGCGGGTCCACGGGGTCGGCCGCGACGGCGTCGGAGAGCTCCGGCACCGGGTCGTGGGTCTCGGCGTACGTCGCGAGCGCGAAGTCGGCTTCGTCGCCGCCCGCGAGCGCGACCGCCTCGCTGCGAGAGAGATCGCCGTCGAGCCAGTCGCGGACGGCGCCGCGTCGGCTCGGCGCGAGGGGGCGGACGCCCGTGAGGCCGCAGCGGTAGAGCGCCTTCGCGGCGACCATCGGCGCCACGCCGGCCTCGCGTGCGGCCGCGCCCACGCTCGACCCGACGGTGTAGGCGTCGACCAGCGTCGCGACCGCCTCAGGGGTACAGGGGAGCGCGTCGGCGTGCTCGCGGAAGCGTTCGACCGCGGGCACGTCCGTGTCGTCGACGACCGCCGCGCCGCGGTCGCGCTGCTCGCTCGTCACCTCGATGCCGGCCGCGATCTCCGAGAGCGTCACGCGACCGACTGCCGCGCCTTTCTACTTAACTTTTCTGCACGAACTGAATTGAGAAAACACACTGATGGAGAACCGACCGGTCATCGGTCGGTTGTTCCGGACGATCCGCGCCGATCACCCCCGATCCGTCCCGGGTTTAAGTAAGGAATCGGCGCCAAGTCTGTCGTGTATGAGTGGAACACGCTCCACGCCGTCGCGCTCGCCGGGTTGCCCTGAGTGTGACGGTCAGGTTCGTACCGACGGCACCGAACGCGTCTGCGGCGACTGCGGGCTCGTGATCGAGGCCGACCGCATCGACCACGGTCCCGAGTGGCGGTCGTTCGCGGACGACGACGCGAGCCCCGAGCGGACCGGCGCGCCGCGGACGCGGGCCAGACACGACCGGGGGCTCTCGACGGAGATCGGACGGTCAACGCGGCTCACCGGTCGGAAGAAGCGTCGACTCGCGCGAATGCGGACGCACCACAAGCGCTCGAAGATCGGCTCGAAGCGCGAGCGGAACCGCGTCTACTCCTACACGGAGATCCGGCGACTGATCGGCGAACTCGGACTGCCGGAGAGCGTCCGCGACCAGGCGTGTGCGCTGTTCGACTCGGCGCAGGACGCGAACCTGCTTCGCGGGCGCTCGCTGGAGGGGTTCTCGGCGGCCGCCGTCTACGCCGCGGCGCGGGCCGCGAACGTCGCCCGGACGCGCACGGAGGTGCGCGAGGCCGCGAAGGCGACCGCCGGCGAGCAGGACGCCGCCTTCGACGCCATGAACCGCGAGCTCGGGCTGCCGGTCGGCCCGACCGACCCCGCCGAGTACCTCCCGCGATTCGCCTCGGATCTGGACTGTTCGTCCGCGGTCGAGCGACGCGCTCGCGAGCTCGCGCGGCGAGCGGTCGAGGAGGGGATCGCCGGTGGGCGCGACCCCAGCGGCGTCGCGGCCGCGTGTCTGTACACCGCAGGCCGGCAAGTCGACGCGAGCGGTGCGGTCACGCAGCGGGAGGCCGCGGACGTGGCTGACGTGACGCCGGTGACCGTGCGCAGCACGTACGTGGACATTCGGGGCTACCGGAGCCGGGACTGACGCCGCGGATTGCGGTCCCGCCCCTCGGCCGACCGAAGGGGTGTTAGTCCTCCAACCCGTCCCTTTCGGTAATGGGAGTTCAAGAACAGTCCCCCTTCGACGTCGACGCGCTCCGCGACGACTTCCCGATCCTGGAGCGGAAGGTCGGCGGCGACGTGACGGTTCCGGGCGAGGGGCCGGGCGACGACACCCCTCTCGTCTACCTCGACAACGGCGCGACGACGCAGAAGCCGAACCAGGTGATCGACGCGATCGCGGACTACTACCGCGAGTACAACGCGAACGTCCACCGCGGGATCCATCAGCTGAGCCAGGAGGCGAGCGTCGCCTACGAGGAGGCCCACGACCGCGTCGCCGAGTTTATCGGCGCCGAGGGACGCGAGGAGGTCGTCTTCACGAAGAACACGACCGAGGCGATGAACCTCGTCGCGTACGCGTGGGGGCTGGAGGAGCTCGGCCCGGATGACAGCGTCGTGCTCACGCAGATGGAGCACCACTCCGCGCTCGTGACGTGGCAGCAGATCGGCAAGCGCACCGGCGCGGACGTGCGGTTCATCGAGGTCGAGGACGACGGAACCCTCGACATGGACCACGCCGCCGAGTGTATCGACGACTCGACGAAGATGGTCTCGGTCGTCCACGTCTCGAACACGCTCGGAACGATAAACCCCGTCGCGGAACTGGCGGAGATGGCCCACGACCACGACGCCTACCTGTTCGCGGACGGTGCGCAGTCGGTGCCGACGCGGCCGGTCGACGTGGGGGAGCTCGGGGTCGACTTCCTCGCGTTCTCGGGCCACAAGATGTGCGGCCCGACGGGGATCGGCGTGCTGTACGGCAAGGAGCACCTGCTCGACGCGATGCAGCCGTATCTTTACGGCGGCGACATGATCCGCCGCGTCAGCTTCGAGGACGCGACGTGGGAGGACCTCCCGTGGAAGTTCGAGGCCGGCACCCCCAACATCGCGCAGGGGATCGGGCTCACCGCGGCCATCGACTACCTCGAGGAGATCGGCATGGAGAACGTGCAGGCCCACGAGGACCGGCTGGCCGAGTACGCCTACGACCGCCTGACGGAGTTCGACGACGTGACGATCTACGGCCCGCCGGGCGACGAGCGCGGCGGACTGGTGGCGTTCAACCTCGATAGCGTCCACGCCCACGACCTCTCCAGCATCCTCAACGACTTCGGCGTGGCCGTCCGCGCGGGCGACCACTGCACGCAGCCCCTCCACGACGAAATGGGCGCGAACTCCTCGGCGCGGGCGTCCTTCTACGTCTACAACACGACCGACGAGATCGACGCGCTCGTCGACGCGGTCGACGAGGCGCGCCAGCTGTTCGCCTGAGCGGCGAGCGGTCTCAGAGGGACCCTTTTCGAACTCCCACTTTTCAGGGCGTCCGCAGTGCGGTGCGTCCTCGATCCGCACTGGGCTTGCGCGACCGATCGGTTCGGTGCGCTCGTTGAACGGCGGGAATGCCCTCGACCGGTCGTGGGCCCACTTTTTCAGTCCGCCGCGAGACAATCGCGTCTCGCGGGCCTCCGGCGTACAGTAGCGCGCGGGAGGCGTCAGGGTTGGTTCGTCGGCCGCCGCGGCCGATTGCTCGGTGAGTCACTGCTCCGACTGTCGGGTCACGCGTGAGGCTGTTGTGCGGTGCGGTCGGGGCGGTCGGGACCTACAACAGAACCCAAAGAAGTCGTGGAAAGGGGCTGTAGCGGTTTTCTGCCCGTCCCGCTCTCCATCGACGGTCGTTCGCGTCTCAGAGGTACGTGAACCAGTCGTCGTGCGCGTCCGTCCGGCGCTCGACGAGGTCGAAGAACGCCTTCTGGAGCTCCTCGGTGACGGGGCCGCGGGTGCCCGCGCCGATCTCGGTGTCGTCCACCGAGCGGATCGGCGTGACCTCGGCCGCGGAGCCGGTGAAGAACAGCTCGTCGGCGGTGTACAGCTGGCCGCGGGAGATGACCGCCTCGTCGTGGACGGTGTAGCCGCGCTCGCGGGCGAGCTGGATGACGGTGTTGCGGGTGATCCCGTCGAGGATCGACTGGGCGCGGCCGGTCGTGTAGACCTCGCCGTCGTTGACCATAAAGATGTTCTCGCCGGGCCCCTCCGCGACGTTGCCCTCCTTGTTGAGGACGATGGCCTCGACGTAGCCGTTGCGGCGGGCCTCCTCGCCCGCGAGCATGGAGTTGACGTACAGCCCCGTGGTCTTCACGTTCGTCGGGATCTGCGAGGAGGAGTGCTTGCGCCACGAGGAGACCATCACGTCGACGCCGTCGTTGAGCGCCTCCTCGCCGAGGTACGCGCCCCACGGCCACGCGGCGATGGCCACGTCGGTCGGACACTCCTTCGGCGAGACGCCGAGCGTGTCGTACCCGTAGTAGGCGATGGGCCGGATGTAGCAGGACTCCAGGTCCTGGTCGCGCAGGAGCCGGAGCGTCGCCTCGGTCAGCTCCTCGCGGGAGTGGTCGATGTCCATGTCGTACACCTTCGCGGAGTCGAACAGGCGGTCGAGGTGCTCCTCCCACCGGAAGATCGCCGGGCCGTTCTCCGTGTCGTAACAGCGGACGCCCTCGAAGACGCCGGTCCCGTAGTGGAGCGCGTGCGTGAGGACGTGCGTCGTCGCGTCCTCCCAGTCGAGGAATTCGCCGTTCTTCCAGATGGTGTCGACGTCCATCTCGTCGAAGCTCATGATCGCAGCGTCGGCAGCGGTCGTGATAAATGTAGCAGGATCAGCAGTCGACGGCGACGGAGGGAGTCCGCAGTCCCCCGATCGTCAGCGCAGCGCGTCGAGCAGCGCTGCGCCCTCAACGAAGGGGATGTCGTTCGCTGCCGCGTACGCGCGAGCGTCGGCGGGCGAGAGCGCGCCGCCGGTCGCCCCGTCGAGCATCTCGCAGACCACGGCCGCGGGCGCGCGGTCGGTCGCGGCTGCGAGCGCGAGCCCCAGTTCGGTGTGGCCCTCCCGGTCGGACAGCCCGGCCGGCGCGCCGCGGAGGACGTGGACGTGGCCCGGCGCGCGGAACTCGGCGGCGAAGTCCTCGGGCGTGTAACCGTCGGGATCGCGGGCGACGGCCGCCGCGGCGTTGCCCAACTCCGAGATCGTGCGCGCGCGGTCGTCGTCGGTGATGCCGGTGAACGTCTCGCGGTGGTTCACCGGGAGCGAGAACGAGGAGCGGTCGTCGTAATCCGGATTGTCGTCGACCGCGGGGTGGTCGAGCGCGTCCGCGAGGAACGGGAGGCCGAACGCGTCCGCCACGGCGTCGCCCACGGCGACGCAGATCAGGCCGCCGGCGTCGTTGCGCATCCGGCGGACCGCGGCCGGACCGACCGCCGCCGCGGGGTAGATCAGGTCCGTCTCACCCTCGCGGTCGGCGGCGTCGTGAACGCAGACCGGCTCGCCCGCGGCGAAGGCCTCGAGCGCGCGGTCGACTGCCGCGGTCCCGGTTCCCGGGCGGTCCCCTTCGCCCGCCGCTGCCGACTCCGCGTCGCTGCCGGCCCGCATCAGGCGCCCTCCTCGTCGGCGCGGCTCGTGGGCTCGATCCGCACGTCGACCGGCTCGCGGTCGTCGAGTCCGAGCTCGTCCCGCAGCCGGTCGGGCGCGATGACTTCGATCTGCGACTCGTCGTGGTGGGTGCGGTCGGGGACGATGACGTGGGCGCCCTCGTAGCTTCGGGCGTCCGCCTCGTCCGCGCCGTCGTCGTCCTCCGCGCCGCCGGCGACCACGGTCGCCGCGAAGCAGGTGGCCGCGCCGTACGTCCGGTCGTCGCCCTCCCACGCGTCGATGGGAACGGCGTCGATCCCGCCGAGCTCGGCCCGCCGGCGGACGCTCGCCTCGTCGAGGTCGACGTTGAGCGTGCCGGGGAACGGCTCGTAGCCGAGCCGCTCGCGGAACTGGCGCATGTAGCCATCGAGCGTGATGTAGTGGCGTCCCTCGCCCATCCCGCTCGTCACCACGCCCGAGAGGGTGAGCGCGGTCTCCGTCTCGAAGATCCGCCGGTAGTCGGCGTACTCGCTTCGGAGCGCCGCCTCGCCGGCCTCCGTCACCCGGACCCACTGGCCGTCGCCGACGACCTCGCGTTCGATCAGGCCGGCAGCCTCCAGCCGCTGGAGCCGGCGCGAGGCGGTCTGCGTCGAGGCGTCGAGGCGGTCCCCGAGCGCCGCACACGAGACCTTCGTCTCCGTCAGCCCGTCCGCGAGCGCGACGTGTTTCAGCGCCGCGAGCTCGTCAGGACCGACGTCGGTAGCCGTCGCCGCGTCTTGCATACCTCCGGGTTGGCGACTCGCCGCTAAAAGCATACCGAATGTGAGGAGCATCTCAAAAACGTGACGGCGTTCCAGGAACGGACCGGCCCGAACCGCGGCGGACCGCACGCGGTCTACCTGCGACTCCGGCCGGGAGCGGCCTAAAGCCGTCGGTCGCGTCGGTTCCGGCCGCGGTCGCGGACAGCGACGGTCGCTCGGACTCGCGGTCCGACCCCGGTCCGACCGCGGTCCCGGGCGGGTCGCTTCGGAAGGGCCTTTTAGCGGGACCCACGAACGGGTCCACATGTTCAGACAGTTCCGCTCGGAGGTCGAGACGGCGCTCGCGGACGCGCTCGCGCGCCGCGACCTGCCGACGGACGACCTCGGCATCGAGGAGCCGCCCGCCGACACCGACGCGACGCTCGCCTCCAGCGTCGCGTTCCGACTCGCGGGCGAGGTCGGGGCGGCCCCGCCGCAGGTGGCCGAACAGGTGGCGGAGGCGGTCACCGAGGTCCTCGCCGAGGGCGCCTTCGACTACCTCGGCGGCGTCGAGACCGCCGGCCCCTACGTCAACTTCCGGACGGCGGACGCCTACCTCGCGGACACGCTCGCGGCGGGCGTCGACGCCGACTACGGCGCGCTCCCCGACCGCGACACCTCGGTCGTCGTCGAGCACACCAGCGCGAACCCGACCGGTCCCGTCCACGTCGGCCGCGCGCGCAACCCCATCGTGGGCGACGCGGTCGCGAACCTGCTCGACTTCGCCGGCTACGACGTGGACCGCCACTACTACGTCAACGACGCCGGCCGCCAGATGGCCGTCTTCACGTGGGCCTACGAGACGTTCGACGAGTCGGACCTCGAGGGGAAGCCGGCCCGCGACCGGATCGAGTACGACCTCGTCCGCTACTACCGCAAGGGGAACGCGTACCTGGAGAACGCCGACGAGGCAGCGGTCGAGGCCGCCGAGGCGGAGATACAGTCGATCCTCCAGGGGCTGGAGGCCGGCGACGAGGAGACCTACGAGCGCGTCCAGACCGTCGTCGACCAGGTGCTCGGCGGGATGAAGGAGTGCCTCGCGCGCCTCCCCGCGACGTTCGACGAGTTCGTCAAGGAGACGCGGTTCATGCGCGACGGTTCCACCGACGAGATCGCCGAGCGGCTCAAGGAGACGGACCACGCCGTCTACGAGGAGGACGCGTGGCAACTCGACCTGGACGCGTGGGGGATCGACAAAAACCTCGTCTTCCTGCGCTCGGACGGGACCAGCCTCTACACGACCCGCGACCTGGCCCACCACGAGTGGAAGTTCGACAACTACGACCGCGCCGTCACCGTCCTCGGCGAGGACCACAAGCTGCAGGCCGACCAGCTCGACGCCGCGCTCGAACTCCTCGGCAACGACGTCGACCAGCTCGGTCACGTCATCTACTCGTACGTCAACCTCCCCGAGGGGAAGATGTCGACGCGAGCGGGGACGGGCGTCCAGCTCGACGACCTGCTCGACGAGGCCATCGACCGCGCGCGAGAGGAGGTCGAGGACCGCCTCGACGACCGTATCCGCGACGACGAACTCGACGACGAGGACGTGGAGCGAATCGCCCGTCAGGTGGGCATCGGCGCGGTCCGCTACGACATCGTCTCGAAACAGCCCGCGAAGGCGATAACCTTCGAGTGGGACCGCGCGCTCGACTTCGAGGCACAGTCGGCCCCCTACGTGCAGTACGTCCACGCGCGGTGCTGCGGCATCCTCGAGGAGGCCGCGCGCGCCGGCGCCGCGGTCCCGGACGCGCCCGACGCCGACGCCCTCGTTGCGCCCGAGGCCGAGGCCCTGCTCCGGGAGGCCGCCCGCTTCCCCGCGGTCGTCGAGGAGGCCGCCGACGACCTCGAACCCCACACGGTCGCGACCTACACCCGCGACCTCGCGGAGGCGTTCAACGCCTTCTACCGCGAGTGTCCGGTCCTGACCGCCGAGACGGACGAGCGCCGCGACGCGCGGCTCGCGGCGGTCGCGCTGGCGAAGCACGCGATGGCGAACGCGCTCGCGGTCCTCGGCGTCGAGGCCCCCGACTCGATGTAGGCTGCGGAGAGCGACAGACCCTCACTGCGGTCAGCGACCGAACAGCCGAGAGAAAAAGCCCTTCTTCTCCGCCGTCTCGTCGTCCGCGTCGTCCGGCGACGTCTCGTCCTCGGGTGCCGCCTCCGCGCCGTCACCCTCGCCGTCCGCGTCGCCGTCCGCATCGCGGAACGGGACGCTCCCCTCGAGGTCGGCGTCCTCGTCCGCTTCGGTCGCTTCGTCCGTCTCGTCCGCGCCGTCGTCCGCTTCGTCCTCGGAGTCGGCCGATTCGTCGACGGGACCCGGTTCGGGGGCGTCCGGGTCCGCCCGTTCCGGCTCCGCCTCCGCGATGGGTGTCGCGTCCCGCTCCGGCGCGTCCTCTTCGGACTCGACCGCTTCTTCTTCAGCCGTTCTCTTTTCTGTCACGGCCGCTTCGTTTTCTGCCTCAGTCGCTTCTTCGCCGGCTGTTTCCGCCTCGGTCGCTTCTTCTCCAGCCGCTTCCGTTTCTGTCTCGGCCGCTTCCGCCTCGGTCGGTGCCGCCTGCTTCTCGGCGCCCGGTGCGGGCTCGAGCGTCACGCCGGTCAGCTCCGCCGCGAGCGCGCGGTAGGCCGCGGTCGCGGGCGCGTCGGGCGCGAACGTCGCCAGCGGCTCGCCGGCGCGCAGCGCCTCGCCGACGGTCGGGTCCTCCGGGATCCTGCCGAGGACGGGCGCGTCGAGGTGTTTCTCGACGAGCGCCTGGTCGTGGTTCTCCGCGGTCACGCGCGTGAGCGCCGCGCCGGCGACCGTTCCGCCGAGGCGCTCGGCCAGGTCCGCGGTCTTGTCGGTGTCGATCAGCGCGTCGCGTTCCGGCGTCGAGACCAGCAGCGTCTCGTCGGCCAGCGCGAGCGGGAGCGCCGAGTCGTGCGCGAGCCCCGCACCGCAGTCGAGCACGACGATGTCGGCGTCGTCGAACGCCTCGATCACCTCGCGGAGCCCCGCCGGGTCCGCGGCCGCGTACGCGTCCAGTTCCGTTTCGCCGGGGACGACCCGAAGCCCGCACGGCCCCTCGCGGACCGCGTCCGCCAGGTCCGTCTCACCCGCGAGCACGTCGTGGAGGGTCGGTTCGGCGGCGTCGACGCCGAGCGCGCCCGCGAGGTTCGCCATGCCCAGGTCGGCGTCGACGACGACGGTGTCCTCGCCCGCCGCGGACAGGATCGCCGCGAGGTTCGCGGTCGTCGTCGTCTTGCCGACGCCGCCCTTCGCCGAGGCGACCGCATAGACCGTTGCCATACGGCCATCCACCGGTAGCGACCACTTAAATGTACGCGCGAGCGACCGTTCGCCCGGCCGCCCCGCGGGGAACCACGCCGCCAGCGCGGGATCGCGACCGGCGGCGCGAGCCGCGCGAGCCGCGATGGCTTTCGCAAACACCTTATACGGCGCTGTCGGTACTTTCGGACGATTAGTGAGTATGGCGAGACCAGAGGTTCTCGAACGGATCAAGGATGCCGAGGAAGAGGCGGACGAGATCATCGCCGAGGCGGAGGCCGACGCCGAGGAGCGCCTCTCCGAGGCCCGCAAACGGGCGGAGGAGATCCGCTCCGAGGCCGAGGAGGAGGCGTCCGCCGAGGCGGAGGAGCGTCTCGAGTCCGCCCGCGAGGAGATCGAGGAGCGGAAATCCGAGATCCTCGCCGAGGGAGAACAGGACCGCGAGGAGCTCGAAAGCGAGGCACGCGAACGCGTCGACGAGGCGGTCGAGTACGCCGTCGACCAGTTCGAGGAGGCGGTGAATGCTCAGGCCTGAGCAGATGAGCAAGGTGTCGGTGACGGGCTCGAAGCGCGTCATCGACGACGTGATCGAGACGGCCTATGAGCACCACAGCCTCCACGTCACCGACTACGACGGCCGCTACGAGGGGTTCCAGCCGGGCGGGTCCCTCGAGGGCGCCGAGGCGGTCAACGAGAAGCTCGTGACCGTCCGCTCGCTGGAGAGCATCCTCGACGTCGAGGACGCGGACGCCGACGGCCGGGCCGCGCTCGACGACGAGGAACTGGAGGCCGAGCTCGCCGACGTGCGCGAGCGCGTCAACGACCTCAACGACCGCCGGGACGACCTCCGGACGGAGATCCGCGACCTCGAGGAGGAGGTCGCCGCCGTCGAGCCGTTCGCGGAGCTGGGGATCGAGCTGGACCTCCTCCGCGGCTACGACGGACTCGAAGTGGTCGTCGGCCAGGCGTCCGCGGACGACGTGGAGTCCGCGGTCGCGTCGGCGTCCGGCATCGACGCCTTCGAGGTCTTCTCCGGCGGCGACACCGTGGCGGTCTTCGCCCGCCCCGCCGAGGAGGCCGACGAGGGCGTCCTGCAGGACGCGCTCGTGGGCGTCGACATCACCTTCCTCGACGTGCCCGAGTCGGGCGCGGACCCCGAGAGCTACGTCACGGAGCGCGAACAGCGCATCCGCGAGCTGGAGTCGAAGCTCGACACCGTCGAGAGCGAGATCGAGGAGGTCAAGACCGAGGCGGCGAGCTTCCTCCTCCGCGCCGAGGAGCAGCTCACCATCGAGGCACAGAAGAAGGAGGCGCCGCTCTCGTTCGCGACGACGGAGAACGCGTTCGTCGCCGAAGGGTGGGTTCCGACGGAGATGTTCGACGATTTCGCGGCCGCGATAACCGACGCGGTCGGCGACCGCGCGGAGGTCGAGGAGCTCGAACGCGCCTCGTTCACGCCGGACGGCGACCACCACTCGGAGCCGGTCGCCGACGAGGGCGACGCCGAGCGCGAGGCGGCCACGGACGGCGGCCACGCGACCGGTCCGCAGGACGAGCCGCCGGTCGTGCAGGACAACGGCGGCGCGGCCGGTCCCTTCGAGCTGCTCGTGCAGGGCTTCGGACGGCCGAAGTACCGCGAGTTCGACCCGACGCTGCTCGTCTTCCTCACGTTCCCGGCGATGTTCGGGTTCATGATCGGCGACGTCGGGTACGGCGTCCTGTACGCCGCCATCGGCTACTTCATGTACTCCAACTACGAGGGCGCCTTCCGCGAACTGGGCGCCATCGCGATGTGGGCGGGCGGCTTCACGATCCTGTTCGGGATCTACTTCGGCATCGACGTGTTCGGCTACCACGCCTACCCGCTGTTCGGCCTCGACTGGCCGGTCGCCGGGAAGGGGCTCTCCCCGGCTGACCTCGACTGGGCGCTGTCGTTCCTCGTCGTCAGCGTGCTGTTCGGGCTGGTCCACCTGAACGCGGGGTACGTCCTCTCGTTCGTGAACAACTACGAGCAGCACGACCTCAAGCACGCGATGTACGAGAGCGCCTCGTGGCTGCTCCTGCTCAACGGCGCGTGGATCTGGATCTTCAGCCAGCACGTGCCGGGCCCGAAGCCCGACTTCCTGTTCGAGTCGGTGTCGATCCTCACCCTCGGCGCCGTCTCCTTCGCCGGGTTCCCGGTCGTCGTCGGCTACCTCGGCCTCGCGGCCGCGGCGCTCGGCTTCGTCCTGCTCGCGATCGGCGAGCCGGCGGAGCTGGCTGAAGTGCTCTCGCCCATCGTCAACGTCATCTCGTACGCGCGGATCATGGCGGTGCTGCTCGCGAAGGGCGGGATGGCTCTCGCGGTCAACCTGCTCGCGTTCGGCGCGTACATCGACGGCGGTGGCGACGGGAGCTTCCACTTCATCTTCACGCCGGAGTACCTCTCGTACGTGCAGGAGCACTCCGTCGCGAACGGCGGGGAGTACGAACTCGTCTTCGCGGGACTGACGACCGCGTTCGAGCCGAGCCTCGTCGGCGTGCTCGCCCTGGTGGGCGGCATCGTCGTGGCGTTCATCGGCCACGTCGTCGTCCTGCTGCTCGGCGTCACGTCCGCCGGCATTCAGGCGGTGCGCCTCGAGTACGTCGAGTTCTTCGGCAAATTCTACGAGGGCGGCGGCAAGGCGTATCTCCCGTTCGGATACGACCGGCAGTACACCGCCGACGACTGAGCGCGGCGCCCTCGCTCGCCGGCCGCCGTTTCGCCTGAGCGCTTCGGTCCCGCGTCCCGTTGTCGGGACCGACGAACTTCCGTCAACCCCGGGTTTGCGGCTCAGTACCGCGGTTCTCGCCGATCGTTTTGGGAAGCTTTATGACCGTAGTGGCGGCAACTAGCAACTGTTCGGAGACGAGCAACTGCAACTACTACCAATGCTTGAAGCTATCAGCGAATTCGGGAACGTCGCACAGTCGTCGACCGGCGGAACACTGACCGACCCCAGCGCCGCCGCAGCGCTCGCCGTCGGCCTCGCGGCGCTCGGGGCCGGGTACGCGGAGCGCGGCATCGGTTCGGCCGCCGTCGGCGCGATGGCGGAGGACGAGAGCCTCTTCGTTAACGGGCTCATCCTGACGGTCCTCCCCGAGACGATCGTTATCCTCGCGCTCGTCGTCGTCTTCATCGTCTGAGCGGCACCCCCTTTTCAAACCAATGACCTTGGACACTGTCGTTGAGGACATTCGAGACGAAGCCCGCGCGCGTGCGGAGGACATCCGTGGAGACGCCGAGGCGGAGGCCGACGAGATCATCGAGGCGGCCGAGGCCGACGCGGAGCGCATCCGCGAGGAGCGCCTCGACGAGGTCGAGCGCACCATCGAGCAGGAGCGGGAGCAGGAGCTCTCCTCCGCGAAGCTCGAGGCCAAACAGGAGCGGCTCGCCGCCCGGCGCGACGTCCTCTCGGACGTCCGCGACCGCGTCGAGGACGAGCTGGCCGAGCTCGAGGGCGACCGTCGCCGCGAGCTCACGGAGACGCTGCTGGAAGGCGCGCTCGCCGACTTCGAGGACGAGTCCGTCGAGGTGTACGGCAGCGCCGACGACCAGGAGCTGCTCGCGGACCTCTGTGCGGACCGCGACGCCACCGTCGCCGGCGAGATCGACTGCCTCGGCGGCGTCGTCGTGGAGAGCGACACCTCCCGCGTTCGCGTGAACAACACCTTCGACTCCGTCCTGGAGGAGGTCTGGGACGACGAGTTGAAGCAGCTCTCGGAGCGACTGTTCGACCAATGAGCGCCGCCGGCAGCTCGAACCCGGAGTACGTCGTCGCGCGGGTTCGCGCCCGCCGCGGCTCGCTGTACGGTGACGAGGAGTACCGCAAGCTGGTGCGGATGAGCCCCCCCGAGATCGCCCGCTTCATGGAGGAGTCCACCTACGAGGCGGAGATCAACGCGCTGGGGAGCCGACACGGCGGCGTCGACCTGATCGAGTACGCGCTCAACGCCAACCTCGCCGACCAGTTCGAGGCCATCCTCGACTGGAGCGAGGGGCGCGTCTACGACCTGGTCGTGCGCTACCTCCGGAAGTTCGACGCGTGGAACGTCAAGACCGTCATTCGCGGGATCTACACGGACGCCGACACGGAGGACGTGGAGGTCGACCTCATCCGCGCCGGGTCGTTCGACGACCGGCGGATCCAGCGTCTGCTGGAGGCCGACTCCATCGAGGCGGTCGTCGAGATCCTCGAGGACACCATCTACGGCGAGCCGCTGGAGGCGGCCTACGCCGACTTCCAGGAGGCGGACGTGCTGGTGCCGCTGGAGAACGCGGTCGACCGCGCCTTCTACGACCACCTGCTCGGGAGCCTCGGCGGCGACGAGCCGACCCGGCAGTACGAGCGGTTCCTGAAGGCCGAGGTCGACTTCCGGAACGCGCGTAACGCGCTCCGGCTCGCCCGCTCGGGCGCGGACCTCGATCCCGCCGACTACTTCATCGAGGGCGGCGAGCTGTTCGACCGCGCGACGCTGTCGCGGCTGGCCGCGAACCTCGACGAACTCGTCACGTACATCGCCGACAGCACGTACGGCGACGACCTCGGCGACGCGCTGCGCGAGCTCGAGGAGGCGGACAGCCTCATCGCGTTCGAGCACGCGACCGACGCGGCGCTTCTGACGTACGGCGACCGCCTCGGGACGATCCACCCCGTCTCGGTGACCCCGATCATCTCGTACATTCTCGCCAAGGAGCGCGAGGTCGAGAACATCCGGGCCATCGCACGTGGGAAGGAGGCCGGGCTCGGGAGCGACGAGATCGAATCGGAGCTGGTGATACAATGAGCCAGGAGATCGCCGTGATCGGCAGCCCGGACTTCACGACCGGCTTCCGGCTCGCCGGCGTCCGGAAGTTCCGCAACGTACCGGACGACGAGAAGGACGCGGCCCTCGACGACGCGGTCGAGGAGACGCTGTCCGACGAGGAGGTCGGCATCATCGTGATGCACGACGACGACCTCGACCACCTCTCGCGGGGCACCCGCGAGAGCGTCGAGGGGAGCATCGAGCCGGTCCTCGTGACGCTCGGCGCGGAAGGCGCCGGGAGCGGCGGGCTGCGCGACCAGATCAAGCGAGCCATCGGTATCGACCTGATGGAGGAAGACTAATACATATGAGTCAAGCAACAGGGACGGACACCACCGGAACCGGTGTCATCCAGAGCGTGAGCGGTCCCGTCGTGACCGCCCGCGATCTCGACGCGCGCATGAACGACGTCGTCTACGTGGGCGACGAAGGCCTCATGGGCGAAGTGATCGAGATCGAGGGCAACATTACGACGGTGCAGGTGTACGAGGAAACCTCGGGCGTCGCCCCCGGCGAACCCGTCGAGAACACGGGCGAGCCGCTGTCGGTCGACCTCGGTCCCGGCGTGCTGGACGCCATCTACGACGGCGTGCAGCGCCCGCTGGACGTGCTCGAGGAGAAGATGGGCAGCCCCTATCTCGACCGCGGCGTTGACGCGCCCGGCATCGACCTCGAGAAACAGTGGGAGTTCGAACCGACCGTCGAGGTCGGCGACGAGGTCGGCCGCGGCGACGTGGTCGGAATCGTCGAGGAGACGGTCACCATCGACCACAAGGTGATGGTGCCGCCCAACGCCCTCGAGGAGGACGAGACCACCGAGGTCACGGCCATCGAGTCGGGCTCGTTCGACGTCACCGAGACGGTGGCCGAGCTCGCCAACGGCACGGACGTCTCGATGCATCAGGAGTGGCCCGTCCGCGAGCCGCGCCCCTCGGAGAACAAGAAGACGCCCCGGACGCCGCTCGTGTCCGGACAGCGCATCCTCGACGGCCTGTTCCCCATCGCGAAGGGCGGAACGGCCGCGATTCCGGGGCCGTTCGGCTCCGGGAAGACGGTCACCCAGCACCAGCTCGCGAAGTACGCCGACGCGGACATTATCGTCTACGTCGGCTGTGGCGAGCGTGGCAACGAGATGACCGAGGTCATCGAGGACTTCCCAGAGCTGGAGGACCCGGCCAACGGCAACCCGCTGATGGCCCGGACCTCGCTCATCGCGAACACCTCGAACATGCCCGTCGCGGCGCGTGAGTCCTGTATCTACACGGGGATCACGATCGCCGAGTACTACCGCGACATGGGCTACGACGTGGCGCTGATGGCCGACTCCACCTCGCGGTGGGCGGAGGCCATGCGCGAGATCTCCTCGCGGCTGGAGGAGATGCCCGGCGAGGAGGGGTACCCCGCGTACCTCGCCGCCCGGCTCGCGCAGTTCTACGAGCGTGCCGGCTACTTCGAGAACGTCAACGGGACGGAGGGGTCCGTCTCGGCGATCGGCGCGGTGTCGCCGCCCGGCGGCGACTTCTCCGAGCCGGTCACCCAGAACACCCTGCGTATCGTGAAGACGTTCTGGGCGCTTGACGCGGACCTGGCGGAGCGCCGCCACTTCCCGTCGATCAACTGGAACGAGTCCTACTCGCTGTACAAAGACCAGCTCGACCCGTGGTTCCAGGAGCACGTCGAGGAGGACTGGCCCGAGAAGCGGCAGTGGGCCGTCGACATCCTCGACGAGGAGACGGAGCTCCAGGAGATCGTCCAGCTCGTCGGGAAGGACGCCCTGCCTGAGGACCAGCAGCTCACCCTCGAAATCGCTCGCTACCTGCGGGAGGCGTACCTCCAGCAGAACGCGTTCCACCCGGTAGACACGTTCTGTCCCCCGGAGAAGACGTACCTCATGCTGACGACGATCAAGACGCTTCACGACGAGGCGTTCGACGCGCTCGAAGCGGGCGTCCCGGTCGAGGACCTCGTCAACACCGAGGCTGCTCCCCGGATCAACCGGATCGGCGTCCAGGAGGAGTACGAGGAGTACGTCGAAGAGCTCAAAGCGGACATCACCGAGGAACTCCGGAGCCTCTACTAACATGAAAGAGTACCAAACTATCACCGAGATCAGCGGCCCGCTGGTGTACGCCGAGGTCGACGAAGCGATCGGCTACGACGAGATCGTCGAGATCGAGACGGACCAGGGGGAGACACTGCGCGGACAGGTGCTCGAATCCTCGGAGGGCGTCGTCGCCATCCAGGTGTTCGAGGGCACCTCCGGCATCGACCGCAACGCCTCCGTCCGCTTCCTGGACGAGACGATGAAGATGCCCGTGACCGAGGACCTGCTCGGGCGGGTCCTCGACGGCTCCGGCCGCCCGATCGACGACGGCCCGGAGATCGTCCCCGAGGAGCGACAGGACATCGTCGGTGCAGCAATCAACCCGTACTCCCGGGAGTACCCCGAGGAGTTCATCGAGACCGGCGTCTCCGGCATCGACGGCATGAACACGCTCGTCCGCGGCCAGAAGCTCCCGATCTTCTCCAGCTCAGGGCAGCCGCACAACGAGCTCGCGATGCAGATCGCCCGGCAGGCCAGCGTGCCCGAAGAGGAGGAGGGCGACGACGAGGAGAGTTCGGAGTTCGCCGTCATCTTCGGCGCGATGGGGATCACCCAGGAGGAGGCCAACGAGTTCATGGAGGACTTCGAGCGCACCGGTGCTCTGGAGCGCTCGGTCGTCTTCATGAACCTCGCGGACGACCCCGCGGTCGAGCGGACGGTCACCCCGCGGATGGTGCTCACCACGGCCGAGTACCTCGCCTTCGAGAAGGATTACCACGTCCTCGTCATCCTGACGGACATGACCAACTACTGCGAGGCGCTCCGTGAGATCGGCGCGGCTCGCGAGGAGGTTCCGGGCCGTCGTGGCTACCCCGGATACATGTACACCGACCTGGCGCAGCTGTACGAGCGCGCCGGACGGATTCAGGGTCGAGAGGGGTCGGTCACCCAGATCCCGATCCTCACGATGCCGGGCGACGACGACACCCACCCGATCCCGGACCTGACTGGCTACATCACGGAGGGGCAGATCTACGTCGACCCCGACCTGAACAGTCAGGGGCTCCAGCCGCCGATCAACGTCCTCCCCAGCCTGTCGCGGCTGATGGACGACGGCATCGGCGAGGGACTCACCCGAGAGGACCACGCCGACGTGAAAGACCAGATGTTCGCGGCGTACGCGGAGGGCGAGGACCTCCGTGACCTCGTGAACATCGTCGGGCGCGAGGCGCTCTCGGAGCTCGACAACAAGTACCTCGACTTCGCGGACGCCTTCGAATCGGAGTTCATCGACCAGGGCTTCGACCAGAACCGCGACATCGACGAGACGCTGGAGATCGGCTGGGACCTGCTCTCGATGCTCCCGAAGGAAGCCCTCAACCGGATCGACGAGGAGTTCATCGAGACGTACTACCGCGAGGACGACTCCGAGCGGGAAGTCGTCGAAGCGGCCGACTGAGGCCGCCGGAACTTTTCGGTTCTTTTTGCGGGACTCGTCTGGCTGTCCAGCGGCCGCGCCGCGTCGACGGTCCGGTTCGTCGTCCCGCGTCCCGATTCAGCGGTCCAGCACGTGGTGGGTCACCGCGTCGGCGCCCTCGCGGTCGGTGTCGATCGTCGCGATCCGGAAGGCGTCGTCCGCGCCCGCGACCGGGATGGGGAGCCCGCCGGGGTTGATGCGGACCGTCCCGCCGCGCTCCTCAACGCCGTGCGCGTGCGTGTGTCCGTGACAGACGAAGTCGTGGTCGCCGCAGTCGACCAGCGCGTCGACGAGCGTCCCGCTCGTGCCGTGGTAGACCGCGACGGAGCGCCCGCCGAAGTCGAGTTCGGCCGCCTCGCCGTGGTACTCGCCGAACGCCTCGACGGTCGACTCGACGGCCCACTCGCCGTCGTTGTTGCCGCGGACGGCGTGGAACGCCCAGTCGCCCTCGAACGGGGCGACCGAGAAGGGGGCCACGAAGTCGCCGCAGTGGACGACGGCGTCGACGTCCTCCCGTTCGAACAGGTCGACCGCGGCTGCGACGGCGTCCAGGTCGTCGTGCGTGTCGGAGACGATACCGATCTTCATGCGCGGCGGTTCGCGGGCGGCCGACAAAAGTGTCGGCCGAACGCCGGCGTTCGGAGGGACGCCGGCGTCCGACGTGCGCGCTCGTGGTCGCTCCGCGCCGCGTTCCCGTTCGCTGGGAGCCCGCGTCCCGGTTTAAGCGCCGGCTCGGCGTAGACTGAGACGAGCCATGACCACGACGCCCACCTCCACGGCGGACCGGTCGGCAGACCCCACGGCGGAGCGGTCGCCCGCTCCCGCCCCCTCGCCGCGCGGTCCACGGTTCGTCGACAAGCTCGGCGTCCGATGGCGGATCCGGGCCGCGGACGGCGACGACCGTGACGCGCTCGCGGCGATGTACGCCGACTTCGGGACCGCCGACCGCGCGCAGGGGCTCCCGCCGGTCACCGAGTCGCGGACGGTGCGCTGGCTCGACGACCTCTTCGAGCGCGGCTGGAACGTCGTCGCGGAGGGGGAGGCCGGGGTCGTCGGTCACGCCACGCTGACGCCGACCGACGCCGACGAGCCGGAGCTCGCGGTGTTCGTCCACCCCGCGTATCAGGACCGCGGACTCGGGACGGAGCTGTGCCGCCATATCGTCGCCCGCGCCGCCGCCACCGACCGGGACGCGGTCGTCCTCACCGTCGAGCGCCGCAACCGGGCCGCGCTCTCGGTGTACCGCGGCCTCGGCTTCGAGACCGTCGAGGGGGAGCGCGGCGACCTCTGGATGCGCCTGCCGCTCGCGGGCGACTCGTAGTGCTCCGCGGACGGTCTCGGGATTTCTGAGGTCTGGTGGCGGAGACGGCCGATCGCGCGAGCATCGCCCGGTTCGAACGCTCCCTCAGACAGAACGTGTTCCGTCGCCGATCCGCCTGCTCTGAACAGGACCACCCAGAAAGCCCCAGCCGGCTCTCCCTGCTACTGATCTAGATCTGTTGCAGATCCTGCTACGCTGGACAGCAGCACCCAGAAAGCCCCAGCCGGCTCTCCCTGCTACTGATCTAGATCTGTTGCAGATCCTGCTACGCTGGACAGCAGCACCCAGAAAGCCCCAGCCGGCTCGACCGGCCGCGACACACTCTGCGCTCCTCGCTCTCCGCACAGCCCGCTGCGGTGCTTGAGGCGCCGGGGCCGGATCGAGCCGGCTGCCCCTTTCAGTCCCACCCCGCACAGCACCGCAACCGCCCCGCACAGCACCGCAACCGCACCGCAGCCTCACACCTCCCCAGCCTCGGTGGTGGCGCGGCCGCGAACCGCACCGCACAGCAGGCGGCCGCGCCACCGCCTCCCTCGCGCGCGTTCCTCGCGCGCGCCGACCGCCTGATCGGCCGGATCTCAGGCTACGCGTCCGCCCGTTCCTGCAGCAGTTCGACTGCAGGCAGCGACTCGCCGGTGAGCGCGCGGATGTACGCGCCGCCGGCGATGGAGACGTGCGAGAAGTCGTCCTCGTCGAGGCCGTACATCTCGATGGCGCGGGAAGTGTCACCGCCGCCGACGACGGAGAAGCAGTCCGTCTCGGCGATGGCCTCCAGGACGCCGACCGTTCCCGTCGCGAAGCGCTCGTCCTCGAAGACGCCGAGCGCGCCTTTCACGAAGACGGCGTCGGACTCGCGGATCAGGGGGGCGTACGCCTCAACCGTCGCGGACCCCACGTCGAGATACGCCGTCTCCTTCTCCTCGATGTCGTCGACCATGACCTCGGCGCGGTCGCCGTCCGCGCCCTCGTACGCGAGGTCGGTGGCGAGACGAATCGACTCGCCCCGCTCGTCGAGCACGCGCTCGATGGTCTCGCGGTTCCGCTCCCACTGCTCGTCGAACAGGTCCATCCCCGGCAGGTCCGAGCCGACGGGGTGGCCGGCCGCGCGGAGGAACAGCTCGCCGGCGACGCCGCCCAGTAGGAAGCGGTCGACCGTGTCGCCGAGCGCGTCCATTACGCCGATCACGTCCGTCGCCTTCGTCCCGCCGACGACCATCGTGACGGGGCCGTCGAACGACTTGCGCGCGATGGCGGTGTTGGCCTCGTACTCGGCCTCCATCACGCGGCCGGCGTAGGCCGGCAGCGCGAGCGGGAACCCCACGAGCGAGGCGTGCTTCCGGTGGGCCGCCGAGTAGGCGTCGTTGACGTAGGCGTCGAACAGCGGCGCGAGCGCCTCGACGTACTCGGTCGCCGCCTTCTCCTCGGGGTCGGCCTCCGGGAGTTCGTCCTCGCACATCCGGGTGTTCTCCAGCAGGAGGATCTCGCCGGCGTCGAGGGCCTCGATGGCCTCCTGTGCGGCGGGGCCGTGGGTGTCGGCGACGAACGCCACGTCGCGGCCGACGTGGTTCGCGAGGAGGTCGGCGTGGCCCGCGAGCGAGACGAAGTCGTCGCGGCCGGGGCGGCCCTGATGGGCCAGACAGACGACGCGGTGGCCGGCGGCCGCGAGTTCGCGGACGGTCTCGGCGTGGCGCTCGAAGCGGCGGTTGTCCTGCGGGTCGCCGTCCTCGATGGGGGAGTTGAGGTCGAGGCGGACGAGCACGCGCGAGTCGTCGGGCAGGTCGTCGAGGGTTCTGAAGGTGGAAGCGGTCATGGATCGAGAATCGAAGGGCGGTCACTTAGCGGTGGGCGATACGTGCAAGCGGTGCGGCCGGCGGTCCGCGAACGGGCCGGAACGGGTCCCGGATCAGGCGTCGTGGACGTACGCCGCCATGTCGAGCATCCGGTTCGAGAAGCCGAACTCGTTGTCGTACCAGGTGAGGATCTTCACCAGGTCGCCGCCGGCGACGACGTTCGTGGAGTTCAGGTCGACGTACGAGGAGAACGGGAGCCCGAGGATGTCGCGGGAGACGACCTCGTCGTCCGTGTAGCCGAGCACGCCCGCCAGCGGTCCCGAGTCGGCGGCGTCGCGGAATGCTTCGTTGATCTCCTCGGCGGTGATCTCCGCCTGGTCGAGGCTGACGACGAACTCCGTCAGGGAGCCGTTCGGAACCGGGACGCGGATCGCCATCCCGTCGATCTTCCCGTCGAGCTGCGGGAGGATCTCGGTGGCGGCGTTCGCGGCGCCCGTGGAGGTCGGGACGATGTTCTCGGCGGCCGCGCGACCGCGGCGCGTCTTGGCCATCGGCCCGTCGACGAGGCTCTGCGAGCCGGTGTACGCGTGGACCGTGGTGAGCGTCCCGGACTCGATGCCGAACTCCTCATCGAGCACCTTCGCGACCGGCGTGATGGAGTTGGTCGTACAGGAGGCGTTGGAGATGACCGTCTCCCCGTCGTACTCGTCGTGGTTGACGCCGTACACCAACTGCTTGACCGGCTCCTCACCCTTCGGCGGCGCGGAGATGATGACCGTGTCGGCGCCGCCCTCGAGGTGTGCGCTCGCGTCGTCCTTCGTGCGGAAGACGCCGGTACACTCCAGTGCAACGTCCACGTCGAGGTCGTCCCACGGCAGGTCGGCGGGGTCCTGCACGTTGAACAGCGGGACGGACGTGTCGCCGACGACGAGCTCGTCGCCGTCGCGCTCCAGCCCGTCCAGCCGGCCCATGACGGTGTCGTACTTGCCGAGGTACTCCATGTCCTCGAAGTCCATCACGTCGTTGATGCCCGCCAGCTCGACCCGGGGGTTCTCCAGCACGGCGCGGAACACGTTCCGACCGATGCGGCCGAACCCGTTGAGCCCGACACGGACGACCTCGTCGTCCGCGACGTCCGCGTCCGCGGCGAGGTAGGATTTACTCATATCCGAATAGTACGCCCGGATCCACTTAAATCCGCTTGAGTCTCCGAGACGACCGCAGTACCGCGGTCCCCGTCGGACCGCCCCGGCTCACAGGTCCGTTTCGTCGAAGATCAGCTCGTCGGCGTGCTCGCGGAGCCAGTCCCGGTGCCGTTCCCACTCCGTGTCGTGTGCCGCGACGATCCGCCAGAACGCGTCGGAATGGTCCCGTTTCCGCAGATGTGCGAGCTCGTGGACGAGGACGTACCGCAGCACCGCGGGCGGCGCCAGCAGCAGCCGCCAGTTGAGGCTGAGCGTTCCGTTGCTCGAGCAGCTTCCCCACCGCGTCCGCTGGTTGCGGACCTCCATGCCGCCGACCGCGTCGGCGACCCCCATCTCGGGCGCGAGGGCGTCGACCCGGTGCTCGAACTCCGCGCGAGCGGTCTCGCGGAAGCAGTACTCCAGCGCGCGCTTATGGGAGGTCCGGTCGACGTGGCTCCGCGCGAGCCGGATCCGGTCCGCGTCGCGGTCGACCGTCGAGGAGCGGCGGCGCTCCACGACGACCTCGCGCTCGGCGCCGAGGACCGGCCACGTCGCGCCGGGCCCGTACGCGCGGTCGGGCGCTCGCTCGCGGCGCGCGGCCATCGCCATCCGCTTTTCGAGCACCCACTCGGCGTGGCCGGCCAACACTTCGTCGGGGTCGACCCGGTGGCGGTCGGCCTTCGGAATCACGACCGTCACGCCGGCCGGTCGCACGTCGATCCGCGGCCGCGAGGCACGCGTACTCTCGCGGATCCCGTAGGCGACGCGCTCCCCGCGAAGGACCGTCTCGCGGTCGTTCGACGATTCCGGACCGTTTCTGCCCCCGCTCATCGCAGCAGGTAGAGCACGCCGCCGATCGCGACGGCGGCGACCGCGGTCGCCGCGGACCCGAGCGCCGCGAACCGGGGGAACGCGAGCCAGAGCGCGATGTAAAAGGAGAACGCGAACGCCAGCAGGAACGCGACGAACACGCCCCGCGTCGGGTTCTGCACCGCGGCGACGAACACGCGCTGGGGAAGCGTCAGGTCGTCGAGCGAGAGCTCCTCGCGCTCGACCGGCTCGGTCGGACGCGCCTCGGCGTCGTCCCCCTCCAGGTTCGGTCCGTCGGCCGATCCGCCGTCCCCCGGCTCGCCGCCGACCGGCGTGTCTGAAGCGTCGGTCACGGCCGTCCTTCGGGCGGCCGGAACGTGTACCTGTCGCTCGGTTCGTCCGGTTGCGGTCGGACCGCACCGGTTGCGGCGCGACCCGCGACGGCCCCGGTCACCACGCCGCCTCGACGGCGGCCGCACCGAGGAGAACCGCCGAGAGCGCCGCGATGAACGTTCCGCCGGCCAGCGCCGCGGCCGCCCCGGAACGACCCTCGTCCGTCAGCGTCGCGACCTCCACCGCCACGGAGGAAAAGGTCGTGAACGCGCCGCAGAACCCGACGCCCGCGAACCGCATCGCCGAGGGCGACAGCGGCGCGGCCAACACCGCACCGAGCAGCAGGCTCCCGGCGACGTTGACCGCGATCAGCGAGCGCCGACCGGACAGCGCCCGCCCGACGGCGTGTCTCCCGACGGCGCCGCAGGCGCCCCCGATGCCGACCAGCAGCAGGTCGACGGCGGTCATCGTCGCCCCCCGAGCGCGAGCCCCGCGCCCGCCGCCGCAAACCCGACCGCGTACGTCGCCGCGACGTAGCCGGCGCCCGCGGCCGTTCCGAGCGTCACCGCGTCGTGCGCGAACGTGCTGTAGGTGGTGAACGACGACAGCAGTCCGGTCCCGAACAGCAGGCGGACGCGCCGGTCGGTCACGCTGGCCACGAACAGGCCGAGCAGGAACGCGCCGGCGACGTTGACAGCGAACGTTCCCGCGACGCCGCCGACCGCGAGGTCGACGCCGTATCGGCCAGTCGCGCCGAGGAACCCGCCGAGCGCGACCAGCCCGACGTCGCTCGCGCTCCGGTCCATGCACCCGATTCGGCGGTCGCCTACTTTTCTGGTCCGGTGTGGGGGCGGGATTCGCGCTGGGGACTGCCCCCGACCGCGCTCGCCCGGGGACTCCCCCCGCCGTGTGGCGTCTCACGTTCGCGGACTCGGATCGTGTGGCTCACCTCCGTCGCGTCGTCGACGACCAGCGCGTCGCCGGTGCCGGTCGGGAGCGCGGCCGCGAGGTCGGCGCCGAGGTACGAGGGCTGGGCCGCCCGCAGCGCCGCCACGTCCCGCTCGTCGGTCAGACGGTGTGCGATCAGCAGGTCGGCCTGCGAGACGGCGACATCGGGGAGCGCGCCCGGGCGTTGCGTGGCACAGACCAGCGAGACGCCGGGCGCGCGGCCTCTGGTCAGAAGCGTCCGCAGGGCGGGGTCGGCGACGCCGCCGAACAGCGCGTGCGCCTCGTCGACGAGCAGCCACGGAAGCCGCCGACAGCCCCCGCCGGCGTCGGAGACGCGGGCCTCGTAGAGCCCGCGGGCGACCGCCCGCACCACTGCCCCGCGCGCAGCCGTCGGGAGGGCGGCGCAGTCGAGCACGGTGGGGTCGCCGTCCGCGAACGCGGCCGGGTGCGGCGCGTCCGCCGCGAACACGCCCCACGACTCGGCCAACCGGAGGGCGTTGTCCGCCGCCCGGCGCGCGCTCGCGGGCGCATCGGCCGCGCCGAGCTTGTTCCGGATGTCCGCGAGCGCGGTCGCGTCCCCTTCCCCCTCGCCTGCCTCGGCGACGCTCCGCCAGAGCAGGCTCCCCGCCGGAGACTCAGGGTCAAGCCCGAGCAGCTCCGGCCAGACGGACGGAGGGAGCGCGTCGGGGCGCACGTGCGGTTCGACCACGCGGCCGCCGGCATCGCTGAGCCCGCGAAAAACGTCCATCGGGTCGACGACGACCGGCGCGACGCCAGCGGCACTCGCGAGTTCCTCAGCGAGCACGCCCAGCGTGTGGGACTTCCCCGTTCCGCGCTTGCCGACCACTACGCCCACGTGCGGACGATCGATGTCGAAACCGACCGGCGCACCCTCGCTCCCGTCGCGTGCGAGGAACCGCCCGACCTCGGCGACCGGTCCCGCGTCCGCCGGCGCGTCGCGTCCGAGCACGTGCATCGCGGGAGATTCACGCGGCATCGTTCATAAGGGTCGGCGCGTGGGTTCAAGTGCGATACCGGGGCGATTCGGGGCCATGCCCGACACGTCCCCCAGCGGCGACGAGCGTGCCGACGATCCAGCCCCGTTGCACGAGAACGACACCGCCGGGGAATCCGCCATCGGCCGTACCCGCCACGACCGCGGCGCCTGCGAGCGGGGCATCTGCGTCTGTCACCCCTTCTGTGAGCTCCGTCGCGACGAGCGCGCCATTGAGGGACTTCCCGTCAGACTGGTCATCGCGCTCGTCGTCGGCGTCGCCAGCCTGAGCGTCATGCTCTCGATGGTGAGCGGGATCCAGGGGTTGGCCGTGACCGAACTGGACGCTCAGCCGGAACCGGAGGTGACGACGCCCGGCCAACAGGACCTCGACGTGGCGGTCGTCGACCCCGACGGTTCCCGCGTCGCGGATGCGACCGTGATCGTCCGAGCCGGGAGCGCGCGGCTCGACGGGGTGGCGACCGCGACGACCGACGCGGACGGGATGGCCACGCTCTCGGTCGACCCCTCGCTCGGTCCGAACCAGCCGGACGGCACGCTCCGTATCACGATCAAACCGCCCGCCGGGAGCGACTACGCGGACGACCGAGAGAACACCGCGGTGCTGGTAGTCGAGGACTAACCCTGCCGGTCCCAGTCGATCCAGTCCTGCTCCCAGCCGGCGCGGGCGAAGTGCCCCTGATCGGCGCGCTCGGCGTCTTCGCGACGGGTTCGGTTGCGCTCGACCCCGCCGCGTTCGCCCTCCGCGAGCATCGCGTGGAGCCGAGCGGGGCCGGCCTCCTCGACGACCGCGAAGTCGTCCGGGCCCCGCTCCTCGCGGTCGGCGACGGTCGGTTCCGCCGCGACGACGGTCTGCACGCCGGTCCCCTTCGGGTAGACGATCCGTCCGTCGGCGGAGAGCTGGTCGATCAGCGCCCGCGGAGGGCGCACGACGGCCGCCTCCAGCAGCACTCGGTCGAAGGGCGCGTACTCGGGGAGCCCCTCGACGCCGTTTCGGCGATCCACCAGCACGGCGTCGTAGCCGGCGTCCGCGAGGTTCGAGCGCGCGAGGTGGACGGCGTCGCGGTCCACGTCGACCGCGTGGACGTGTCGGGAACCGACGATCTCCGCCAGCGCGGCCGCGGTGTATCCCACCCCGGCGCCGACGATCAGCGTCTCGTCGCCCTCTCGCGCGTCGAGGGCGGTGAGCATCCGGGCGACCGTCGCCGGGGCCAGCGCGCGCGTTCCCTCCTCCTGGGAGGCGTCGGCGCCGTACGGCGACGAGGAGACGAACGTCTCGCGGGGGACCGCGCCGAGCGCGCTCAGCACGCGCTCGCCGAGCGACTCGCCGATGTCGTGTTCGAGTCGCTCGATCATGTCGACCCGGAGCGCCGCCTCGTCCATACTCGCCCTCGGGACTCAGTCCTCTTGAACCGTGCGCTCGGGACGCCGATAGACGACCGCGGTGTGGTCGGACCCGGGGACGGCGACGAGTTCCGTCGGCAGTCCGGCGGACTCGCCCCACGCGCGGTAGTCGTCGCTCGCGTGGGCGCCGGCGGCCTCGCCCCCCGAACCGGTGCCACCCCCAGTTCCGATCGCGAGCGCGCGCACGTCTGCGGCGACCGCCTCTTCGGGCGAGAGTCGGTCGCGGACGCGTTCGAGGAGGACGACCGCGCCGCCGGGACCGATCAGGTCGGCGGCGTCCGCGACGAAGGCCCTCGCCGCGTCGGAAGAAACGGCTCTGCATCGGTCGACCGCGTACACGAGGTCATAGCGCTCGGTCGCATCGGCGGCCGTCTCCCCGACCGGTTTCGCGCCCGAAACCGGCTCCACGCCCGCGGCCGACAGCATCGGCCCCGCCGCGTCGACCGCGGCGGCGTCCGCGAGGTAGGTGACCGTCCGATCGCGGGCGGCGAACTCCCGGGCATCGGCGGCGACGCCTGGCCCCGGGGCAACGCCGGCCTCGGGGTCGAGGAGGTCGACCGCGAGCACGGCCTCCGCGTTCGGGACCTCCCGGAGGGCGGCGGTCACGCGGGCGCGAACGGCCGCTTCGTCCGCCGCGGCCGCGGCACCGAGGCGGTTCGCGGTCCGGTGCTCGTCCGGCCGCGACGCGCCGTCGCCGGTCAGCACCGCGGGGAGCGCGGTCAGCGCGTCGATCCGGTCGAGCGCGTGGGGGACGCGGCCGGTCGAGCGCGGGTCGCGCTTGGCGAGAAATCCGAGCATGCGGTTCGTCGGCTCGTACTCCCCGCCGACGCGTTCGAGGAAGCCCAACTCCGCGAGCGAGCGGACGACGGTCTCCGCGGCGTCAGCCGTGAGGTCCGTCTCCGTCGCCAGCGCGGCCGGGGTCCCCGCGGACTCGGCGAGCGCGTCGAGTGCGCCGGTCTCGCGGGCGGCCCACAGCAGGAACAGCGCCTCCGTCGGGAGGCCGGCGTCGTCGCGTGTCGGCATGAGCGGACGGTGGGGACGCGGGGGCAAAAGCCCCGCCCACCGTCGTCGGCGGTCGCGGCGACCGTTTCGGAAACTGGGGTCGCCACGGCGGCGCCGGTCACGACGGACGCACCGGCATCACTCCTCGACCATCGGGACGAAGCGTACGCCGCCGTGGCGCTCGCGGTCGACCCCCGTCTCGGTGACGGTCGCGACGACCAACCGCTGGGCGCCGCGGCCGCCGACGGGGGCGACGACGCGGCCGCCGTCGGCGGTCTGGTCGAGGACCGAGTCGGGGATCGTCTCCGGGGCGCAGGTGAGCGAGGCGGCGTCGTAGGGGGCGTGTTCGGGCCACCCCTCGTGACCGTCGCCGTGTCTGACGTGCACGTCGTAGCTGAGGCGGTCGAGCCGGTCGCGAGCGTCGGCCGCGAGCTCCTCGACTACCTCGACGCTGTACACCGCGCCGTCATCGCCGAGGACCGTCGCGATGACGGCGGCGTGGTAGCCGCAGCCGGTGCCGATCTCCAGCACGCGGTCGTCGGGCGAGAGGTCGAGCAGGTCGGTCATCAGCGCGACGACGCTCGGGGCGCTCGCCGTCTGCCCGTGACCGATCGGCACCGGACGGTCGGTGTAGGCGCGGTCGCGCTCGCGCTCGGGGACGAACTCGTGACGCGGAACGGCGGCGATCGCGTCGATCACGCGCTGGTCGAGATCCCTCCCGGTCGCGATTCGCTCCGCAAGCGACTCGCGAGCCGCTTCGTAGTCCATGTGTCGAGGTACCACGGGAATCGACGTGAACGCTGTGGCCGGGGGACCGGGGAAATCGCTGGTCGAGGTGCTTTGAGCCCGAGAACGCGCCACACGCCGCGACGCGGGCGAGCAGGCGGGTCAAAGCATACTTACCCCCAGCGCGGCGAGTTACCGGTAATGAGCGAGCAAGCAGAGCAGGCGAACGAGGACCGGCGGAAGTACGAGTTCCGCAAGGTCATCGAGGAGCTCACGGAGTACGAGGGCTCCGGGACCCAGCTCGTCAGCATCTACATCCCCGAGGACAAGCAGGTCTCCGATGTCGTCGCTCACGTCACCCAGGAGCACAGCGAAGCGGCCAACATCAAGTCCAAGCAGACGCGGACCAACGTCCAGGACGCGCTCACGTCGATCAAGGACCGGCTCCGCTACTACGACACCTTCCCGCCGGACAACGGGATGGTCATCTTCTCGGGCGCCATCGACTCCGGCGGCGGGCAGACGGAGATGGTGACCAAGACCCTGGAGTCGCCACCCCAGCCCATCGAGTCGTTCCGCTACCACTGCGACTCGCACTTCCTCACCGAGCCGCTGGAGCACATGCTCACCGACCAGGGGCTGTTCGGGCTCATCGTGCTCGACCGCCGCGAGGCCAACGTCGGCTGGCTGAAGGGCAAGCGCATCGAGCCCGTCAAGTCCGCCTCATCGCTGGTGCCCGGCAAGCAGCGGAAAGGCGGGCAGTCAGCACAGCGGTTCGCCCGCCTGCGGCTGGAGGCCATCGACAACTTCTACCAGGAGGTCGCCGGGATGGCCAACGACCTGTTCGTCCCCGAGCGTCACGAGCTCGACGGCATCCTCGTGGGCGGTCCCTCGCCGACGAAGGACGAGTTCCTCGACGGCGACTACCTCCACCACGAACTGCAGGACAAGGTCATCGGCAAGTTCGACGTGGCCTACACCGACGAGTCCGGGTTGAAGGACCTGGTCGATGCCGGACAGGAGGCGCTGGCCGACCAGGAGATCATGCAGGACAAGCGCCTGATGGAGACGTTCTTCGAGAACCTCCACACGGGCGAGGAGGCCACCTACGGCTTCGAGCAGACCCGCCGGAACCTGATCATGGGCTCGGTCGACACCCTCCTGATCTCCGAGGACCTCCGCTCGGACGTGGTGGTCTACGAGTGCCCCAACGGCCACGAGGAGTACGAGGTGGTCGACGCCCGCCACTCCACGCCGGACCACGAGTGTTCGGAGTGCCGCGAGGACGCCGAGGTGCAGGAGCGCGAGGACGTCATCGAGCACCTGATGAACATCGCGGACCAGCGCGGCACCGAGACGACGTTCATCTCGACGGACTTCGAGAAGGGCGAGCAGCTGCTCGACGCCTTCGGCGGCATCGCCGGCATCCTGCGCTACTCGACGGGCGTCTAACTCCGTTTCTCCCTCCCGGCTTCACAAGCCACGAATTTCTCGAGAGTTCCGCTACGGCTGTCCGCTCAGAGATCTCGGCGGTCGGCGCGCGCGAGGAACGCGCGCGAGGGAGGTCGCGGGCGGGGCGCGATGCGGTGCATTGCGGTTACCGCGCCCCGCCCGCGGCCGAGGCTGGGGAGGGGTGAGGCTGCTGGGCAGTGTGGTCGCGGTGCGGTTGCGGTGGGTGGGACTGAAAGGGGCAGTCGGCTCGATCCGGCCCCGACGACGTAAGCACTCGCGCCGGGCGGTGTCTCCAGCGTCGCCGTGAGCGCGGTGCGGAGCGAACGGCGGCTCGAAAATCTCCGATTTTCGGCGCGCCACTGCACGCTGGAGAGCGGCGAGACGCGGGTTGTCTCGCCAGCCTGAGAGGCGCGAGCGCGCAGCGAGGGTCCCGCGAGCCTGCCGAGCGGGACGACGGCAGTCGCAGCCCGGCAGCCCGCGACTGCAGGCAGCCCGGACCGTCTGCCGGTACGCGGCCGGTCGAGCCGGCTGGAACGTTCGAACCGGATACGCACCACCCGATCCGATCGCCCCAGTCACCACTCCTTCTGACGGTCCCAAAAACGGCCGTGGAGCACTACCTGTCTGCCGCGTATCCCTCGACCATGTTCTCTACGTACTTCGCGATCACGTCGACCTCCAAGTGGAGCGGATCGCCGGGCTCCTTCTCGGAGAGCGTCGTCACCTCGTAGGTCGTGGGGATGATCGCCACCTCGACGGCGTCCGCGCGCCGCTCCGCCACGGTCAGCGAGATGCCGTCGAGCGTCACCGACCCCTTCTGGACCAGGTACTGCCCGAGCCCTTCCGGGATCGAGACGGTGAGTCGCCAGTCCTCGCCGACCGACTCGACCGCCTCGACGGTCGCGACCGCGTCGACGTGCCCTTGCACGAGGTGGCCGTCGAACCGACCGTCGGCGGGCATCGCGCGCTCGACGTTGACGCGGTCGCCCGGTCGGAGGTCGCCGAGGTACGTCTTCGCGACCGTCTCGGCCGCGAGGAACACCTCGAAGCGGTCGCGGTCGTCGTCGGTCGCGGCGTCCGAACCGTCGACATCCGCGCCGAACGCCTCGACCGTCAGGCAGACGCCGGAGACGCTGATCGACTGGCCGTGGTGGAGGTCGTCGAGACCGGGCGCGGCGACCGCCAGCCGCACGCCGTCGTCGGTCGCCTCTCGTCCCACGATCTCGCCCGTCGTCTCGACGATGCCGGTGAACATGTCCGAGGGTTTGGCGGCCGCGACAAAACCGTTGTCGTGTGCAGATCTGGAACGGTGGCGGGACGGGAGACGGAACCGCGGCCGCCTCCGCGAGCGACCGTCTCCACCCTCCGGCCCGCCGTCGCGACCCTTTTAGGAGTCGCCCGGCTACGGGTGAGCGATGAAGTTCGGCCTGCTGGACATGCTCGGGCTGGCGGCGTCGCTGGCGTTCGCGCTCCCGGTCGGTAACTACGGCCTGATGCGGCTGCTCGCGGGCGAGACCGCACTCGGCACGGCGATGGTCGTCGTCGCCGTGGCGATGGTGGTGCTGCCGCAGTTCTTCTTCGACCCCGCGAGGATCGCCCGCGGGCTGCTGGCCGGGCTGTTGCCCGCTCGGTTCCGGAGCGACGCCGACGAGGCGGAGCCGGGGTCCGATCCGGTCGAAAAGTAGGCGGTCGAAACGTAAGCGGCCGAAACGCGTGCGCTCGCGCCGCGGCCGGGCGCAGAAAACGGCCGGGCGCAGAAAACGGCCGGGCTACGCGACCGGCGTCCGCTCGACGACCGTGCCGTCGACGGTCGGGTACTGCTCGACGATCTCGCCCTCGTCGAGGTCGCCGTCCTCGACCATCTCCTCCAAGAGCCACCACGCCACCTCGACGTGGTTCGACTTGACCGTGTAGAACTCCTCGGGGACGCCGAGCTCCTCGAAGCGCTCGGCCGGCGCGTACGCCTTCCCGTAGACGAGCGTGCCGTCGTCGGTCACCTCGTCGAACTCGCGGCGGAGGTTCTTCGCCATGCGCTTGAGCCGGTTGCGGTGCTGGGCCGCGTCCTTGAAGACGCTGGTACAGAAGTACACCTTCTCGTGGGAGGCCATCTCCTCGAGGATGGCGTCGTCCTTCGACCCCTCGACCGCGGACATGTGGCCCTCCTGCAGCTCGAAGCCCTCCTCCTGCATCCGGCGGTAGTTGCCGTCGGACATCTCGAACTCGTTGATGTTGCAGAACTCGGCGGCGCCCTCGTCGAGGAACTCCAGGAACTCCGGCTCGGCGCGGATGCCCGGGATCTCGAACGCGGGCGTGAGTCCCTCCTCGCGGGCGATGTGGAGGATCTCCTCCCATTCGGTGCCGTGCATGTCGCCCCACAGCTCCAGCGGCGGGTGGAAGCGGATCTCGTCGAGGCCCGCCTCCGAGAGCCGCCGCATGTTCTCGCGGCCGCCGGGGATACCGGTGTAGAGGTGGGTGTGGTGGTCCTCGCCGTACTCCTCCTTCAGCAGTTCCAGGTAGTGGCACGTCTTCTCGAGGGCTTCCTGCGGCTCGCCGCCGGTGATGGAGGTGCCGAGCGCGCTCATGCGCTCCGCCTCCGCGAGCACGTCCTCGTCCGACTCCACCTTCCGCTCGTTGGCGTAGACGTCCGTGACGTTCTTCCGGTTCTCGCCGAGGGGGCAGTAGAAGCAGTCCCGCTGGTCGCAGTAGCCGTAGACGAACAGGACCATCTTCCCGCCCTTGGCGCACTGTTCACAGCCCTTCGAGATCATTCGTCCCTCTCTACCGGCTCGGGACTCAAAAAGCGTCCGGAGCGTCCGCCCCGTGTGTGCCGCGTTCCCGTGCGACGCGGTGTCTGACGGAAGGTTTGTGCCTCGCGAGCGCCTCCGGACGGTCATGGAACGCGAGGCACGCGAGGCGACTGACCGCGCGGACGCCGTGACCGGAACCACGCGCCGCCGCCTGCTCGCCGCCGGGGGCGCCGCGGCGGTCGTCGGGCTGGCGGGCTGTGCGGGCATCGATACGGACCTGATAACCGGCTCCGGGCCGGCGGAGTTCGACGCGGAGGCGGCGACGGTCGCGGACGCGACCCTCTCGGAGACGGGCTACGAGCTCGTCGACGTGAGCGAGGACGTGCGCACTGAGTCGTTCGAGGTGGCCGACCAGACTCGCGAGGTCGAGGTGACGAGCCACTTCGCGGAGTACGACCGCGCGGTGGAGATCCTCGGGGAGCGCTTCCAGGCGGCCGTCTTCGTCGCGTTCTCGACCCCGCAGATCGAGGTGCTCGGCCGGACGTTCAACCCCGTCGGCGACATGTCCAGCGAGGACCTCGCCGAGATGGTCCAGAGCCGGTACGACGGCGTGGAGGACCTCGAGCGGCGCTCGGAGTACGAGACGACCGTCGCCGGGAGCCAGTCGCGGGTCGTCCAGTACGACGCCCGCGCGGATCTGGCCGAGAGCGGCGTGACCGTCGACCTCGTGCTCCACGTCGCGGACCCCGTCGCGGTCGGCGGCGACTTCGTGGTCGGGATCGGCGCCTATCCGGAGGCCGTCGGCGACGGGGACGCCGTGCGGGCGCTGCTGAACGGGATCGAGCACCCTGAGGCCTGAACGCGGCCCGCCGGGGCAGTCCTCGACCGTCTCCCGGCCCGTCGCCGTGGCCGAAAGCATATGCCGAGCGACCGCGTAGCCCGTCCCGATGCTGTTGGTTCTCTGTGTCGACCTCGACGACGACCTCGGCCGCAAGACCGGGATCCCCACCCCGGTGATCGGCGCGGACGAGGTCACCGAGGCCGCGGTCGCGCTCGCGACCGCCGACCCGGAGGACTCCGACGTGAACGTGCTCTTTCAGGGCGTCAACGTCCACGACGAGTTGGCCGCCGAGACCGGCGAGGAGGTGGAGGTCGCGGCCGTCACCGGCGTCGACGGCTCCGACGTGCAGGCCAACCGCAAGGTGGGCAACGAGGTCGACCGCGTGCTCGCGGAGCTGGCGACCGGCGAGGAGGTGCGCGCGGTCGTCATCACCGACGGCGCGCAGGACGAGTCCGTCCTCCCCGTGATCCGCTCGCGGATGCCGATCGACGGGGTCCGGCGCGTCGTCGTCCGGCAGGCGCAGAACCTTGAATCGATGTACTACACGATGAAGCAGGTGCTCGCGGACCCCGAAACCCGCGGCACCGTCCTCGTGCCGCTGGGTATCCTGCTCCTGATCTACCCGCTCGTCGTCGTGGCAAACCTGTTCAACGTGGCCGGCGCCGCGGTGCTGGGACTCATCTCCGCGCTGTTGGGACTCTACTCGCTGTTCCGCGGACTCGGACTGGAGGCCAGCGTGGACACGGTCGCCGACCGCGTCCGGAACGTGCTGTACGCCGGCCGGGTGACGCTCATCACCTACGTCGTCGCGCTCGCGCTGCTGATCATCGGCGGCGTGCAGGCGGTCGAGACCGTCGATCGAGTCCGCGCTCTTGCGGGCGGCGGGACCGTCCCGGTCGGCACCGCGGCCGCCGCCTTCGTCCACGGGTTCGTCCAGTGGGGCGCCGCCGCGGGGATCACCTCCAGTCTGGGCCAGGTGACCGACGAGTACCTCGCGGACCGGTTCCGCTGGCGCTACCTCAACGCGCCGTTCTACGTCGTCGCCATCGCGGTAGTTCTGTACGCCCTCTCCGGGTTCTTCCTCCCCGCCGGGGTCCCCGGCGTGACGAGGCTGACGCTCGGCGACCTCGCGCTCGCGCTCACCGCGGGGACGCTGCTCGGCGTGTTGAGCACGCTGACGTTCGCCGTGGTCGAGTCGCGGATCGCCTCGACGGCGGAGCCGACCTGACCCGACGGTCGCCCCCACCGACCGTCCGGGCCGGGATCAGAGTGCGTCGCGGTCGTCCGCGTCGGCGCCAGCGTCGTCGGTCGCTGAGTCCGCGTCGGCGCCGGTGTCGTCCGTCTCTGCCGCTGTGGGGCCGTCGTCGGTCGCGGCAGCCGTGTCGGCCGAAGAGGTATCGCCCCCGCCGCGGCGCCCGCGGAGCCACCACCCGACCCCGACGCCGAGCGCCAGCGAGGCGGCCGGGAACGCGAGCACGAACAGCAGGAAGACGATCAGTAGCTCCGGACCGCCCGGAACGCCGAACTGGAGCACGGAGGGCACGGTCATGCTCCAACGACTCCCGTCTCGTCACAAAAGGATGTCGCCGGCTACCGGGAGCTGTCGTTCCCGCGGTCGTCACCGTCTGTTTTCCGGTCGTCATCGTCGCTCCCGCGTCCGCCGCCGGTCTCCTCGTCCTCGGGCGCGGCGTCTCGCCGCCGCACCTGCAGGTACTCGCGGGCGCCGGCCGCGAACTTCACTCCGAAATAGACCAGCGCCAGCGCCGCGGCGGTGCCGATGGCGGCGATGGCGACCGTCTCGCCGCCGATCTGCAGCGGAACGGCGATAGCGAGGCCGTCGACGGGGACGACGGTTGCGGCCATGGGGTCACTCCCGGTCGTCGAGCAGTTGCGAGGCGGTGACCAGCGCGTCCAGTTCCACGTCGTGCTCCGCGAGCAGTTCGCGGGCCCCCTCCTCACGGTCGACCACGACCAGCACGCGGTTCACGACGGCGCCGGCCTCCCGGAGGGCTTCGACGGCGTCGACCGCGGACTGACCGGTCGTCGCGATGTCCTCCAGCACGACGACCTCCTCGCCCTCGGCGAGGGTCCCTTCGATCCGGTTGCCGGTGCCGTACTCCTTCGCCTGCTTGCGCGCGATGACGTAGGGGCGGTCGAGTTCAACCGCGGTCACCGCCACCAGCGGGACGGCCCCGAGCGCCACCCCCGCGAGGGTCGCGTCCGTGTCGCGGAGCCGGTCAGCGAACGCCGCCGCGATGAGGTCCAGACAGTGCGGGTCCGTCTCGAAGAGGTACTTGTCGACGTAGTAGTCGCTCGTGCCTCCGTGGGAGAGCTCGAACTCGCCGTACTGCACGGCGTCGGCCGCGCGCAACGCCGCGATGAGGTCGTCGGGTGCGTCGTCGGGCATCACTCGCGTAGGCGGCCGCGGGCGGCATAAACGGGTCGGAACGACCGCCGTTCTCGAATCGCCGATACGGCAAAAAGACATATATAGTGGTACGTCATACCATGCCGTGTATGTCGTCTGCACCCAGCACGAACGACGACGAGCTGTTCGACGAGTTCCTCGCGGACAACGGCCACGAGACGGAGATCGTACGCTGGGAGCGATCGTATAACAAGAAGCAGTGTCCGGACTGCGGGGCGCTTCACGACGAGTCGGCCGCGACCTGCGGGGTCTGCGGCTGGGATCCTGCGGCCTGACGGTCGCGTCGGCCGCGTCGGCCGCGCCACTACCGGTCCGTTTTCAGAAATTTCGCAGCGCGCGAGCGCCGGCTACGTCTTCAGCCCGCTCCCGGTGAGCGGAACAACCACGTCCTCGTCGGGAGCGATCACGCCGCGCTCGCGGAACGTGCGGAGAGCGGCGGGCGCGACGGCGCAGGTCGGCTCGACGTAGAAGCCGGCCGCGTGGAGCCGGTCGAGCTCGCGCTCGGCGTCGGCCTGGGTCACGGCGACCGCGTCGCCGTCGGTGGTCGCGATCGCCTCGAGGATCCGGTCGATCTGGACCGGCTCCGCGATCTGGATGCCGTCGGCGGCGTCGTTGACCGCGTCCGCGGGGTCCGCGGCGTCCGGCCCGTGGAGCGCGCGGACGACCGGCGCGACGCCGGCGGCCTGCGCGCCGAGCAGCCGGGGGACGCGGTCGGTCCACCCCGCCGCCTTCATCGCCCGGAAGCCGAGGTAGGCGCCGAGGAACAGGGTGCCGTGTCCGAGCGGCGTCACCACGGCGTCCGGGACGGTCCAGTTGCGCCGGTGGGCCACCTCGTACGCGAAGGTGGCCGTTCCCGCGAAGAACGCGGGGTTCCACGCGTGGCTGGCGTACCACGCGTCGCCCTCGCGGACGCGCTCCAGACACGCGTCGGTCACGTCCTCTCGGCTCCCCGGGACCCGGACCGGCTCCGCGCCGGTCCGGCGGATGGCCGTCAGCTTCGACTCCTTCACGCCCGCCGGGACGTAGACCTCTGCGTCGATCCCCGCGCGGGCGGCGTAGGTCGCGACCGCGGCGCCCGCGTTGCCCGAGGAGTCCTCCACGACGCGCTCGACGCCCAGTTCTCGGGCTCGGGTGAGCGTCGTCGTCGCGCCGCGGTCCTTGAACGAGCCGGTCGGGAAGACGTACTCCAGCTTGAACGAGGCGTCCCAGTCGGGCGCGTCCGCACCCCCGCCGGCGTCCGCGTCCACGAGCGGCGTCGCGCCCTCGCCGAGCGTGACGCGATCGGCCGGGTCGTCGCCGACCGGGAGGAAGTCGTCGAAACTCCAGAGCCCTTCGCGGGCGTCGAACGCTTCCGGGTCCGGGGCCGGCGGCTCCGGCAGCGGCTGCTCGGCGAATCGCAGCGGGGAGCCGCAGGTGCAGCGCCAGCGGTCGCGGTAGGTCGCCCCGCAGTCGGGGCATCGGAGCGCGGTGGGGCCGTCCGTGATCGGTCCGTCCTCGCGGGCCATCAGTAGCTGTCCACGTCGACGGCGACCGAGCAGACGTACTCGCCGGAAGCCACCTGGGGGAGCCGGCGCGACCGCCAGAAGATCCCGTCGCTGTCGGCGGTGACGTTCGCCTTCACCGTGCCGAAGACGTCGGTCACCTCGAAGAGGTCCTCCCCGCGGGACACCTCCGCGCCGATCTCGCGTTTGAACCGCACGAGCCCGCCGGCGGGGGAGGCGTACTGGTCGAAGCCGCGGGAGCGGGTCTGCGTCTCCACCTCGACGTCGCCGTCGAGGAACCCGTAGTAGCGGAGGACGTTGAACGTCCCCTCGACGCCCTTCCGGATCGACTCCTCGTCCCACCCCACGCAGCCGCCGAGCTCGGGGTCGATCGTCGGGACGCCCTCGTCCGGGCCGGCGCGGGCGAGCTGGCCGTCGGGACCCTTCTGGTCGAGGACGTAGCCGCAGCCGAACACTTTCGCGAGCCGGAGGCAGTCGCCGTGGAGGCGGTGACGGGGGCCACACCGCACCCGGACCTCGTCGATCATCCGGCTCGTGGAGCCCTGATGGAGGTCGAGGATGAGGTCCGCGCGCATCGCCGCCTCGAAGGTGGCGGCCGCGATGCGCTCCGAGGTGGTCCCGCTCTCGTCGCCGGGGTACGCCCGGTTCATCTTCGTGTCGTCGATGGGGTTGCGGTGTTCGGCCACCTGGAACGCGTGGTAGTTGACGATCCCGACGACGAGCACCGTCCCGGACAGTTCGGCGGGGTCGATCCGCGGGACGACCCGGTTGACGACGCCGAGCCCGTTCAGCTCGTCGCCGTCGCTGACCGCCTGCACGTACAGCGTCTTCCCGTCGGCGGCGCCGTTTATCACTGCGACCGGGAGCCGCACCGGGCTCCCGTCCCGCGTCTCGCCCACCTCAAGCCGCCCCGTGTCCGTCTCCCCAGGGGCCGCATTCGCCGTTCCCAGCGTGGTCATTAGCGGACGGAGGGGTGGGCGACTCTTTATCGGTTCGGTCCGACCCGGTGACTCCGCCGACGACACAACCTTTATCCGGGCAATTGGCGAATAGCGAGCCAACCGATCCACAGACGGCGTGGGGCTGCGGTCGTCGACGCCCCGCCGTCGTGACCACCCAATGAGCATCGACATCGACCCGCTCGTCGAGGGCAACGGACTGCGCGTCACGGACCACATCGAGAACGCGCAGTTCGAACTCTACACCGACCGACCTGTCGCTCCCGTCCCCACCGACGGGGAGAACCACTACTTCCCGGTCGACGCCGCGGTTCGGTTCTCGACGTCGTCGGTCACGGTGCCCCGCGTCGCGAACGTGGTCGTGCGGGACGTCACGGGGGCGGTGGTCGCGGAGGGGGCCGACATCGAGGTGCCCGAAGGCGAGTACTACGTGCAAGTGTCGCCGACGCCGACGAAGACGTACCTGCACGTCCGCTCCGGGTTCGCAGTCGTCTCCGGTGACGAACGCTCACGGATCGCGTTCGACGGGGAGACGGTCGTCTCCGCGGGATTCCGGTCGCTCAACGACCAGCCGGCGGGGACCATCACCACGCCGTCCGACCCGGAGTCGGTGATGCGGGCCGTCTCGCTTCTGGGATCGTCGCTCGCCACGACCAGTCCGGAGCGGTCCTTTCCGACCCTGCGAGGCCATCCGCCGCTGATCGAGATCGGCGACGGCTTTTCGGTCCCGGACTCAGTCGAGGAGACCGATTCCGGGGTGGAGATCGTCGTGCCGCCCGAGTATCGCTACGTCTTCGCGAGCGCCTCGATCGCGCACTACCTCGACGCCACGGTCGTTCCGGGGTCGGCGCCCGAGCTTCGCGGAGACGGATGGAGCCACTCGCTGGCCCCCGACTTCGAGGCGCGGTGCTCCCGCCTGTTACGGCGGACCTTCTATCTCGACTGTCTCGTTCGGACCGAGGGGTTCTATCCGGTCGAGCTGTACGAGCGGGACCGCTTGGACGACGTTCTCGACCTGGAGTACGCGAGGCTGTACCACCTGCCGCTTTCCGAGCGGCTGGGGGCGTACCTCGACGTGCCGTTCGAGGACCTGGAGCCGCTCCTCCCGCAGTGGTCGCTCACCACGGACGTGCGTCCGACCGCGGAGAACGTCTCAGTCCTGCCGTACCTCGCGGACGACCTGTCGCTGATCCGCTGTCCGGAGGCCGACCCGTCGGACACCGGCCCGGAGGCGACTCACGGCTCCGAGTTCCTTCGGTCGCCGACGGACGCGTCGGTCGTCCGCGGCGCGACGGATCGGGGGACCGGATTCACCGTGGACGACGGGCAGTTCGTCCAGCCCGATCCGGTCGACACCGTCGAGCACGCCTGGGTCGGGGAGGGGATCCCGATCGGCGCCAACAAGGCGACCATCGAGGCGTACCGGCGACGCATCGGCCGCGGCACGCCCGAACGGGGGCCGATCTCGGTGAGCGTCGTCTGCAACGACGACCGAATGCGGGAGGAGGGGGAGGTGGCGGCCCTGTACGGGCTCCGCGACATGCTGCAGTTCGACATCGAGGTGACACACGACCTGACCCGGGCGGAGATGCGGGAGCTGCTCGCGTCCGACGTGGACTTTCTCCACTACATCGGGCACGTCGACGACCGCGGGATGCAGTGTGCAAACGGGTTCCTGGACCTCACGGAAGCCTCCCTGGAGATCGGGGTCGACTCCTTCCTCCTGAACGCGTGTCAGTCCTACAGACAGGGACAGGCGCTCATCGAGGCGGGGAGCCGCGGCGGGATCGCGACGCTGACAGACGTGGCGAACGCGCCCGCGACCGAGCTCGGCCGGATCGTCGCTCGGCTGATGAACGGCGGGTTCAACCTTCGGACCGCGCTCCACGTCGCCCAGCGCGCCCTGATCACCGGCCATCAGTACAGCGTGCTCGGGGACGGTGGCGTGACGTTGTGCCAGAGCCGGAGCGGAATCGCGTCGATCTTCGAACTCAGTGAGAGGGATCAGGAAACGTACGACCTCACCGTCAAGACCTATCCGCTGGGCGGGTTCGGGATCGGGACGTTATTCACGCTGAGTACTGACGCATTAGATCAGCACTGTCTGGTTCCGGGAGAAGTTACGATCCATGATATCTCATCCGATAACATAGAGCGACTGCTAGAATTAGAAGTGTTTCCAGTATTTGTCAACGGCGAGCTACACTGGAGCGACGAACTCCTTCCGATGTAATAAACTGGGATTACGGACCGGGCATTGCGGACCCGACGTTCGCCGCAGCCGGGGCGGCCTGCGACAGCAGGAGCAGGGTCATGAACAGGACGCCGGTCATCTTCGGGTTCTCGGACAGGTAAGCGCTGATTGCTTCCATACTTTCAGAAACACCGGTTTGAAATGAAATGTCTATGTAAAAGTATTGATACATTTCTGATGATCTAATCAGATATTTTCAGAAATTATCTTCGGCGGCGGCGCGCCGGCCGTCTCGGTCGCCGGTCGCTCCGGAATTGTGAGTGGGTCCTAAAAGTTCCGCGCGTCCGCGTATCGATTCTGAAAACTGCGCCGCGGTGGTCCACGGACCGGGTTCGATCGGCCGATCCGACCGCGTTCAGTCTTTCTTCGGAGGGTTCTCGGCCAGTTCGCGGTAGATGCGGTAACAGCGGTCGAGCACGTCGAGCGAGACGCTCTCGGTCTCGGTGTGGGCCTCGCCCGGCTCGGAGGCGCCACAGACCACGCACTCGACGCCGACCTCGGCGAGCCACCCGGCGTCGGTCGCGTGCGGTTTCGTCACCAGTTCGGGGTCGCCGTCCTGGGCGGCCTCGGCGGCCGCGAGCGCCGCCTCGGCGAAGGCGTCGTCCCCGCAGGCCATCGGCGGGAGGTCCTGATCTACCTCCCACTCGACGCCCGGAAGCGCCTCCACGCGCCCGAGGTCGGCGCGCTCGCCCGGCACGGTGCGCTCGTCGACGGTCACCTCGCAGGCGTCCGGGATCACGTTCCACGCGTCCCCGCCGTCCATTTTCGTCACCGCGACCGACCCCGAGAGCGTCTCGCCGAAGACCTCGGCCTCGGGGAACTGGATGTCGCGGATCACGTCGACTGCGTCGCAGGCGCGGTACACCGCGTTGACGCCCGACTCCGGCTCGGAGGCGTGGGCGGCCTCGCCCGTCGCGCGCACGGTCGACCCCCGCCGGCCCTTGTGTGCGACGACCACGTCCGTCACGCCCGCCTTCGAGTAGTTCGTCGACCCCTCCGCGACCAGCGCGTAGTCCGGTGCGAACCCCGCGTCGATGGCGGCGCGGGCGCCGGTTCCGCCCACCTCCTCGCCCACGAAGGAGGCGACGACGAGTTCGACGCCCGCGGGTACCGCGGCGTCGCGGAACGCCAGCATGCAGGCCGCGACCGCCCCCTTCATGTCGGCCGTCCCGCGCCCGTAGAGCCGTCCGTCGCGCTCCTCGACGACGTACCCCCCGTCGTCGGTCGTCTGGCGGGGCGCGGGCGGGACCACGTCGTGGTGCCCCACGAGCGCCAGAGTCGTGGCGTCGGGGTCGTCGGTCGCGCCGCGGCGGGCGACGACGTTGCCCGTCTCGTCGCGCTCCACGGCGGCGTCGGTCTCCGCGCGGAGCCACGCCTCGATGGCGTCGCCCGCGTCCGTCTCGTCCTCGTGAGAGGGGATCGACACCAGTTCGGCGGTCAGGTCGGCGAGTTCCGTCACATCCGGCGGTGGGACGCGCGAGGGCATAAATCGGCGGGAGCCGGCGAGGCCGGAGGAGCATCGCCGGACAACCGACGCCGCGTCGCCCCGGACAACGGCTTCAAGTACCGCACGCGCCCACCACGGGGTAATGAGCGACACGGGCGAGGACGGGGACGGAGAGAGCCCGGGACGGGACGGCGACGCGGAGAGCGCCGACTCGGCGGACGCGACCGCGGACCCGACCCCGACGATCCGCCACCTCGACGAGCGGGCGGTCCAGCGCATCGCGGCCGGCGAGGTCGTCGAGCGCCCCGCCTCGGTGGTGAAGGAGCTGGTCGAGAACAGCCTCGACGCGGACGCCGACCGCGTCTCGGTCGCCGTCGAGGCGGGCGGCACGGAGTCGATCCGCGTGCGCGACGACGGCGTCGGCATCCCCCGCGACCAGCTGGCGGCCGCGGTCGCGGAGCACGCCACCTCGAAGATCGACGGCGCCGCGGACCTCGACGCCGGCGTCGGCACGCTCGGCTTCCGCGGCGAGGCGCTGTACACCGTCGGCGCGGTCTCCCGACTCACCCTCCGCTCGCGCCCCCGGGACGCGGCCGGCGCGGGCGCGGAGATCACCGTCGAGGGCGGCGACGTGGGCGAGGTCAAACCGGCCGGCTGCCCGACCGGGACCACCGTCGAGGTCGCGGACCTGTTCTACAACACCCCCGCCCGCCGGAAGTTCCTGAAGACGACCGCGACCGAGTTCGACCACGTCAACACCGTGGTCACGCAGTACGCGCTCGCGAACCCCGACGTGGCGGTCTCGCTGGAGCACGACGGCCGCGAGGTGTTCGCGACCGAGGGGAACGGCGACCTCCGCTCGGCCGTCCTCGCGGTCTACGGCCGCGAGGTCGCGGAGGCGATGGTCGACGTGGAGTGGACGCCGGGGACCGACGCCGAACCCGACAGCGAGGGCGAGACCCCCGTCCGGCGCGTCCACGGCCTCGTCTCCCACCCCGAGACGACCCGCGCGGGCCGGGAGTACCTCGCGACGTTCGTCAACGACCGCTACGTCACCGCCGGGGGGCTCAGAAACGCGGTCGTGGAGGCCTACGGCGGCCAGCTCGCGCCCGACCGCTATCCCTTCGCGGTCCTCTTCGTGGAGGTGCCGACCGACGCGGTCGACGTGAACGTCCACCCGCGCAAGATGGAGGTGCGCTTCGACGAGGAGGCTGCCGTCGTCGCGGCGGTCGAGGAGGCGGTCGAGGACGCCCTGCTCGACCACGGCCTGATCCGCTCGACCGCACCCCGCGGACGCTCGGCCCCCGACGAGGCGCGCGTCTCCCCCGAGTCGGCCGACGCGGAGGCGGTCGGCGGCGCCGGAACCGACCACGAGCGCGCGGCCGGCGTGGGGGAGCGAAGCGGAACCGACGCGACCGGGGACGGAAATGCGGGCGGAACAGACGACAGAAATGCGGGCGGGACCGCGGGCGCGACTGCCGACGGAAACGCGGACGCGACCGCGGACAGAAACGGGGTCGAGACCGCCGACACGGCGACGGAGCTTGACCCCGAGGACGCCGACGCGTGGACCGTCGAGGGGCTCGGCGGCGGCTCCGAGGCTGCGGGGTCCGCGGAGGACGCGGCCTCGGACGACGGGAGCGGCGGCGGACTCCCGGATCACAACGCGAGCCGGACGGACCGCGACAGGCCCTCACCGCGGGCGTGGCAGTCGGACGCATACGCCGGGACGGACACCGATGCCGAGACGGACACCGATGCCGAGACGGACACCGATGCCGAGACGGACACCGAGGCGGACGCACACACCGGACGTCCTTCTGTCGACGGGGACGCGGGGAGTTCTTCTGTCGACGGAGACGCCGATCGCGGTACAGTCCCCGGCTCCGGCGGCCGCTCCGACGCGCCCGCCGCATCCTCGCGGCGCGTCACCGACGCCGGGAGCCAGCGCACGCTCGGGGGAGACGAGGCGACCGCGGAGCGCGAGTACGAGCGCCTCCCGTCGCTGCGCGTGCTCGGCCAGCTCCACGACACCTACGTCGTCGCGGAGGCGCCCGACGGGCTGGTGCTTATCGACCAGCACGCGGCCGACGAGCGCGTCAACTACGAGCGCCTCCAGCGCGAGTTCGCGGACGGCGCGGCCGCGCAGGCGCTCGCGGAGCCGGTTCGGGTGGAGCTGACCGCCCGCGAGGCGGCGCTGTTCGCGGAGTTCGCCGACGACCTCGCCGAGATCGGCTTCGAGGCGGAGCGGGACGGCGAGCGCGCCGTGGCGGTGTCGGCGGTCCCGGCGGTGTTCGACGCGACGCTCGACCCCGACCTCGTGCGCGACGTGCTCGGATCGCTGGTGAGCGACGCCGCCGACGGCGACGAACCGGTCGCGGACGTGGTCGACGAGCTGCTGGCGGACCTCGCCTGCTACCCCTCCGTGACGGGCAACACGTCGCTGACCGAGGGCTCCGTGGTCGACCTGCTCGCGGCACTCGACGACTGCGAGAACCCCTACGCCTGCCCGCACGGCCGGCCGGTCGTCATCGCGTTCGACCGGACGGACATCGAGGACCGCTTCGAGCGCGACTACCCCGGCCACGCCGGACGCCGCGCGGAGTAAGGGTTATCGGAAAGACGCGGCGCGGAGGAGGGCGCCGCGCTCGTTCCTACGGATCCCCCCGCTTATGGTGCACCCAGCCGAGCGCCCGGTATGGAGTGGTACGCGTGACCGACCTCGTAACGTTCGGCGAAACGATGTTGCGGCTGTCGCCCCCGCGCGGCGAGCGGCTGGAGACGACCCGCGAGCTCGGCGTGCAGGCGGGCGGCGCCGAGAGCAACGTCGCGGTCGGCGCGGCGCGGCTCGGCGTCGACGCGGCGTGGCTCTCGCGGCTTCCCGACTCGCCGCTCGGCCGCCGGATCGTGAGCGAACTCCGCAGCCACGGCGTCCGCACCGGCGTTTCGTGGGCTGACCCCGAGGGAACCCGCGTCGGGACCTACTACCTCGAACACGGCGGGGAGCCCCGCGGGACGAACGTGATCTACGACCGCGCGGACGCCGCGATCACCGGGGTCTCCGCCGGGGAACTGCCGACCGGCGTCTTCGAGTCGGCGGACCGGTTTCACACCACGGGGATCACGCCCGCGCTCTCGGCCGAGGCGGCCGAGACGACAGCGTCGCTGCTGGAGACCGCTGGCGAGCACGGCGTGACGCGCTCGTTCGACCTGAACTACCGGGCGAAGCTCTGGAGCCCCGAGGCGGCGAAGTCGGCCTACGAATCCCTGTTCCCGGATATCGACACGCTGTTCGTCCCCGTCCGCGACGCGCGGCGCGTGCTCGACCGCGAGGGCGACGCGGTCGACATCGCCCACGGACTGGCGACGGACTTCGGCTTCGAGACCGTCGTCGTCACTCGAGGACCGGAGGGCGCGCTCGCGCTGGCGGACGGGTCGGTCCGCGAGCAGGGCGTCTTCGAGGCCGACACGTTCGACGCCATCGGAACCGGCGACGCCTTCGTGGCCGGGTTCCTCGCTCACCGGCTCGACGGCGGCGACGTGGCCGACGCGCTGGAGTACGCCGCCGCGACCGCCGCGCTCAAGCGGACGGTCGACGGCGACCTGGCCGTCGTCACGCCCGCGGAGGTCGAGCGCGTCATCGGCGGCGAGGGCGGCATCGACCGATAGCCGACGACCGACCGCGAGCGTCGACGGATCCCGGCCGGCCGTCGCCGCCGCTCAGTCCCGGTCCGCGGTGTTTCTCCCCTCTTCTTCCACCGGGATCTGGTGGGCCGACTCCGCGAAGCCGGCCGAAAGGATCCGGGTCATCGCCTCCTCGACGCTCTCATTGGTCTCGGTGATGCGTTCCGGCTCGACCTCGATCACGTAGCCGGAGGTGATGTTCGGCGCGGTCGGCATGAACAGCACGACCTTCCCGTCGGTCGTTTTCTTGCCCGTCTTGAACGCGGTCATGCGGATTCCGTCCCACGTTTCGAGGTGGACCGGCGTCTGGAGTTCGTCGGTGCCCGAGAGGGCGGTCTCGACGGCGAGTTTGGAGGCGTTGTACACCACGCGGAGCGCGGGGAGCCGGTTGATCGCGTCATCGAGTTTGGTCTCCGCGACGCGGCCCATCGTCGTCCGCATGAAGTAGCCGACCGCGAGCACGAGCGTCGTGAACACCACGATCGCGATGACGACGCGGTAGACGGGCTCGACCCCGGTGGGGAGCCACCCCGGCTCCAACTCGCCGATGAACGGGAGCGCCACGATGTGCCGGTAGATCCACTGCACCAGCAGCAGGAGGACGATGAGCGGCACGAGGACGATGAGTCCGCTCGCGAAGTCGCGTTTCCACGTGGACATCTACTTGGTGGGTATGCGTAGCCGCCCCTTATCAGCGCTTCTACACGAGCCTCGCGCGGTCCGAGTGATTAGCGACCCAGCACCGCCCGCACCGCGAACAGCAGGTTCGCCTTGCGCTCGCGGATGCGCCGGTAGAAGTACGAGAGCCACTTCCCACCGTAGGGGGCGTACTGCCACACCTCGACGTCCTCCGCCGCGAGGTCGCGCTGGGCGTCGTCGCGGACGCCCATCAGCATCTGTATCTCGTAGTCCGTGCCGTGCTCCTCGCCGAGCCGCCGCGCCAGCGAGACCATCTCCGGGTCGTGGCTCCCCACCGCGACGCCGCGGTCGCGGTGCTCGAACAGGTACTCGATGTCGCCCCGGTACGCCTCGTTGACGCGCGCCTTCTCGGTGTAGGCGATCTCCGAGGGCTCGTCGTAGGCGCCCTTCACGATCCGGACCTTCCCCGGCACGTCGACCACTTGCTTCAGGTCCTCGCGGGTGCGCTTGAGGTTCGACTGGAGACACTGCCCGACCGTCCACGGGTTGTCCGTCGCCACGTCCACGAACGCGTCCAGCGTCGCGTCGGTCGTGTCCGCGTCCTCCATGTCGCACCAGACGAACACGTCGCGCTCGTGGGCGTGCTCGACGACCCCCCGGAACAGCTCCGCGAACAGGTCCGCGGAGACGTCCAGCCCGATCTGGGAGGGCTTCACCGAGACGCAGGCGTCCAGCTCCGTGTCGGCGATGTCGTCGATCAGCTGCCGGTAGGCGGCCGCGTCCTCGCGGGCCGGCTCCGGGTCGTCGTAGTGTTCCCCGAGCAGGTTCAAGATCACCTTCACGCCCTCGTCGTTGCGCTCGCGCGCGTGGTCGAGCGCGGCCGCCGGCGTCTCGCCCGCGACGAACCGGCTCGCGATCGGCGGGATCATGGTCCGAAATTTTTGCCGGCGCGTAATCAGGGTTGCCGTCCGCGCCGGCGGAGCGGCGCCCACACGCTCCCGCGGCCGGCCGCCGCTTCCGCCCTCTCGTCGCCGTCCTTCCACACGCTATATACGGCCGCCGGGCGTGCGGTCCCGGTATGGTCGTCTCCCTCGTCGCCACCGCCTTCTGGGCGATGCTGCCAGCCTACGTGCCGAACAACGTCGCCGTCCTCGCGGGCGGCGGCCGCCCCATCGACGGCGGCCGGACGTGGAACGGCGCCCGCCTGCTCGGCGACGGCAAGACGTGGCGCGGCACCGCCGTGGGGACGCTCGCGGGCACCCTGCTCGCGCTCGCGCTCAACGCCGTCCGCGACCCTGTCGTCGCCGCGACCGGCATCGAGGCGCTCCCCGAGTTCTCGCTCGCGGCGGGGTTCGCGCTGGCGCTCGGCGCCATGCTCGGCGATGTCGGCGCCTCGTTCCTCAAGCGCCGCTCCGGCCGCGAGCGCGGCGCCGCGTTCCCCGGCCTCGACCAGCTCGACTTCGTCGTCGGCGCGATGGCCTGCGCGCTCGTCGCCGACCCCGCGTGGTTCCTCGCGACGTTCACGCCGCGCGTGATCGCCGCCGTCCTGCTGATCACCCCGCTGCTCCACGTCACGACGAACGTGATCGCGTTCAAGATCGGCGTCAAGAACGAACCCTGGTGAGCCGGCCCAGTCCTCGCGCGACGGACCCCGCGGACGCGCTCGCCCCCGGCCGCGCGGGCGCCGTCTCGGACCGTTTATGTCCCCACCGTCCCCTCAACCGACCATGAGCGAGGCCGAGGGCGACGAGGACGACGCGGCGGCCGCGACCGGCCGGGAGATCTGGATCGAGAAGTACCGCCCGCAGACCCTCGACGACATCCACGGACAGGAGGAGATCGTCGAGCGCCTGCAGAGCTACATCGAGCAGGAGGACATCCCGCACCTTCTGTTTGCAGGCCCCGCCGGCGTTGGGAAGTGTGTGACTGGCGACACGCCGGTTCTCACGGACGCTGGCCTCGAACGCGTCGAGGACGTCGTCGGCGAGACCGAGGGCTTCGACGACGCAGACTCTGAGCTGTCGGTCGCGACGCTGGCCGACGACGGCTCCTTCGAGTACGCGTCCCCCTCGCACGTATTCGGCAAGGAAGCCGACGAACTCGTCGAGATCGAGACGCGTGACGGCGGGAGCTTCCGGGTCACGCCCGAGCATAAGCTCCGAGTAGTCGATGGCGAGGGGTTCGACTGGATCCCCGCGCGTGACCTCTCCGATGGGGACCGGATCGCGAGGCCACGCCGCGTCCCGGCGCCCGACGGGCCGGCCGAACTTCCGTGGATGGAGGCGATGGATCCGGAGCGGACGGAGGTGACGCTGACCGACGACGCGGCCGCCGACTTCGGGGTCGACGCTCCCGTCACGCTCGCCCGACTCGCGGTGGCCGACCGACCGATCGACCCGGAGGACGTGACCCGGATCGAGTACGTGAACGTCCACGGCCACAGATCCCGGAGCATCACGCCGCCGTCGCAGGTCACGCCGGAACTGGCTCGCTTCGTGGGACTGGCTGTGAGCGAGGCTCGGATCGAGGGTGGCAAGATCAAGTTCTACAACACCGACGAGGAGCTCCTCGACGCGTTCGAGGCCGCCGCCCACGACTGCTTCGACGTGGAGACATCGCGCGGCGTACAGCAGGACGTGCCCTTCGTCCGGATCGGATCGCGCACACTGACGCACTATCTGGAGTCGGTGTTCGACGTGTTCGCCGGAGCGAGCCGCAAGGGGGGGATCGGCTCCGCCATCCTCCGAGCCGACGACCAGTCGCGGGCGGCGTTCGTGCGCGCGATGTTCGACGCCGAGGCACACGTCGGCGCACAGGGAACCGTCGAACTCACCCAGAAGAACGAGGACCACGTGACCCTGCTCGCGTATCTGCTCTCCACGTTCGGGGTCCCGTCCCGACAGAAGGACCTCACGAAGTCCGCGACCAACGGGACCGGAACGGAACGCACGTACCGCGCGCTCTACCTCTCCGGCGCGACCGCGCTCGACAGGTTCCGCAAGGAGATCGGGTTCGCCGTCGACTACAAGGCCGATGAACTGGCGCGTCACGCCGACAAGGAGTCGAACCCGAACTTCGACACGGTCCCGGCGCAGACGGTCCTCCGTGACCTCTGTGACCGGTTCGACGTTCCGGTCACCGAGCACCTCCCGAAGTCGCTCGACCCCGACTCGCCCGGGCGAGAGGCGTACTGCAGCGCGCTCGACGGCGCCGTCGTCGCCGCGCTGGAGCGGATGGACGACGCCCAGCTCGCGCTCGAACGCCTCGACGAGATCCAGCCGGAGATCGAGGCGACCGCGAGCGTTCCGGCGACGTGGGTCGACGGACGTGCCGAATTGGCCCCCATCGAGACGCGTCACGAGGTCTCGGAGGCCGTCGGCGCGCGAACCGACCGGCTCCTCGAGTACAGCGACGGCCGACGAACCCCGCGTGCCGACAGAGCCCGCACGATCCTCGACCGGATCGGCCGGCCGGTCGAGGAGGCGCGGGTCGGACGCGTCAAGGAAGGGCTCCGCGAGGCCGTCGACCTGCTCGGAGTCAGCTACGCCGAGATCGTCGAGGACATGGAGCTGTCCACTCCCGACCTCACGAACCTCCTCCGATCCGACGACTCGGAGGTTCGGTCGCTGACGCGGTTCGTCTCCGTTGCGGAGCGTCTCCGTTCGCTCGCGAACCGACGGTTGTCGCTCGACGCCATCGAGCAGGTCGATAAGGCGAACCGCCTCGCGGACAACGACCTCTACTACGACTGCGTCGAGTCAGTGGAGCGCGTCGAAGCCGACGAGCGCGTGTACGACCTGACGATGCCCGGCACCCGGAACTACGTCGCCGGACGCGTCCCGACCGTGATGCACAACACGACCGCGGCCACGGCCATCGCCCGCGAGGTATACGGCGAGGACGACTGGCGCGGCAACTTCCTCGAGCTCAACGCCTCGGACCAGCGCGGGATCGACGTGGTCCGCGACCGGATCAAGAGCTTCGCGCGGTCGTCGTTCGGGGGACACGACCACCGGATAATATTCCTTGATGAAGCCGACTCGCTGTGCGTGCCACCAGGAACGGAGGTGGTCACAGGATATCCCTCGTCGCCGGAGGTGAAACCGATCGAGGAAGTATCGACAGACGGCGAACCGATCCCATCGGTCGACTTCGAGACGAACGAGATCCAGTCAGACAAGGGGAAGCTGGTCGACTCCGGAACTGCGGACTTTTTCGAGGTCGAGCTGATCGACGGACGAACGATCGTTGCGAGTCCGACCCATCCGTTCTTCACGGTCGGAGAAGACGGCAGGCTCGTCGAAACGGAGCTCCGCGAGCTGTCGCCGGGCGACGAAATAGCGGACTTCAGAGACGACGCCGGTCTGTCACGATGTGAGGTCTGTGGCGACTGGACTGCAGGGCGGTTCTGTTCCCTCGGCTGCAAAAACGACGGCCACAGCCGCGAAATGCAAGGGGAAGGAAACCCGATGCATGGCAAGGAGTGGTCGGACGAGAGACGGAAGAAGATTGTCGAAAAGCTCTCCGATGGTCGATTCGCGGGCGAAAATAACCCGAACTTCGACGGGGAGTTCCACGGTGACTTCGTCTGGGAGATGGACGAGGAAACGGTCGAGCGCGTCCGCGAGACTATCAGCGAGATGCGGAGTGGGACATCGTGGGAAGAGTGGGTTGTCGACGCCGACCCCGACGCAGTCAAGGAGCGTATCGGCGAAGCAACCTCCGAGTGGTGGGCCAGCCTCAGCGAGGAGGAACGGACGAAGGTCATCGAAAAGAGCGTGGAAAACTGTGACTATCCGGTCTGTGACATCAGTGGTGACAACAACCCGATGCGGGACCCGGAGATTGCAAGGAAGGTTTCGGAAGCGCTCCAGGGCCACGAGCCCACCGGGGGGAACATCAGGCACAGTGAGGAACTCGGCCACCTCGTCCGGTCCGATTGGGAGTACGAGGTCGCGAAGGCGTTGCAGGACGCCGATGTCGAGTACGAGTATGAACCGTCGTTCGAGCTGGCCGACTCCGTTTTCCATCCCGACTTCCTCGTTGACGACACGGTGATTGAGGTCAAAGGAGTCGCAGAACTATGGGGACAAGTGGAGAAGGTAGAGGAGTTCCTGGAGACGTACGGAGACGAATACACCTTCGTCGTCGTGGGAGACAGTGACCTTCCCCATCACGAACACTACACGCGCGAGGATTTCGACCCCGCCATCGTCTCCGACGGAGGTCTACGGACGGTCGACACCGTCGGGATTCACCGGATAGAGCACAGCCACCGTGGGAAGGCCTACAACATCACCATGGAGAGCACCCCGAACTTCATGCTCGCAAACGGAATCCTGACCCACAACACCGACGACGCCCAGTCAGCACTCCGCCGGACGATGGAGCAGTTCTCCGACAACACGCGGTTCATCCTCTCGTGTAACTACTCCTCGAAGATCATCGACCCCATCCAGTCGCGGTGTGCCGTCTTCCGCTTCTCGCCGCTGTCGGACGAGGCGGTCGCCGCGCAGGTCCGCGAGATCGCGGAGACCGAGGGGATCGAGGTGACCGAGGAGGGCGTCGACGCCCTCGTGTACGCCGCCAACGGCGACATGCGCCGGGCGATCAACTCCCTGCAGGCGGCCGCGACCACGGGCGAGGTCGTCGACGAGGAGGCGGTGTACGCGATCACCGCGACCGCCCGGCCCGAGGAGATCGAGTCGATGGTGCGGGACGCGCTGAACGGCGACTTCTCGAAGGCGCGCGCGACGCTGGACACCCTCCTCACCGAGACGGGGATGGCGGGCGGCGACGTGATCGACCAGCTCCACCGCTCCGTCTGGGAGTTCGACCTCTCCGAGCGCGAGGCGGTGCGGCTGATGGAGCGCGTCGGCGAGGCCGACTACCGGATCTCCGAGGGCGCCAACGAGCAGGTCCAGCTGGAGTCGCTTTTGGCCTCGCTGGCCGTCGACGCGTAGGCCGCCCGCGACGGACGGGCTTTTTGCCGGCGGTCGCGAATCCGCGGCCATGCTCACGGTCGTCTCGGACACGCACAGCGAGGAGGGCCATCGGCTGACCGGGCGGACGCTGGAGGCGGTCCGCGAGGCGGACCTCGTGATCCACGCCGGCGACTTCTACACCGAATCGGCGCTCGACGCCTTCTACGAGGCGGCCGAGACGCTCCGTGCGGTGACCGGCAACAACGCGACGGCCGCGGTCCGCGACCGCCTCCCGGCCGAGCGCGTCGTCGAGTACGCGGGCGTCCGGTTCGCCGTGACGCACACGCGCCGCGGCGGGACGACCGCGCTGGCGCTGTTCGGGCGCGAGCGCGACGCGGACGCGGTCGTGTTCGGGCACAGCCACAGGCCCACCGTCGACGCGACCGGCGCGGTCACGCTCCTCAACCCCGGCAGCCACACGCAGCCGCGCGGGAACAGGGCGGCACACGCCGAACTCGTTCCCGACGGTGACGGGCTCGACGGACGGCTCGTGACGCCGCAGGGTGAGACGTTCGAGCGCTTTCGTGTCGAGCCGCGACGCTCCGACTGACGCGGGGTCGGAAGAAGACACCGGCACCGGTGGACTGTCCACGGCGTCGGCGAGTGGAGGGCCGAAGCGGGGCGAAACGGTCCGTCCGGCGGGTGGGGACGCGACGTGGGGGGCGTCGCGACGGTGGGCGTCGCGATGTGGGTGGGTCGGCGACGGTGCTGGCAGCGGCCGGACGGTCTCGCGGTCGGGTCGGCGGTGGGCGAGCCGACACCGATGCCGCATCCTCAACTAGACCGGTTGACAGTATATAGGTGGTCTAAGCACAAACGGCCGTTTTAGCAACCGAACGGCGCAGCGGTTCGTCGCAGCTCGCCGAAACGCCTAACCCGGTGCCCCGGTTACCGCGGCGTATGCCGTTGCAGGACCCCATCTACCTCGGCCTGATCGCCGTGCTCGTCGGATTCTTCCTCTTCGGATACCTCCTCGTCCGGCGGACGGTGCTGGGACTCCGAGAAGGCTACGAGGACGGGAAACGGTAGATGGCGCTCGAAACCGCCGTCACCTTTCTCGTGGCGGGCGCGGCCAGCCTCTTTATGGCGTGGTCGATCGGCGCCGGATCCTCGGGGTCGACCCCGTTCGCGCCCGCGGTCGGCGCCAACGCCATCTCGGTAATGCGGGCCGGCCTCGTGGTCGGCGTCCTCGGTTTCTTCGGCGCGGTGCTGCAGGGCGCAAACGTCACCGAGGCGGTCGGGACCGAGCTTATCGGCGGCGTCACGCTCACCGCCGGCGCGGCCATCGTCGCGCTCGTCACGGCCGCGGCGCTCGTCGCGGTCGGCGTCTTCGCGGGCTACCCCATCGCGACCGCGTTCACCGTCACCGGGGCCGTCGTCGGCGTCGGGCTGGCGATGGGCGGCGACCCGGCGTGGGCAAAGTACGGCGAGATCCTCACGCTGTGGGTGCTGACGCCGTTCGTCGGCGGCGGCGTCGCGTTCCTCACCGCCCGCGCGCTCATCGGCGACCGGTTCCCGGAGCGCGGGCTCACCGCGGCCCTGGCCGGCGCTGTCGGGGTCATCGTCGCTAACGTCGGGTTCGCGGCGCTCGGACCCGAGGGCGAGGCGGGCTCGATCGCCGGGACGATCGGCGGGAGTCTCGGCCTCGAAACGGTCGGGATCCCGGATGTCGCCGGGTTCGCGGTCGGGACCGTCGTCGTGTCGGCCGCGGTCGCCGCGCTCGTGGCGGTGGCCGTGTTCGCGGACCTCGGGCGCGACCGCGCGGGCGCCCAGCGCCGCTTCCTGTTGGCGCTGGGGGGGCTCGTCGCCTTCTCCGCCGGCGGGTCGCAGGTTGGGCTCGCCATCGGCCCGCTCGTCCCCCTGCTCAGCGAGGTGTCGGTGCCGCTATGGGCGGTGCTGGTCGGCGGCGGGTTCGGCCTGCTCGTCGGCTCGTGGACCGGCGCGCCACGGATGATCAAGGCCATCTCGCAGGACTACGCCTCAATGGGCCCGCGCCGCTCCATCGCCGCGCTGATCCCCTCCTTCGCCATCGCCCAGGCGGCGGTCGCGTTCGGCATCCCCGTCTCGTTCAACGAGATCATCGTCTCCGCCATCGTCGGCTCCGGGTTCGCGGCGGGCGACGCGGGCGTCAGCCGGCAAAAGATGCTCTACACCGTGCTCGCGTGGGTCGGCTCGCTGGTGCTGGCGCTGGGACTCGGGTTCTCAGTCTACTGGATCGTCTCGGCGCTGTTCGGATAAGGTGGGTGCGGACCTGCCGGGACGGAAATTGTGGGTGCGGCGCGCCCTCGTCCTGACCGACCGCGCTGACGCAGCTACTCCCCGGCGTCGAGCGCTTCGTTCTCCTCGTCGCTTCTTTCGTCCCCGTCCTCGCGCCGATACTCGTCGGTGACGGTGACGCGGGCCCGCATGATCCGGGTGTTGTCGACCCGCTCGATCCGGATCTTCACGCCGTCGTACTCGATCTCCTCGCCCTCCTCGACGAGGCGACCGGCGCGGTTGAACACGAAGCCGGCGAGCGTCTCGAACTCCTGCCCCTCCGGGAGGTCGATGTTCAGGAACTCGTTGACCTCGTCGATGTTCACCTCGCCCTGCACGACCGCGGTGTTGTCGTCGAGGAACTCCACCGGCTCGGGCTCGTCGCCCTCCAGGATGTCGCCGACGATCTCCTCGACCATGTCCTCCAGCGTGATGATTCCCTCGGTGGTGCCGAACTCGTCGATGACGATCACCATCTGGAGCCGGTTGTCCTGCATCTCCTGGAGCAGCTCGTCGGCGTTCTTCGACTCGGGGACGTGCAGCGTCGGCTTGACGACGCGTTCGAGGGAGGGTTCACCCTCCGAGTAGCGCAGTTCGCGCACGAGGTCGCGGACGTTGACGACGCCGACGATGTTGTCG